>JAFEGO010000091.1 GCA_018239845.1 Verrucomicrobiota bacterium
CGTATTTATTTTACACTACATTAACAAATCCATGCGCCGCCTCGACCAGCTTCTATCCAATCTCGGCTACTGCAGCCGCCGCGAGGCGCGCGCGTGGGTCGATGACGGGCGGGTGCTCGTCAATGGTGAGCCAGCCAAGGACTCCGGCCAAAAGGTGAACCCCGCCGATGTGCTCATCGACGGTGAACCGCCGGACCACCCCGACGGCCTGCTCCTCCTGCTGCACAAGCCCCTCGGCCTCGTCTGTTCCCACGACGAGCGCGAGGGCCCCAACGTGTACTCCCTGCTCCCGCCGCGCTGGCGGGCCCGCAATCCGGTCGTGACGAGCATCGGCCGCCTCGACAAGGACACGAGCGGTCTCCTCCTCCTCACCGACCAGTCGCCGCTCGTGCACCGGCTCACCTCGCCCAAGCACAAGGTGCCGAAAATCTATCGCGCCACGCTCAACCGCGACCTGCCCGCCGGCCTGACGGAGCTGTTCGCCGCGGGCACACTGGTGCTGGCGGGCGAGACCGAGCCCTGCGCCCCCACCACCCTCACCGTGCTCGGCCCGCGCGAGGCGGAGCTGACGCTCACCGAGGGAAAATATCATCAGGTGCGCCGCATGTTCGCGAGCCAGGGCTGCGAGGTCGTGACGCTGCACCGCACGTGCTTCGGCGACCTCACGCTGGACTCCCTCGCCTCCGGCACGTGGCGTGAGCTGCCGCTGGGCTATTTCGGCTGAAGATAATCCATCCTTGGCGGCGCAGCCGGGATCAGCGATGGTGGCTTGCACACCATGTACGAATTCGCGCTCACCGGCGCCCAAAAATCCTATCTGCGCGGCCTCGGCCAGACGCTCGAACCGGCCCTGAAGCTCGGCAAGGGCGGACTCACGCCCACCTTCTTCAGCGAGCTGCAAAAACAGCTGCGCAGCCACGAACTCGTGAAACTGCGCTTCCTCGGGGCCGAACGCGACGAGCGGGCCGCCCTGTGCGAACAGATCGCCGACGAGGGCCGCTGCGTCTGCATCGGAGCCGTGGGCCATACCGCGCTCTTTTACCGGCAAAACCCCATCCCGGCCGAGCGCTCCGTGACCCTCCCTGACTGACAACGACTTCGGTGTTGCGAGAGGCTCATTTCGCCCGTAACCTTTTCCCACAGTCCGGGTCACAACTCCCCGCCATGAAATCCTCCTTCCGCCTGTTCTCAACCCTCGGCAGCCTCGGGGTCGCCGCGACCCTGTTCGCGGGGTGCAGCGCACCCGGCACGAGCTACACCAATCCCAACCATCCCGGTCCGGCCCTCGGGCAGGCGGTGGGCACGGGCGTGGGCGCCGTGGCGGGCAATGTCGCGGGAGCCGTCGTAGGCGTGGCGGAAGGTGCAACCAGCGCCGCCAAGAAACCTTTCACCAATGAGGCGCGCGTCGTCCGCACGTGGCGGACCGAGACCACCTCCGACGGCCGCACGATCCAGGTGCCGGTTGATACGGTGGTCGATGAATACGGCCGGCCGATCGCCTCGAACACGACGCAATCGCCGAAATAAGCTTCCTTCTTCCAAACACCCAGAGGCCCGGTCGTTTTGACCGGGCCTTTTTTGGGGACATTCAGTGGCCGCGGCGTCCTCGCCGCAGATTCTCAAACCCTGCGGCGAGGACGCCGCAGCCACTATGACTGAAGCCCGCCAACAAAAAAGGCGCACCGTTTCCGGTGCGCCTTGAATTGAATCTTACGCGATGCGAGTCGCAGCTTACCAGCCGACGCTGGCGCGCTTGGTCTGCTTGGCGATCTCGCGCTCCTCCTCCCACACGGTCAGGCCGGTGCTCACCTGCACGAGCGACATCTGGAACGTGTAGGTGTTCTGCGTGACGTTGTTCGCCCGGTCGGTCTGCTGGATGAGCTTACCGTAGAGCGTGTAGTCGATCTTCTGCGCCTTGGCCTTCTTGCCGGTCTGCATCTCATCCATCTCCGCCGCCTCGGAGGCGACGACGGCGCGTTCGCCGAGGCCCATCGTGTTGGTCACGGCGACCTTGCCGGTCTGCGTGAGGGCGACGCGGATCTTCTTGATGAGGAGATCGGTGTCGATGGAGAGGGCGGTGTTGTTGATGACGCGGTCAACCGCGAGCACGGCGGGCTGGCGCGGCGCCTTTTCGAGCGCGCCGGAGCTGAGGAGCGAGGCCACGAGCTGGTCGGCGGCGTTGGCCCAGTCCTGCGGGTTGATCGCCGACGTATTGAGGGTCTGGGGACCCTTCGCGTCGACGGTGCGGGTGTCGGAGGTGGTTTCGCAACCGCCGAGGAGGAACGCCGCGGCCAGCATGGCCGAGGCGGCGAGGAATTTGGAACGGGTGTGGTTCATGGTCGGTGAAGCGGATTATTCGCGGAGCTTGAGGGTGAAATCGACGGCGCGCGGGTTGATCGCCACGGTGGAGATCGTCTTGGTCTCGCGGCCTTCGAACAGCATCGTCTTCCAGGTCTCGTTGGGCGAGTCGATCGCCATGCCGTCCTTGTCGATCCACTCGAACTTGTAGTTGAGCGTCTTGGTGGAGTTGCGGAGGTTCTCAACCGTGGCCTGGAGCTTCAGCAGGTTGCCGGAGACCGTGGTCTGGTTGATCGCCACCACGCGGAAGGTGTTCGCGAGGGTGTTGTCGGTGATCACCCGCTTGTCAGCGATGTAGCTGGGGGTGGCCTGGGACTGGGCGCGCTCAACCGTGTTGACGTTGGTGGCACAGCCGGCGAACAGCAGGCCGAGAGCGGCCAGCAGGCCGCCGCGCGTGATAATGAAGCGGAGATGGTTTTTCATTGTTTGAGAACGAATTGCGAAACGATCAACGGGGACGCCGTCGAGGAGGACTTCACGTAGACAACGTTAACCGCGCCAGGCTCCAAAGAAATTGTCTTGGTCTGCGTGCCGGCGGTCAGGGTGAGCTGACGGTCGGCCGGGGTGGCGAGGCGGGCGTACTGGAACTCCTTGGGCAGGCTGGTCCAGGTGCGGGTGTCGGCGATGTTGGTGGCGGCGTTGATGCCGCCCATGATCAGGCCGGTGGCGAGGCCGGCCCACATGCCGCCACGGTCCTCGGCGGCCTTCTGCGCGACGGCCTGCACGATGGCCTTGGTGGCCGTGGTGATCAGGGTCTTGGTGACGACGGAGGGCCAGGCATTCTTGAAGTCGTTGGCCACCACGCTGTCCATGCTCGCGACCACGGAGGTCGAGAGGCTCTGGCCGCCGGCGGTGACGCCGAGGACCGGGATGTAGTCGCTGTTGTACTTCAGCTTGGGGAAGGAGGCGCCGACGTACGAAAGACGGCTCGTGACGACGAAGGTGGGGATGTCGATGCGGACCTGGTCGCGGGCCGGGCCGGTGCCGGTCTCGAAGATCACGTAGGTGAGATTCTCGACGGGCTTGCCCTCGGCGGCGCTGGCGGAGAGCGCGAGGTCCTGCTGGAGGTAGGGATTCTCCGGGACGATGCTGGCGACGCGCTCGAAGGACTTGCGGCCGCGCTCGAGGTCGGAGCCGCCTTCGCCGAGGGTCGTGAAGAACAGGCCGTCGAGGAACACGGCGAAGGGATTAACGTAGTCGCCGTAGGACTTCATCGGGGCGATGGACTCGTTGAGGGCGGCCTGGAGGGCGGGACCGGTCTTGGGGTCGGCGGTGGCCTTGTCCGTATCGTAGGAGGCGGTCTTGCCATCCTCGGTCTTGGCCTTGCCCTCCTTGGCGGCCTTGGCCTCTTCCTGGGCGGCGGCGATGCGCTTCTCATTTTCCGCGACGGCGTCGCGCTGGCGCTGGAGGGCGCGGTTGAGCTCGACGCGCGCGTCGTCCTTGCGGCCGAGCTGGAGCTGGTTGAGCGCCTTGTAGGTGTCCATCATCACCTTGTCGTAGGCGCGGCCGCGGTACGGCAGGTTGGCCTGGTTGGTGAAGGCGGCGCCGACCTCGGAGCCGACCTTAACCTTGGCCTGTTCCTCGTAGCTGTTGATGCGGTCCTCGGCGAGGTTGAAGGCCGCAAGGGAGCGCTTCAGGTAAAACTGGCTGATCTCCGCGGCGGTCGGGGCAGGCGGCGGCGGCGCGGGCGGCTCACCGGCCTTCGGCTGCTCCGGGGCGGGCGCGGGCGGCGGCGGGACCATGGTGGGATCGGCGAGGCCGGCGACGCGCAGGGTGGCGCCCTGCTCAAGGCGCCAGATGATCTCATCCTTGCCGCCCTTGTTGGCGTCGGCCTGCTTGTCGATGCTGGCGACGGAGGCGGCGATGGAGCCGGCCTTGGTGGACTGGGAGAAGTCGGCGCTCTGCTGCTGGTACGTTTGGCAGCCGGCGAGGAACAGCGTGGCGAAGCAGCCGGCGATCAGGCCGAGTGCGCGGGGGGTGGCGTAGCGGGTGTTTTTCATGCGGGTACGGGATGGTTAGTTGAGTTCGGAACAGGAGGCCGCCGGGTGCGGCTGGAAGGTGCGCCCGGCGGTGGGGGAAGGGACTGAAATCGGGCGGAGGCTCAGTTCTCGTCCTCAGACTCGACGTCGTCCTTCAGGCGCACGTAGGCGCCCTTCTCGATGCCGGTGTCCTCGAGGACCTGGGCCTGGGAATTCTGCGGGGTGACGCGGGAGACCTTCACCTTGCCGACGAAGACTTCCTCACGGGTCTTGTCGCCGGTGTCGGGATCGACGATCTCGTCGCCGAGCGCGAAGACTTCCCAGACCTGGCCGACCTTGATGCCGGACTCGTCGTTGCGATTGATCGTCACGGTCTTGTCGCGCTTGGCGACGACGCGGGCCGGGTAGATGGCGTCGGCGGCGCGGCTGGCGATCTTCTGCGCCATTTCGCGGGTGGCGGAGATCATGAGGTCGTCGCTCTCCTCACCGACACGGGCGGTGGTGTTCTCCGAGCGGTTCTCGGCGTCGTGGCGCTTGACCTGGAAATTCGTGCTGGCGATGGCGCGCTGCGTAGCGACCTCGGTGATCTTGGCGACGGCCGAGAGCTCGACGGTGCGGGAGCGGACGGTCTTGCCGAGGGCGGCGAGGCGGCGCTCCTCCATGCGGTCGTTGAACGAATCAACGCGGATGGTGAGGATGTAGTCGGCCTGGTTGAAAGCGAAGGCATTGCCCGCAGCACCGGCCTCCTTGGCGAGGGCGTCGGCGTCGGAGCGCTCGAGCACCTCGAAGCGCTTGGTGTTGAGCACGCGGTCATAGACCTGCGAGTCGAGCGCCTGGAGCACGCTGTCGAGGGAGAGGGCGACGCCCTGCTTCGCCATGCGGGCGCGGAGCGCGTCGGTGGCGGCGATCTTGGTGATCGCGATTTTCTTTTTACCGGGCGCGGCGTCCTGGGCGGTGGCCGGGCCGATCAGCGCGGCGGCGAGGGCAAGGAGCGAGAGGAGGCGGAAGAATTTCATGACGGGAATGAGTTAAGAGCTGGGTGGTGGCGGGGCGCAGGGCTCACTTGCCGAAGAGGCCGTGGTCGCCGTCGCCGAAGAGGGAGCGGCTGTCGATCTTGATGCCTTCCTTGGTGTCAACCTTGATGCCGCTCTGCTCGAGCATCTTGGCCTTGCCTTCGAGCTCCTTGACCTTGGCGTCGGTGAGCTTGGCGCCGTTCTTCAGCTCGTTGATGAAGGCAGTGGACTCCTTCCAGCGGGCGTAGCCGGCCTCGCTCATCTGGAGGGCGACGCTGAGGGTCTGGCCGTTGGAGAAGTTGACCGTGCGCTCCCACGGCTGGAAGCCCTCGCGGGTGACGCGGAGCTTGTGCAGGCCGCGCTTGGTCTGGATCTCACCGGGGGCGGAGCCGACGGAGATGCCGTCGATCTCGACGTTCACGGAGAGGGGGATGACCTTGAACTTGCTCTCGGAGATGGTGACGGTGTTCTCGCCGTTGATGCGCACGTCGGGGATCATCATGTCGGCCGCCTCGGTGCGGATGGTGACGGTGACGTTTTCCTGCGCGGCCGAGGTCGCGAGCGTGCGGCGGCTGAGCTTCTGCCGGAGGCTGACGGCGACTTTCTGCGCGGCCTCGTCGAGGAGGTCGTTGAGCACGTCGGAGTGATCTTCGCCGGAGGTGCCGGTCTGCTGGACGGTGGTGGTGGCCTTGACGGTGTCGGCCACGAGGCTGCCGCCGGTGCTGCCGTCGAGGATCTTGTAGCTCACGCGCACCGTGCGCTCGTCGCTGGTGGTCTTGACGCCGTAGGCGTCGATGTTGCGCTGCTTGGCGTCGAAGCCGGAAAGGGAAACCTGCAGGAGGTAGTCGGCGCCGAGGGTCTGCGCGAGGCGCACGGCGGAGGTGCTGTCGGCGAGCTGGGCATCGACTTGGTTCTCATGGGCGTTGGGGTCGAGCTTGCCGACGGCGTTGAGCGCCGTCTCGCGGCTGATGACCGTGAAGCCCTGGTCGGTGACGCGGGAAGTGATGTAGTCCTCGAGGGCGCCGACCTTGTCATCCTGCGCCTTGCCGGCGCGGTTGGTGACGAAGATGGCGGTCTTGTAGGCATCGGGCTGCTTGACCGTCTCGGTCTCGCGCACCGTGGTGGTGGCGACGCGCTCGGTGACTTTCTTGCCGTCGCGCTCGTAGGTACGGGTCTCGACCTTGGTGTTGGCCACGGGCTCGGAACGCTGCACGTCCTGGGCCCCGAGGGTGGCCGTGAAAACGCCGGCGAGCGCGGCAATGACGGATACGGTGCGAAGTTTCATGGTGTGGAGAAGCTGGTGAGGGTGGCGCACTGCGACCCGCCGTGGATCAGTTTGTTTCTTCGAAAAATGAAAGGGGGCGCGGCGGTACGGACCGATAAGCTAGCCGCGAACAGCCCGCCAAATCAAGCCCCCACGAATGGAGAACCGAGGCAAATCCATTCCGCCCGGCCTACGCAGTTATGCGTAGGCCGGGCGACCCCGTGAAAATACCGGGATTGAAACCCCTGCCGCGGCCGGCCATCACCGGCCCATGCGCTATTTCCCCACCGCCTTTGCGGCTGCGCTGGCCCTCGCCGCCGCCGTCCTCGCCCCCGCCCGCACCCTCCTCCACTGCGGCACCCTCATCGACGGCCGCGCCGATGCACCGCGCAAGGCCGTGACCGTGATCGTCGATGGCAACCGCATCGCCGCGGTCGAGGCCGGCTACACCGCCCCGGCCACGGGCGACAAGGTCCTTGATCTCACCGCCGCCACGGTCACGCCCGGCTGGATCGACTGCCATGTGCACCTCGACGGCCAGAGCTCGCCCACCAGCTACAGCGAGGGCTTTTTCCTGAACCCCGGCGACTACGCCCTGCGCGCCGCGTTTTACGCCAACAAGACCCTCCTCGCCGGCTTCACCACCGTGCGCAACCTCGGCGACAGCGACAACTCCACCCTCGCCCTCCGCAAGGCCATCGCCGCCGGCTGGGTGCCCGGCCCGCGCGTGTACACCGCCGGCAAGGCCCTCGCCACCACCGGCGGCCACGCCGACCCGACCAATGGCATCAACTTCGAGCTCATGGGCGACCCCGGCCCGCTCCAGGGCGTCATCAACGGCGCCGACGAGGCCCGCAAGGCCGTCCGCCTCCGCTACAAGGAAGGCGTCGATCTCATCAAGATCACCGCGACGGGCGGCGTGCTCTCCTTGGCCGCAAACGGCCAGAATCCCCAGTTCACCGAGGAGGAGATGCACGCCATCGTCGCCACTGCGCACGAGTACGGCCTCAAGGTCGCCGCGCACGCCCACGGCACCGAGGGTATGAAACGCGCCGTCCTCGCCGGCGTCGATTCGATCGAACACGGCACGTTCATGAACGACGAGGTCGTCGCCCTCATGAAACAGCACGGCACCTACTACGTGCCCACCCTCAGCGCGGGCCGCTTCGTCTTGGACAAGGCGAAGATCCCCGGCTACTTCCCGCCCGTCGTCGTCCCCAAGGCCGTCGTCACCGGGCAGGCCATGATCGCCACCTTCCAGCGCGCCTACCACAGCGGCGTCAAGATCGCCTTCGGCACCGACCAGGGCGTCGCCCCGCACGGCGACAACGCCCTCGAATTCGTTTACATGACCGAGGCCGGCATGAAGCCCATGGACGCCATCCGCAGCGCCACGCTCGAGGCCGCCAAGCTCATCGGCGTCGAGAAGGACCTCGGCACCGTCGAGCCGGGCAAGTACGCCGACCTCGTCGCCGTCCCCGGCGACCTCCTCGCCGACATGAAGCTCAGCGCCAAGGTGAGCTTCGTGATGAAGGACGGCGTGATCTACAAACAGTAGCGCCCGAATCGAACACGATCAGACACCATCGGACACCATCGCCGTCTGACCGACCGCCACACCGGCGGTCCGGCGGTGGGTGCTAATCCCCACTGGCCCCGTGTGGCAGGGGCGTCCGTTTGGTTAAGGAAGCGGCCGTTTCGGTTTAACCATCCGGCCAGCTGCATCCGCGCACCTGCGGAACGCTCGCTGCGCCGCGCCGATCACATTAATCCCCGCGGGCCTGATCCGTCTCATCGTGCGCCACCCCCTTTGTCCGGGCAGGTGGCGTCCATGATCAACCACGCCCACCGCTGCATCTACGTCCACATCCCCAAGACCGCCGGCAACAGCGTCAACCGCGTCTTCGGCCTCGACTGGTCCGACCACTCCGACCTCGGCCGCTACGCCGGCCAGCTCGCGCCCGAGGTCTTCGCGAGCTACCGCAAGTTCGCCATCGTGCGAAATCCCTGGGACCGCCTCTTCTCCGATTACAACTACCAGAAAAAGAAAAGCCGCCCGCGCGACTCGAAGCTCTTTCTCTTCAAGGCCAGCGGCGAGCGCCGCGAATTCCGCGACTGGATCGCCGCCGCGCTCAGCGATCCGCACCGCTACCCGCCCGCGAGCTGGGGCGGCGACACCAGCCCCGGCATCCACCGCTGGAGCCCGCAGGTGGACTGGATCACACTCGACGGCCGCATCGCCGTGGACCGCGTGCTGCGCCTGGAGCGCCTCGGCGAGGAGTTTCCCGCGCTGTGCGGCGACCTCGGCCTGCCCGCCGTCCGCCTCCCGCGCCGCAACCGCCGTTTCCACTGGCACTACTCGTGGTACTACAACGACGAGACGCGCGACTTCGTGGGCTCGTACTACGCGAAGGACGTCGCGGCCTTCGGCTACACCTTCCAGCCGCAGTTCTCTCGCGCCGCCTCGCTCGCGCAAGCCTGCGCCGCCTCCCTCGCCTCGCTCGTCACGCTGGCGCGGTAAACGGCCTTCCCTCCCTTCCAACCTCAGTCCGCCGCCGAGCCGAGCAGCACCTTCAGCTTGTCGCGGAAATTCCGGCTCAGGCGCAGCTTCGTGCCGTCGTTCATCAGCACGTCGTGGTCGCCGTAGAGCGTGGGCGTGATCTTTTTGATGTGCCCGGTGTTGACGATGAACGAGCGGTGGATGCGCACAAACGGTCCCGCCGCCAGCCGCTGCTCCACGGCCTGCAATGTATCACGCACCCGATACGTCTGGGGGCCGACCCGGAGCTTCACAAATTCATTCTGCGCCTCCACCCAGGCGATGCTCGCCGGCTCGAGGAAGAGGTGCTCGCCATCAACCTTGAAAACCAGCCGCGCCGCCGCGGGGACCGGCCCGGCCGCGGGCGCCGCGGGCCGCTCCGCCGCCGCGCCGGCCTCCATGCGCCGCAGCAGCTCCAGCAGCTCGCCGGATTTGCGCTGCGCCGCCGCGGTGTCGGCCAGCCGCAGCTGCTCCTTGGCCCGCGCGAGCGCCGCGGCAAACCGCGCCGGGCGGAAGGGTTTCACGATGTAGTCCACCGCGTGCTGCTCGAAGGCCTGCACCGCGTAGTGGTCGTACGCCGTCACAAACACGACGGCCGGCCGCTCCGCCGCCGGGAGCTCCGCCAGCAGCTCAAGCCCGCCGAGCTCCGGCATCTGCACGTCGAGGAAGACAAGGTCGGGCCGCCGCGCGCGGATCTCCGCGAGGGCCGAGCGCCCGTCGCCGCAGGTGCCGGCGATCTCGACGCCTGCATCCCGCTCCAAGAGAGCCGCGATGCCTTCGCGGGCCAAGGGTTCGTCATCGATGATCAGGGTGCGGATTTTTTTCATAAGGGGGCGTTGGCCAGTTTCGGGCGGTCGTTCTGTCCGGCGGCCGGAGCGGCATCCCGCCACGGGAGGTCGAGCTGCACCACCGCGCCGCCTTCCGCGCGCGCGGTGATCTCGAACCGGTAGTCCGCGCCGTAAACGTGGTCGAGCCGGCTGCGGGTATTGCGCAGGCCGATGCCGGTCGGCTTCACCGGCCAGCCGCCAGCCAGCGTGCCGGGCGGGAGGACGGGCCCGTCGTTCCGCACCTCCACCCGCAGGCGGTCGCCGGCGCGGCTCGCCGTGAGGGTCACGCCGCCGGGGCCGGAGCGCCGGGCGACGCCGTGCTTGATCGCGTTTTCCACGAGGGGTTGCAGCAGCAGGTTGGGCACCACGCAGCCGAGCGTCTCCGGCGGCACGTCGAACGCCACCGTCAGCCGCTCGCCAAAGCGGACGCGCTCGACCTCCAGGTAACACCGCACGAAGGCCAGCTCCTGCTCGAAGGGCAGCTCCTGCAGGTCGATGTTCACCATCACGAAGCGCAGCAGCTCGCTCAGCTGCACGATCGTCTCGTCGGCCTGCTCGTTGCGCCCCTGCCGCACCAGGGTCGAGATCGCGTTGAACGAGTTGAAGAGGAAATGCGGCTGCAGCTGCCCGCGCAGCGCCGTGAGCTGCACCCGCTGTAGCTCCGACTGCAGCTGCGCCGCCTGCAGCTGGAGCCGCAGCACCTCCTCGGCGCGCTGCCGGTACTTTGTGTAATAATCGATCGCGAACGACGCCGCGAAGAGTCCCCCGTAGGTGAGGAAGTCGATCGGCAGCCGCTCCAGCTGCGTGTGCCGGTAGGTCAGCCAGTCGGTCGGCAGGTCGAGCTCGTCGGGCAGCCAGATGTTGGGCGTGAGCCGCAGCAGATAGCGGGCGTTGGTGACGACGATGTAGATCGCCGCGCTGCCCGCCGCGAGCCGGGCGGCGCTCCGCAGTTTCTGGTCGCGGTTGAAGGGATACCGCCGGATCAGCAACAGCGTCGCCGGTGCGACGGGCATCCATACGTACCACGCAAAGCCATCCCAGCCGCGCATCACCGTGTGGACGTTGCGCCGCTCCCCCTCCTGACGCAGCATGCGCTGCCAGTAGAATCCGAGGTTCATCAGGGTGATCACGATGAACACCGCCGCCAGCTGCTGGCGCAGGATGGAGCGTTCGCCGGCGGCGAGCCCCGGGAGGAAGCGTGGAAAAACCTGCATGTTCGGATCGTGAGACGGGACCGCGCGGTGCGCAGTTACCGCGCAAATGTCCCCCGCCTGCTCTTTGGCGCAAGGGGCGTCCCCGTCATGCAAGTGCCCTTGTCTGCCCGGCGTTGACGCTCCCCGCTTCCCGCCTTCAGGCTCGCGCGATGTTCCTGCGCTTCATCGCCCCGGCCTTCCCTGCCGCGCTGCCTGCGGGTTTTCGCCGCGCATGAACTTCCCGGCCTTACGCTCCGCGGTGTTGCTGACGGTATTCGCCTGTACCTTACCGTCGGTCAGTTTCGCCCAATCACCCGATCCGCTCGCCGACCCGGAGTCAGGCGCGCTGCTGATCCGGCCTTTCCGGCCGCGCGACTACCAAGGCAGCCCCGCCGTCAGCCGCATCCTCGAGCATCCCGCCACCGGCGAACTCCTCCTGCTCGCCGGCACCAAGCTCCATGTCTTCGACGGCGTGCAGTGGACCGCCGTGGCCACCGACACGCCCGCCGTGCGCTGCCTCGCGGTCGATGCCGCGGGCCGCGTCTGGCTCGGCGGCGTGGACCAGCTCGGCTACGCCGAGCGCGACGCCGCGGGCCGGTGGCAGTTCCACCCGCTCGCCGACCGGCTGCCCGCCGCACACCGCCCGCTCGGCCGGGTGTGGGACTGCGCCGTCGTCGGCGACACCGTGTGGTTCGGCACCGAGACCAAGGCCCTGCGCTGGCAGGGCGGCGCGTTCACCGTCTTCGATTTTCACCGCACGGGCACGCTGCTCGCTGCGGGGGGACAGGTTTTCTTCCAGGTAAAGAACCAGGGCTTGCAGCGCTGGGATGGCGCGGCGTTCCAGGAGTGGAGCCGCGACCCCCTCGTCGCCGGTCCGTCCGTCATGCGGCTCTTCGCGCAGCCCGACGGCGCGATCGAGGGCATGAATTCCGCCGGCGCGTTCTTCCGCCTGCGCGGCCGGGCGGTCGAGGCCATCGCGCCCGGCGCCCGGGCTGCGCTCGGCACGGCGCGCATCATCTGCGCCCTCCCCCGCCCCGACGGCGGCTGGTACGTCGGCACCGACAGCACCGGCCTCCTGATCCTCGACGCCGACGGCCGGCTCGCCCGCCACCTCACGCGCGCCGAGGGTTTCACCGACAGCCCGGTGCTCGACCTCGCGCGCGACCGCGCCGGGGCCCTGTGGGCGGCGACGTTTTCCGGGCCGTTTGAAATCGAGCAGCCGGAGGCCGCCACGTTCTTCGGTCCCGCCCAGGGCCTGCCCGAGGGCCTGAGCCAGGGCCTCGCCCGCCACCAGGGCCGGCTCTATCTCACCGCGTCGGCGGGCTTGATGCGCCTCGTGCCCGGCCGCGGCGCCTTTGAGCTCACGCCCGGCTCGCCGCGCTACCCGCAGAAACTCCTCGAGGAGCCCGCCGGCCTGCTCATCGCCCATGGCAACGGCATCGCACGGCTGCACGACGATAAGTTCACCACGCTCTACACCTCCGACAATCCCTGCACCTCGCTCGCCGCCAGCCGCCGCGATCCGCAGCTTCTCTTGGTCGGACGCAGCGCCGGCTTCACCGTCCTGCGCCGCATGGCCGATGGCACGCTTAAGGAAGTGCATCACTGGCCCGACCTCGGCCAGATCCGCGATGTCGTCGAGGACGAGTCCGGCGCGGTCTGGCTCGCTACCTCCACGCGCGGCATCCACCGCCTTGTGCCGGGTACAGGCGAACAGCCCTGGGCCGCCGCCACGCTCACCACCTTTGACACCAAGAGCCGCACCCTCCCGGGGACCAGCGACTCAACCTACCCGCTCTCCACGCCGCTCGGGGTCGTTTACAATACCGGCAGCGGCCAGGCGCGCTTCGATGCCGCCGCGGACCGTTTCGTGCCCGACAACCGCTTCCACCAGGGCCCGCGCACCATCGTGCAGTTGGGCGTGAGCGGGGTGCTCGGCGCGGAGGGCTGGGCCACCGCGCACTTCGGCGGGGAGGATGAGCCGGCGCTCCTCGGCCGCCTCGCCCCTGGCATGGGCGGCGCCGCCTTCTTCCCCGCGCCGCCCGGCGTGCAGGAGGTGCTCGGGCCCACCGATGGCGGGCGCATCCTGATCGAGGGCGAGGGCGCCGGCCGCATCGTCTGGGCCCGCAGCGTCGAGGGCCTCGTGCGGCTCCGGCCCGCCGCCCTGGCCGGCGCGGACTCCACCCCGTGGGCCGCGCGCCTCACCCGTTTCGAGGCCGACGGCGCCGCGCAGCCGCTCGCCGCCGCCGCCGCGCCGGTCTTTCCGTATTCGCGAAATCCTTACGTCTTTGCCTGGCAGGCCCCGCGCCTCGAGCGCGGCGCCCTCGTGACCTACCGCAGCCGCCTCGTCGGCTGGGACCAGCAGTGGGGCCCGCCCACCGCGGACCGCGAGACGCGCTACTCCGCCCTGCCGGCCGGCGCGTACCGCTTCGAGGTGCAGGCCGCCGACCGGCTCGGCCGCGTCTCCTCCGTGGCTGCCCTCGACTTCCGCGTCACCCCGCCGCCGTGGCTCAGCGCATGGGCCATCGCGGGCTACGTCGTCGCGCTCGCCGCCGCGATCTTCGGCTACGTGCGCTGGCGGCTCGGCCGCGCCGAGCGCGAGCGCCGCCGCCTCGAGGCTCTCGTCGCCACCCGCACCACCGAGCTCGCCGCCGCGCGCGACGCCGCCGAGGCCGCCTCCCGCGCCAAGAGCGCCTTCCTCGCCTCCATGAGCCACGAGCTCCGCACCCCGCTCAACGGCGTGCTCGGCTACGCCCAGCTCCTCCAGGCCGACGCCCGCCTCGCCCCCGACCAGCGCGAGCGCCTCCGCATCGTGCACGCCAGCGGCGAGCACCTCCTGCGCATGATCAACGACGTGCTCGACCTCGCCAAGATCGAGGCCGGCAAGCTCACCCTGCGCCCCGCGCCTTTCGCCCTCGGCGACTTCCTGCGCGACATCGCCGCCGCCCACGCCCCCGCCGCCGCGGTCAAGCAGCTCGCCTTCACCGCCGACCTCGCCCCCACCCTGCCCGCGTGGGTCGAGGGCGACGCCCAGAAGCTCCGCCAGGTCCTCGACAATCTGCTCGGCAACGCCGTCAAGTTCACCGCTGCCGGCTCCGTCAGCCTGCGCGTCGCCCCCGCGGGCGATGACCGGATCGCCTTCACCGTCACCGACACCGGCCCCGGCATCGGCGAGGAGGACCAGCGCCGGCTCTTCCAGCCCTTCGAGCAGGCCGCGGGGCGGGCCGACGCGCCCGGCACCGGCCTGGGTCTCGCCATCGCCCGCGCCCTCGTGGAGCGCTGCGGCGGCACGCTCACCCTCGCCAGCACGCCGGGCCGCGGCAGCGCCTTCACCGCCACCGTGCCGCTGCCCGCCACCGCGCCCGCCGCGCCGCGCGCCGCCACCGGCCGCCCGCTCAGCGGCTACGAAGGGCCCATCCGTCGCGTCGTCATCGTGGACGACCACGCCATCAACCGCTCGCTCCTCACCGAGCTGCTCACGCCGCTCGGCTTCGCCTGCACGGAGTTTTCCTCCGCCGCCTCGGCCCTCGCCGCGCTCGCGGCCGACGGTGCCGCGTGGCCCGACCTCGCCATCGTCGATCTCCGCATGCCGGACATCGACGGCCTCGAGCTCACCCGCCGCCTCCGCGCCTTTCCCCGCGGCGCGGCGCTCAAAATCCTCCTCACCTCCGCCAGCGTCATCGCCTTCGACCCCGCCGAGGCCACGCGCGCCGGCTGCGACGATTTTCTCCCGAAACCTTTCCGCACCGCCGACCTCGTCGAAAAGATCGGCACCCTCCTCGCCCTCCGCTGGCGCGAAACCGCCAGCCCCTTCCCGCGGCACACCGCCGCGGCGCCCATCCCCGAGGCCGCCCGCGCCCAGCTCCGCGAGGTGCTCGCCCAGGGCGACCTCGATGCTTTCCGCGCGACCCTCGCCCACGTGCGGGCCGAACACCCCGCGGCCGACGACCGCTGGGCTGAACTCGACGAAGCCGCCGCGAGCTATCAGCTTTCCCGCCTCCGCGCCCTGCTCGATTCACCATGAAAGCCCCCGCCGTCCTCGTTGTCGATGATACCGCCGCCTCCCTCGGCGTCGTCTGCGACGCCCTCCGCCGCGAAGGCGTGCGCGTCCTCCTCGCCGACAGCGGCGAGGCCGCCCGCGCCGTCCTCGCGCGCGAGTCGCCCGCCGTGATCCTCCTCGACGTCGTGATGCCCGGCGAGGACGGGTTCGCCGTCTGCGCCACACTCAAGGCCAACCCGGCGTGGAGTGAGATCCCCGTCGTCTTCCTCACCGCCATCGACGAGCCCGGGCAGAAGCTCCGCGCCTTCGGCGCCGGCGCGGTGGACTACGTGACCAAGCCCGTGCACGTGCCCGAGCTCGTCGCGCGCGTCCGCGTGCAGCTCGAGCTCCGCGCCGCGCGCCTCGCCCTGGAAGCGAAGAACGCCGAGCTCGAGTCCGAGGTCACCCTGCGCCTCGACGCCGAGGCCCAGCTGGCCAACTCGCTCGACCAGGCCGTGATGGTGCTCAGCCCCGCCGGCAAGCTCCTCTTCGCCACCCGCCTCGCGCACGACCTCCTCGCGAAATATTTCCCCGCCGGCCAGCCGCCCGCGCTCACCGCCGGCGCCTACACGCAGGGACCGGACACGCTCGAAATCCGCCGCTTCACCGAGCCCGGCCGCGAGGACCTCGTGATGCTCGTCCTCGAGGAGCGGCACGCCCCGCCCGGCCCGGCCGCGCTGCTGGTGCTCGGCCTCACGCCCCGCCAGGCCGAGGTCGCCTACTGGGTGGCGCAGGGCAAGAGCAACGCCGAGACCGGCCTCATCCTCGGCGCCAGCCCCCGCACCATCGACAAGCACATGGAGCGCATCCTCAAGCGCCTCGGCCTCGAAAACCGCGCCGCCCTCCTCCTCGCCGCCGGCGAACATCTCCGCCCGTCGCGCTGAGCGGCGCACGCCCTTCGCTTGCCACCGGCCCGCGAATCCGCTGGGCTCGTACGCATGTTCACCATCATCGGCGGCGACGGCAAGGAATACGGCCCGGCCACGGCGGAGCAACTGCGCCAGTGGATCACCGCGGGCCGCGCGAACCTCGACACCAAGGCCAAGGCGCTCGGCACCGACGAGTGGCGCCGTCTGGGCGACTTCGCCGAGTTCTCCGGCGGCGATGTGCCGCCGCCGATCGCCGCTTCCGCCCCCGCTCCCGCGGCCGGCCCGAAGGACATCGACGGCTGCGCCCGCGACCTGATCGCCCGCGCCGGGCAGCTCGACGTCTTCGGCTGTCTCGACCGCAGCTTCACGCTGTGGAAGCAAAACTTCCTCCCCATCGTCGGCGCCACCTTGCTGGTCATGGCCTGCCAGATGCTGCTCAGCCTCGTCCCGATTCTCGGCGCGTTTGCCGGCGTCTTTCTCACCGGTGTATTCAATGGCGGCCTCTATTATTTTTATATCGGCAAACTCCGGGGCCAACCCCGCGAGATCGGCGACAGCTTCGCTGGTTTTTCCAAGGCTTTCGTGCCGCTGATGCTGGCGGGGCTGCTAACCACGGCCATCATCATCGCCCTCGCGATGGTCTGCATCGGGCCCGCCATGATGGGCTTCATCACCGCCGCCGAGCAAGCCCGCCGCACCGGCGTGCCGCCGGAATTTCATGGCTTCTCCGGCGGGTTGGGCTTGGTCGGACTTTTTATCGTCATCATCGCCGGCCTCTATCTCTCCATTAGCTGGTCTTTCACTTTCGCCCTCGTCATCGACAAGGGCTTGGGGCCCTGGACCGCAATGGAGGTGAGCCGGAGGGTAATCACGCGCCAGTGGTTCCGGGTCTTCGCCGTGGCCATCCTCGGCGGTATCCTGGCAATGCTCGGCCTGCTCGGCCTGGTCATCGGCTTCCTTTTCACCCTGCCGCTCGCCATCGGCGCGATCATGGCCGCCTACGAGTCACTCTGCAATCCGCCGCCCGCCCACGTGCCCGCCAGCACCCCGGCCGCCACGCCTGCAACCCCCGCCGAACCGACCACGCCACCGGACCAGCCCGGGGCCTGACCGGCTTCCACGGCCGCTACGGACGACCCAACCCGGCCAGTTTTTTCTCCAGCGCCGCTACATTTAAAAGCGGAGCCGAGCACGCGCCGTTCGCGCACAGGTACGCGGCGGGGTGGCCCAGCTTGGGGAAAATATCCTCGCCGCGCGGCGCCGGGCCGGTGCCCGGATCCCACCACTCCACGAGCCGGTGCCGGCCGGGCTGGCGCAATGCGGCGGCATACATCGCCTGCGCCACGCCATCGGTGCGCGCCCCGACAATCATGATGTGCTCCGGCGGCGTGCGCGCCTCCTCCTCCGCCAGCAGCAGGCCGGCCACCGAAAAGCCGCGGCTCTCCGCCACGCCCGGCGCGAGCAGCCAGCGCAGACCGTTGTCCGCCATCGCGCGGATATCCGCCCGGCCCGTCACCTCGGCGAGCGCCGTGGCGAAGCGCACGAGATTCACATTCTCGTCAAACTGCGGCCGGGGCGCGGGCCACGCGTCCTTTAAAACTTCGCTGGCCGCATAGCCCGGGGCGTCCGCCCGCCGGAAGTGCGCTTCGATGAAGGCCGCCGCCTGCTCCGCGCGCTCCAGCCAAACCGGGTCCTGCGTGAGCGCGTGCAGCGCCAGAAAAGCCCGGCCCATCGCGAGCGTGTCACCGAGGTACGGCCCGGCTGCATCCTTGGCATCATGCGAGAATCCGCCGCCAGCGAGGCTGCGGTGCGCGATCACCCACTGCGCGGCGCGTTCCGCCGCCGCGCGGTCCGCGGCATCGCCGCCAACCTGGGCCAGTTGCACGAGGGCGAGGATGATCCAGCCGTTTTCCCGCGCATAAATGTGGCGGTCGATCCGTGGCACGCCACGCCTCCGCCGCGCCGCATCATCGAGAGCGAAGTAGTCCGCACTGTGCTCGCCCGGCACGAGGTCGGCATCCTGGCTCGTGTAAACCACGCCATCCGGGCTCAGCAAAAATGTCCGCAGATAATGCTGGATGCTGCGCGCCGTGGCCAGCTGCGCCGGGTCGTTCCACTGCGCGGCGGCCTGCGCCTCGGCCCGCAGGTTGTCCGCCTGCACGGCCATGATCTTCTCGAAATGCGGCTCATCCCAGCGGCCGCCCGCGGAGTATTGGTAAACCCCGCCCCACACCGGGTCGATGAGCTGGCGTTGCAACCGGAGGGTCTCGCGCGCCATGCGTTCCGCGCGGGTGTCGCCTTGGGCCGCCAGCCGCAGGGCCAGCTCGATCGAGTCGGCCTCGAGGTATTTGTGGCTGAAACCCCAGCCGCCTTCGCGTTCGTCGTAGCCTTCGCGCCAAGCCGCCAGCAGCGCTGCGCGCCGCTCCGGCCCGAGCGTTGTCGCGCTGGCGACCGCTTGCTCGAGGCTGACATTTTGCGCCGCCACCGGCGAGGGGTCGTCAATCACGGCCTGGAGCAGCCGCGCCATCCCAGCCGGCTCGATGTAGCCCTGCTTCTTCACGATCTCCGTGCCGTCCGGCGCATAGATCACCGTGGCCGGCCACCCATAATCCTCATAGCGCGCCGCCAGATCCGGCCGCGCATCCTGATCCACGCGAACCGCGAGATAGCGGTCGTCCATCAGCGCCACCACCGCCGGGTCGCGGTAGGTTGTCTCCGCCATGACGTGGCACCAGTGGCACCACACCGCCTCGAGGTCGAGCAGCACGAACTTGTGCTCGCGTCGCGCCTGCGCGAATACCTCCTCGCTCCAAGGCGCCCAGTGGATCGGCTCGCGCGGCGGCGCCGCGCTGGCGCCCGCCAGAAGCAGGGCGCCGGCCAGCAAAATCCCGCGCACGGCCTGCGCTGTCCGCGGGAGGTTCACTCAGTTGCCTTCCGTTTTCTTGCGCAGCAGCGCGTCGAGCGACAGCCGGCCCGGGCCGAAGGCGAACACGATCAGCGCCGTGAGCAGGAACATAAACGGCGCCGCGCCGGTGAACTTGTCCGGATCGCTGAAGATCGCGTGCAGCGCTTCGTTCTCCGCGGTCACATACGCGATGATCATGCAGAAGATCAGCGGCGGCGTGGCAAAGCGCGTATAGAGCCCGAGCGCCAGCAGCGCGCCGCCGATGCACTCGGTGCCGCCGGCCATGATGGCGTTGAGCTTGGGCGCGGGGAGGTTGAGGCTGGCGAAATAGCCCGCCGTGCGGTCGAGGTTCATGAGCTTGCCCCAGCCGGTCTGCACAAAGGACCAGCCCCAGTAGAGGCGGAGCACGAGCAGCAGCGGGCAGCGGAGCCAGCCGCCGAGTTTGGTGAGGAACGTTTCGAGCGAGTTGAGCATGGAGGCGATTTTCATGGGGGTATGGGGTGGGAGCATTGACGGGGGATTTTATTTCCGGCTCGTTGGCGACAGCCCATCATGTCCGACCCCGCCGATCCAGCCCGGACCTTGCGCACCGCCGTCGAACGCGGTGCGGTACCCGGGGTGGTGGCCATCGCGGGCGACCGCGCCGGCGTGATTTACGAGGGGGCCTTCGGCCTCGCCGAGACCGCCGTGAAACGGCCCATGACCGCCGATGCGATCTTCGACATCGCCTCGATGACCAAGGCCGTGACGTCCGTGGCCGCCCTGCAGCTGATCGAGCAGGGCCGCCTCGCGCTCGACGACCCCGCGGCACAATACCTGCCCGAGCTGGCTGCACCGATGGTGCTCGAAGCCGGCGGCGAGCTGCGGCCCGCCGCGTCGCCCATCACGATCCGGCATCTCTTCACGCACACGTCGGGCTTCGGCTACGCCTTCACGAGCGAAAGGCTCCGCCAGCTGCGCCGCAAGGAGGGCGAGCCCGAGCCGCTGCTCTTCGAGCCCGGCACGCAATGGCTCTACGGCACGAGCACCGACTGGCTCGGCCGCATCGTCGCCGCCCTCGCCGGCCGCGACCTCGAGACGCTCTTCCGCGAAAAAATCTTCGGCCCGCTGGGGATGGACGACACCTTCTACAACGTGCCCGCGGCGAAACACCCGCGCATCGTCAATTTCCACCGCCGCCGCGCCGACGGCACCCTGGCCGAGCAGACCCGCTACGCGCCGCAGGCCAAGGTGCGTCTCCGCGGGGGCGGCGGGCTCAGTTCCACGGCCCGCGACTACCTGCGCTTCCTGCGCATGCTGCTCAACGGGGGCGAACTCGACGGCGCCCGTATCCTCACGCCCGCCTCCGTCGCGCTCATGGGGCAAAACCACATCGGCGCCGTCAACCTGCGGTCCCTGCGCTCCGCGGACGAGGCCGTGAGCGGCAATTTTACTTTTATCGGCGACGACTGCGACAAGTTCGGCCTCGGCTTCCAGATCACCACGCAAGGGCTGCCCGGCCTCCGCTCCGCCGGCAGCCTGAGCTGGGGCGGGCTCTTCAACACCTACTTCTGGCTCGATCCCGCGCGCGGCGTCGCCGGCGTGATCCTGCTGCAGTACCTCCCGTTCTCCGACCCGGAGGCTCTCGCGCTCTACACCGACTTCGAGCGCGAGGTGTATCGGATGATCAAGTAGCCCGCCGGCACAGCCAGCCCAGCTCGGTCCACAGGGCGAACCACGCCTGCACCTGCTCCGGCTTCACGCTGCGGCCGCCGGCGGCCACCGCGCGCGTGAGCGGCGCGCCGTCGCGCAGCGCGCCCAGGATGCGGAATGGCGCCGGGTCGAGCCGCTTGTAGAAGAGCCGGTTGTCCGCGCGGTGCACCGCGAGATGCGTGCGCGCCGCGCGCGGCACGGAAACTTTCTTCACCGCCTTCGCGGTCTTCGCCTGGCCGGTCGCGTTGCTGGCCTCGGCCCGCAGCGCGTCGCGCTTTTTCACCGCGATCACATAATCGTCCACCGGATAGCGCAGTGCGAGCAGCGTGATGTGCGGCTGCAGGGCGAGCTTCAGGCGCGAGGGCGGCGTGCCGGCGAAATCCGCCGCCGTGAGCGCGGGCTTGGCCGCCTCGTCGAAGGCGCAGGTCTGCGCCCACTCGAAGGCCGCGATGTCCGCCGCCAATGCTGTGCGCGGCGCGGTCCAGCGCGGCTCCGCGCGGATGAAGCGCTCGAGGCGGTCGCAGAGGTTGCGCAGCGTGAAGGAGCGCGACGGATTTTTCGCGAGGTAGGCGCGCATCAGCCGCTCGAATTTCCGCTCGCCGAGAGCCGCCCGCAGGCCGGGGTTGTCGTCGTAAAAGCAGTCGATCAGCCGGAACCAGTACATCCGGTTGTAGATCTCGATGCGCTCCAGCGCGGTGAGCCGGTCGTTGGGCCGGATGAACTCCTTCGCCAGCGCCGCCGTCGTCCGTCGAGTGCGGTCGCCCGGCCCGAGGGGCTGCGTGATCGCGCGTTGCAGCGTGCGCTGGAACGCAAGCAGCGCCCGCGGGGAATCGGCTCGGGCCGCGGCTTTCATTTCGCGGCCTCCTTGGCCTCGGCGATGAACGCGTTGGCCTTCAGCGCCTCGTTATGCACCTCGTCGAACGACGGGATGCGGTCGTCCCACTCCAGCAGCGTCGCCGTCACACCGCAGCGTTTGGTGGCGTGGGTGTAAAGTTTCCACACCGGGTCGAGCACGGGGTGGTCGTGCGTATCCAAAATATATTTCTCGAACTTCGTGTGACCCGCGATGTGCATCTGCCCCACGCGGTGTGCGGGCACGCCGTTGATGTAGTCGTAAGGGTCGAAACTGTGGTTCTTCGAGGAGACGTAGATGTTGTTTACATCGAGCAAAATGCCGCAGTCCGCGCGCTCGGTGACTTCGGTGAGGAACTCCCACTCGGTCATCTCGCTCGCGTGGAACTCCGCGTAGCTCGACACGTTTTCCACGCAGATCGGCACTTCCAAAAAATCGCGCACCATGCGGATCTTCTCCGCGGTCTTCTTCGCCGCGGCGAAGGTGTAGGGCATCGGCAGCAGGTCGTGCGTGTAGCGGCCGTCGGTGCTGCCCCAGCAGAGGTGGTCGGAGAGCCACGGGGTCTTCGTGCGCTTCACGAGGGCCTTCAGCTTTTTCAGGTGCGTGCGGTCGGGCTTGTCGGCCGAGCCGAAGTACATCGAGACACCGTGCTGGAC
Source organism: Verrucomicrobiota bacterium (assembly GCA_018239845.1). Taxonomy (GTDB): domain Bacteria; phylum Verrucomicrobiota; class Verrucomicrobiia; order Opitutales; family Opitutaceae; genus CAIRCN01. The sequence continues at coordinate 22,188 of JAFEGO010000091.1, forward strand.
GACGCGGTACTGCTCCAAAATCTGGTCGAGCACCTCCAGCGGACGCCCGCCGCCGACCATGAAATTTTCCGAGATGATCTCGAACCACGCCACGTCGGGCTTGCGCTCGAGGATGTGCGAGTAATGCGGCACGCGCAGGCCGATGCCGATGCCGTAGTCGGTGTGGCCGTTGAAGGCGTTGGCGGGCATGAAGACGCTCGGATGCGGGCAGAAAAAAACGCGGCCGACGTTGGCGCCGGCCGCGTCGCGGGGAAAAAATTACTTCTTAGCTTCCTTGGCTTCCTTGTCCATCTCGGCGGCGCCGCAACCACCCTTGCCCTTGCAGGAGTTCTTGCCCTTGCAGCCGTTGTCGCTGGAGCCGCAGCCGCCCTTGCCCTTGCAGTCGTTCTTGCCCTTGCAGGAATCGTGGGCCTTGCAGCTGTCCTTGGCTTTGCAGCCGTCCTTGCCCTTGCAGGAGGCTTTGTCCTTGTCGGTCTTGGCGGCGGGCGTGCCGGCTTTGTCGTCCGCGGCGTAGGCGCGCGTGGCGAGGGAACCGGCGTAGAGGCCGGCGAGAGCGGCGGCCGTGATGATCAGGCGGGTGCTTTTGTTCATGGAACGATTTTTTGTTAACTAGCGGGGTTGGGCGGCCGGCTGGAAAAGCACCTTGCTTCGCCAATCTGGCCTTTCCCGTGGGAGTAACTGGCGGAGAGGATTATTCCCACTTCGCTGAAAAATACACAATCGCAATCCCTCAGACCACCCGGTCGGCCAGCTCCCCGCCCTGTTCAAAGGCCGCCAGATTGGCCAGGAAATGCCGCACCAGCGCCTCGTCCTGGTCGTGCCGGCCGCCGCCGGTGTGGGGCGTGATGAAGCAGTTGGGCGCCGTCCAGAGCGGGTGGTCCGGCGGCAGCGGCTCCGGGTCGGTCACGTCGAGGTAGGCCGCACCGAGGCGGCCCGACTGCAGGGCATCGAGGAGCGCGCCCTGGTCCACGGTGACGCCGCGGCCGACGTTGTAGAAACGCGCGCCGGGCTTCGCGCAGGCGAGGCGGCGGGCGTTGACGTAGTTCCGCGTCGCGTCGTTTTCCGGGAGGATATTAACAATATGGTCCGCCTGCGCGAGCGCGCTGCTGACCGCCTCCTCCGGAATGATGCGCACCGACCGCTCGCTCCGCGTCTGGCGGCGCACGGCGATCAGTGTCACGCCAAACGGCGCGAGCAGCTCCGCCAGCCGGCGGCCGATCGCGCCGAAGCCCAACAGCAGCACGGTCTGTCCAGTGAGCAGCCGCGAGTCGTAGCGCCGCTCCGCGTAGTGCCAGCCGCGGTCGGTGAACTGGTCGCGCAGCGACTGCGGGAGCTGGCGGCCGAGCGCGAGCATCTGGGCGAGCACATGTTGTGCGCAGGGGTCGGCAAACACCCCGGAGGCGTTCGTTAGCGCCGTGCCCCGCCCGCGGAATTCCTCGCGCAGGTCGTCGCGGTCGTAGCGCGTGTAGCCCGCGCTCGACACCTCGACCCACTTCAGCCCGCGGTGCCGCAGGCAGTCATCCGCGTCGGGCTGGCCGAAGGCGACCTGCGCCTCCAGCAGCGCGGGGTCCGTCTGTCCCGCCACGAGTACCGAGGCGCTGGTCATCGTCGAGACCACCAGCCGGTGGGCGCGCGTGCCTTCTTCGAGTAATTTCGTGGCCGCGGGATTGAACTTCGTGTTGCACCAGATCGTCAGGCTCATCGCCGCGCATGACGGCCCTGCGCCGGGACGCCCGCAAGCAAATCCGCCGCGGCTGCCGCGATCAGTTGATCGTGCGACCCAGCGGAGCCAGCTGGACCACGTGCATGTCCTGCGCGTTCGAGGGCGTGATCACGTGGGCGTTGGCCGTGTAGTAGGCGAGTTTGCCGCGGATGGAGATGCGGGCGTCAATGTTGAGGCCGCGCCGCAGCACCGGGTCCTCAGCGCGGTACTCGATGCGGAAGGGGATCGGCGACTGGCTGGGGTTGACGATCGTCTGCTCGCCGAGCACTTCGCCGCGGCCGTTGCCCGAAGACAGGTCCACGACCTTCACGATCACCTCCGCGTCGGCCGGCATGGGCTCGGTGCCGCCCATATGAAAGGAAATCACCCCCTCGACCACGCGGTCGCCGAAGCTCGACTCCTTTGTGTCGAGGCTGCCGCAGCCGGCCGTGAAACCAACCATTGCGAGCATGACCAGGACTGCGGCGAAAAATTTCATGGGGTGTTGGGTGAAGCCGGGACCGGCCCCTGATGAAGGGCGTGCATCCGCTCGTTGCAAGCCGCAACCAGCTCCGTGTGCTCGCGTGCCTCCGCATCACTTATATGGACGAGCCCGCCGGCGAACGGCGGCTGCTCCGCCGCGCCGTCGCGCCACTGCGCCCAGGCGTAGCCGACCACGCCGGGCTGAGCCGCCAGCCTTTGCAGGGCCAGCCGGCCGCGCCGCAGCATCCGCTCGACCGTCGTCAGACCACGGTCGCGGCCCGCGTGGCTCAGAAATTTCGCCCCCACCCAGGTGAAATCGCCTGCGATCACCGGCCCCGCCATCGCCGTGGCCAGCTCCTCCGCGCGTATCCATGAAACATCGACGTTGGTCGCGCCGCGCCCACCGAGCACGAGATGCCGCGGATCGTGCGCGCGCACCGCCGCCGCGGCCACCGCGTAAAAGCGCCGCGCAAACTCCGCCGTCCAGCGCGCATCATCGCGCGCGTAGCCGCGGGTCGCGATGCCCTTTTCCTCGCGCGTCAGGGTGCGTACCGCCTCCTTGTTAGCCAGCGGCATGCCCCAGGCCTTGGCGAGGCCCTCGATCCGGCCGCCATACGCGGCCAGCGTGAATTCCCACGCCGCGTGGTACGCCGCGAACTGCGGCTCGAGGCTCAGACAGAGTTGCAGCAGCGTCGGCCGGCCCGCGTCCGCGGCCTGCGCCCAGCCGAGCCCCGCGTCAACGAGCCAGCCGACGAGCTCGCGCCTCTCACACCATGGCAAGCAGACCTCGCCCGCGTGCGCCGCCGCGGCCTCCGGCCACGCCGGGTCGAACACATCGGGCAGCCGCGCCCCGCCGAGCCGGATCGCCGTGCCCGCCGCCGCAAAGTCCACCGCGCCCACAAACGGCAGGCCCTCGTCCCGCAGCGCCGGCTCCGCGCCCGGGCCGAGCGCGTTGAAACCCCAAGCGCGCAGCCGCGCCACCGGATTGTGCGGCGAGCCCTCGGCGGACTCCACGCCGTTGACCGCGCGCAGGAAAAACGGCCGGTCCTCCGGGTCGATTAGCCACCAGCGCCCGTCGCCCGCCTGCGCGACGCGGAAGCCGCCCGCCGCACCGCGCACGGTGCCCGCCCGGAATTCAGAAACATCGCTCGGCAGAGCCATGGGCGGCGAAGCTGTCATCACGCGCGCGAAATGCAAAGCGCGATTGCGGGCGCGTGTCCGATGCGTTTGCGTGCGGGGATGAACCCCACGCGCCTCGCCGCGATCACCGCCCGTTTTGCCGGCCTGCGCGTGGCCGTCGCCGGGGATTTTTCCCTCGACCGTTACTTCGACATCGACCCCGCCCGCGCCGAGCTCTCCATCGAGACCGGCCTGCCCGTGCACAACATCACGCGCGTGCGCTGCTCGCCCGGTGCCGCCGGCAACATCGTGCAAAACCTCGGCGCCCTCGGCGCGGGCACGGTCCGGCCCGTCGGCTGCTGTGGTGACGATGGCGAGGGCTTCGAGCTGCTCCGCGCCCTCCGCCGCGTGCCCGGCGTGCACCTCGACCACTTTCTCCAGTCGGCCGACCGCGTCACTTTCACCTACACCAAGCCCCTGATCCACACGCCCGGCCGCGCCCCCGCCGAGCTCTCCCGCCTCGACCTCAAGAACTGGACGCCCACGCCCGCCGGCGTCGATGCCGCCCTCTGCGCGGCCCTCGACCAGCTCGCGCCGCAGCTCGACGCCTTGATCGTGATGGACCAGTCCGCGACGCCCGGTACCGGCATCATCTCGCCCGCCGTGCTCGCCACCGTGCAGCGCCTCGCCGCCGCGCACCCCAACCTCCTCGTGCTCGCCGACAGCCGCCACGGCCTCGGGCATTTCCCGCCGCTCACCTTCAAGATGAACGCCGCCGAATTCGCCCTCCTCACCGGCAGCCCGGCGGAAGCGACCATCGAAGAAATCAAAACCCGCGCCGAACAATTCGCCGCCGCGAGCCGACGCCCCCTCTTCGTCACCCTCGCCGAGCGCGGCATCGTCGGCGCCGCTCCCGGTCAGCCCGCCGAGCACGCGCCGGCGTTTCCGCTCCGCGGCGAAATCGATATCGTGGGCGCGGGCGATACCGTGACTGCCACGCTCACGCTCGCCCTCGCCGCCGGCGCCTCGCTCGCCGAGGCGTTGCAACTCGCGCAGGCCGCCGCCAGCATCGTCATCCACCAGCTCGGCACCACCGGCACCGCCACCCCCGCCGAACTTCGCACCCTTCTCTGTCCATGAGCGCCCTCGCCGAATACCCCGCGTTCTCCGCCCCGCCGCGCGCCCGACCCCGCGCCGCCAACCGCCCCGCCCTCCTCGTCGCCGAGCTGCGTGGCATGGGCGACCTCGCGATCCTCATGCCGTTTCTGCAGGCTGCGTCACAGCGCTACGATGTCACCCTCCTCGCCGTGCCCAACGCCGCGGGCCTGCTCCGCCGCTTCGCGCCTGAGGTCGAGCTTATCCCGTGTGTCGCGCCGTGGGCGCTCTTCTCCGGCGGCTGGGATCTGCCGCGCTGGCCGTGGCGCCGCCTGCTCGGTCTCGTGCGGGCCTTGCGCGCGCGGCGCTTCGCCACCGCCGTCTCCGTGTGGCCGCTCGCGAGCGATCATCTTTTCTTGCGCCTGATCCGCCCCGGCCGGCTCATCGGATTCGGCCAGAAAAATGCGACCTGGCTCCTCAATCGCGATCTCCGTCGCGAGGAGCACACGCACCGCCCCGAGGCGTGGCGCCGCCTCGCCGCCGAGCTCGGCCTGCCCGCCCTCGCCACCGCCCAGCCGCGCCTGCGCCCCGCCGTCGCGCGTCGCATCGTGCTGCACAGCGGCGCCTCGCAAAAACTCCGCGTGTGGCCCCTCGCCCGTTACGCCGCCGTCCTCAAATCCCTCCGCGCCGCCGGCTGGTCACCCGTCGTCCTCTGCGACCGCTGGCAACTGCCCCTCTGGCATGATCTCGGCGAGATGGCCGTACGCGTCGCGCCCGACATGGACGAGCTCGTCGAGACGATCGCGAGCGGCACCGCCTTCCTCGGCAACGACTCCGGCCCCGGCCACCTGGCCGCCCTCTGCGGCGTGCCCACCTTCACGATCTTCGGCCCGCAGCTGCCCGAGCTCTTTGCCCCCGGCCACCCGCAAGCCGGCTGGGTGGAGGGCGGTCCCTGTGACTACAAGCCCTGCTACGACCGCTGCCGCTACGCCGAGCCCCACTGCCTGACCAGCGTGCAAGCCGACCCCGTGTGGCTCAAACTCTCCGCCTGGCTAGAAACCTTGGCCGTGCCTCACGCCGGGTAACTCTCGAAGCCATGCAAGTACTCCCGCGACTGCGCGGCCTTGGCCGGCAGCTCGGTTGAACCAACCGCTGCCTCCGGCTGCACCGGAGCCACGGCGACTCCACCCGCGCCGCGCACGAATCGCGGGACGACGAAGATTCCCGCGAGCGTGAGGCCCGCCGTGCGGAGCCATTGGCGACGATTGATGCCGGGCGTCGTTTTCATGGGTGAAAGCAACCCCCGCATATCGCATGCCCGCAAGCCCTAACCCCCGGGAAAAATGCGCGGACCCGCGAATCACACGAATAAACACGAATCAATCAGGCTGCTTGGATTCGTGTTCATTCGTGTGATTCGCGGGTCCCTTTACGGGCAGCCCGTTGCCGCTTGCCACCCCGGCCCCTTCCGCAACACTCGCGCGCATGGGAGCTTACGATTTCAACTTCGATCTGCCGCCCGGAGAAACTTACGCCCCGTCCCCCGACCGGGTGCGCGCGCTCGCCGCGCTGATGCCGAAGGAGCCGTTCTCCTTCGCCCCGCCTGTCACCGACCGGGCCGCCTGGGACCGCTGGAAAAACCACCCCTTCGGCCAGCAGATCCTCAAGTCCGCCCGCGAGCTCGCCGCCGTCCCGTATCCGGACTACAGCGACGCCGCCTGGCTCGACTGCCTCGCCAAGGAGGATGTCACGCACATCAACACCGTGATGCCGATCGTGCGCAAGCGGCAGATCGCTTTCCTCCTCGCGGAGGCGATCCACGACAGCGGTGAATTCCTGCCCCTCATCAAGTCCGACACCGAGCAGCTCGCCAAGCTGCGCACGTGGATCCACCCGGGCAACGACCTCAAGCGTCTCAACTACGACCTCAAGACCGTCGAGCCCGACCTCGGCGTCGTCCACTTCGCCGACAACCTCGCGCAGATCGACTTCGTCCTCGGACCGCGCCTGCCTGCCGGCCTGCGCCAGCTCATCCGCACGGAGGTCGACCGGCGCGTGCTCGCCCCCACCCGCCAGCGCATCGAGACCGGCCGCGACATTTACTGGTGGGTCAATGTGAAGCACAACTGGAACGCCGTGTGCCTCTCCACCATCGCCGAGACCGCCGCCGCGCTCCAGCCCAAGGCCGAGGACCGCGCCTGGTGGTTCGCCTTCGGCGAGTCGCTCGTGAAAAATTTCCGCGACGGCTTCAACGACGACGGCGTCTGCACCGAGGGCGTCGGCTACTGGAGCTACGGCTTCATGCACTACATTCTGATGGGCGAGCTCCTGCGCTTCGCCACGGGCAACGTCATCGACCTCCTCGACGAGCCCAAGATGCTCCGCGCCGCCGCCTTCCCCGACCGCGTCGAGATCCAGCCCAAGGTTTTTCCGACCTTCTCCGACTGCGCCCTCGACGCACAGCCCACCTTCTGGGCCCGCCGCTGGATGGACAACCGCACCGGCACCACCGGCCACCCGACCGAACCCGTCACCGGCGTCGACCCCTTCGCCGGCATGAACCTGCAGTTCTGCGCGGAGACCTTCCTCTGGATGTTCCGCACGCACGATCCGCTCGCCCCGCGCCGCTCCACCCTCGCGCCCGGCCTGCGCCACTGGTTCGCCGCCTCCTCGCTCCTCGTCAGCCGCCCCGGCCCGGCGACCACGCGCAAATTTTCCGCCACCCTCCTCGGCGGCAACAACGGCGTGAACCACAACCACAACGACCTCGGCACCTTCACCGTCGTGCTCGACGGCCGCACCCTCGTCGTGGACCCCGGCGCCGAGATCTACAGCTTCCGCACCTTCAGCACGCACCGCTACGACAGCAACCTCCTCAACTCCTACGGCCACCCTGTGCCCAAGGTCGCCGGCCGCCTCCAGGAAGCCGGCGCCGAGTACCACGCCCGCGTACTCACGAAGGAGTTCACGGACGATATCGACCGCGTCGTCTTCGACCTGCGCAACGCCTACGACATCCCCACCCTCCGCAAGCTCGAGCGCGAGTACCTCTACGACCGCCGCGGCGCCGGCAGCCTGACGATCACTGACCGCGTCGAGTTCACCGAACCCGCCGCCTTCGAGTCCGCCCTCATCACGCTCGGCCAGGCCCCGGTCAACGGCTCCCAGGTAAAGCTAACCGACGGCACCGCCACTGTGACCGCCGACATCACCGTCGAAGGTTCGGCCCTGGAAATCTCGACCGACAAGATCGACCAGCCCCCGCACCCCGTCCGCCTCGCCCTCCGCTGCGCCACCCCCGTCCGCACCGCCAAGATCACGACCGTCCTCCGCCCGGCGTAAGACGTTTAGCCTTCTTCCGTCTCCCCAACGCGCTTTCGTTCCCACTGGTAGGTTGCGCGCTCGCGCGCAACAACCGAGTCTCACCGCGCCATCGTTGTTGCGTGCAAGCACGCAACCTACCTCGAACCACTTCTCGGAAGCGAGCCGCTCCACCTCCGCCCATGGACCCCCGGCAAACCGCCGCCACCTACGACCGCATCGCGCACCACTGGACTGACAACCCCGGGCTCGCGCGCAACGGCATCGCGCAGCACGAGCGCGCCCTCGCCTTCCTCGGCCGCACCGGCCGCGCGATTGATGTCGGCTGCGGCAGCAACGGCCGCTTCATCGACCTCCTGCTCGCGCGCGGCTTCGCCACCGAGGGCCTCGACTACTCCGCCGGCATGCTCGCCCTCGCCCGCGCGAAACACCCGGCGGTGACCTTCCACCACGCCGATATCTGCACGTGGGAATTTCCGCAGCGCTATGACTTCATCTCCGCATGGGACAGCATCTGGCACGTCCCCCTGGAACAGCATCCCGCCGTGCTGGAAAAACTCTGCGCCGCCCTCGCGCCGGGCGGCATCCTGATCTTCACCAGCGGCGGCGTTGACCAGCCCGGCCACATCACCAACCCCTGCCACGGCGAGCCCCTCTACCACGCCGCCCTCGGCATCCCCCAACTCCTGCGTTTGGTTGACCAGTTCGGCTGCGTGTGTCGCCATCTCGAATACGACCAGCACCCCGAGTCGCACCTGTATCTCATCGTGCAGAAGTCCGACATTTGAAGCGGGACTCAGGGTATCCGATCCGGAAGTTTTACAGGAGGAATACCGAGCGAACGGAGGGGGGCCGAAATCAATCCTCTCTGTTCCCTCGGTATTCCTCCTGTAAAAATAAAAAGCCCGCACCATCGCGGCGCGGGCTTTGTCTTGTGAATCTAGCGTCGCTCAACGCTTACCAGATCTTCGCGCGGTCCTCGGGTTTGCGCCACATCGGATCGCCTTCCTTGATGCCGAAGGCGTCGTAGAAGGGCTGGAAATTCACCAGCGGGCCGATCGCGCGGAAACGGCCGGGCGAGTGCGGATCGATCGCCAGCAGGCGCGCGGCCTCGCTCTCGCGGATGTTCGTGCGCCAGACCTGCGCCCAGGAGAGGAAGAAGCGCTGCTCGGGCGTCAGGCCGTCGATGATCTTGCGCTCCTTGCCGACCTGCGAGCGCTGGAAGGCCTCGTAAGCAATGCTCAGGCCGCCGAGGTCGGCGATGTTTTCGCCGAGCGTCAGCTTGCCGTTCACGTGCTGGCCGGGAAGCGCCTCGTAGCTGTTGAACTGATCAACCACCTTCTGCGCGCGGGCCTCGAACTTGGCCGCGTCCTCCGGCGTCCACCATTCGGAGAGGTTGCCGTCGGCGTCGTAGTGGCGGCCCTGGTCGTCGAAGCCGTGCGTGATCTCGTGGCCGATCACGGCGCCGATGCCGCCGTAGTTCACCGCGTCGTCGAGCGTGAAGTCGAAGAAGGGCGGCTGGAGGATGCCGGCGGGGAAGTTGATGTTGTTGGCCGTCGGGTCGAAGTAGGCGTTCACCGTCGGGGGCGTCATGTCCCACTCGGTGCGGTCCACCGGCTTGCCCAGCTTGGCGACCTGGCGCTTGGTCTCGAACTCCGTCGCCGCGCGCACATTGGCGAAGTAGCCGTCGTGCTTGATGTCCACCGTGCGGTAGTCGCGCCACTTCTCGGGGTGGCCGACCTTGGAGGTGAACTTGTCGAACTTCGCGAGCGCCTTCTGCCGCGTGGGCTCGGTCATCCAGTCGAGGTTCGCGAGGCGGTCGTGCATCACGGCGGCGATGTTGCGGATCATGGCATCCATGCGCGCCTTCGCCTCGGGTGGATAGTACTGCGCCACATAGAGCTGGCCGAGCGCCTCGCCGATCTGGCTGTCGGTCACGCGCGACACGCGCTGCCAGCGCGGCTCCTGCGCCGGCGTGCCCCGCAGCACATGGCTGTAGAAACCAAAGACCTCGTTCTCAAACGGCGCGGCCAGGTACGGGCCGGCGGCGCGCAGGGCCTTGTAGCGCAGGTACACCTTCCAGTCGGAGAGCGGGTGCGCGGTGAGCACGCCTTGCAGGCCTTTGTAGAAGTCGGGCTGGCCGACGATGATCTCGCCCGCCGCCGGGCCGGTGAGGCCGAGCTCGGAGAAATAGGTTTCAAACGGGAAGGCCGGGACCAGCGCGATAAACTTTTCCGTCGGCATCTTGTTGTAGTTCGCGAGCGGGTCGCGCAGGTCGACCGGCGTGCGGGCGTTGGTCGCGAGGGCCTTTTCCAGCTCGAAGACGGTCTTCGCCTGCGCCGCGGCGGCGTCCGGCTGGGCGCCGGCGAGCTCAAACATCTTCGTCACGTGCGCGAGGAAGGCGGTGCGGATCTTTTCGTACTTTTCGTCAAAGTAGTAGTCGCGGCTCGGCAGGCTCATGCCGCCTTGGTAGGCCTGCAGCGCGTTCATCGTGCTGTTCTTCTCGTCCGGCGCGACATAGACGGCGAAGCCGCCGCCGGCGCCGGTCGCGTGCAGGTGCGCCAGCACGCGGGCGAGGTCGGCCGGGGTCTTCATCGCGTCGATCGCGGCGAGGTCAGGCTGGAGGGGCGTGAGGCCCGCGGCGTCGATCGCCTTGGTGTTCATCGCGGCGGCGTAAAAGTCGCCGACCTTCTGCTCGACCGAGCCGGGCTCGTGCGGACTCTTGGCCGCGGCCTCGAGGATGCCCTTGAGCGCCGTCTGGTTGTAGAGGTCGAGCTCGTTGAAGGCGCCCCAGCGCGACTTGTCGGCGGGGATCGGATTGTCGGCGCGCCAGTGGCCGAAGGCATAGCGCGCGAAATCCACCCGGGGATCCGCCGTGCGGTCCATGTAAGCGACATTGAAGCGCGGCACCGCGGGCTTGGCTTCATCGGCCGCCCGGGAAACGCCGGGCACGAGGGCGAGCAAAGCGGCCGCCGCGGGAATCAGGGATTTAAGCATGCGTCATAAAAACGCGGCACCCCGCCTCCCGCAACCGCAGAAAGATCAGCGGCGTTTATGCGGGATGGGCGGCAGAGGTTCCTCAGGGTTCATAGGTAGGGACGCCTCTCCGAGGCGTCCGTAAACGTCGCAAGCCGAACCGGCACCGCGGACGGCTCGGAGAGCCGTCCCTACCCTCGATCCTTACCCCTCACCCCGCCAGCGCGCGGATCGCGTCCAACGTCGCAGGGTTATCCACGCTCGTGAGGTCGCCCGCGGGCTGGCCGGTGTACACGCGCAGGATCATGCCGCGGAGGATCTTTCCGCTGCGCGTCTTCGGCAGCGCCGCCACCGTATAGACCGCCTTCGGCGCGAGGGGCTTGCCCATCTGGGCGGCGACGTGCGCGATGAGTTCCTTTTCCGTCACAGGTGTGGCGCCGGGTTTCAGCACCACGAAGCACACGAGGACCTGACCCTTCAATTCATCCGGCGCGCCGATGGTCGCGGCCTCGCTCACGGCGGGGTGTGACGTGAGCACGCCTTCCACCTCGGCGGGGCCGACGCGTTTGCCCGCGACCTTGATCGTGTCGTCGCTGCGGCCGAGCACAAACCACGAGCCGTCCTCGTCCTGCCGCGCCCAGTCGCCGTGATACCACACGCCGGGGAACTGGCTGAAATACGTCTCCAGGTAGCGCGCGTCGTCGTGGAGAAAGCTCTTCGTCATCGACGGCGCGGGCTGGCGGCACACAAGGTGCCCCACCGTGCCGCGGGGCGCGACCGTGCCCTCGTCCGTGAAGACCGCGACGTCCATGCCCAGCCCCGGCCGGCCCAGCGAGCAGGGCCGCAGCGGCGTGAGCGGCGTCGCGGAAAGGTGGCACCCCACGATCTCCGTGCCGCCGGAGATATTGATGATCGGGCAGCGTCCGCCGCCGACGTTTTCAAAGTACCAGCGGTACGAGGTCTCGTCCCACGGTTCGCCGGTCGAGCCCAGCACGCGCAGGCGCGAGAGGTCGTAGCCGCGCGGACCCTTGCCCTCGGTCGCGCGCATGAAGAGCCGCACGAGCGTCGGCGAGGCCGCGAAGGTCACCACCTGCAGGCGCTCGAGGGTCTGCCAGAGCCGGTCGGTCACCGGATAATCCGGCGCGCCGTCGAAGCACACGATAGGCGTGCGGTTGAGCAGGCAGCCGATGATTTCCCACGGCCCCATCATCCAGCCGATGTCGGTGAACCAGAAGAACGGCTCGCCCGGCCGCACGTCGAAGGCGTACCGCGTCTCCTTGCCCATCTGCGCAAGGCAGCCCGCGTGCGTGTGCACCGTGCCCTTGGGCCGGCCGGTCGTGCCGCTTGTGTAGATGAGCAGCGCCGGATCCTCCGCCGCCGTGCGCACTCCCTCGAACGGCGTGCCGTACTGGCCGCCATAGACAAAATCCGGCCACTCCTGCGTATCAAACATCAGGACGCGTTTGATGCTCGGCACTTTCGCCGCCGCCGCGCGCGCGATGGCGCCGGTGGCCACGGTCTTGCCCCGCCGGTGCAGCTGCTCGACGGCAAAGAGCACCTTGGCCTCGCACGACGCGAGCCGCTCCACCACCGCCGCCTCGCCGTAGCCGCAGAAGATCGGCACGAAGCGCGCCCCGAGCTTGAAAGCCGCAAACATGATCTCGACCGTCTGCACGCCCATCGGCGCGTAGAGGCCCACGCTGTCGCCCGGCCCGACGCCGAGCGCGCGCAGCTGCCGGCAGCACGCATCGATCGTGCGCTGGAGCTGCGCAAAGGTGAAGCGCCCGCGCGTCTCCGGCCGGTCCGCGTCGTGCTCGCAGAGCAGCGCGACCTCGTCGCCATGCCCGTCACGCACGTGGCGGTCGATGCAGTTGTGCGTGATGTTCACCTCGCCGCCGATGAACCACTTGGTCCACGCGATCCCGCGCGAGTCATCCTTCACCTGCGCGTAGGGCTTGGACCACTCGACGCCGATGTCCTGCATCGCCGCATCCCAGAACCACGCCGTGTCGCGCACCGAGGCCGCATGCAGTTCCTCCTGGGTCTTAAACCCATGCTTCGCCATGAACCGCGCGAGATGCGACTCACGCGTCCACGCGTGCTGTTCGGGGTGCCAGAGGTATTGAGTCATTTCAGGGAGAGGGATTTTTTAAGCGTCGCGAAAGGCTGCCAGCTGGGCCTTGGCCTTCACCATCGCCCGCACGCCTTTGGGAGTGAGCCGCGTATGTGATTCGAAGGCCAACTCAGCGCCGTCCTCAATGGAAGCGAGAATAGGCAGAAGTTCGCGCAGTCCGCGGAATCTCCATGTCACTTTACCGCCCGCATCATTTTTATAGGTCGAGTTGTACGCCTTTCCGATTTTCTGCGCCTTTTCGTACGCCTCGCGATTCGATCCAGCTCGGATTAGATGCGTATTAACCCACACATGACTGGTCGTGTAATTCTCTACCCGGCATTCCTGCACGAGTTCGGCAAGGTACCAGTTAAGCTTGCGCGACCGCGAGCCCGGGGAAGGTAACGACGATTGCTTGGTGCCGTTTGAAACAGAACCGCGCATAAGTTCACACCAACTCCACCGCCACCGCAAGGCCTTCGCCGCCGCCGATGCAGATCGCGGCGACGCCGCGCTTAAGGCCGCGCTCGCGCAGGGCCGCGAGCAGCGTCACCACGATGCGCGCGCCGCTGCAACCGATGGGGTGACCCAGCGAGATCGCGCCGCCGCGCACGTTCATCTTATCGTGCGCGACACCGAGTTCGCGCATGAAAGCCAGCGGCACCACCGCGAAGGCCTCGTTGACCTCCCAGAGATCGACGTCGTCGACCGACCAGCCGGCGCGCTGCAATGCGTTTTGCGCGGCCTGCACGGGCGCAGTGGTAAACCACAGCGGCTCCTGCGCGTGCGCGCCGAAGCCCACGATGCGCGCCAGCGGTTTTAGCCCGCGCGCAGCGGCGGTCTCTTTCCGCGCGAGCACCAGCGCGGCGGCGCCGTCGTTGATCGTCGAGGCGTTGGCCGCGGTGATCGTGCCGGTCTTTTCAAAGACGGGGCGGAGCGTCGGGACTTTTTCGTAGCGCACCTTGGCCGGGCCTTCGTCCTGCTCGACGCGCGTGATACCCCCGCGTGCGTCGGTGATCTCGACCGGCGTGATCTCCGCGGCAAAGCGTCCGTCCTTTTGCGCCGCGTTGGCCCGGCGAAACGACTCCATCGCGTAGGCATCCTGCTGCTCGCGGGTGAAACCGTACTTCGTCGCGCACTGCTCCGCGCAGCTGCCCATGTGGATGTTATTGTACGGGTCCCAGAGTCCGTCGTGCACGAGCGAGTCGATGACCTGCTGGTTACCCAGCCGGTAACCTTCGCGCGCCTTCGGCATCAGGTACGGCGCGAGCGACATATTTTCCATGCCACCGGCCACCGCGAAACCCTCCTCGAGGCCTTGCGCCGCAAAGATCATCGCCTGCAGGCCCGAGCCGCAGACCTTGTGCACCGTCGCCGTGCGCACCGAATTCGGCAGGCCCGCCGTGAGCGCCGCCTGCCGCGCCGGGGCCTGGCCCTGGCCGGCCTGCAGGACGTTGCCCATGAAACAGTCGGCTATATCCGCCGGCGCGATACCCGCCTGCGCCACTGCACCGCGGATCGCCGCCGCGCCGAGCTTGGCCGCCGGCACGGCGCCGAGCGCGCCCTGGAATGAGCCCAGCGGCGTGCGCGTGGCAAAGAGGATAACGGTGTCATGCATGGGGAAAATTAATCCGGCCGCTCCAGCGAAAACTTGTCCCGCGTGAGCGTGTAGTCCTCGCTGCCGAGGCGGCCCACGAGGTCGAGCTTGCGCGAGTCCGGCCGGCCATCGGCCCCGAGTACGTCGTCGCGGATGTGCGCGGCGAGGATGCGGCCGAAGACGACGTTAGCCGCGAGCGGGCCTTCGCCGATGTGGATGATGCGGTCGAGCCGGCACTCAAACGCCACCGGCGCCGCCGCCACGCGGGGCGGCTTCACCTGCTGCGACGGCGCGGACGCGATGCCGAATTTCTCGAACTCGCTCTCGCCGTAGGGCAGCAGCGCGGCCGTCGCATTCATTTGCTCCGCGAGCGCGTGCGGCACGAGGTTCACGACGAACTCCGGCACGGCCTCAATGTTGCGCACCGTGTCCTTCTTCTGACCCTGCCGGTTGTTCACCGGCACGAACATCAGGGTCGGCGGGTTGGCCGTAATACCCTGAAAAAACGAGAACGGCGCGAGGTTCACCTTGCCGTCGGCCGACACGGTCGAGACCCAGGCGATGGGCCGGGGCATGATCGTGGCGGTCATCCACTGGTAGGCGTCGCGCACGGGGAGGGCGCTGAAGTCGAGCAACATACCCCACTCTGTGCCACCCGGCCGCCCGCCGCAAGCGCGGCCTCCGCCGGTGCTCCACGGGAGGTTCCGTATTCACTTTGCATTTTTGCTTGCGGAACCTCATCCCACGACACGGGGTTATGCATAACCTCGGAGCGTGAGCACCCATTCGTCCTTTTCCCCGCCAAACAAGATTCTCCACCTCGAGGACAACCCCGTGGACGCGCTGCTCGTCCGCGAAACGCTCCTGATCGAGTGGCCCGACTGCGTGATCGAGTGCGCGGATAAGTCGGCGGCGTTCCAAGCCGCCCTCCGGGCCGGCGGCCATGACCTCGTGATCTCCGATTTCACCCTGCCTGACATCGACGGCTGGGAGGCGCTGGACATCACCCGGAAGCTCCTGCCCGACATGCCGTTCATCTTCCTCTCCGGCACCATCGGCGAGGACCGCGCCATCGCCGCGCTGCAAGCCGGCGTGCAGGACTGCGTGCCGAAGGACAAGCTCCCCCGGCTCATCCTCGCCGTGCAGCGCGCGCTCACCGCCCGCGACGAGCGCCGGCGCCGCAAGTCCGCCGATCGCCAGCTCCGCGAACACGCCGCGCTCCTCGACAAGGCCAGCGACTCCATCGTAGTCACCGACCTCAACGGCATCATCACCTACTGGAACCCGAGCGCCGAGCGTATCTACGGCTGGACCGCCGCCGAGGCCGTGGGCCAGCCCAGCCTCTCCCTTTTCAAAAACGCCCACACCCCGGAGATCATGGCCGCCCGCGCGACCGTGCACCGCACCGGCCACTGGGCCGGCGAAATTCTCCTGCATGATCGCCACGGGACCGCCCGTCATGTGCGGCTCAGCATGACCCTCATCCGCGACGACGACGGCAAGCCCGTCTCGCGCATGAGCATCACCACGGACATCACGCAGCACAAAGCCGACGAGACCCGCATCCGCGAACTCCTCGGCCTCCTCGACCAGGCCCGCGACGCCATCATCGTCAGCGACCTCGACGGCCGCATCACCTTCTGGAACCAGGGCGCAGCGCGCATCTCCGGCTGGACCGCAGCTGACGCCATCGGCCGGCAGCTCGAGGATCTTTTCGGCGCCGAGGCGCGCGACCGCATCCTCGCCGCCCGCGCCGCCCTCGGTACCAGCGACGAGTGGCGCAGCCAGTTCACCCTCCGCACCAAGGAGGGCAAACCCCTCGTCATCGAGATCAGCGCGACCCTCGTGCGCGACGCCGAGGGCCGGCCCCGCGCCCGCCTCAGCATCGCCAACGACATCACGGAGAAGAAACAGCTCGAGGAGCAGTACCTCCGCGCCCAGCGCCTCGAAAGCCTCGGCATGCTCGCCGCCGGCATCTCGCACGACCTCAATAACGTCCTCGCGCCCATCCTCCTCGCGGCACCCATGCTGCGCGACCATGTGACCGAGCCCGGCGACCTCCGCCTCATCGAGGCCGTGGAGAAGGCCGCCGAGCGGGGCTCCGGCCTCGTGCGCCAGATCCTCGGCTTCGCCCACGGGGCCAGCAGCGAGCACCGCATCATCCAGATCAAGCATCTCTACCGCGACATCATCCACCTCATCGAGGAGACCTTCCCCAAGAACATCCGCCTGGAGCAGGAGTTGCCGCCCGATCTCTGGCCCGTCAAAGCCAACCCCACCCACATCCACCAGATCCTCCTCAACCTCTGCGTCAACGCCCGCGACGCCATGCCCCAGGGCGGCACACTCCGCCTTGCGGCCGAGAACCGCATCCTCGAGGAAGAAGATGTGCATCAGATTCCCGGCGGCCGGCCCGGCCCCTTTGTCGTCATCCACGTCGAGGATACCGGCAGCGGCATCCCGCCCGAGCTGCTCGCCCGCATCTGGGAGCCCTTCTTCACCACCAAGGGCACGGGCAAGGGCACCGGCCTCGGCCTGCCCACCGTCCGAGGCATCGTCGAGAGCCACGGCGGCTTCCTCACCCTCCACACCGTGCCCGGCCGCGGCACCACCTTCCGCGTCTATCTCCCGGCGGACGAGAGCGACGCCACCGCCCAGAAATCAGACGCCGCCCACCCCACCCTACCGCGCAGCGACGGCGAACTCGTGCTCGTCGTGGACGACGAGCCCAACATCCGCACCCTCGCCAGTACGATCTTCCAGCGCCAGGGCTACCGCGTCCTCACCGCCGCCGACGGCACCGCGGCCGTCGCCGTCTTCGCCAAGCGCAGCGAGGAGATCCGCCTCGTCCTCACCGACCTCAACATGCCCAACCTCGACGGCTCGGCCCTCGCCAACGTCGTCCGCCGGATCAACCCCAAGGTGAAGATCCTCGCCGTGAGCGGCATGCAGTCCCCCGGCCCGAATATCGCGAAACCGGATACCTTTGCCGACGGCTTCATGCTGAAGCCCTTCCGCCCCGCCGCCCTCCTCGAGCTCGCCCACAAACTCCTGCACCCGGACGCCTGATCCCGCCGGGCCCGCGCCCAGACACAAAAAAAGCGCGCCGCTGATTGCGGCGCGCCGGAGGAGACAGGCGATGGCTTGAGGTAGGCTCAGGCGGCCGCCCGACGGCGGCGCCAGAGGGCAAAACCCAGCGCAACCACGCCACCGAAGGCAGCGTAGGTTGCAGGTTCGGGAATGGGCGCACCTTCGATCAGATCGAAGCCAACGTTATTATAGCTATAGTTGGAGAGCGTCCCCCAAGTAGCACCGGTATCAAAGCTCTCCAGCATCCCTTGGTAAGTGATTCCCACGGTCGATGCCGGCGTCGAGTTAGTGGGCACGACCCAGTAGAGGCCGCCACCGCCATCATGGCCTACGATCCAGTAGTTCGTGTTGGCCGCGAGGGCGAAGGAGCCGGCCGTCAAGGTCGTGGTGTAAACCGTGGCGCCGACTGGGTCGCCGGCGACCGATATCGGGTTAAAACCGGCCAGCTGTGTGCCGGGCTTGCCGCCATTGTCCGAGTAGATGCCCGACTCGAAGGTTTGCGGATCGGTCAAACCGAACACTCGCAGGGAAATATTCAGCGCACCGACCGTGATGGGCGTACTTCCGGTCGTAATGCCGAGCCCGACCTGGGACTCGGCGTCGGGCATCAGCCAGAGTTCGTTTCTCTCCGAGGCCGAAGACCCGGCGGGCAAACCGCCAAGGTTGCCGATCAGGACGGTTTGGGCCGGCAAGAAACCGGCGGTGCAGCCCAGCGTCAGCGCGATAAACGCGGCCCGAAGATGGGAATATTTGAAGGCGAGGAGCGGATTCATGAGGGTTAATTGCAAGGCAATTGATTTACATCTTGTTATACGGCAACACTCTACAAGAAACACCTCCCCTTCATCAAATAAAATCCGGCCGGCTGTACCCAAAAAGGGATACCGAGAGCCCCGTTGGGCGACTCACTGCGGGAGCTCGGGCGCCAACACGACGCGAAAGCCGGTGTCGAAGCTGCCGTCGCCGGGCACGCCGCGGCCGCGGAAGTTCACCGTGCAAAAATCCACCGGTTCCCACCAGCTGCCGCCGCGCTTCACGCGCATGTCGCCCGTCCGCGGCCCGACCGGGTCCTTCACCTCGCCGCCGGGCAGGGGCGCATACCAGTCGGCACACCACTCCCACACGTTGCCAAAGAGATCGTAGATGCCCCAGGCGTTGGGCTGCTTCTGCGCCACGTTGTGGGTGCTCTGCCGGCTGTTGCCGTCGAACCACGCCATCTTTTTCACCTTCCGGCCGTACTGGCCGTCCGTGCCGGCGCGCACGACATAGCTCCACTCCGCCTCGGTCGGCAGGCGGAAAACATAACCCGCCGGCAGCTTCAGCTGCGCCCGCGCCATCTGCGTCAGCAGCTGGCAGTACTCCGTCGCCTGCTCCCACGACATCGACTCCACCGGCTGCTCGAAATCGACCGTGAAATACGCGGGCATGTCCGGCACGAGCACGCGCCACTGCGCCTGCGTGATCTCCGTCTTGCTTACCCAAAAGGGATGCGTGAGGGTTACCTTCGTGAGCGGCTGCTCATCCGGTTCGCCGTCCGTGCTGCCCATCATGAAACTCCCCGCCGGCACGGCCACCAGATCGATCTTGGTCCGCGGCTCGGTGAAGTTTTTGCCGGGCACGATCACCGTCTCGGCTCGCAAACCCGCCGCGAAAAACCCCAACCAAAACAGCCATCGGCAGAATGAGGTCATGGGGTGGTTTACTCACGCGTATCATTTAAGGCGCCTCATCCTTGTCTATCCCAAACCAGTCCCCGGCCGCATAAACACGTAGCCATCGCCGCACCGCTTTCCCTGTACTCCGCCCGGCAAGGTTGGACAAACTCCGCCGCACCGCCCAGTTTCGCCGGGATCGCTGATCGCGGGTCTTCCATGTCATTTCCGCTCTTCATGAAAAAGCTGCTGCTGGTGGCGCTCCTGGCGCTCCCGTTCGTCGCCGCCGGCGGCGAACTGGTGCTGACCGGCGCTGGCGCGAGCTTCCCCCAGCCGGTGTACACCCGCTGGTTCGAGCGCTACTCCCGCGTCGATGCCTCGGTGCGCTTCGACTACACGGGCTCGGGTTCCTTCGCCGGCCGCGATCTCATCCTCCATGGCGCCGTCGATTTCGGCGCCTCCGACCTCGCCATCTCCGACGCCGAGTTCGCCAAATCCCCGCGCACCATCTGGCAGATCCCGACCGTCCTGAGCGCCGTCGCCATCTGCCATAATCTCAAGGGCTACCCCAATCTCCGCATCGACGCCCCCACCCTCGCGGCGATCTACCTCGGCAAGATCACGCATTGGAACGACCCGGCCCTCGCCGCGCTCAATCCCAGCCTCACGCTCCCCGACCGCCCGATCGTGCCCGTGCACCTCACCGAGAGCGGGACGCTCACCGACATTTTTTCCAACTGGCTCTGCGCCGCCAGCCCCGAGTGGAAGGCGAAGAACGGCGGCAAGATATCCCTCGATTGGCCCGTCGGCGTGGACGGCGTGGGCAACGCCGGCGCGATCAAGGTGCTCCGCGAGACGCCCAACTCCATCGGCTACCTCGAGCTCTCCGTCGCGAAGCGCTCCGGCGTCCGGCTGCTCGCGGTGAAAAACCCCGCCGGCCAGTTCGTCTTCCCTTCGCCCGCCACCGTCGCCGAGGCCGCCGCGACGTATCCGGTTCCTGATGACTTCCGCTTCCTCCTCCTCAACGCTTCGGGCGAGCAGGCCTATCCGATCGGCATCGTCACCTGGCTGATGATCGACGCACACCAGGCCGACCCCGCCAAGGGCCGCAAGCTCGTGGAGTTCCTGAAATGGGTGTACAAGGGCGACGGCGAGAAACTCGCGACCACCCTCGGCTTCGTCCCCCTGCCGGAAAACGTCCGCAAGCAAGTCCTAGCCCGCCTCCACCAGATCAAGTTCTGATCCGTGTCGGTTTCTTAGACAGAATGGACAAAATGAACTGAATAGCTGCGATGCGGCAGGTATCCGCCGCATTCAGTGAATTCTGTTCATTCTGTCCTCCACAACGTGACAGCAGGCGAAGGCCCCGAACCTTCTTCAGCGCCGCAACAGCAAGTGTTTTGCCCCTGCGTTCGCTCGTATTCTGCGCAGCAAGGATGGACAAAGCCCGGTGCGCCGCCCAATTTTTCCACACATCCGAATCTGCGGGCCGCCTCCGGTCCGCATTCACCACCGCTCCCATGAAAAAGTTGCTCTTGCTGGCGATGCTGGCGCTCCCGCTCGTCGCCTCGGCCGCCCCGGCCCTGCTGCTCAACGGCGCCGGCGCCAGCTTTCCCCAGCCCGTGTACACCCGCTGGTTCGAGCGCTACAGCTATGTCGATGCCTCCGTGCAGTTCGACTACACGGGCTCCGGCTCCTTCGCGGGACGCGACCTCATCCTCAACGGCGCCGTCGATTTCGGCGCTTCCGACATCGCCATCTCCGACGCCGAGTTCGCGAAATCCAAGCGCACCATCTGGCAGATTCCCACCGTCACAAGCGCCGTCGCCATCTGCCACAATCTCAAGGGCTACCCCGATCTCCGCATCGACGCGCCCACGCTCGCCGCGATCTACCTCGGCAAGATCAAGCGCTGGAACGATCCCGCCCTCGCCGCGCTCAACCCCGGCCTCGCTCTCCCCGACCGCGAGATCGTCCCCGTCCACCTCACCGAGAGCGGCACGCTGACGGATATTTTTTCCGCGTGGCTTTGCACCGCCAGCCCCGAATGGAAGGAAAAGAACGGCGGCAAGATCTCCCTCGCCTGGCCCGTCGGCCCGAGCGGCATCGGCAACAACGGCGCCGCCAAGGTGCTCCGTGAGACGCCCAACTCCATCGGCTACCTCGAGCTCAGAGTCGCCCGCCGCTCCGGCGTCCGCCTGATGGAAGTGAAGAATCCCGCGGGCAATTTCATCTACCCCGAGCCCGCCACCATCGCCGAGGCCGCCGCGACGTATCCAGTTCCCGATGACTTCCGCTTCCTGCTCATCAATGCCCCCGGCAAGGACGCCTATCCGGTCGGCATCGTCACGTGGATGCTGATCGACTCGCACCAAGCCGACCCGGCGAAGGGCCGCAAGCTCGTGGACTTCCTCAAATGGGTGTACCGCGACGGCGAAAAACTCGCGACGAGCATCGGTTTCGTCCCCCTCCCCGAAAACGTCCGCGCCCGCGTCCTCACCCGCCTCGACCAGATCAAGTTCTGATTTTGGACAGAATGTACAAAATGAACTGAATGCAGTGAGGGCTGACTCGATTCCTCGATCTCAGCGTCTCCTCATTCAGTAAATTCCGTTCATTCTGTCTAAATCACGCGTCGGAATATCCTGCGACGCCAACCAACCTTTCGCGCTCAGTCCGTCTGCTTCTTCGCCACCGGCGCGAGCGCCACGCGGAAGCCGACGTAGCTCAGCACATTGTTCGGCTCGTCCGCCACGCGGTACGAGGGCTCGCAGCGCTGGGCCACATTGATCCAGCTGCCACCGCGGATCATGCGGTTGCCGCCCTTGCGGTCGTCGGGATTGGGATCGAGCACGGCCCAGTCGGTGACTTCATCGGTGCCGAGGTTTTCCTGATAATAGTCGTAGCACCACTCCGCGACGTTGCCCGCCATGTCGCTGAAACCCCAGGCATTCGCCTTCTTGCCGGCCACATCATGGGTGATGTCGTCGCCGTTGTTGTCGTACCAGGCGATGCGATCCATCTTCTCCTTGTAGTTTTGCGGGGTGCTGCCTGCGCGCGCGGCGTACTCCCACTCGGCTTCGGTCGGCAGGCGGTATTCGTAGCCTTCGGGCAAACGGCCGGCCTGTCGCTCCGCTACCGTGAGCTGCTGGCAAAGCGCCATCGCCTCGCCCCACGACACCTGCTCCACCGGGCGGTCGTCGCCGATGATCGTCATCGCGCTGCGCGCCGCCGAGCGCGCGGCCTGTTGGAAATTCGAGGGGTTGAGCCCCATCAGCTCCGTCCACTGGGCCTGCGTGACCTCCGTCTCGCCGAGCCAGAACCCGCGCGAGATGTGTACGACGCGGCCCTTCGGATTTTCATCCGACGCCCCCATGTTGAATGTCCCCGGCGCGACCCAGCGGAGTTTCAGCCCGTTGTCACCGATCTTGATCGTCTTGCCCTTCGGTGCAGCGGGGCCCGGCGGCAGTTGCGTGCGGATGCGCACCAGGCGCGTCCAGCCGCGCTGGTCGAGCTGATCGAGGATGCGGCGGCTCTCGGGCGTCACCGGTTGTTTCAGCAACACCTGCGCGGCCTCGCGGGCCAGCGGGGCCGATTGCAGCTCCAGCGCGGCCGAGGCACGCGCGCACCACAGGTCCACCAGGCCGGGATTGGCCCGCGCGAGCGTCGC
Organism: Verrucomicrobiota bacterium; assembly: GCA_018239845.1. GTDB lineage: Bacteria > Verrucomicrobiota > Verrucomicrobiia > Opitutales > Opitutaceae > CAIRCN01. The sequence goes on from JAFEGO010000091.1 coordinate 45,006, forward strand.
ACTCTGCTCAAGGAAGGTGCCTAAAACCTTTTGCCGGTTTTCCGTGCCGATCGCCGTGTCTGCGCTCTTCGCCAGCGCGAGCAATTCATCCGTGCGGGCGCCGTCGTTGGCCGCGCCCCACACTTGGGTCAGGCCCAGCACGGCCACCAATACCGTCAGCGGCACTACGCGGGCCGGACAGCCTTTCAGGGTCGGAAGATGCATGGGCGGAAAGTGCGCGGGGTCGGTACGACCGTTGCACGCGGACGCTGTTAATTGGGCATTTTTCAGGCAAATGAAAACCCGCTTAGATGCCTACATGCCAGCAGGCGGCATTAAGCCCGAAGGAGGACAGAATGAACAAAATTTACGAAATACGAAAAGGGCCAGGCAGCCTAATGATCGAGTCTTATCCCCACCCCCATTCCGTCCATTCTGTTCATTCTGTCTAAAGACAAACTTCCGCCGTGTCTTCCGCGCCTTCTCCGCGCAACCTCCACCTTTCCCCGATGCCCCCCGCTCCTTCCGCCCCCCTCACCCCGCCCGCCGCACCGCTCTCCCGCGCCCGGCTAGGCACCGTCCTCGCCGCCGCGCTCCTCGGCTGGATGTTCGACGGCCTCGAGATGGGCCTCTTCCCCATCATCGCCCGCCCCGCCCTCCAGGAAATGCAGGCCGCCGCCGGCAGCGCAGTCAGTGACTCCTTTGTCGGCACGTGGATGGGTATCATCACCGCGGCGTTTCTCCTCGGCGCGGCCCTCGGCGGCGGCGTCTTCGGCTGGCTGGGCGACCGCATCGGCCGTGTACGCGCGCTGAGCTTCAGCATCCTCTGCTATTCGCTCTTCACCGGCTTCGCGTACTTCGCGCACACGCCGCAGGAGCTGACCGCGCTGCGCTTCCTCGCCGCGCTCGGCATGGGTGGCGAGTGGTCCCTCGGCGTCGCTCTCGTCATGGAGGTCTGGCCCGAGAAACACCGCCCGCTGCTCGCCGGCGTGATCGGCGCCTCGGCCAACGTCGGCTTCGCCCTCATCGCGATCATCGGTATCTTTTTCTCGGTGACGGTGCACTCGTGGCGCTGGGTCGTGCTCATCGGCGCCCTGCCCGCGCTGCTGACGTTCTTCGTCCGCCTCTTCGTGCCCGAGTCGGAGAAGTGGAAGCACGCCGCGGCGACCGCCCCCGCCCGGCCGCTCCGCGAGGTGCTCGCGCCGCCGCTGCGTCGCACCACCATCATCGCCACCGTGCTCACCTCCATCGTGCTCATCGGCACGTGGGGCAGCGTGCAATGGCTCCCGCTCTGGGCCGACCAGCTCACCGGCGGCGCGCAGCCCGCGGCCAAGGCCTGGACCGGCTTCGTCGCCGCGCTTGGCGCGATCACCGGCTGCCTCCTCGGCGCGCAGGCCGGCGGACGCTGGGGCCGCCGCCCCACGTTTTTCCTGATGTGCCTCAGCTCGCTCATCGTGTGCACGTGGCTCTTTCGCGGCATCGACACCTATGGCGCGGGTTTCCTCGTGCTGACGTTTTTCGCCGGCCTCACCACCGCATCGTTCTACGGTTGGATGCCGCTGTACCTGCCGGAGATTTTTCCCACACGCGTCCGCGCCACCGGCCAGGGCCTCGCCTACAACACCGGCCGCATCTTCGCCGCGATCGGCGCGCTGCAGATGGGCGCGCTCATGCGCGAGTTCGGCGGCAGCTTCGCCCGCGCGGGCGCCGTGGTGACGCTCATCTACGCAGCCGGCCTTGTGCTGGTGTGGTTCACGCCCGAGACGAAGGGCCGCGCCCTCCCGGAGTAATTTCATGTCCGAAGTCGCCTCCGCTGTCCCCGTCGCCCCCGCGCCGGCCCTCGAATCCCCCTGGCGCACCGGCCTCCGCGGCGCCCGCGCCAATCTCCTGCCCGGTCTCGTCCTGCAGGTCTTCGCCCTCGCGCTCGTCCTCGCGTATTACTATCACGGGCCCACGCGCGAACTCCTCGGCCGCCTCGCCGCGTATCGCGGTGAAACCGGTTTCGCCTTCAGTCTCGTATCCACGTCGCTCTTCGGCGCGGTGCTGCCGCTGATCTACCTCTGGTCGAGCCCGCTCACGCGCAGCCGTTACACCTGGCAACAGGGCGCGGTGCTCATCGTCTTCTGGGCCCTCAAGGGCGTGGAGGTCGATGCCCTTTACCGCGCCATGGCCTGGCTCTTCGGCACGGGCGTCGATGTGCGTACGATCGTTTTAAAAGGTTTCGTCGACCAGTTTGTTTACTGCCCGCTGGTCGCCGTGCCCGGCACCGTGCTCGCCTACGAGTGGATCGAGTCGCACTTCTCCGCGCGCACCGTCCTCGCCGACCTGCGCGCCGGCCACTGGTACCGTCGCCGCGGCCTGGCCGTGCTGTTCTCCAGCTACGGTGTGTGGCTCCCCGCCGTCGGTGTGATCTACGCCCTGCCCACCCCGCTCCAGCTCCCGCTGCAAAACCTCGAGCTCTGCTTCTACACCCTCCTCGTCGCCCACGTGACCAAGCGGAAACATTGAGTTAACCACGAAACACACGAAATACACGAAAAGGGAATAAGCGGGCTCCCTGCATTCTCCGACTTTTCGTGTGTTTCGTGTATTTCGTGGTTAAAACCTCTCCGTGCGCGTAACGATCCTGAAACCAACCCGCGCTTTGCCTCCCGGCTGTTTTTGACCATGCTCTCCGCCATGAAGTTCTTCCGCCTGTGCTGGCTCGGCGCGCTTGCGTTGCTCCCGCTGCTGTCCTCCGCCGCCGTCTCCCACGTCAAGGCCTCCCTCGTCGCCGCGGAAACATCCATCCAGCCCGGCCGCCCCTTCACCGTCGCGCTGCGCCTCGAGCACGAGGAGCACTGGCACACCTACTGGCTCAACCCCGGCACCGGCCTCGCCACCTCGCTCACGTGGAAACTCCCCGCCGGCTGGACCGCCGGCCCCATCCAGTGGCCCGCCCCCATCGTCCTCACCGACCACACCGGCACCGTCGTCGGCAACGGCTACGAGGGTGAAACCTTCCTCCCCGTCACGCTCACCCCGCCCGCGAATGTCCCGCCCGGCACCACCGTGACCCTCGCCGTCGATGCCGACTGGCTCATGTGCAAGGACGTCTGCATGCCCGGCAGTGCCAAGCTCACTCTCACCCTCCCCGTCGCCGCCGACGCGCCCCAGCCCGACCCTACGTGGTCCGCGAAAATCACCGCCACCATCGCCAACCTACCCGTGCCGCCGACCACGTGGACCGCCACCGCCAGCCGCACCGCGAAAACCATTACGCTCACCGTCTCGCCGAAGGACGCCTCCGCACCCGCCCCCACCGACCTCCACTTCTTCGCCGACGACAACCTCGTCGCCTACGAACTCCCCCAGACCGTGCAGCCCGACGGCCACGGCGGCTTCGTCCTCACGCTCCCCATCTCCCCCGACGGCCCGCAGGACGCGAAAGAACTCCACGGCGTCCTCACCGCCAAAAACGGCTGGCTCCCCAATAACAAACTCCCCGGCCTCCGCCTCGACCTCCCCCTCACCGCCGCCACCACGCCCATCTCTCAACCCTCAACGCTCAACTCTCAACCTCAGCCTGCCTCCGGCGGCCTGCTCGGCACCCTCCTCCTCGCCTTCATCGGCGGCCTGATCCTCAACCTCATGCCCTGCGTCTTCCCGGTGCTCGGCATTAAGATCCTCGGCTTCGTCAATCAGTCCGGCCACGACAAGAAAAAGGTCATCGCCCACGGCCTCGTCTTCGCCCTCGGCGTACTGCTCTCCTTCTGGGCGCTCGCCACCGTCCTCGCCGTTCTCCGCGCCGGCGGCGCCAGCATCGGCTGGGGCTTCCAGCTCCAGTCGCCCGCCTTCGTCTTCACCCTCGCCGCGCTGATGCTCGTCTTCGCGCTCAACATGAGCGGCGTCTTCGAGTTCGGCCTCAGCGCCACCGCGGTCGGCTCCGACCTCCAGATGAAGTCCGGCTTCGCCGGCTCGTTCTTCACCGGCATCCTCGCGACCGTCGTCGCCACGCCTTGCAGCGCGCCCTTCCTCGCCCCCGCGCTCGGCGCCGCCCTCGCGCTCTCCACCGTCGAGTCGTTCGCGATCTTCACCGCCATCGCCATCGGTCTCTCCACGCCGTACCTGCTCCTCTCGATCTTCCCGCAGGCCGTGAAAATCCTCCCGCGCCCTGGCGCGTGGATGGAGACCTTCAAGCAGTTCATGGCCTTCCCGCTCTACGCCACCGTGGGCTACCTCGTGTGGGTGCTCGCCGGCCAAACCACCGACGAGGGTCTGCAAAATGTCCTCTTCGGCCTCGTGCTCGTGGCGCTCGGCGTGTGGTTCTACGGGCGCTGGCGCGCTCCGGGTGCCTCCGCCAGCCGCGCGCGCTTTGGCGTCGTCGCGCTCATCGTCGCCGCCGGCGCCGGCCTCTGGCTCGGCTGGCCCCACTCGGCCGCCGCCGCCAACGCCGCGACGTCCACGGACACCCCAGCCGTCGTCTGGGAACCGTGGAGCCCCGAGGCCGTGGAAAAACTCCGCGCCGAAAACCGTATCATCTACGTGGACTTCACCGCCCGCTGGTGCGCGACCTGCCAGGCCAACAAGAAACTCGTCTTCCATAACGACGAGGTCCTGCGCACCTTCGCCGCCAAAAAGATCGTCACCCTCCGCGGTGACTGGACCAACCAGGATGCCCGCATCACCGCCGAGCTCGCGAAGTACCACCGCAGCGCGGTCCCCTTCAACGTTATCTGGCTCCCGGGCAAACCCGACCCGGTGATCCTCCCCGAGCTCCTCACCCCCGGCACCGTCCTCGATGCGCTGAAGTGAGGGCCGGGCAGCCGCGAAACCGGGTTTCACAGCCGATTGGCCGAAGGCAGAATCGAACACAATCGAACACAATCGGACAAAACTCCGGGTAAAATCGGCCCGGATTGGCGTCCATTCGCGCCTATTCGCGGTTAACTGCGGTTTTTGATCAACGCGCGCCCGTCTTGCCGCGGCGTATTTCGCTCTGGCGGATCATCTCTCCGAGGTCGGCGGCGGGGCGGATTTCCCACGGTCCGAATTTCGCGCCGGGGTGTTGCGAGATCAGCTCCACCGCGTGGTTCAGGTCGCGCGCCTCGAGGATCATGATGCCGCCGAGTTGCTCCTTCGTCTCGGCGAAGGGGCCGTCGGTCACGACCACGCGGCCGTTGGTGTAGCGGAGCGTCATGGCGGTATTCGGCGGCTGGAGACCCTCGCCGCCCTGGAAGTGCCCGTTCGCGCGCAGCTGGTCGTCGTACGCGAAGCAGCTGTCCATCATGGCTTGCCGCTGCGCTTCCGTGTACTGGGTCGAGAAGGCGTTGATATCGATGTAACCGAGGCAGATGAATTTCATGGTGTGGATGGGTTGGTATGCAATGACTGGTCGATTGGGGCCGGGTGGTTTTCGACATCGCGGCGAAAAATAATTTCACGCCAGCTCCCGCCGGCGTTTCTCCAAAAACCGCCGCTCCGGCTCCGACGTCACCAGCTCCAGCGCCTGCGTGTACGCCGCCCGCGCTTCCTCCTTGCGGCCCAGCCGCCGGCAAAGGTCCGCCCGCGCCGAGTGCGCGAGGTAGTAGCCCGCCAACTCCCCGCGCGCGAGCAGGGCGTCGATCAACGCCAGTCCCGCCGCCGGGCCTTCGTGCATCGCGACGGCCACGGCACGGTTGAGCTCGACCACCGGCGAGGGCTGCATCGCCGCCAGCGCCGCATAGAGCGCCGCGATCTGCCGCCAGTCCGTGGCCTCCGCGGTCGCTGCCTCCGCATGCACCGCCGCGATGGCCGCCTGCAACGTGTACGGCCCAAACCGCCGCGTCCCCAACGCGCGCTCCACGAGGCCGATGCCTTCGCGGATAGCTGCCTGGTCCCAGCGCGCGCGGTCCTGTTGCTCCAGCAAAACGAGTTCGCCCTCCGGCGTCGTGCGCGCCGCGCGGCGGGCCTCGTGCAACAGCATCAAGGCGAGCAACCTCATCACCTCCGGCTCGGGCAACAGTTCATACAGCACGCGTCCCAGCCGGATCGCCTCGGCGGAGAGCTCGGCCCGCGTGAGCGTCGGCCCGGCCGACACCGCGTAACCTTCGTTGAAGAGCAGGTACACCACCGCCAGCACCGCCGCGAGCCGCTCCGGCAGCTCCGTCCCCGCCGGCACGTGATACGGGATGCGGGCCTCCCGGATCTTCGCCTTCGCCCGCACGATGCGCTGCGCGATGGTCGGCGCCGTCGTCAAAAACGCCCGCGCGATCTCCTCCGTCGTCAGGCCGCAGACCTCGCGCAACGTGAGCGCCGCCCGCGCGTCCGCCGGCACCGCCGGATGACAGCAGGTAAAAATCAGTTTCAACCGGTCGTCCTGCAGCTCGCCACTCTCCGCCACCTCCGCCGTCTCGCCGTGCAGCGCATCCGCGATCTTGTCCTCCGCCGCGTCAAAACGCGCGCGCCGCCGAATCGCATCGATGGCCTTGAACCGTCCGGTCGAAATCAGCCACGCCCGCGGATTCGCCGGCACGCCGTCAACCGCCCAGCGCTCCAACGCCGCGCCAAACGCATCGTGCATCGCATCCTCCGCGCGGTCGAAGTCCCCCAGCAACCGGATGAGCGACGCCAAAATCCGCCCCGCCTCCGCGCGATAAAGCGCATCGATCCGCGCGCGCAATTCAACTGGGGGTTGCTCAGGCACAGCACGCAAATCAGCCACCGCCCAACCAACGTCAAGGTAAGGAGCGAGACTCGGATTATGAAGGACGCTTCGATTTTAACCACGGATGGGCACGGATAAACACGGATTCCGGAGTGCCTTTCATCCGTGTCCATTCGTGTTCATCCGTGGTTAAAAATTTTCTTACCTCCGTTCCCTCCGTTTCCTCCTGTAAAAAGTCCTCCTGATAAATCACCCCTTTCGTCCTCGCGTGCCCGTCCTGCACCGCTGGATTCTGCCGCCCTATGAAACGCCGCCCCCGCGTCTCCTTCGTGTCGCTCCTCTGCGTGCTCGCCGCGCTCGCTACCCGCGCTCTCGCCGCCCCCGCGCTGCCGACGCTCGACGGCGCGCCCGACGCCCTCGTCTCCTTCCTCTACGATGGCCAGGCCTCCAACACCTTCCTCGCTTCGTGGCCCGCCACCACCACCGAACGCGAGCTCGACGCCGCGCGCCACGAGCGCACGCGCACCTTCACCGATCCGAAGACCGGCCTGCAAATCCGCATCGTCTTCATCACCTACCGCGATTTCCCCACCGTCGAGTGGACCGTGTACCTGAAAAACACCGGCGCGCAGGATACCCCGATCCTCAGCGATATCCGCTCGCTGGATATGGCGTGGACCCAGCCCGCCGGCGCGAAGGAGTTTTTCCTGCGCCACCCCGCCGGCACCTTCGTGCCGCCCGCGCCGCGCGACTACCAGCCGCTGGAGCAGGCCCTCCCGCAGGGCCAGACCGCGCACTTCGCCCCGCTGCTCGGCCGCCCCACCGGCGACCTGCAGCCGTACTTCAACCTCGATTTCGGCGACCACTCCGGCGTCGTCCTCGGCCTCGGCTGGCCGGGCGCGTGGGCCTTTGACTTCGTGCGCGACGCCACCACCGGCGTCCGCGTGCGCGCTGGGCAGGAGCTCACCCACCTGCGCCTCCACCCCGGCGAGGAGATCCGCACGCCGATGGTCGTCGTGCAGACGTGGTCGGGCGACTGGATCGCCGCGCAGAACCAGTGGCGCCGCTGGCTCCGCGCACACAACATGCCGCACGCCAACGGCCAGGCCGTCGGCCCCCTGCTCGCCGCCGCCAACTCCGAGCCCGTCTTCGAGATGGTCCGCCGCACCGAGGCCAACCAGCTCGAGTGGATGGGCCGCTACGCCGAGGAGAAAATCCCCCTCGACCTCTGGTGGATCGACGCCGGCTGGTACGAAAACAACGGCCGCTGGCAGGAGCCCAAGGCCTTCCGCGCCGACCGCACCCGTTTCCCCCGCGGTCTCCGCGGCGTGACCGACCACGCGCACGCCAAGGGCCTGAAGACCCTCGTGTGGTTCGAGCCCGAGCGCGTGATGCCGACCAACGAACTCTACCAGGCGCACCCCGAGTGGCTGCTGCCCAACCCCACGCCCAACACCATCTCGCGCCTCCTCTACCTCGGCAACCCCGAGGCCCGCGCCTGGCTGACCGACCTCATCGACCGCCGCCTCACCGAGGAGGGCATCGACATCTACCGCCAGGATTTCTGCGTCCTCGAGCCCGGCTCCATCTGGCGCCACCATGACGCCCCCGACCGCCAGGGCATCACCGAAAACCACCACCTCACCGGCTACCTCGCCTATTGGGACGAACTGCACCGCCGTCACCCCAACCTCATCATCGACTCCTGCGCCGGCGGTGGCTCGCGCAACGATCTCGAGACCCTCCGCCGCGCGCTGCCCCTCTGGCGCTGCGACTACGCCTTCGATCCCTCCAGCAACCAATGCCAGACCTACGGCCTCGCCCCCTGGTGGCCCTACTACGGCACCGCGACACCCGCCGACCAGCTGCGCCCCTACGAGATCCGCAGCAACCTCACGAGCCCCCTCGCCATCATATCGTGGGACATGGCCGACCGCACCCGCCCCTACGACACCCTGCGCCGCGCCGTGACCGACTGGCGCGAGTACGCCCAAAACTACTCCGGCGATTTTTATCCCCTCACCCCCTGGACCCTCGCCACCGACAAGTGGATGGCCTGGCAATTCGACCGCCCCGAGTCGGGCAAAGGCGTCGTCCAAGCCTTCCGCCGCCCCTCCAACCTCGAACGCACCCTCCACGTCAAACTCCGCGGCCTCGACCCCCAAGCCACCTACCGCTTCACCGAGCTAGACGAAAAAGCCACCCACCCCACCCGCACCCTCACCGGCCAGGAAGCCATGGACCCCGGCTTCGACATCACCAGCAAAGAAGCCCCCGAGGCGATCAATCTGGTGTACGAGATAATTTCTAATGCGCGGATGACCAAGTGAACGCGAAATCGGCTGAAGAATGCCCCCGCCCATGACACTCTCAGCTTAGGTTCTAGTCATTTAGCACGGCGGCACGTTTTCCGTTTCTTTTCCTGACAGGATTCGCAAACTGTCGGTGTTTTTGTGCTGAACAATGATTGAACTAGCTCCAACCCGGGAAGCAGGGGTAGTTTACACTAAGCCGTGGATGGTCGCGCTCATCCTAGACTTAGCGGGCTACACTGTGGAGCGTAACCTTAGCCAGCTCGTCGCAGTAGAACCGTCGGCTGGTGACGGCGCCTTTCTGCAAGAAATGGTGCGACGGTTAGTCGAATCCTGCCGACGCCATGGAACCCCTCTTTCCGGCACTTCAGAAGCCATACGTGCATTTGAGATCGATCACGAAGCCGCTGCGGATGCGATTGAAGCTGTCACGACTACATTGATCGACCTTGGCGTTTCCGGCTCTGCCGCCAGCCTTCTCGCTCATTCATGGATCAAAACAGCTGACTTTCTTGAGTCAGCACTCGGATTTCCTGTCGCCGACTTCGTCATCGGTAATCCCCCTTACATTCGCCTTGAAGAAATTCCGGCAGAAAAAGCCTCGTTTTATCGTTCATTTAGTGCGATGCGCGGACGCGCAGATATCTACATCGCTTTTTATCAAGCAGCCTTGATGCAGCTAAGGCCGGGTGGAGTATGCGCTTTTATCTGTGCCGATCGCTGGTTACTCAATGATTACGGTGCTGCCCTCCGCAACCTAATCACGACAGAAGGTTACTCGGTTCGTACAATCATCGAAGCCCACGATGTCGCGGCGTTTGAAGCCGAGGTGTCAGCTTATCCAGCTGTAACCATTATCGCGCGTGAGCCACAAGGAAGCGTCGTCGTAGCCAAGGCGCTTCCCGGCATCGAAACTACAGAGCGCAGCCATCTTCTTGAGTTGATTGCCAGCGCAAGCTCAAGCGATGTCCTACGCAGCGCGCGGTTTAACAATTGGTTTCACGGAGATGAGCCATGGCCTTGCTCATCCCCCGAGGCCCTGAAGTTACTCAAGCATCTCGAAGCCAGTTGCCTTCCTATTGAAAGCGAGATTACCGGAACCAAGATTGGCATCGGTGTCGCGACGGGAGCTGATAATGTTTTTGTTACCGACCAAAAGCTCGATATTGAATCGGATCGTCTATTGCCGCTAGCGCTCGCTACTGATCTACGGAACGGCCAAGTGAATTGGTCCGGACATTTTCTAGTCAACCCTTGGAATGAGAAAGGCCTCGTCAATCCTGCCGACTATCCTCGTTTCACGACATACCTGCAGCAGCACCATTCTCTTTTGGCGGCGCGCCATACTGCCAAGAAACGCCCCTCGCATTGGCATAAGACGATTGATCGCGTGAACCTAAGCCTTTTCACGAAAGAGAAGCTCTACATTGCTGACATCAAAGACCGCCTTCTTCCCAGCCTAGATACCGGGCAAACTTACCCGCAGCATAATCTTTACTGGATTACGTCTGAACAATGGGACCTCCGAGTTTTAGGAGCATTACTCATGTCAGCAGTCGGTGAATTCTTCATCCACTGCTATGGCGTCCGTATGCGCGGTGGATTTTTACGTTTTCAAGCTCAATACCTCCGGCGCATTTGCGTGCCCTCGCCAACGAGTATTGCACCTGACCTTGCCGATACTTTGCGGCATGCCTTCGATACTCAAGATATCCCACTTGCCA
>JAFEGO010000092.1 GCA_018239845.1 Verrucomicrobiota bacterium
CAAGGCCGCCCGGTTTTCCGGGCGGCCTTTTTGTTGGGGAAAATCGAACAAATCCGAACAAATCAAACCGCCTTGATTGTTAGTCGTTCATGGGGCGGGGCTTAACGTTTGGTCCGCACAGGGATAAGCCCGGCGCGATTAAAAGCCGTGTAAATAACTCATGGCCAATCGCTTTTAATTCGATTCCGCCCGACGATCTGCTGGACTTCAGGGCGGAGCAGCCCGCGATGAAACCCACTCAACCGCCCGTATCCGCCCGAGCCCGTCAGGCTCCTTATCGTCGCCGCTTGGCGATTGGCTAAATCGCCCGACCGATTGTTACCCGCTTGAAAATGGCCCGTCATCACCCCTCACGACTTTTAACCTTACTTTTTGTCAGAATATAATCCCATCCATCCATGACTAATAACCACCGGTCCAGCCGAGGCTTCACCCTCGTTGAAATCATGATCGTCGTCGTCATCATCGGCCTCCTGGCCGCCATGGCGATTCCCGCCTTTCAGAAGGTCCGTCAGTCCTCGCAGGACAAGGCGGTGATGAACAACGCCCGCCAGCTCGCCGCCGCCGCCGACCAGTATTATCTGGAAAATGGCGTGTCGTCGGTCTCGCAGGGCGACCTCGTCGGCGCGAGCAACTACGTGAAGGCGCTGAACCTCGTCGCCAACGAGACGTACCCCGCGGGCTTCACGCAGGGCCAGACGATCTCGATCCTCGGCGTTGCCGGTGCCCGCACGATCACGTACGCGCCCTGATTTTTTGCGCGCGCGATTTTGCCGCAAAGGCCGCCCGGGATTTCGGGCGGCCTTTTTTATTGGACCCGTTCCCGCGCGTGAAGATGCATCCGCGCGAGCCATCAGGCTTTCATTTTCCCCGCTGAGCCGTCACGCTTTTGAAACCGCATGAGTCCCCCGCCGTCCTCGTTTCTCTTCTCGGATAAACGCCTCTGGTTGTTCGCGCTCTCGGGCGTGCTGGCCGTCGTGCTGGGCTTCTTCGCCATCTCGGGCGCAGCGGCGATCACCTTCGTCTCCAAAACCGGGTACTGGTTCGTGCTCGCGGCGTTCATCCTGTTTGTGCGCGCGCTGTGGATCACGTTTCGCGATGAGATAAAGGCCCTCCGCTGGTCGAAGGTCGACTGGGCCTCGGCGGTGATCGTCGCGCTCGGCGGCACGGTGCTGCTCGTACACGAGACCTTCGGTTTCAAGATCGTGATGGATGAGATCATGCTGCTCGGCACCTCGATGAGCATGCACCTCGACCGCACGGTGCTCACGCCGATGCGCGGCAACGACATCCAGGGAGCCTTCGTGATCCTCGACGGCATGATGGACAAGCGCCCGCTGTTCTTCCCGTTTCTCGTCTCGGTCCTCCACGACCTCACGGGCTACCGCCCGGAAAACGCGTTTCTCCTCAACGGCATCCTCACCTTCATCTTCCTCGGCATGGTCAACCACTGCGGCCGGCTCCTCGCGGGTCGCCGCGCGGGCTGGCTCGGCGTGATCCTCTGCGCGGGCCTGCCGCTGCTCAGCCACAATGCCACCGGCGGCGGCTTCGAGCTGCTCAACATCGTGATGATCCTCGCCACGCTGCTCCTCACCGCGCGGTTCATCGCGCGCCGCGACGAGGCCTCGCTCACGGCGCTCGGCCTTTCCGCGATCCTGCTCGTGCAGGTGCGCTACGAGTCGATGCTCTACCTGCTGCCGGTCGCGCTCGCGGTGCTCTGGGTGTGGTGGGGCGAACGCCGCATCGTGCTCTCGTGGCCGCTGATCTTCGCGCCGCTGCTGCTGATCGACTACCCGCTGCAGCACCGCATCTTCGAGCTGCGCGCCTCCGCGTGGCAGCTGGAGAGCAAGCCCGACTTCACCACGCCGTTCTCCGCCGCCTACATCCCCGACAACCTCGCGCACGCCGCGTCGTTCTTCTTTGCCGACCCGAAGGACCAGCCGAGTTCGCTCGTGCTTTCAATTCTCGGCTGCCTCGCGCTGCCGTTTTTGCTGCTCTTCCTCGTGAAGAAGGTGCGCGCGCTGCGCGACGAGTCGCCCGCATTTGCCGCCACGGCGTTTTTCACGATCGGGTTCGCGGCGCAGTTCGTCCTCATGATGTGCTATTTCTGGGGCAAGTTCGACGACCCCATCATCCGCCGGCTGAGCCTGCCGACCAACCTCTGGCTCGTGATCGCCGTGATGGCGGTGCTCCCGCAGTTTGCCAATGCGGCCTTCCAGCGCGCGCTGCTCGGCCTCGCGGCCTTCGGCCTGATCGTGAGCGGCGTGCCCTCGATGGCGGCGCACGCCTACAGCCAGGAATACCTGCCCGGCCGCGAGATCGCGTGGCGCCGGCAGTTCATCGCCGACCAGACGCGCCACGACTACCTCGTGATCGACAACGACTCGCCGCTCTGGATCGCCCACCAGGTGTCCGCCACGCCGGTCTTCCAGGCGAAGAAGCGCGTGAAGGACATCGCCTTCCTCATGCGCAACCACGCGTTTTCCAATGTGTATGTGTTCCAACACCTGAAGGTGGATGAGAAGACCGGCCGGATGAAGGTGCGGGAAGACGACGACCTCGGGCCGGCCTACGTGCTCGAGCCCGTGCGCGAGGAGCGGCTGGAGATATTCACCCTCGAGCGCATGAGCCGCGTGAAGGAGATCCGCGAGGACGCCGTGTCGCTCACCGCCCCCGACGCAAAGGAGCCCGTGGTGCCGCAGAGCCGCGAGGAGATCGAAAAGCTCCGCAAGGCCTACCTCGAGCAATTCGTGAAGCAGCTCCCCTGAGGCCCGCGCCGCCCGCGTGATGAAGCGACCGAAGAATCTGCCCGAGTTTGATGCGGCGACGCGTACGCGCGCGCTGCTGCTCGCGCTCGGCGGGGCGGTGGCCCTTGGTGTCGGCTTCTTCGCGGTGCCGCCGCACACCGCGGAGCGGCTCATCGCGGCCGGGGGCTACTACTACATGCTCGGCGTCTTCGCGTTGTTTGTCTTTTACGCGTGGCGCGTGCTGCGCGAGCGGCAGGCGGTGTGGCAGCCGTGGCTGCGCCGGCCGGGCTGGATTGGTCTCGCGCTGGCCGTCGCCCTCGCGTTCGTGCTGTGGTCCGACCCTTTCCAACACAAGGTCCTGTTCGACGAATACGTGCTGCAGGCGACGGCGTTCCACATGCACAGCACAAAGGAGATCGGCACCGTGATCCGGGCCTACGATCTCTTCGGCACGTGGCTGCCGATCGACACCTTTCTCGACAAGCGGCCGTACTTCTTCGCCTTCCTGCTCTCGCTGGTCCACGATCTCGCGGGCTACCGCATCAGCAATATCTTCTTCCTCAACGCCGCGTTCACCGCCCTGTTCCTCGGGCTGGTCTTCTGGTTTGCGCGCCAGCTCACGGGCCGCATCGGTGCGCTGCTCGCGGTGGCGCTGCTCGCGACCCTGCCGCTCATCGGGCAGAATGCCACCGGCGCGGGCATGGAGATGCACAACCTGCTGATGCTGCTCGGCACCATGTGCGCGGCGCTGCTCTACCTGCGCGCACCCGATGCGGACCGCCTCGCGCTGCTTTGTCTCTCGGCCGTGCTGCTCGCCCAGAGCCGCTACGAGTCGGTGATCTATGTCGGCCCCGTCGCGGTCGTGATCGTGCTCGGCTGGTGGCGCGCGCGCCGCGTGCTGCTGCCGTGGGCGGCGGTGGCGGCGCCGCTGCTGCTCATCCCCTACGCGTGGCACAACCGCGTGGTCAGCGCCACGCCGCTCCTCTGGCAGCTGCACGAGGGGCAAACGGCGCGTTTCAGTTTCGGCTACCTCGCGGACAACCTCACCGGCGCCTTTGACTTCTTCTTCAACGTCGGCCCCGCGCTGGCCAACTCGTGGTGGCTCTCCGTGCTCGGCGGGGCGGGGTTGATCGGAGCGCTGGTGGTCGGTCTGCGCCGCGCACGCTGGGCGGAGGCTCCGCCGCTGCGGCCGGTCGTGTGGACTACGATTCTCTTCGGCGTGGGCGTCGCGGCCAACCTCACGATGCTGATGTTTTACTACTGGAGCCGCCTCGACGACGTCATCGCCTCGCGCTTCGCCTTGCCCGCGTGCCTCATGCTCGCGCTGCTCGCGGCGTGGCTCGCGACGCGGCTCGACGGCAAGCGGCCGGTGCTGCGCTGGGCCTTCATCGGCACGGGCGGGTTTCTCCTCGTGTCGGCGCTGCCCGCGATGGCGCAGCGGCTCTACACGAGCCAGAATCTCGTGATGCAGGAGGTGGACTGGGAGCACGACATCGTGACGGCCCGCGCGCACGGCCCGCTGCTCTTCATCTCCAACAAGTCCACGATTCCCTGGGTGCTGTGGAAAATCCCCTCGGTCATCAACGGCGTGGCGCGCCTGCGGCCGGGCCACATCCGCTGGCACATGGAGCAGGGCACGTTTCACGAGGTGATCGTGGCGCAGGCGCTGCGGCCGACCTCGGCCGACGGCCATTTCGGCGTCGATCCCGAGGACGTGCTGCCGCCGTATTTCCACCTGGAGACGATCACGGAGAAACGCTTCGGCGGCCGCATGGCGCGGCTGAGCCGGCTCGTGTCGATCGACGACGTGCCGGATAAATTTCCCGACAACCCGAATCCGCCGCCGAAGCCGCGGCCGGCGCCATGAGCGGCGCAGCTCCCGTGGCGCCGCCCCGCAAATCCACCGTCGTCCGCCTCTGGGTGATGCTCGGGCTGGCGGTGGTCTGCTACTTCGCGGCCTTCGCCTTTTATCCGAACCTGTTCTGGTTCGCCGGCGTCAACCACTACGGTGTTTGGTTTCTCGACAGCTTTGCGGTGCTCGCATCCAACGACGCCATCACGCGCGGCATCAATCCCTACGGGCCCAACCCGCTCGACTACTTCCACCGGCCGCACGTCTATTCGAACTGGTGGCTGCACCTGCGCGACCTCGGTCTCACGCGGGCGGACAACTTCTGGGTTGGGCTCTCGATGGTTGGCCTCTTTCTCCTCGCGGCGCTCTCGCGGTTGAAGCCCACGCAGCCGAAGCAGCTGCTGTTTTACCTCGCGGTGCTTGCGTCGTCGCCCGTGCTGCTGGCGGTCAATCGCGCCAACATCGATCTCGTGATCTTCGTGCTGCTCACGCCGCTGGTGTCGTGCCTGCTGGATAAGAGCACCGTCGTGCGGTACGCCGCGCCCTTCCTCGTCGCGGTGGCGGCGGGGCTGAAATATTTCCCGGCGGCGGCGGGCCTCGTACTGCTCGCGGCGGCCCCGGGCAAGGAGCTGCGCTGGCGAGTGGCGCTGGCGCTGGGCCTGCTCGTTCTGGTGGGGATCAGCGTGGAATCCGATCTCGTCGCCTTCGGGGCGTACGCCCCGCAGCCGGAGGGTTTTCTCAGCTTTGGCGCGATGGCGCTGACCCATGCGCTCGGCTGGGATGGTGCGGTGCCCAGGTTGCTCTGCCTCGCGCTGGGCGGGGGCGTCTTCGTCTGGTTCTGGCGCTCGCGGCGGTTCGAGGGCTGGACGATCCCGCCGGAGCGGCAGGCCGACTGGCTGCACTTCATGCTCGGCGCGGTGCTGCTCGCGGGCTGCTTTTTCACGAGCCTGAACTTTGCGTACCGCTGGGTCTTCGCCGTGTGGATGGCGCCGCTCCTCTGGTGGCTGCCGGGTGACGTCACGGCGCCGGGCCCGGTGCGGAGTCTGGCGCGACTCACGCGCGCGCTGCTCATCGCCGTGTTGTGGATCGACACGGCCTTCTGCTTCGCGCTCAACCGCGCGATTCCTTATGTGACCGGGCCCGAGTTGCAGCGGTGGGCCGACCGCACCTTCATGGTCGAGCAGCCGTTGTTCTGGGCCTTCTTCGTCTGCGTGCTGGCCTTCCTCGCCCGCTTCACGCGCGACGGCGTGAAGGCGCTGTTCGCGCGGTGAGGGCGGTTTGATGAATTGAGGTAGGAGCGTGCTTGCACGCGATTTCCCGGGCTCGGGTCATTCATCGCGTGCAAGCACGCTCCTACCTTGGGATCCGCGCCGATCTTTAGCGTCCGCCCTGCAGGCCGCGCTCGATTGCGGCGCTCCACGCGGCAAGGGAGTCCTCGGTGGCGGCCTTGAGCTCGGCGTCGCTCAGCCGGTAGATGAAGATGGAGTAGCCGATATTGGCGTCGGGCTCGCGCGCCCGGAGGTAGTGGCACAGCCGCGCGAACCGCAGCTGGTCGTAGCGCTCCCAGGCGGTGTGCCATTGCTCCGGCTTCACGTCGTGCTGGTATTGGGTGCGCTTGGCCGGGTCGCTGGCGTACTCGTGAAAGATGGGGTTGAGCGCGCGCAGGCGCTGGTACTCGGCCTCGAGCTCAAGGGTCCAGGGTCCGCGGACCGAGCTGTACACGTGCTGCAGCATCGTCACGCTCACGCAGTAGATTCCCGGCTTGAGCCAGTACCACGGCCGCGGCGGCGGGATCAGCGGCAGCGTGGGCAAGCGCGTGGCCACGATGCCTTCGTACGACGGATCACCGGTGCCGAAGTAGGAGAGATAAACGGGTTCGTTTTTGGGCGCGCGGTTGTTTTCGCGCAGCCACGTCGCGAGGCCGGGCAGGTCCTGCCCCCAGTCGAGCGAGCTGTCCACGAGGTGGCGGTAGCCGTTGGCCGGGCCGCCGACGAGCTGGTTGAAATAGGCGAGGTAGTGCGGCCGGATCCACAGCGACTCGCCGGCGTGCCAGAGGCCGAGCAGCGCGACGAGGGCGAGCGCGAAGGGCCGCCGCAGGTCGAGCCACGCCCCGAGCGCGCCGAGCAAGATGAAGAGCACCGGGTACGTCGGCAAAATGTGGCGGTGCCCGATGTTGAGGTGGCTGCGCAGGAAAACGGCCCAGCAGAGGAAGAACAGCACGAGCAGCGGCGCGGTGCGCAGGAGCAGCGTGCGCAGCTGCGGCCAGCGTTCGCGTCCGGCACGGGCGACCCGGAAGAGCCACGCGAGCAGGCCGGTGCCAAGGAGCAGCAGGAGGGGCAGGGGGGTCTTGACCAAAAACGCGAAGGGGAAGAACCACGCCCAGCCGTGGATGCTGTACTCGCCGCTCAGGAATGCGCCGCGCTGCCCGGCAAACTCCAGGACGAAGGTGAAGCCGTAGAGAAACGCCTCGGGCAGCAGGTGCAGCGAGCGCATCCAGCCGATGACGGTGCCGTACCCGCCGATGTTGGCCAGCATCCACGCCCACGGACGGTTGAAGTCCCCGGCGGGGAGCGCGGGGTTGAAGGCCGAGTAGCGGAAACCGTAGAAGGCCCAGATCACGGCCCACGCGAGGACGATGTGCGCGAGGGTGGCCAGCGCGATGCGGCTGGCGAGGCGTCCGCGCGTCGTGCCCGACGGCGGCCAGACCAGCCGCAGGGCGGCGAGCAGGAGCAGCATCGGCACGAGGAGCGGCGCGGAAAATTTCGCCACGCAGGCCAGCGCGAAGACCGCGGCGCTCAGCAGCGTGCGCGGCCAGGGGAGATTCGTTTCCAAGGCCCACCACCACGCGCTCACGCTCGCGAGGAGGAAGAAGACCATGGTGACGTCCGACGTCGCGAGCGCGCCGTGCGCGAGGAAGTTGGGGCAGAAGGCAAAAAGCCCGAGCGAGAGAAAGGCGCCGCGCAGGCCGAAGAGCTTTCTCGACCAGAAGAAGATCAGGAGCCCGGTGCCTGCGCTGAAGAGCGAGATCATGGCGCGGCCGCAGAGCACCATGAAATCGGCGGGATTGCCCGAGAGGTAGAAGAACCGGTGGCCGAAGACCCAGACCTCGCCGTGCCGCCCGCTTTCGTCGAGCGGCGGGAAGTGGGGCTGGATCACCGTCATCGGCAGGGCGGCCCAGCGCTGGGGCAAATTGCCGTTCTCGGGCTGGAGGCGGTAGTCGTTGAGGGTGTTGTAGGCGCGGCCGGCGGTGAGGTGCGCGATCTCGTCGTTGGTGAGCGACTCGCCCGTGGTGGCGGTGACGGCCAGCACGGCATGCAGCGCGGCGAGCAGCAGCGCGAGCGCGATGATAAAACTCTCTGAAAATGGCGCCGATGGGCGGCGGAGGGCGGCCATGCGCCATTTAGAGATTGGAGGTCGGCGCGTTTCGCAACACCGTCTTCACCTCAAACATGGACGCCGGGGAATACGCCAATCTGGAACGGGTCGAGGGGGAGCACTGGTATTACTCCGGCAAGCGCCGCTTCGTGCGCGACTGGCTGCTCCGGGCGCGTCCGCCGCAGCCCGCCGACACGCTGCTCGACTGCGGCGCGGGCACGGGGCGCTTTGCGCAGGACATGGCCGCACACTGCCGCGTGCTCGTGCTCGACGACCACGAGGAGGCGCTGCAGCTGCTCCGCACGCGCTTCAAGGCCGACCAGATACTCAGCCTCGCGGGCGACTCGGTACCGCTGCCCGACGGCTCGCTCGACTACGTGACTGCGCTCGACGTGCTGGAGCACGTGCCGGACGACGCGGCCGTGGTGCGCGGCTTCCACCGCCTGCTGCGGCCGGGTGGCATCGCGGCCGTGACGGTGCCCGCGAGCATGGCGCTCTGGAGCGACTGGGATACGGCGCTGCACCATTTCCGCCGCTATCACCGCGACCAGCTGCGCGCGCTTTTCCCGGAGCAGGACTGGGAGCTGGTGTACGTGAACTACACCAACGTCCCCGTGTACCCGGCCGTGTGGCTCGCCCGCAAATGGCGCGCGGTGCGCCGCAAGCTCGGCCTCAAGGAGCAGGCTGGCCGCGCCGAGGACCAGTTGCCCTCGCCGCTGGTGAACAAATTACTGCGGGCGCAATTCGTGGCCCTCGCGAAGTGGCGCGTGCCATTTCCCTTCGGGGTGAGCCTGCTGCTGGTGGCGCGTCGTAAGTAAAGACGCGGTACGGACGCCTCTCCGAGGCGTCCGTCAGCGTCGCAAGTCGAATGGGTCCCGCGGACGGCTCGGAGTGCCGTCCCTACCTTTAGCCACTGCGAGACAGCGCTCAGGGTCGCAGGCGCGCGAGACCGAGCTCGGTGCCGTTGGCATCGCGCAGGATGATCAGCGTGCGCGCGAGCGAGAACCGGCGGTCGGCGCGGTTGAAATAGACGCGCAGGAGGGCTGCGCCCGTGGAACCGGTGGCGGGATCGCCTTGGAGCGTGATGGGCGTGAGCTCGAGGCGGGCGTTGGTGGCGTCGAGGTGCAGCGAGGCGGGGGAGTCCATTTCGGCGAACTCGACGGAGGCGATTTTCTGACCCGGTGAGAGGAGCAGCGGAATTTCGACGAGCGTGTTGAAAGGGTCGGAGGGATTCGCGGCGGCGGGGCGTTCGCGGACCTCGGCGGTGAGGAGCGGGGCGATGCGGCGGCCGCGGCGCACGCGGAACTCGAAGCCATCGATCGTGAAGGCGGGGGTGTATTCGCGCATCACGTAGTCGTAGAGCGGACCCCCGGGGGTGAGGCCGCGCGCACGGAGGAAATCGAGGTGGCCGGCCTGCACGATCACGGCGCTGCGGGGGTGGGCGGCGAGGGCGCGGATGATCGCCTGCTGTTGCGCGTCGTCGAGCAGGGAGAACCAGTGCGTGACGTTGGCGAGCGTCGGCGCGGGGAGGTCGGTCCAGAGGTTGAAGCTGAACATGCCGGGCAGCGAGAAGAGCACGTCGGCGTGCGCGGCGGCGTTGAGGCTGAGCAGGCGGTAGGTGGCCGTCGTGCTGTCGGGCAGCCGCAGGCTCGCGGCGCCGGGCAAACCGAGCGGGCGGCTGTCGAGGTAGCGCGTGCCGATCTGCACGAGCCGGCTGCCGGTGACGAGGGCGGCGAGGATAAGGACGAATTGGGAGGCGAGGCGGATCTTGTCGGCGGGGACGAGCAGGCGTTTGCGCAGCCAGCCGGCGGCGGAGACGCAGCCGAGCGCGGCGAGGGGCAGCGCGAGAAACGTGCCCCACGCGATCTGGCTGCCGGGCACGGGATAAGGGTGGAGCCACTGGCCGAGGAGCAGGAGCGCGAGCCACGTACGGGCGGTGAGCGAGGTTTCGCCGGGCAGCGGCCAGAGGAAAATCCAGAGGAAAGGCAGGGCGTGCGCGAAGACCGCGTTGTCCGGGCTGTAGAGCGGGAAGCGGAGGAGGACCGCCGCGAGGGCGAGGGAGGCGAGAAAGCGCAGCGCGGCGACGGCGTGGTGAATCGCGGGAAATTTCCGGCGCGCAGCGATGGCGAACAGAAAGAGCGCGAGCGAAACGGCGGCTCCGGCGGTGGTGCCGGCGGGCCACGGGAAAACGAGGCTGAAGTGCGTGGGATGGCGCAGCGGGCCGAGCAGCGTGCCCTCGATGATTTCGGCGAACGTGGTGCCGCGCGCGAGGATCACGCCGAGCACCACGACCGAGATGGCGACACCGCCGAGGAGCGCGGCGATGAATTCGCGTCCGCCGAGGCGCAGGCGCGGCTCGGTCGCGGCGGCGAGACCGGCGGCCCCGGCGGCGGGCACCGCGGCGAGGGCGAAGACGAGCGCGTAGGTTTGCACCCACGGCGTGCCGAGCAGGGCGCGCATCAGGGCGAAGGGCAGCACAGCGAGCCCGGCGGCGATCAGCCACGGGGCGAAGCGGCGCAGCGTGGGCGAGGCCGCGTGCAGCAGGAAAAACGCGAGCACGCTGAGCGCGGCGAAGACGCCGACGTTGATCTTGGTGAGGATCAGCGCGGCCGAGATGGCCCCGGCGAGCGCGGCCCAGCGCGTGGTTTTATCCGCGGCGAGCCAGCCGTAGCCGAGGGCGCCGAGCGCGGCGGTGAGCACGGCGATGAGCGCGCCCGGGTGGTTGGGCTCGCTGACCATGATCCAGAGATAGACGAAGACCGCGGCGAGCGTGGCGAGCGCGGCGCCGAAATGTTTGGTCGCGCGCCAGACGAGCGCGGTGGAAAGCCCCGCGGCTCCGGCCCACGCGAGGAGGGTGAGCAGCCGGCCCGCGACGTGCGTGAGCGGCAGGCCGAGCGCGTGCAGCGCGGCGTAGAGCACGTAGGGCAGCGGGCCGTACTGAGTGTAAACGGTGTCGTAGAGGTGGCCGTGCTCCGCGAAATTCTTCAGCGAGAAGAGCACGTAGCCCTCGTCGTCGTAGAGCATGAACGTGCTGAACATCATCAACCCCGCCGCCACGGTGAGCACGAGCCCCGCGAGCGAGAGGACGATGACGGGCAGGCTGGACTGGCGCGGAATCAAGGCCGACGCGAGGGTTTCACGAGATAGACGGGCCGCTGCTTCACCTCATCGTAGATGCGGCCGAGGTATTCGCCGAGGACGCCGATGCCGATCAGCTGCACGCCGCCGAGGAAGAGCACGAGCGTGACGAGTGTGGTAAAACCGGTGGCGGCCGTCTCGATGCCGATGATCCGGCGGATGGCGAAAAACAGGCCGACGGCAAAACCGCTGATCGCGATGAAAATGCCGGTGTAGGTCAGCAGGCGGAGCGGGAGGTAGGAAAAACTAAAGAGACCATCGAGCGCGTAGCGGATGAGCCGGCCGAGGGTTTGCTGGGGCTCGCCGGCGGCGCGTTCCTGGCGGTCGTACGGCACGTCGGCGGTGGGGAAGCCGATCCACGCGCGGAGGCCGGGGAAAAACCGGTGGCGCTCCGGGAGCTGGCCGAAGGCCTCGACGGCGGCGCGGCCGAGCAGGCCGAAGGTGCCGGTGTTGGCCTCGACGGGGTAGTCGATGAGTTTGCCGAACACCCGGTGAAAAGTATCGAAGCCGACGCGGCGCAGGCCCGTCTCCTGGCGCGAGCGGCGGGTGGCGCGCACGACCTCGGCGCCGTCGCGCCACGCGGCGACGAGCGCGGGGATGACCTCGGGCGGGTCCTGCAGGTCGGCGTCCATCGTGACGACGGCATCCGCGTCAGTGGCGGCGGCGAGGCCGGCGGCGAGGGCACTCTGGAAACCGAAGTTGCGCGAGAGCTCGATGAGACGGAAACGCGGATCGCGCAGGGCCTGCGCGCGGATGAGTTCAGCCGAGCGGTCGCGGCTGCCGTCGTCGATCAGCTGGGCGCGCCACGTGCAGCCGGGCTGGGCGTCAAAAAGCGCGGTCAGCCGCGCGAAGAGCTCGGGCAGCACCAGCTCTTCGTTGAAGACGGGGATGACGAGGGCGACGGTGGGACGGGAAGCGGTCATGGAGCGGACGGCTGGAGGCGGGCACGCACGAGAGCCAGCATGAGGACGGCGGCGAGGAGGGCGAGCACAAGCGCGGGGGGCGCCGGGAAAACATCCGTAAAAAACGCGAGATGGTTGCGGATCTTGCCGCCGAGGTTGAGGAGGGCCACGCCATTATAACTGGTGAGGGTGTCGGCGGAGTCACGGCCCGGGGCGAGCCAGCGGTCGAGCAGGTAGCTCTGCGCGCCGAATTGGAGGGCGATGCCGAGGACGAAGTCGAGGGTGGCGCCGGCGATCAGCGCGAGCCGCCAGCTGCGGCTGAGCTGCGCCCACGCGGCGGCGAGCACGGCGAGCCCGAGGACGACGATCGTCTGGAGACAGATGTGCGCGAGCCCCCAGGTGTCGCGCGCGCCGTGCACCGCGATGCCGAGAAAAATCCCGCCGCCGGCGAAGAGGAGCCAGAAGGCACGGCTGCGCGTGGCGAACGTGCGCCAGCGGCGGACGAGTTCAATCGAGAGCACGAGCCAGCCGACGGAGCCAAAGACGAAGAGGAGGTTGACCTGGTAGAGTTGGAAGAACCAATCGCGCCACCAGCCCCACGGGCTGCGCTGCGCGATGAACGCGGCGTCGGGCGAGCGCAGGAAATGCGGGACCACGGTGTCGCGGAGATTGAGGGCGATCTTGAGCAGCTGGTTGCCGTGCTGCGCGTCGTGCGACGTGACGGAAGAGTTCGAGAGAAACGTGGTGGACGCGCCGTAGGCGGCGAGCGACCAGCCGAACCACGTGAGCAGCAGCGCCGCCGACAGGGCAAAGACCGCGGGGCGGAAACGCGGCGGCCAGAGGAGCCACGCGAGCGCGAGGAGCAGCGCGTACGGGACGGCGGAGTAGTGCGTGAGGATGCCGGCCGCGAGGGCGGCGGCGCAGAGCGGCGCGGCGGCGGGCGGCGCATCCGAGTCGCGGGCGCGGAGGAAAAAATAGAGGCCGCCGAGCACCCACATGACGGTGATGAGTTTGGTCCACGCGAAAGTGGCGTTTTCCACGAAGCACGGACTGACGAGCAGCAGCGCGGCGAGCACCGCGATGGCGCGGCTCCCGCCGAAGCGCCGCGCGAGGAGCGCAGCGGGGAGGAAGGCGAGGGCGTTGAGTAGAGCGGTGAAGAGCTGGTACTGCGCGTAGCTCGCCGACGAGAGGGCGAGAAAGGCGCCGGTAACGAGATTGGCGAGCGGCGGCCGCGCGGGCAGGGCGTAGGAGCCGAGGAACTTCGTATCCAGCGGCAGTCGCTCTACGAAGAAACGCGCGCGTTCCCAATGCTCGGCCCAGTCGCCCGCCCAGCCGCCGCCGGAGTAACTCGCGATGAAAAACAGCCAGCCCACGCACCACGCGGCGACGAGCCCCTGGCTGATGAGCAGGTTTTTTACGTCGGCATCGCGAAGGGTGGCGATGAGTTCGGCCCGGCGGAAAAAAAGGCCGGCGACGGCGAGCAGTGGGAGGGCCCAGTGGACGACCGGCGGGAGCCCGGCGACAAAGGTGGCGAAGGCGAAGAGATAGACGCCGAGCAGCGAGAGCAGGACGGATGCGGTGAGTTTTTCCGCCGGATCGAGCGTGAGGCGCGCGGCGAGAGGCCACGCAAGGCCGAGGACGGTGAGGGCGAAGACCGCGAGACTGGCGAACAGCGGGAGGAGCATGGCGGGCCGCGGCTCGCGCAGGGCGTCAGCGGAAGAAATTATACTTCACAATCGCGTACAGGGCGCGGAAACCGTCGCGCCAGCCGATCTTTTTGCCCTCGGCGTAGGTGCGGCCGTAGTAGCTGATGCCGACCTCGTAGATCACGCAGTTGAGCTTGGCGACCTTGGCGGTGATCTCGGGCTCGAAGCCGAAGCGGTTTTCCTCGATGGTGATCTTCTGCAGGATCTCGCGGCGGAAGACCTTGTAGCAGGTCTCCATGTCCGTGAGGTTGAGGTTGGTCGCCATGTTGGAGAGGAGCGTGAGCACCTTGTTGCCGACCATGTGCCAGAAATAGACCACGCGATGGGCGTCGCCCCCGGCAAAGCGCGAGCCGAAGACGGCGTCGGCCTTGCCCTCGATGAGAGGGCGGAGGAGCTTGGGGTATTCCTGCGGGTCGTACTCGAGGTCGGCATCCTGCACGATGACGGCATCGCCCGTGGCGGCGGCAAAACCGGTGCGGAGCGCGGCGCCCTTCCCCTGGTTGACGTCGTGGTAGATGATGCGGTCCACGAGCGGGGCGATCTGGGTGCGGAGCAGGTCGCGGGTGCCGTCGCGCGAGCAGTCGTCCACGATGATGATCTCCTTGTCGGCCACGGGGGCGGCGCGCACGCGGTCCACGATGGTGCGGATGGTCTTGGTCTCGTTGTAGCAGGGGATGACGATGGTGAGCTTCATGCAGGCGCTATCCGGCAGGCTAGGGCCGGCCGGGACGGGGGAAAGCCTTTTCCCAATGGGCTCGGGTGGTTTACGAACGGTTCACGGCGGAGCAAGAGGGTTGAATACGAGGAGAGGGGTCAGCAGGCTGGGCGGGTGTGGTCCAGACTTAGACAACTGCTGAGCCGGCCGGGGGCGCGGGAGGCGGCGCGCAACCTCGGGTGGCTCGTCGCCGAAAAGGGCGCGCGGCTCGTGCTGAACGTCGGCGTGGGCTTCTGGGTCGCGCGTTACCTAGGGCCCGCGCAGTTTGGCGCGCTCAACTTTGCCATCGCGGTGGTGGGCATCGTGGCGCTGTTCGCCGAGCTCGGGCTCGAGGCCGTGGTGCGCCGCGAACTCGTTCGCGCACCGGCCGACGGTGGGCGCGTGCTTGCGACGACCGCGGGGCTGCGGCTCGCGGGCGGGGCGCTGGCGGCCGGACTGCTCGCGGCGGGCGTGATTTTGAGCGGCGCGACAGGGACGGGGCGGGCGCTGCTGCTGGTGACGGGGCTGACCTTGTTTCAACCGGCGTTGACCGTGGCGGACCTGTGGTTTCAGGCGCGGTTGCAGGCGAAGTTTTCCGTGCTCGCGCAACTGGGTGCGCTGGCCGCAGGGGCGGCGGTGCGGGTGGCGCTGATCGCAGCGCACGGACCGCTGGTGGGGTTTGCGTGGGCGCTTGTGCTGGAGATGGCGGTGGCGGGAATCTTGTTTTTTGCGCTGGCGCGACGGGAAGGCCGTACGGAGCTGGGCGGGGCGTTTGACTCGGCGGTGGCGCGGCGGCTGATGCGCGAGGCGTGGCCGCTCATGCTGTCGGGCTTTGCCGTGATGCTCTACATGCGGATCGATGCGGTGATGCTGCGGCAGCTCGCGGGCGAAGCGGAGGTGGGGATCTATGCGGCGGCCACCCGGTTTACGGAGGTCTGGTACTTTGTGCCGGTGGCGCTGGCGTCGAGCCTGCTGCCCGCGCTGCTGCGGGCGCGCGAGCGCGGCCCGGCCGAGTATGCGGCGCGGCTGCAAGCGAGCTACGACCTGAATGCGGGCATCGCGTATGCGCTGGCGGTGCCGCTGGCGCTGGCGGCGCCGTGGCTGATCCGCGCGGCCTACGGCCCGGAGTTTGTGGCGGCGGGCCCGGTGCTGGCGCTGCACGCGTGGTCGAGTGTGTTTGTTTTTCTCGGCGTGGCGCGTTCGCAGTACCTCGTGAACGAAGGGCACACCCGCTTCTACCTCGGCTCGACGGTGGCGGGCCTGCTGGTGAACGTGGCGCTGAATTTCTGGCTGATCCCGCGGGAGGGCGCGTGGGGCGCCGCGCTGGCGACGGTGGTCGCGCAGGCGGTGGCGGCGTGGATCTCCACGTTTGGTTGCGCGCCGCTGCGGCCCACGGCATGGATGCAGACGAAAGCGTTGCTCATTCCCTTCACCTGGTACCGTCATGTCCGCCGCTCCTGAAGACCACCGTCCGCTCCCGCCCGCCACCAAGGCGTGGCGGTTTCTCCGCCTGCTCGCGCGGCCGGCGCTGGCGCGGAAGCTCGGCACGCTCGTGACAGAAGGTTATCTCGAGCGCACGGGCTGGGTGCGCAGCGTGCAGGAGGGCGCCGTAGCCGCGGCGGATGGCGCCGCGCTGCCGTGGACGACGCTGCCCTTCATCGACTTCATCACGCCGCGGCTGAAGCCGGAGTGGACGGTCTTCGAATACGGCGCGGGGGCCTCGACGCGGTTTTATGCCGCGCGGGTCGCGACAGTGCTGGCCGTGGAGCACGATGACAATTTCGCCAAGATGCTGGCGCCTCGGCTGCCGAAAAACGCACGGCTTCTCGTGCGGCCGGAAGGTGACGCGAGCTACATTAACGCCGCCGCCGAATGCCAGTCGCGGCCGGATCTCGTGAGCGTGGATGGACGCGACCGCGTGCGCTGTGTGCAGGCGGCCCTCGGTGCGCTCGCGCCATCGGGGGTACTCGTGCTCGATGATGCGGAGCGGCCGGAGTACGCGCCGGCTTGGGCGGCGTTGAAGGCGGCGGGCTTTCGCGCGGTGGAGTTCTGGGGTCTCGCGCCGGGCGGCGTGGAGCGGAAGTGCACCGCGGTGTTTTACCGCGACGGCAACGGATTGGGACTTTGAGGCCCCGCATGGAGACGATCCCCGTGGTGCTTTTTGCGTATGCGCGGCCGGAGCACCTGGCGCGCGTGCTCGCCAAGCTGCGCGAGAATCGGGTGCCGCTCATCCTGGCGTACAGCGACGGACCCAAGGATGCGGTGGACGCGGCCAAGGTAGCGGCGGTGCGCGCGCAGTTGCGGGCGATCGACTGGGCGAAAGTGCAATTGACGGAGCGTCCGGAAAATCTCGGTCTCGGGCGCAACGTGCTGGCGGGCATCACCGCCGTGGCGGCGCAGTATCCCATGTTCATTGTCTGGGAAGATGATCTGATCTGCGTGCCCGGTACCTATGACTGGATCTGCGCGGCCCTGCGCCACTACCGCGAGGACACGCGCGTGATGAGTGTGACGGCCTGGACGCATCCACGCGTGACGCCCGGCGACGTCGGCGACCGGCCTTACTTCGATGCGCGGGCCGAGTGCTGGGTGTGGGGCACCTACGCGCGCGCGTGGCGCGGGATGGAGCAGAACGCGCAGGAAAAAATCGCCGCGATCACCGCGGCCGGCCAATCGCCGTCGGCCTATGGCGCCGATCTGCCGGAGATGGCGCGGGTCGAGCGGCGCAAAAACATCTGGGCGGTGCGCTGGCTGTTTCACCATCTCCAGCACGGCGGCCTGTGTGTGCGTCCGCCGTGGAGCATGGTGGAGCACATCGGATTTGATGCCGGGGCGACCAACGCCGGCGAGGCGACGGAGTGGGCCAACCCGCCCCTGCGGACCTGCCCGCCGGTACCGGCCACGTGGCCGGACGTGCGCGAACACCCGGACGTGCGCGCCCTCTGGGCGGCGGCCAATCCCGCGCAGGGTAAATTTTCGCGGCTCCACCAACGCATCGTCCGCCGGCTGCGACGCGAGTTGGCGCGCGTGGATTGGAAAACACCATTCAAGGCGCTCACGCCGCCTGCGGCCCGGGCCTGGCTGCGGCGGACGTTTGGCTGGCGGTGGTTTCGCGGCCACTACGGCTCCTGGGCTGAAGCGCGGGCGCAGGCCCGGGGCTATGACGATGCGGCAGGACTGGCGCGGGTCATCACGGCGACGCGCGCGGTCCGGATGGGGCAGGCGAGCTGGGAGCGCGACGGTGTGCTGTTCGCCGAGCCGCAGGTGCACGCGCCCCTGCTGGCGGCGTTGCAGGCCGCGGCCCGGGAAAACGCCGGGCGGCTGGCGGTGGTAGACTTTGGCGGGGCACTGGGCAGCACGTGGTGGCAGCACCGGGCGGCGCTGGCGGAGTTTTTCGTGATCTGGAAAGTAGTCGAGCAACCGGCGCTCGTGGCGGCGGGGCAAAGCGAATTCTCCGGCGACGGACTGGGGTTTTGCGCTTCGCTGGCGGAGGCCGGCGCCGGAGCGCGGCAGGTCGCGCTGCTCTCCAGCGTGCTGCCGTACGTGGATGCGCCGCATGCGCTGCTGGATGAGATCGTCGGGCTCGGTTTTGAACACGTGATCCTCGATCGCATGCCCTTCATCGACGCGGCGCAGGATCGGCTCGTGGTCCAGCACACGCCGCCCCGGCTGGGCGGCGGGAGCTATCCGGCGTGGCTGTTTGCGCGCGCCGAAATCGCCCGGCACTTTGCCGCGGCCTATGACCTTGTGGCGGAATGGCCGGTGGAGTTCGATCAACTGGACGCGCGGGTGACGTATGCGGGCTGGCATTTTCGCCGGCGGGCTCCATCGAAGGGCGCACGATGAACCACTACTGCACGTATTTCGACCGCGGGTTTTTGATCCAAGGTCTCGCGCTGTGGCGGTCGCTGGCGACGCACGACCAGGACTCGGTGCTGTGGGTGCTGGCGCTGGATGATTTCACGGCCGAAGTGGTGCGCGAGATCGGCGGGACCTGGCTGCGCGTGGTGCGGCTGCCGGACCTTGAGACGGGTGATGCGGCGCTCGCGGCGGCGAAGGCGAACCGGACTCCGGTGGAATATTATTTCACGCTGTCGCCGTGCTGGCCGCGATGGCTGTTGGCGAGGCATCCGGAGATTGAGCGGCTGACCTATGTCGATGCGGACATGCTCTTCTTTAAAAACCCGGAGCCGATCTTTGACACGATGGATGCGGCGAAGGCGAGCGTGCTGATCACCGCACACCGGTTTCCGGCCTGGCTCACGCACTATGAGCGACACGGGAAATTCAACGTAGGGATTTTGAGCTTCCGCAACGATGCGGCCGGCCGCGCGTGTTTGGAGGACTGGCGCACGCGGTGTCTCGCGTGGTGCTACGACCGCATGGAGGGCGAAAAATACGCGGACCAAAAATACCTCGAAGCGTGGCCGGAGCGCCTGGGCGCGGCGCTGCTTGTGCTGGAGCATCCGGGCGTGAACCTCGCGCCATGGAACTGGATGAAGCAGGACGCGAAGGAGGCGGACGTGATCTTGTTTCACTTCGCGCGGTTTCGTCCGCTGCGCGGGGACTGGTGGTGGCAGTCGGGTCAGCTCGACTACGGCGTGATGCCGTGGCGCAGGCGCAATGCGATTTATGGCCCGTATGTGCAGGCGCTGTTGGCGGCACGGGCGGAGATCGCGGCGGTGCGGCCGGGTTTTGATTTTGTGCGGCGGCCGGCGCGGGCGGGCCGGGCGTTTTGGAAAGGGCTGCCGCTGCGCGTGCTCTTCGGCAGCGACTGGGCGTGGGTCGGCGGTAAGTTGGTCTCAGGCCGGCTGGGCCTCGGACGATGGTCGGGACGAGTGATGGCGGCGCTGCGCCGGATGGTCAGCGGCGGCGCTTGAACGTGCGGACGATTTTTTTGCGCAGCCAGCGGACGACGGACAGGGCATCCCAGAACCAGCAGCGCCACGCGGCGGCGTAGCGGTGGCGGACGCGGATCTCCTCGGCGTAGCCGCGCCAGCGGCCGGCATCGCTCAGGCCGCCGGTGCCGCAGGCGCTCACACGGAGCTTCATGGGTTTGAAGCGGACGTGGTTTTTCCAGAGGCGGAGGTTGAGCTCGTAGTCGCCCATGATTGCGAGCGAGGTGTCGAAATCGCCGCTCTCGGCGAAAAGCGTGCGGCGGTAGAACGTGCCCTGATGGTGCACGAAGTTGCGCGGGAGCGGATTGACGTGCGAGCTGAGCTTGTAGATGCGGCCGTCGTTGTAGGCGACCTCGCCGACCACGACGCCGGCCTCCGTGCGCTTCATCCAGCTGAGCACCTCGTTGAGGACGTTGGCGCCGACGAGGCGGTCGTCGGCTCCGAGGAAGAGCACCCATTCGCCGGAGGCGAGGGCGAGGCCTTTGTTCATCGCCTCGTACACGCCGCCGTCGGGTTCGGACAAAAAATGCGCCAGGCGTGTGCGCTGCGTCTCGAGCCACTCGCGGGTGCCATCGGTGGAAGCGCCGTCGATGACGATGAGCTCGAGGGTGCAGCCGGCCTGTTCCCAGACGCTCGCCAGCGCCGCCTTGAGGCGGGAGCCGGGATTCTTGCAGACGACGATGACGCTGAAGGTCGGAGACGGAGCGGACATTGCGTTCGCGAAAAGTTCGGCCAAGCGTCGGCGCGTGTCCATGCCGAATAACCCGGTGATCCTCTCGGTCATCATCGTCGCCTACCGCTCGCGCGACGAGATCGCGCCGTGCCTCGCCTCGCTGCCGCGAGTGCTGATGGGACGCGCGGTGGAAGTGTGTGTGGTCGACAACTCGCCGGGTGAAGCGACAGGCGTAGGTGAAATCGTACGCCGGGATTTCCCGTCGGTGGACTACGTGGCGGCGAAGGGGAACCTGGGTTTTGGGCGGGCGAACAACCTGGGTTTTAAGCGGACGCGCGGGGAGTTTGTGCTGTTTCTGAATCCCGACACCGTGTGCAACCGCGCGGCGCTGGAACACTGCATCGCGCGGCTGGAGGAGGACGTGGAGATCGGCCTGATCACGCCGAAACTCGTGATGGCCAACGGCGAGATGGACCTCGCGTGCCGCCGCGGCATCCCGACGCTGTGGGACGGATTCTGTCGTGCGACGGGATTGGCGGCGATATTTCCGCGCAGCCGGTGGTTCGCCGGCTACAACCTGACGTTTTTGCCCGAGGATGGGACGTACGACGTGGGCGCGATCAACGGGGCTTTTATGATGGGGGCGCGCTGGATGTTTGCGGAGGAAGTGGCCGAGGACGGGGCGGTCTTTGATGAGAATTTCTTCATGTACGGCGACGACCTCGACCTGTGCATTCGGGTGGTGCAGGCGGATTTTCGCCTCGTGTACGACGGGAGCGTGCAGATCACGCACCTGAAGGGGCTGAGCGTCGCGAAGGAACTCGACGCGATGTCGCGCGCGATCTTCGACGCGAACCGCGACGTGTGGCTGAAGCACTTCGTGCCGGAGCCGCGCGATGGCTGGAAAGCGCGCTGGACGATCTGGAAATACCGCACGGCCTTTGCGGCCTGGAAAACCGTGGCGCGCTCGCGGGCGAAGCTGCGCGGGCACCGGAAGGTGCGGCCGGTTTAAGGCGCGCGCCAGCGGACGAAGGTGAGGAGGACGATCTGGACGTCGAGCCAGAGGCTCCAGTTTTCGATATAGTAGATATCATGCTGCACGCGGGCAGTGATGTCGCCCTCGCCGCGGAGACCGTGGACCTGGGCCCAGCCGGTCATGCCGGGTTTCACGAGGTGGCGCGGCAGGTAGTGCGGGATCGCGTGCGCGAGCTGGTCCACATGGTACGGGCGTTCGGGACGCGGGCCGACGAGACTCATGTCACCGCGCAGGACGTTCCAAAACTGGGGCAGCTCGTCGAGATTCCAGCGGCGGATGAAGGCGCCGAGACGCAGGAGGCGCGGGTCCTGGTGCGCGGTGCTTTGGCGCGCGGTGTCGGAGGCTGCGGCGTCGGGCTGCATGCTGCGGAGTTTCCAGAGTGTGAAAGGCCGGTGGCCGGCGCCGATGCGCGTCTGGCGGAAAAACACGGGGCCGTCGGGCGACTCGCGTTTGATGAGGACGGCGAGGAGCGCGATGATCGGCGCGGAGAGGACGAGGCCGATGACGGCGGCGACGAGGTCGAAGGCGCGCTTGAGGGCGCGGTTGAGCAGGCGCGTGATCGGCAGTTCCTCGACGCCGAGGACGGGCACGCGGCCGACGGTCTGGAGGCGCAGGCCGCTGAGGAAAATATCGAAGGCGCCGGGGACGACCTTCCACTCGACGTAGGCGCGCTCGCAGGTCTCGACGATGCGCTTGATCTCGTCACGCGGCAGGTCGAGGCGCGTGGTGATGACGAGGTCGGCGGAGACGCGGGCGAGAATCGCCTCGAGGTCGGAGACGGGGCCGAGGACGAGCGGGGGCGTTTGGAGCGGGTCGGAAATTTGATCGGCGGAACGAGGCAGCGAAACAATGCCCGCGAGGGAGTACGGATGAGCGGGATCGTGGGCGACCTCGGTGGCGAGATCGCGGGCGGCCTCGTTCCAGCCGAGGAGGACGACGCGGCGGCGGAGCCGGGCGAGGAGCGGGGTGTGGATAACGAACTCACGCGCGAGGGTGCGCCAAAGCCAGAGCAGGCCGACGACGCAGGCGAAGGCGATGAGGGCGAAGAGGCGTGAGATCGGCGGATCGAATTTCAGGACGAGGGACAGGCCGAGATAGGCGACAAACCAAAAGGCGGTGCCCTTGAGGATGGCACCGAGGCTTTGGTAGCGGCGGAGCAAAATGCGCGAGTCGTAGAGGCCGAATTGCGCGAAGGCGGCGAGGAGGAGTCCGACGCCGACGAGGAGCAGCGGCAGGTAACGCGCGAAGGTCGCGTCGGGCACGTAGATAAAAAGCCCGGTGCCCGTGGAAGGCGCGAGCGGTGAGGCGTAGCGCAGCCACCAGCCGAGGGCGAGGCCGGCAAAGGTCACGAGCGTGTCGCCCACGAGGAGGGTGAGCGGCACGAAGGTTTCGCGAAGGGTGTTTTGGGCGCGCGGCACGAGGACAAGGAAGGGCTATTCTCCCCCGGCGGCCGGGGGAGCGAGAAGCGCCGGGAGGAGCGGCGTGGGCAGCCAGCCTTTGGCGGGGAAGAGGAAGGATAGCTCGGTGGCGGCGAGGACGTTTTCCTGGACGTCGTAGAGATCGACCGGCACGGGCAGATCGAGGTCGCGCATGAGGACGGGGTAGCCGGTGCGCTCGCGGTGATAGGCGCGGACCGGCCCGGTGGAAAAATCGGGCACGGCGGGGCGGCGCGCGAAGTAGCTGACGCGCGGGCCGGTGTTGGCGTGCGCGAGGGGTTCGCCGGGGATCGCCTCGCCGCCGAGCCAGCGCGTCAGCGCTGCGACGTAGGCGAGTTCGCGGCGCGTGGCGGGCAAATCATCGACGAGGCCGCTGGCGCCGGCGGCTTCAGCCAAGGTGACCACGGTGCGAAAAGTATCGGCCTGCAGCGCGTGGAGCGAAGGCTCGCGCCACCACGGTGAGGAGAGGAAAAGCGGGTCGTTGAGGCACTCGACGGCGAGGGCGCGGACCACGGTGTCGCGGGGCCGGCCGGCATTGAGACGGGCGAGGGCGAGGCCGAAGTACACACCGCCCTTGTCGGGCACGAGGTGCGCGGCCGCGACAAAATGGGTCTCGGCCTCGGCGGGATCGCGGGTGACGAGGAGCCAGCCGAGGTTGAAGTGTGCGATCTCCTGGTGGCGGTTGAGCGCGAGGGATTCGCGAAAAAGCGCGGCGGCGCGGTCGGCCTGGGCGGGGTCGCGCGCGAGGGCGAGGGCGCGGAGGTTGAGGGCCGGGGCGCGGTCGCGCTGGCCAAAAACGCCAATGCACAGCAGGGCGGCGGCGGCCGCTGCGGAAAGAAACAGCGCGGCCAGGCGGGGACGCCGAATCCCCTGGGCCGGCGGCGCGAGCAAGGCGGCGCAGACCGCGAGGGCGAAGGCGAAAATCGGAAGGTCGAGCTGCCAGTCGGTGAGCGCAAAAGCGGCATAGCCAAGAAACGCCAGGAACGCGGGGCGGCAGCGGGTCGCTCCGCGCACGACCAGGACAAGGGCGGCCAGCGCGGCGATGATGCTCGGTGCACCGAGTTCGGCCCAGAGCTGGAGAGGGGTGCTGTGGAGCTGCAGGACGTTTTCGGTGCCACCGCTGAGGGCGGCGCGGAGATAGGGATAAACGAGCGGGGTGGTGCCGGGGCCCCAGCCGAAGAGCGGACGCTCGAACCCCATCAACATCCCCGCCTCGACCATGGCGTTGCGCTGCACATCACTGACATTGGATGCGGTGGCGGTGGCCGCGGCAGGCTTGCGGAAGAGCATCGCGCGGGTGCGGGGGTGCGCGAAGGCCAGCGCCAGGGCGGCGATCGCCGCAGCACAGGAGAGGAGGAGGATTTTTTTCCAGCCGAGACCGGACCAGAGCACGGCCCCGGCGGCGAGCACGGCGAGGCCTAGCAGGCCGCCGCGGCTGCCGCTGGTGAAAAGCATCAGGAGCACGAGCGCGGTGACGACGAGCCAGGCGGCGCGGCGGAGTCCGCGGCTGCGCAAGGCGAGAGTGGCGGGCCAGGGCAGGGCGAGGAGAGCGAGGCCGGCGGTGTAGTTGGAGTGGCCGAGCGGGTGGTCGTTGCGGTGGATCAGCAGACTGGCGAGGCCGGTGATTTTATCGGGAGTGACGACGAGCGTGGCGAGCCACTGGAAGAGACTGACGGTGGCAATCAGCAAAGCGGCAAGGCCGGCAGCGGTGATGAGTGGCGCGGAGCGATCCTCGTTGGAGTGGTGCAGCCAGTCGTGCAGGCAGAAAAATGCGGCGAGGCCGGCGAGCAGCGGGAGCGCATTGAGACAGGCGGTGCCGCGGTAGGGACTGACGAGGGCGGAAGCGACGATGCCTCCGGCGCAGAGGGCCGCACCGAGGCACCAGGTGCGGCCGGGCAGGACGAAAGGCCTGGAGCCCGAGTTGGCGCGGAGCAAAAGCACGGCAAAGGGCGCCAGTTCGGCAAACCAGAGCAGCGTGGACCACGGCGTGGAAAACTGGCGCGTGGCACCCCGGTCAAGGAGCGTCAGCACCGCGAGACACAGGAGTCCGCCGAGGGCGAAAATCCGGGCGGGGAGCCGGGCGGGATCAGCGGGACGGGTGGACGACATGAACGCACGGGCATCAGAGCCAGACGCGGCGGGGTGGGCAAGCCCGGGCGGTGCGGCACGCGATTCTGACAAATATTTTTCGTGGACGGCCCTAGGAGGGCCGGCAGGCTGAGCGGGATGTCAACCGAGCCCGCAGCGGCGAAACCAAAGTTATTGTGGATCAAACTGGCGGTCGTGGTCGTGGTGCTCGCGACGGGCGGCCTGTTGATGATGCAGGGGGTGGATGTGCGCGGGTGGATCGACCGGGGCATGAACCTCGTGCGTAGCACCGGCCCCGTGACTTTCTTCACGGCCATGGCGCTGACCCCGGCAGTCGGCGTGCCGGCCTCCCTCTTCACGCTGACGGCGGGCACGGCGTTCGGACCGCAGCTGGGGATCTTCTGGGTCATGGTGCTCTGCATGGCGGCGATCCTAGTCAACGTGGCGCTGACGCACTGGCTTGCGCGATACGCGCTGCGACCGCTGCTGGAAAAACTGATGGCCAAGCTGGGCTACAAGCTGCCGCAGGTCGCGGCGGAAAACACGACGGACCTGGCGATTCTCGTGCGAGTGACGCCCGGCTCGCCGTTCCCCGTGCAAAACTACCTGCTCGGCCTAGCGGGCGTGCCGCTCGTGCGCAACCTGCTCGTGGTCTTCATCGTGCAACTGGTGTACCTGCCGGCGTTCGTGCTGTTCGGTGATGCGATCCAGCACGGCAAGGGCAAGGTGGCGATGATCGCGCTCGGCCTGCTCGCGGCGGCCGGGGCGGGCACGCACCTGCTGCGCAAGCACTACGCGAAAAAGAAGAAGGCCGGATGAAACTGCGCGGGGAAACCGAGGCGGACGGCGGCACCCACGTCGAGAGCGTGAGCGAGTTCACGCGGCGGGTGAAGACGCTGCTCGAGGCCGGGATCCGGCCGGGCTGGGTGCGCGGCGAGGTATCGAACCTGCGCGCGCAGGCGAGCGGCCACGTGTATTTTTCCCTCAAGGACGCGGGTGCGCAGGTCAGCGCGGTGCTGTTTCGCGGCGACGCGGCGCGGCAGACCGTGAAGCTCCGCGAAGGCACGCAGGTGGCGGTGTACGGCGAGGTGAGCGTGTACGAGGCGCGCGGGCAGTATCAGTTGATCGTGCGGGCGGTGATCGAGGACGGCGTGGGCCGGCTGCAGCGCGAGTTCGAGGCGCTGAAGCAACGGCTGGCGGACGAAGGGCTCTTCGCGCCGGAGCGCAAGCGCGCGATCCCGGAGATGCCGGCGACGGTGGGCTTCATCACGTCGCCGACGGGCGCGGCGGTGCAGGATTTTTTGCGCATCCTCACGCGCCGCGGCTGGCGCGGGCGCGTGGTGGTGCTGCCGGCCAAGGTGCAGGGTGAGGGCGCGGCGGCGGAGATGGTCGGGATGCTCGCGCTGGCGCAGCAGCTGGGGATCTTTGACCTGATCGTGATCGGTCGCGGCGGCGGGAGCATCGAGGACCTGTGGGCTTTTAATGAAGAGCCGTTGGTGCGAGCGGTGGCCGCGTGCACGGTGCCGGTGATCTCGGCAGTGGGGCATGAGATTGATTTCACTTTGTGCGACTTCGCGGCCGATGTACGCGCGGAGACGCCGAGCGCGGCGGCGGAGCTGATCTCCAGTCACTTCGTGGCGAGCTTGGAACGGGCGGAGCGGGCGAGTGAGGCGATGCTAGCGGCGGTCGAGAATGCCGTGGAAGGTGCGCAAGAGCGGCTCGACCATGCGCGCTCGCGACTGCGGTTGCTTGCGCCGGCTGCGCAGGTGGAGCGGGGATTTTTGCGGCTCGACGACCTCTCGAACCGGCTGGGCTCGGCGCTGCTGGCGTCGGTGCAGGAGCGGCGGCAGCGGCTGGGCGAAGCGCGCGCGGCCCTCGCGCAGCGCTCACCCGAGACGCGCGTGCAGATCGAGTCGCACCGCCTGCTGGCGCTGTGGAAACGCCTGCAGGGCGCGAGCCCGCGCTCGGTGTTGAACCGCGGCTTCGTGATCATGCGCGACGAGCAGGGCCGGCCGGTGCCGCGGCGCAAGGGTGTGGCGGCCGGACAGCGCCTCACGGCGGAGTTTGGCGACGGCACGCTGCCCGTGCGGGCGGAGGAAGCGGACCGCAAGTCCGGGGAATAAGCGCGGCCGTTTGCGGTTCCTACGAACACGATGAAACTTCTCTTCGCTGTCACCTTTCTCGCCGCGATCACCGCGGCCTGCGCGCAATCCACCATGAAATCCACCACGCCCGGCAAAGACGCCCTGCAATGCAAGCCCGGTGAAAAATCCGCCTGCGGCCTGCCTTCGAATGTCGTGATCGACATGAGCAAGGCCAAGGTGCAGCACACGGACGCCGAGTGGAAACAGCGGCTCACGCCAAGGCAGTACCAGGTCGCCCGCAAGCAGGGCACCGAGCCGCCTTTCCAGAACGAGTACTACGACAACCACGAGGACGGCGTGTATTTCTCCGTCTGCAGCGACACGCCGCTCTTCGACTCGCGCGACAAATTCGACAGCGGCACAGGCTGGCCGAGCTTCACCAAGCCGATCGAGAAAGCCTTCGTCGGTGAGACGACGGACTACACCTACGGCATGGAGCGCACCGAGGTGCACTGCAATGTCGATGGCGCGCACCTCGGCCACGTGTTTGACGACGGCCCGGCGCCGACGGGCCTGCGCTACTGCATCAACTCTGCGTCGCTGCGCTTCATGCCCCGCAAGGAGTACGAGGCCTGGGTGGCGAAGAACCAGCCCGGCGCGCAGACAGGGAAGTAAGCCCCGCTTGCTTCAAACCGCGGCCTGTAGCAGCAGCTGATGCAGGCGCTGCGGATCGGTGGCGGAGGTTTTTGCGACAAAGCCGCGCAGGTGCGCGAAATGCACGTCGGGCTCGGCGGTGATGCGCGTGAAATCGAGGCGCGGGTGATCGCGATGGCGCGTCAGCCCGTAGCCGCTGCTGCGGCGGTCGGGCGCGACGATGGCCACGATGCGGTCATCGAGACCCTGCTCCTGCACATAGCGGTCGAGGCCGGCGGAGGGTTCCTCCGGCAGGGGCTCCGTGCGCGGCATGAAGAGGACGGCGGGAGCTGACTTGTTTTCAGTGGAGAGGGTCAGGCTGTCGAGCGACCAGAGCTGGGCGTGTTGGCCGATGAAGGTGAGGCGCGCGCGGAGGTTGCGGATGTAGTCGAGCAGGTCGGTGCCGACGAGGCGCATCATTTCCCAGAGCGGTTCGCCGGGGGCGTGGCGGGTCGCGGCGGCGAAGCGACGCAGGAGGGTGCCGTCGACGGGCGAGTAGAGCTTGCCGACGATGTCGCGCTCGACGCCGAGCCAGCGCGCGGTGGCATTGGGTCCGCGGCAGTCGAACCACTCCGCCGGCTCGAGCCAGTCGCAAAACGCCTTGGCGTCCGCGTAGAGCCCGAGGTGCTGCAGCACGAGCGACAGCGCGCAGGTCGGCGCCGCGTCGTCGGGCAGCTGGTGGTGGTCGAAGTTGTTCAGCGCCGGCTCGTGGCGGTGACCCACGTCCACGACGACGGTGGCGGGATCAGCGAGATCGGCGTCGGTCGGCTCGCGCCGCACGATCGGCACGGGCGCGGTGGCCAGCAGCACGCAGCAGGCAAGGAACTCATCTTTGTGGGCGCTGCCCGGATGCGTGAGGATGGTGGTGAACGGCGTCATTCAGCACCACCTCAGCACAGCCGGGCGGCCAAAGCTAGGCGGCAGAACCGCGATCCAAAATAAAAAGGTGGGCTGCATGCGAACGCATGGCCCACCTTCGAGCTATCCGTGGTGTCTGAGACCGCTTACGCCTTCGGGAACTTCAGCCACTTGGCGCCGCGCTTGGAGCTCTTCACGACGGTGTCGATGAAGGCCATGCCGTACACGCCGTCCTCGATCGTCGGGTAGTCGAGATCCTTCGGCTGCGGCTTGCCTTCGAGTTCGGCTTCGATGGCGCGGAAGGCCTCGAGGTAGATATTCGCGAACGCCTCGAGGTAACCCTCGGGGTGGCCGAAGGGGATGCGGGTGAATTTCTTGCCGTGCTCGGAGATGTAGCCGTTGCCGCGGCGCCAGATCTCGCGGGGCTTGTCGGCGTATTTCACGACGAGTTCGTTGGGGAATTCCTGGCGCCACTCGAGGCCGGCCTTGGTGCCGTACACGCGGATGTTGAGCATGTTCTCATCGCCGATGCTGATCTGCGAGGCGTGGAGGATGCCCTTGGCGCCGCCCTTGTAGCGCACGAGGACGTTGCCGTCGTCGTCGAGCTTGCGGCCTTTCACGAAGGTCGTGAGGTCGGCGCAGAGGGAGTCGATCTCGAGGCCGGTGATGTAGCGCGCGAGGTTTTCGGCGTGCGTGCCGATGTCGCCCATGCAGCCGGCGGCGCCGCTGCGCTTGGGGTCGGTGCGCCAGGCGGCCTGCTTCTGGTTGTCGCCTTCGAGGAAGGTCGAGAGCCAGCCCTGCGGGTACTCGACGACGACCTTGCGGATGTCGCCGACGGCGCCGTTTTGCACGAGCTCGCGGGCCTGCTTCACCATCACGTTGCCCGTGTAGTTGTGGGTCAGGACGAGGACCTTCTTCGTCTTCTTGACGATGGCGCGGAGCTTCTTGGCCTCGGCGAGGTCGAAGGTCGCGGGCTTGTCGAGGACGACGTTGAAGCCGCTTTCGAGGAAGAGCTTCGCGGGCGGGAAGTGCTGGTGGTTGGGCGTGACGATGACGACGAAGTCGATGCGCTTGTCCGCGGGGAGCGCGGCCTCGGCCCTGGCCATCTCCTGATAGGAACCGTAGGCGCGGTCGGGGGCGACGAAGAGGTCGGCGGCAGAAGCCTTGGAGCGGGCGGGGTCGGAGGAGAAGGCGCCGGCGACGAGCTCGGCCTTGCCGTCCATGTGCGCGGCAATGCGGTGCACGGCGCCGATAAACGCACCGCGGCCGCCACCGATCATGCCAAAACGTAGTTTGCGATTCATGAGTGATTGAAGGGTAGTGAGTAGCGGGTAGTGGGTAGCGAGTAGGCGGAGAGGCGGGTCGCATGCTCGCTACCCGCTACCTTCTACTCGCTACTTCATTTACTGGTTCTTCTTGTCGAACGCGGCGTCGAAGGCCAGGGCGCTCGGGGGGAAATCGACCTTGCGGACGAAGGCGGCGGCCTCGGAGGCGCCGTGCACGCGGTCCATGCGGATGTCCTCCCACTCGACGGAGAGGGGGCCGCGGTAACCGACGTCGTTGAGCGCGACGATGATGTCCTCGAACTTGATGTCGCCGTGGCCGAGGGAGCGGAAGTCCCACTGGCGGCGGGCGTCGCCGAAGCTCACGTGGCCGCCGAAGACGCCGACGGTGCCGTCACCGTGGCCCCACCACACGTCCTTCATGTGGGCGTGGTAGATGCGGTCGCCGAAGGTGCGGATAAATTTCACGTAATCGACGCCCTGATACCCGAGGTGCGAGGGGTCGTAGTTGAAGCCGAAACGGCGGTGGCCGCCGACGGCCTGGATCGCGCGCTGGGCTGAGGCGATGTCGAAGGCGATCTCGGTGGGGTGCACCTCGAGGCCGAAGTTCACGTTTTGTTTTTCAAACGCCTCGAGGATCGGGCCGAAGCGTTTGCCGAAGTCGGCGAAGCCCGCGTCCCAATACGCCTGCGAGGTCGGGGGGAAGGCGTAGATCGAGTGCCAGATGGAGGAGCCGGTGAAGCCGTTGACCACGACGGGGAAGTCGTCCTTGGAGCCGCGGCCGGGCTTCACGTCGAAGAAGGTTCGCGCGGCCTTGGCGGCGAGCGCGAGTTTCTTGGCGGCGCGCTTGCGCACACCCTCGGGATCACCGTCGCCCCAGACGTCGGGCGGGAGGATGGCCTTGTGGCGCTCGTCGATGTGGTCGCACACGGCTTGGCCGACGAGGTGGCTCGAGATCGCGTAGCAGGTGAGGCCGTTGTCCTTCAGAAGCTGCCACTTCTCGGCGACGTACTTCTTGGAAGAGGCGGCCTGGTCGACGTCGAAGTGGTCGCCCCAGCAGGCGAGCTCGACGCCATCGTAGCCCATCTTTTTGGCGAGCGGGGCGAGTTGAGCCAGCGGGAGGTCGGCCCATTGGCCGGTGAAGAGGGTGACGGGTCTCGGCATAAACTAAGGATATTTGGGGTTGAGCAACCACCCGGCACCAAGCACCGCGGCGGAGCCATGTGTTTCGCGAGTGCGCGCGGATGCGGCAAGGGAAAATCCAGTCAGCTCATCGCGCCCGCAAAACTGCGAAATCGGATAATATCGAACAAAACACATATGCAAATATATTGCTTTTACATCCTGTCTGCTATGGCCGCCTGCTCAATTTGGTTGAGGCACTGGGCGCGATAGGGTGGGCTCCTCAGGTGCGCCCACGAGGTTTCCAGTCCCTGGTTTGGCGGCTCAGCCGTGTATTGGCGGCGCTGATGCTTGTGGCGGTCGCGCGCGCGCAGTTCGTGCAGACCGGCCCCGGCACGTACGAGTACCTCAGCGTGCTCAACTGGCTCGGCTCGCTAACGGGAAACATCAACGGCCAGTTCACCCAGACGCAGACCGGTGCGCAGACGCTCACGTTCACGCTCGATACCACCCTCAGCAGCGGCTTCACCTTCAACCTCGGCGCGCCCAACTCCTCCCTGACCCTCCGCAGCCTCGGCCTCGCCGACCGCACGCTGACCTTCGGCGGCGACATCGCCATGGCGAGCGCCTACGGCACCGGCGTGCAGATCGGCGACCCCACCGCGAACAACCGTCTCAACCTCGCGCTCACCTCCGGCGCGCACGTCCTCACCCTCGCGGCCAACAACAGCCTCTCGCTCGTCAACACCGTCTCCAACGCCGGCGGCGCGGCGAGCCTCGACAAGCGCGGCGACGGCTTCCTCTTTCTCAGCGGGGCCAACACCTACTCCGGTGGCACCGTGATCGAGGCGGGCTCCGTCTTCGCCACCAACGCCACCGGCTCCGCCACCGGCACGGGCAACATCACCATCGCGAGCGGCGCGCAGCTCGCCATCGGCAAGGACCCCGCGGCCGCCCTCGGCGCGGTCTCGGGCAACATCGCCAGCGACGGCGCGGTGATCTTCTCCCGCGGCGACGCGACCACCTACGCCGGGAAAATCACCGGCGCGGGCAGCGTCACGCAGTCCGGCCAGGGCACGCTCACGCTCACCGGGGTCAGCACCTACACCGGCGGCACCACGGTCAACAACGGCACGCTCGTCATCGGCGCCGACCAGGCGCTGCCCGCCGGCGGTAACTTGTTGGTGGATACAAACGGCGCGCTCGGCGTCGCGCACGACCAGTCGGTCGGCACCCTCCAGGGCTCCGGCGCCATCAATCTCGCCGCGGCGCACGCGCTGAGCGTGGACAACGGCTATTTCAGCGGCGTCATCAGCGGCGACGGCAAGTTCGTCAAAACCGGCGGCACCGACGACTATCTCACGCTCACCGGCGCCAACACCTACACCGGTGGCACGGCGGTCAACGGCGGCTCCCTCACCATCGAGGGCGACGAAAATCTCGGCGCGGGCAGCGGCGGGCTCTCGTTCGACGGCGGCCGGCTCGCCTTCCAGGAGGGCGGCGCCACGGCCCGCGCGATCACGCTCAATGCCGGCGGCGGCACCATCTCCACCGGCGGCGTCCCGGTGACGCTCTCCGGCGTCATCTCCGGCCCCGGGGCGCTCGAGCTGCACGGCACCGGCGATGTCACGCTCAGCGGCAACAATACCTACAGCGGCGGCACGCTCGTCTCCTACGGCACGACGGTGGCGGTCGCCAGCGACGCCAACCTCGGCGCCACCGCCGGCGGACTCGTGCTCACGGGCGGCACGCTCCGCACCACGGCGGCGATCGCGGATTTCACGCACGGCATCGAGTTCCGCGACAGCGACGGCACCATCGACACTTTCGGCTACAACTCCACGGTCAGCGGCGCGCTCACCGGTACGGCTGGCTTCACCAAGGTGGGCGAGGGCACCCTCACGCTGACCAACTCCGCCAGCGATTTCAGCGGCTGGACCTACGTGCGCCTAGGCACGCTGCGCCTCGGCGTCGATCAGGCGCTGCCGGCGACCGGCTCGATCCAGATCGACAGCGGCGCCACGCTCGATGTCGCGGCCAACCTCACCACGCGCTACCTCGGCGGCTACGGGGCCATCACGCTCCAGCGGGCGCAGACCCTCACGATCGCGACCGGCTACGGCGGCTCCTTCGCCGGCGTCATCTCCGGCTATGGTACGCTGGCGCTCGCCGACTCCACCTACCTCACGCTCTCCGGTGCCAACACCTACACCGGCGGCACCACCATCAGCTCCGGCTCCACCCTGCAGGTCGGCGACGGCGAGACCGGCTCGCTCGCGGGCGACGTCGCCAACGACGGCCAGCTCACCTTCTACACCGGCGGCACGCAGGCCTACGGCGGCAACATCACGGGCAACGGCAGCGTCGAGTTTCGCGGCGGCGCCACCTACACCCTGACCGGCGCGAGCACCTACACCGGCGCGACCCGGCTCAGCGGCGAGGCCACGACGGTCGTCGTCGCGGCGGCCGACACGCTGCCCGTGGCGACCAGCTTGGACGTCTCCTCCGGCGCCACGCTGCAGCTCGACCAAAACCAGACGGTGCGCGACCTCAACGGCTACGACTCCTCCGGCCGGGTCGTGATCGGGGCCGGCCGGACCCTCACGGTGAATCCCGCCGCCGACACCCAAAATAATTTCGGCGGCATCATCAGCGGCGCCGGTGCGCTGGTGAAATCCGGCGGCGGCTCGCTCTTCCTCTACAACGACAACACCTACACCGGCGGTACCGCGGTCAACGCCGGCACGCTCTATATCGGCGCGGGCAACGAGTCTTACCCCGGCGGCTCCGTGCAGGGCGACATCACCGTGGCCAGCGG
This sequence comes from Verrucomicrobiota bacterium, assembly GCA_018239845.1. Classification (GTDB taxonomy): domain Bacteria; phylum Verrucomicrobiota; class Verrucomicrobiia; order Opitutales; family Opitutaceae; genus CAIRCN01. The sequence continues at coordinate 33,404 of JAFEGO010000092.1, forward strand.
CGCGCTCGTCGCCTTCAACCACGCCTTCGACTCCACCTACGGCGGCGTGATCTCCGGCGACGGCGCGGTCCGCACGCAGGGCTTTGGCGTCATGAGCCTCACCGGGGCCAACACCTATCGCGGCGGCACCACCATCGACTACGGCAGCACGCTCGCCATTACATCCGATACCGCGCTCGGCGACGCGGCCGGTGCGCTCACGCTGCGCGGCGGCACGCTCCGCACGGATGCGGCGCTCGGCACCGTGAGCCGCGGCCTCGTGCTCACCGACTCCACCGGCTACATCGACACCAACGGCTTCGACTCCACCTTCTCCGGCAAGATCACCGGCAACACCGGCTTCACCAAGACCGGCGCCGGCGTGCTCACGCTCACGAATCCAAACAGCGACTACAACGGCTGGCTGACCGTCAGCGGCGGCACCCTCCGCGTCGGTGCCGACAACGCCCTGCCCGCCGCGGGCAACACCTACCTCGGGAGCGAGGGCACGCTCGACGTCGCGCACGACCTCACGCTCTTCTCGGTCAGCGGCAACGGCACGATCACCCTCGCGGCGACGAAGACGCTCACGCTGGGCGGCGGCTACTACAACACCTTCGCCGGGCCCATCACCGGCGACGGCGCGCTCCAGGTCGCCGCCAACTCGAGCCTCCAGCTCAACAGCGACAGCACCTACACCGGCGGCACCACGATCGGCCCCGGCGGCTCGCTCAGCCTCGGTTATAATACCGCTACCGGCTCCATCACCGGCGACGTGGTGAACAACGGCCAGCTCAGCTTCGGCCGCGTCGGCGGCGAGACCTTCGCCGGCGCCATCTCCGGCTCGGGCCAGATCAGCGTCACCCAGGACACGCTCACCCTCACGGGCAACAACACCTACGCCGGCGCCACCACGGTTTACCAGGATGCCACGCTCGTGGCCGGCGCGGCCCACGCGCTCCCGGCGACGACCAATCTCTCGCTCTACGCCAACGCCACGCTGCAGCTCGACGCCAGCCAGACCATCGCCCAGCTCAACAGCTGGCAGGCGGGCGCGCAGGTCATTTTGGGCCAGGGCACGGTGCTCACGGTCGAGCCCGGCCAGAATGGTTACAGCGGCACCTTCACCGGCGTCATCAGCGGCGGCGGCGCCTTCGTGAAAAACGGCACGAACAACCAGACGCTCGGCGGCGACAACACCTACACCGGCGGCACCACGGTCAACGCCGGTTCGCTGACCATCGGCGGCACCGGCGAGAGCACCACGGGCTCGGTGCTCGGCGACATCGCGCTCGCGAACCACGCCCAGCTCTGGTTCCAGCGCTCCAACGCCTACACCTTCGCCGGCGCGATCACCGGCAGCGGCAGTGTTTCCAGCTTTGGCAACGGCACGCTCACGCTCACCGGCCAGAGCAGCTACGACGGTCAGACCCAGGTCAGCAACGGCACGCTGCGGGTCGGCGCGGCCGGCGCGCTCCCCGCCACCACCGCCGTCTCGGTCAACTACGCCACCTTCGATGTCGGCTACGACCAGACGATCGCCAGCCTCTCCGGCAACGGCGTCCTCACGCTCGGCAGCGGCGCCACCCTCACGGTCGCCACCGCGGCGGAAAACGGCTCGTACTTCTCCGGCAATGTCTCCGGCGCCGGCGGTCTGGTGAAAAACGGCCCCGACCGGCTGGTGCTCGCGGGGCGAAACACCTTCACGGGCGCCACCACGATCAACGCCGGCGAGCTGCAGATCTCCGCCTACGCCACCACGCCGGCCCTCACTGCCGCCATCACGGACAACGCGACCCTCACCTTCGACAACGCCGCCGACTACACCTACTCGGGCGTCCTCAGCGGGGCCGGGATGCTGAACAAGCGCAACTATGGCACGCTGACTCTCACGGCCAACAGCCCCTTCACCGGCTCCGTCTACATCTCCAACGGCACGCTCCAGCTCGGCACGGGCGGCACCGCCGGTGGTCTCTCCACGACCAGCATCGAGCTCGACTACGGCGGCACGCTCGCGATCAACCGCTCGGATAGCTTTATTTATCCGGGTGCTGTCACGGGCAGCGGCTCTTTCGTGAAGGATGGCGCGGGCACGCTCACCCTCGTCGGGGATAACTCTTTTTCCGGCAGTGCCACGGTCAACGGCGGCACCCTCATCGTGGGCGCGGTCACTTCGCTCCCGCAGGTCCTCGTCACGGTCAATTCCGGCGCCACGCTCGACATCGCGGCCGACACCACCGTCGCCAGCCTCACCGGCACGGGCACCACCACGGTGGACGCGGCGCACACGCTCACCCTGGCCAACTCCTCGGTCCTCGGCTCGGTCGTCTCCGGGGCGGGCAGCCTCGGTATCAGCGGCCAGGTCGTCGTCACGGCCGACCAGACCTACACGGGCCTGACGAAGGTCTTCGACGGTGGTTCGCTCACCCTCGGCAACGGCGGTGCGACCGGCTCCGTGGCGGGCGATATCTCGCTCGGGTGCTACGGCAGCTGGCTGACCTTCGCCCGCAGCGACCGCTACACCTATGCCGGCGTGATCTCCGGTCTCGGCAGCGTCAGTGTCACGGGCCCCGGCACCCTCACGTTCGCGGGCCTCAACACCTACAGCGGCGCCACGCAGATTAACTCTGGCGGCCTGGCCGACGGGGTGGCCGGCGCCTTCTCGCCCGACAGCGTGATCTACCTCGGCAGCGGCGCCACGCTCTCCGTCAATTACAACGAGACCATTCCCGGCCTGATGGACGCCTATCCCGGCTACGGCGGCGATGTCGCGCTCGCCGGCGGCGCCACGCTCACGGTCAACGTGGCCGACAATCACTTCTACACCGCCTCCGGCGCCATCACCGGCGCGGGTTCGCTGCTGAAGACCGGCGCCGGCTACTTCACGCTCGGCGGGGCGGCGGCGTTTACCGGCGGCACCACGGTCAACGGCGGCTTCCTCATCGTCGGCAACGGCGACTTCGGCTCGCTCGCGGGCAACGTCACCTTCACCGGCACCACCGATCTCTACGGCGGCGAACTCCAGTTCAACCGCAACGACGCGCTCACGTTCGCGGGCGCCATCGCGGGCCCGGGCCGCGTTTCCAATTTCGGTTACGGCACCGTCTCGTTCTCCGGGGCCAGCACCTATAGCGGCGGCACCTACCTCTACGCGGGCCGCTTTGCCGACACGGCCACCAACCGCTTTTCGCCCAACAGCGCCTTCTACCTCAACTCCCTCGCCACGCTCGCCGTCGGTTACAACGAGACCATCGCCGGCCTGAACGACTACTTCTACATCCCGACCAACGGCGGCGGCGAGCCCGGGCCGAAGCCCACGCCTTCCTCCGGCGGCGCCGTGACGCTCGCCAGCGGCGCGACCCTCACCGTGGCCATGCCCGCCGGCTACTCCCAGTTCTCCGGCGCGATCAGCGGCGACGGCGCGCTGGCGAAGACCGGCGCGGGCATCCTCGCCCTCACCGGCGTCAACTCCTACGCGGGCGGCACCACCATCGGCGGGGGCAGCACGCTCATGCTCGGCAACGGCGGCGCCGGCGGCTCGATCATCGGCAATGTGGCCGACAACGGCACGCTGGTCTTCAACCGCGGCGACAACTTCACCTTCAGCGGCGTCATCTCCGGCAGCGGCGGCTTGATGCAGGGTGTGGCCAACGGTCCGTTCACGGGCACCACGACGCTGACCGGCATCAATACCTACAGCGGCGGCACCACGATCAACAGCGGCAAGCTCGTCGCCGGCAATGCCAGCGCCTTCGGCACCGGCCCGATCACGATCAACGGCGGCAGCCTCGGCGTGGCCCAGGGCGTCTCGCTCTCGACGCCGCTGACCTTCGGCCCCGCGGGCGGCGTGCTCAGCGGCAACGGCACCATCAGCGCGCCTTTCACCACCGGTCAGAATGTCACCCTCTCGCCCGGCAACTCGCCCGGCCAGCTCACCTTCACGAGCGGCCTCACCTGGTCCTCCGGCGGCGCCTACACCTTCGAGATCGCGAGCGCCCTCGGCACCCGCCCGGGCACGGATTACGATACGATCGCCATCACCGGTGGCGCGTTCGCCATCACCTCGACCACGCTCAATCCCTTCACGATCCACGTCACGTCCCTCGATGTGAATCTCGCCCCGGGCACCGTCTCGGACTTCAGCGCGGCGAGCAGCTACACGTGGCTGCTCGCGACCTCCGCCACAAGCATCCAGGGCTTCGCGCCGAACCTGTTCGCGATCGACACCTCGCAGTTTGCCAACGTGCTCGGCGGCGGCACGTTCTCGGTCTCGCTCGGCGGCCTCAATGGCGACACCTCGGTCTTCCTGAATTTCAATCCCGCCTCCGTGCCCGAGCCCTCGACCTGGGCGTTGCTTGCTCTTGGTCTCGGGGCCGTCGTGCTGCTGGCCCGCCGGCGTCGCAAACAAGGGTAGGAGCGTGCTTGCACGCGATGTTTGATTCCGCGGAAACGAAATCGCGTGCAAGCACGCTCCTACCTCAATCCGCGATCGCTCTTGGGCCGCCTCGCGGGATTGAGTAGCGCCGGCATCTTGCCGGCACCCATTCGATGGCCGGCAGGATGCCGGCGCTACTTTGGCCTTACGCCGTCGCGTCGTAACGATCGGCCGAGATCACCGCTTCCAGCGGCCGGCCTTCGGAATACGCGCGCAGGTTCTTTAGCGCGAACGCGCCGCCGTCCACGAAGCGGTCGAAGGTCGGGCCCGCGATGTGCGGGGTCACACTCACGTTGCGCAGCCCGCGAAACGGGCTGTCCTTCGGCAGCGGCTCGTCGACAAACACATCGAGGCCAACGGTGATCTTGCCCTCCGCGGCGATGCGCATGAGCGCGGCCTCGTCCGTCACGGCCGCGCGGCCGACATTGACGAAGACGCCGCCCGGGCGGATGAGCCGCAGGTGCCGCTCCGTCACGATGCCCTTGGTCTCCGGGGTGAGCGGCGCGACCTCGACGATCACGTCGTTGTCCGCAAACAGCGCGTCCATCGAGGCTGCGCGGCGTACGCCGTTGGCCTGGGCCACCGCGTCGTCCACATCCGGCGCGAAGACCGACACCGTGCAGTTGAAAGGCTGGATCAGCTTCAAAAATTGCCGCGCCACCGAGCCGAAGCCGTGGATGCCGACCTTGCGTTGGAAGAGCGAGCCCGCCTGCTCCCAGCCGTCGCGCCAGCCGCCGTCGCGGTGGATGTCGAGGGTCCACTGCGGCAGGCGGCGCAGGCAGGAGAGCGTGTGCAGCAGCGCGCACTCCGCGACGGTGCGGCTGATCGCGGTGCCCCAGTTGGTCACGATCAGGCCCTGCTCGACCTGCGCGCGCGTCACGAGCCGCCGCACCGAGCCCGTCACGTAGCACATGTACTTCAACCGCGCCGGCAGCACGGCCGGCAGCGGCAGCGAGTACCACGACATCAGCACGACCTCGGGATTCATGGCGGCGAGTTCGCGGGCAAAGTCCTCGGCCTTCAGTCCCGTCGGGTCGAGCAGGCGGAAATTCTCCGCCACCGTGCTCAGCTCCCCGAAGAGGGGATCCGGGAAAAAGTTCTCCCGTTCATAAGGCGACAGGACGGCAAGCAAAGAGGAGGGACGCGGCATGCTCAAAAATCTGTCGTCTCGTCGGGCGATACGCAAACCTACACCGCGTCACAGCAGCAGGTCTCGCGACGCCCGCGAAGGACGCGACGTACCGGTCTGTCGTCGCGACCGTCGCGGGCGTCGCGAGACCTATCCGGGGTTACCGATACAGCCAGTAGCGCTGCGACTGTTTCTGGTAGATCGCGCCCTCGGCGGCCCACTTTTTCAGGAAGGCGTTCACGTCGGTCCGGGCGCCGTCGCGCTTCAGGGCGTTGAAGAACTCCTCGGAGCCCATGATCTTCAGGAAGAAATCGGCTTCCTTGGCCGTCGCCGTGGCGAAGGGGTTCTTCGGCTCCAGTTTGCAGGCGAGGCGCATCAGGTTGATGCTCAGCTCCGTCGGGTGCCAGTCGTCGAAATCGGAGATTTCGATGTAGAGGCCCGTCGCGGGCTTGCCGGTCTTGGGGTTGGGCGCGGAGACGCGGCGGAATTGCAGGCCCGGGAGGTTGAGCGCGCGGATTTCCTTTTCGACGACGTCGAGCTTCACCGTCTTGTGCGAGATGCCGCGGAAGATGTAGCTCGCGCCCACACCGTGGCGGAAGCCGCCGAGCTCGCAGCCGAGGCCGGTCATCGGGTAGCCCATCACGGCGCCGTAATCCGGCATCATCGGCGAGGTCGGTATCCAGGTCAGCCCGGTGTCGGGCCAGCGCATCGCGCGGCGCCAGCCGCGCATCGGCACCACGGTGAGCTGGCCGCGGATGCGCACGGCGTCCGGCACGGCGAGCACGCCGGGCGCCTCCTTGGCCATGCGCGCGAGCTCGGCGATGGTGAGGCCGTGCACGTAGGGCACGCGGAAGGCGCCGACGTAGCTGACCCGCTTCGCGTCCAGCAGCGGGCCGTCCACCTTGAGGCCGCCGAGGGGATTGGGCCGGTCGAGCACGATGACCTCGATGTTGTTTTCAAAGCACGCCTCGAGTGCGAGCTTCATGGCGCTGATGAAGGTGTAGCTGCGTGAGCCGATGTCCTGCAGGTCGATCACCACGGCGTCGAGGCCCTTGAGCTGGGCCTTGGTGGGCTTGCGGGTCTTGCCGTCGTAGAGCGACATGACGGGCAGGCCGGTGCGCTTGTCGGTGTAGTTCTCGTAATTTTTCCCGGCGGGAAACTCGTTGTTCACGCCGTGTTCGACGCCGAAGAGCCGCACGAGCTGCACGCCGGGGGCGCGGCGCAGCACATCGACCGTGGTCACGCCGAGGCGGTTGACCGCGGCCGGGTGGGTGAGGAGGCCGATCTTCTTGCCCTTCACGGCGGCGAAGCCCTGCGACTCCAGCACGTCGATGCCGAGCATCACGGGATACACGATGGGCGCGCTGACGAAGGCGGGCTTGGCCGGCGCCGGCGCGGGGGCGCGCACGGGCGCGACCGGAGCGGCGGGCCGCGTGGGCGGCTGGCTCGCGCTGCAGCCAAAGAGGCCCAGCAACAGCAGAAAGGGGATGCAGCGGGAGTTCACAGGGGACGGACGAAAGAGGCCGGGCATGGCGGCTACGACGATGGGTTGCGACCGCGCTCCGTCGAGGCTGTTTCGCCCGGGATTGGATTTAATTGTAGGAGCGGCTTTACGCCGCGACCAACGCTCCGCCCGCGATTAGTCGCGGCGTAAAGCCGCTCCTACAGTTCACAACGCGCGCTCGACGGTCGCAGTGAGATTCGCGCCCGCGGTGCGCAGCGCTTCGGGCAGCGGCACGCCGGGCGGCGTGATCGCGTGGAGCTGCAGGCCGGCGTGCGGCGTGGTGACGGTGACGCTGCCGGCGAAGACACACGCGGCCTTGCCCAGTTCGAGCGCGCGGCGGGCGACCTCGCCCGGGCCCTTGCCGCTCAGCGAGCTGTCGTCGAAGCGGCCTTCGCCGGTGATTACGAGGTCGGCCGCCGCGATGCGCGCCTCGAGGTCGAGCCACGCGCCGACGAGATCCGCGCCGGGGAGCAAAATCGCCCCGGCCGCGGCCATGAGGCCGTAGGCGATGCCGCCGGCCGCACCTGCGCCGGTGCGGTCCATCAGCGACTCGGGCTGGCCGCAGTGGGCCGCGAGCATGAGCGCGAGCCGCGCGCTGGCGTTTTCCATGCGCGTGCGGTCGGCGGGAAGGAGGCCCTTCTGCGGACCGTAGATCGCGGCGCAGCCGTTGGGCCCGAGCAGAGGGTTGGAGACATCGCAGGCGATGCGCACCGGCGGCAGGTCGGCGCGCACGCGCTTTTCGAGGCGCGCGATGCTTGGCCACGTCGCGGGCGTGGGTAGGGCGACGGTATCGCCCGTGGTGGTGCGAAACTCCAGGCCGAGCGCCGCGAGGGCACCGAGCCCGAGGTCGTTGGTCGCGCTGCCGCCGACACCGAGGAGGATGGCGGCGGCGTCGTGGGCGGTGGCGGCGCGCATGAGCTCGCCGGTGCCGAGGGAGTTGGCGTGCCACGGGTCGCGCTCACCGTACGGCACGAGCGCGAGGCCGCTGGCCGCCGCCATCTCGATCACCGCAATCTCGGCCGACGCGGGGAGCCCCGCAGGCAGGTCGAGCCGCGTGCGCGCAGCGGTGGGAATCTTTTCCCAGCGCACGAGGCCGAAGGCCGCGGCCACCGGTGCGCCGCGCGGGCCGGTGACGGTCTGGGTGATCAGCCGCCCGCCCGCGGCGCGCGTGAGGATTTCCGCAAAGCCTTCGCCACCGTCCGCGAGCGGACAGAGGTCGAGCGACCAGTCGGCGTGCGTCCGGCGCAGCACGGCGGCCGTGAGGTCGCACGCCTGCGGCGCGGTGAGGGCGTCCTTGAATTTGTCGAAGGCGAGCAGGGCGCGCATGGCGTCAGGTCGCGGTCGGGCCCACGTAGGCGAAGCGCGGCTGGCGGCGCCCCTGATGCTCGATCGTCTCGATGAACATCGCGGCGGGGCGGACCCAGAGGCCGCGTTCGCCGTAGAGCGCCTGATACACTACGAGCGGTTCAAGGGTCTCGGAGTGGCGGCAGAGGCCGATCACGCGGTAATCGTTGCCTTTGTAGTGGCGGTAGAAGCCGGGGCGGGGTTCGGCGGGCAGCGGAGGAAGGTCGGACATGATTCACGCCAACGTGGCGGGCGCGGCGCGCAAGGTCCAGACGCGACCGCTCGCCAGCCGGGCCGAACCGTCCATTTTTAGCTGCGCCGTCGCCGGCTGAAATGGCACGACCCGCGTAAACGTGGCGCGCTCATCGATGAATACCTCAAGTAAGGAACGGTCGAGCAGCCAGCGGACCCGCACGGTGCCGGGCGCGGGCAGCTCCACGGCCGGACGTTCGCCGAAGCGCACCGTATCCGCCGTGAGAAAAATGGTTTCGCCCGCGAGCTCGATTCGCGCGCCGGCTCCGCGCTCGATCTCCAGCGTGAGCTCGCCTTCGTGCATCGCGCCCTCGGGCAACGTGAGCGCGAACGGGAGCGGTTGCGCGGGAAGAATGGTTTCCGCACTGCGCAACGCGGCGAGCGCGGCGACGGGTGCGCTGCGGAGTTCGCCGGCGTCGTCGAGCCACACGCGGCGCGGGGCGCCGAGGCGGCCGTTCCAGCCGCGGCCCTTGGGAAATTTTTGCGCCCAGCCGAACATCACGGGCGATCCGTCGGGGCCGTAGGCGGTGTGCGATGCGTAGTAGTGGTCGCTCTCGTCCACGCGGCCCCAGCGCTCGGCGTGAAATTCCGCGCGGTCGGGATCGAAGGTCCCGCTCCACCACTCAACCTCGCGCACGGGCGAGGTGATGAGCACCCACTTGTCGCCGAAAGGGAGAAAGCACGGGCACTCGAAGAAAACGGTCTCGCGCTTCGGCGCGCGGTGCAGGATGCCGCGGTACCGCCACTGCTTCAGATCGCCGGTGGGGTTTTCGTAGAGCGGCACGACGGCCTCGTCGCCGAGTTCGGCGCCGAGAATCAGGAACGTACGACCGGCGGCGCGAAACACAAAAGGGTCGCGCCAGCTCGCGCCGAAGGCGGGGCCATCGTGCGACGGCAGCGCGAGGATCGGCGTATCCACGTGCTGGGTCCACGTGCGCCACGCCGGGTCGTTGGGTGTGGCGAGGACCTGCGTGAGCGCCGCCTCGGGATCGGTCTTGGAACTGGTGTAGAGGATATACGGCAGCCCGTCGGCGCCGAAGGTGAGGCAGCCGGAGCAGCAGTGTTTTTCATTGGCGGCGTGCTGCGGGTACAGGGCGATGGGCAGGTGTTCCCAGTGGACGAGGTCGCGGCTGCGGGCGTGGCCCCAGTGCATGTTGGCCCACTCCTCGCTGTCGGGGTTGTGCTGGTAAAACACGTGCCACCACCCGTCGTGCCAGCACGCGCCGTTGGGGTCGTTCATCCAGCAAGCGGGCGGGCCGAAATGCCAGCGGGGCAGGGCGGGGTCGGTGAGGGTGGGGTATACGTTCACGCGTGCAGGAACAGAGAAGGGAAGCGCGGACTTGATAAATAAAAAAGCGGAGCCCGCGATGGGCTCCGCTTGGAGAATGAATGGGTGATCGAGGGTAGGAGCCTGCTTGCAGGCGATGTTGGATTCCGCCGGGGCGAAATCGCGTGCAAGCACGCTCCTACCTCGATCTGCCCGGCTCAGAACTTCGAGCCGTCGGCCTTGGTGCCGCAGAGGCTCACGGTGAGGCCCAGCTCGGCGGCGAGCGCGGCCTTGGTGTACATCGCGAGGTCGGCTTCCTTGGCGCTGTTGGCGTAGGCGACCTGGATGTGGTTGGCCTTGTGGCGGGCCATCATCTGGTCGCGCGACACGCCGTAGGTGACGGCGTGCATGATCGGCCACTGCACGGTGGTCTCCTTCCAGCGGCGCTCGGTCTCGGCGCGGGGCAGGGTGATGACCTTGGCGCGGCCGAGGTCCATCTTGAGCTTGCCGTCTTCCATGAAGACGCGGCTCCACACGATCTCGCCGGGCTTGGCGATGCCGCGCACGGTGCCGCCGCCGAGGCGGAAGTACATGAGGGGCTGGCGCAGCGAGTCGGTGCCCGCGTAGCCGTCGATGTGGTGGGCCGGCGGCGCGCTGCCCGAGATGAGGAAGACCCACACGTAATCCTTCGTGGTGCCGCTCTCGTCGTAGGCGCCCCAACGGAGGTCGTGCAGCGTGTTCTCGACCGGCTGGCCGAGGGCGGTGTGCACGCGGTTGGTGAGGAGGCCGTCGAGGCCGGCGCACTCGTCCACCTCGTTGAAATGGGTGAGGGGCTTGCGGTCGTGGATGATCTCGCCGGAGGCGTTGGCGACGGGCGGACGGTCGGAGTTGTTGAGGATGCCCTCGACGAGGTCGCTGGCGGGCAGGAGGTCCTTGAGGCCCTGCTGGTACTGGATGCCAATGGTCTCGCAGCCGAACTCGTCGGCGATGCGCAGCGCGGCGATGTAGGTGCGGCACTGCCAGAGCACCTGCGTCTCGGTGAGCTCGGTGTCGGGATTGGTGCCGAGGTGGAACTTCATGCCCTTGGCCTTGAGCCAGTCAAAGACGGCGCGGGCCTCGGTCTCGCTCACCTGCGTGGCGCCGTAGTAGAGCGCGGACTGCGAGAGACGCTCCTTGTACACGCCGCAGGGGAAGAGGAGCTCGTCGGGGATGATGGCGTTGTACATGCCCATGCAGCCTTCGTCGAAGATGCCCATGATGGACTTCTTGCGGCGGAGGTCGGCGGCGATGGTCTTCGCGACCGAACGCGCCTTGGCCGGCACCGCGGCCTTGGCAAGCGGGCGGACGTGCGCGGTGGCGTGCTTGACCTTGCCGGTCTTGAGCCACGTCTCGAGTTTTCCGAGGAAGAACTCGTCGGTGAAGTCGGCGCTCCAGAGGGAGCCGTAGTCCACGCCGGCCTTGGTGAGGGAGCCGTTGAGATTGAGCATGCCGACGAGGCCGGGCCAGGTGCCCGACCAGTTGGCGACCGTGAGGATCGGGGCCTGGTGCGAGATCAGGCCGTGCAGGACGTGGTGCGAGTACTGCCAGACGGCCTCGGCGACGATGATGGGCGTCGTGGGGTCGATCGTGGCAAACACGGCCATACCCTCCTTCTGCGAGCCGATGAAGCCGTGCTTGGCCTCGGGCTTGTAGGGATGCGCGCGCACGAGCTTGTAGCCGAACTTGGCCACAGCGGCCGTGAGCTGGCGTTCCATGGCCTGCTGAGCGGCCCAGCAGGCTTCGTTGGCGGAGGCCCGCAGGTCGCCGTTGGCGACGAGCAGGACGGTTTTCTTCGGGGATTTTTTCATCGGGTACCTAGATAAAATTGGCGCGCGGGCGGGGCGGACGGGGAAAGGGCGGCCATTATGCACTGGTAGCGGCGAATCGGAATGGATAATGGTGGAAAGATAATGGATAAAATTGGCAGCCAGCCCGCCAGCCAGCTGCTCTCCCGCCAGGTGTCGGGAGCGCGTTATTTTTTCCTCAACCTCGCGCCTGCGCCCCGCTCGCCGCTGGCCCTGACCGTCGGCGGCCGCGAGACCTGCAATCCCGACTACGCGATCGACCGCGCCGGATTTCCTTATCTCGGAATCGAATACGTCGCGGAAGGGCGCGGCTGGGTGGAGCTCGGGGGCGGCCGCCGCCACGACCTCGCGCCGGGCGCGGTGTTTTGTTACGATCAGGCGACGCCATGCGCGATGGGTACCGATCCGGCGCACCCGATGGTGAAATATTTCGCGTGCGTGGGCGGCGCGGCCCCGGTGGCGCGGCTTAAGCGCGCGGGCCTGCCGCCCGGCGCGGTGCGTCGCCTCGTGGCCCACGGCGAGGTGCGCAGCGTTTGGGAGGACATCATCCGCGACGGTCAGCATACGGGCGCACTCGCGCGCGAGATCTGCGCGGCGCTGCTGCAGGTGCTGTTGCTCAAGATCGAGCAGGGCCTCGCCGGCCGCGGGACGGGTGCCGATCCGGCGGAGGACACGTTTCTGCGCTGCAAGGCCCTGATCGACGCGCAGGCCGACCGTTTGTCGTCGCTCGGCGAACTCGCCGCGCAGGCCGGCGTGGAGGCGTCGAGCATCTGCCGGCTCTTTCAGCGCTACCAAGGCACGAGCCCTTACCAATATCTGCTGCGACGAAAGATGAATCTTGCCGCAGGCTTTCTCGTGGAGTCAGGCGGCCTCGTGAAGGAAGCGGCGCTCCGCGTGGGCTTCGCGGACCCGTATCATTTTTCCCGCTGCTTCAAGGCCGTGCACGGCGTGGCTCCGCGCGACGTGCTGCGCTATCGGCGGGCGGGATAAATCAAGGCGCCGACGTGCTGCTGAGCTGCGCGTCGACCTCGGTGACGCCATCGGTCTCGAGGGCGAGGCGCACGGCCTTGCCGACGAGTTCGAGGGAGGACACCGTGCCGCGGAGGGTCACGTGGCCGTCGGTGCAATCGACGTTGATGGCGAAGGCCGAGATGTCGCTCTCGAAGGCGTACTTGCCCTTGATGACGGCGACGATGCGCGCGTCAGAGATACGGTCGCCCGCGACCTTGGCCTTCGTGCGGACGACCTTGCCCGCCGTGGTGAGGTCCTGGCGGATGTCGGTCGGCGTCAGTTTCCACTCCACGAGCTTGTTGGAAACGGTGTCCTTCGCTTCGGTGGCGGCCTCCTTGCTGCGTTCGGCGAGCGTGGCGCCCTGCAGGTGGGTGGCCGATGCGTCATTACGCGTCAGGTAGAGATGGTAGGAAAACACACCGATCACGAAACCGAGCAGGAGGAGGAAGAGGGCTTTCATGGTATTATTATTGGGAGCGGGATTTCCCCCACAGACCGGCGGGTGTCGTTTTGGTTCAGGCGAATTTTCAGCGCCGCGGCGTTGCGGATGGGATTAGAGCATTGCGGGTCCGGGCCGGGTCGCTTTCGCTCTCATCCCCATGGCAACGAAAACCGCTCTCGTCACCGGCGCATCGCGCGGCATTGGCCGCGGCATCGCCCTCGAACTCGCCCGCGCGGGCACCCGCGTCGCGATCAACTACGCCGGCAACGCCGAGGCCGCCGCCGAGGCGCTCGCCCTCGTCAAGGCCGCGGGCGGCGACGGTTTCATCGTGCAGGGCGACGTCGCCGTGGCGGCGGACCGCGAGCGCATGGTCGCTGAGACCGTGGCCAAGTTCGGCCGCATCGACCTCCTCGTGAACAACGCCGGCGTCGCCCCCAAGGTGCGCGCCGACCTCCTCGACGCGGGCGAGGAAAGCTTCGACCGCCTCTTCGCAATCAACCTCAAGGGCCCCTTCTTCCTCTCGCAGCTCGTGGCGAAGCAGATGCTCCAGCAGGCGCCCGACGCCGAAGGCTTCCGCGGTCGCATCGTGAACATCACGTCGATCTCCGTGTACACCGCGTCGATCAACCGCGGCGACTACTGCATGGTGAAGGCGGGCCTCGCGATGATGACGAAGCTCTTCGCCGACCGCCTCGCGAACGACGGCATCAACGTCTATGAGATCCGCCCCGGCGTGATCGCGACCGACATGACGGGCGGCGTGAAGGAAAAGTACGACAAGCTCATCATCACCGACGAGCGCGGCATCACCCCGATCCGCCGCTGGGGCAAGCCTGAGGACATCGGCCGCGCCGTCCGCGCGATCGCCGAGGACCGCTTCCCCTTCAGCACGGGCGCGTGCTTCGATGTGGACGGCGGCTTCCATCTGCATCGGCTCTGACCCCTCCGATGCTGCTCATCGGCCAGGCCGGATTTGAAGAATACCTCGCGCGCGAAGTGAGCGCGCGAGGCGGGCGCGTGCTCGCGCAGGGGCCGGGCTGGGTGCGCGCGGAGGGCGCGGCGCAGGACCTTGCGTTTGCGCATGTCGTGCTGAGCGGCGAGACGGAGTTTGCGGGCGACTCGGTCAACGGGCTCGCGCAGCAGCTCGCGGATTTTTTCATGCAGAGCCTCAAGGGCGAGCGCATCGAGGCCGCGTGGCCCTGTGTGTTTGCCGGGCCGGCCGAGCTGGTCGGGCTCGGGCGGCGCATCGCCGGCGTGGAGAAGGCGTTTCACGAGGTGCTTAAGAAACGCTTCGCGCGCGTGGCCAAGCTCGCGGTGCCGGACCTGCCGCGCGGCGCGGGCAGCGTGCGCGGCCTCGCGGTGTGGTTCACGGATTTCGGCCGGCTGGTCGTCGCGCGTGACATCACGCTCAACGGCCAGCGCCGCATGGCCGACGATGATCTCGCGCCGTCGCGGAGTTATCTGAAGGTCGAGGAGGGTTACATCGTGCTCGGGCGCGAGCCGGCGCAGGGCGAGACGGTGTGCGACCTCGGCGCGGCGCCGGGCGGCTGGAGCTACAGCGCGGCCAAGCGCGGCGCGAAGGTCGTCGCGGTGGACAACGGTCCGCTCAAGGGCGGCGCGAAGGACAATCCGTTGATCGAGCACCGCATGGAGGACGCGTTCCGTTTTCAGCCCGCCGAGGGGCAGGCCTACGACTGGTTGTTTTGCGACATGGTCGAGGATCCGCACCACGTGCTGCACCACATCATCGAGCCGTGGGTCGAGCGCGGCTGGTGCCGGCGCTTTGTGGTCAACCTGAAGTTCGGCCGCGTCGATGCCGTGGCGCTGCTCGATGAGCTGCGCGATCCGCGCTCGGTGCTGCAGCGTTGCGCGCCGGGCCTGCGCATCCGGCACCTGTACCACGACCGCGAGGAGTTCACCCTCGTGGGCGAGGTGGCGGCCAGGTAAGGTTTTTTACCCCAAGCGCGCAAGGATCGCAAAGGCTGGGCTGGGAGGACTTTGCCGCCGTTGCGACCACGGCGCGGAAATAATCAGGCGGTTGAGCGTGGACAGCGCTGCGCGGCGGTGGGTTACTTACACCCCATCATGATGACCTCATTCAAAAAAATCCTCCTCGGCTTCGTGCTGGCTCTGGCCGGCGTCGCCGCGGTTTCCGCGAATCCGGCGCTGGCCGGCCGCTGGCGCCTCGACCCGGCGCAAAGCACGGCGCTCGACGGCTGGTCCACCCTCGACTTGGTCGTCTCGCTCGACGGCAGCAAGGTGGCGCTCCGCCACGAGCTGACCTGGGGCGCCACCAAGGCGACCGAGACCAACACGCTCGACACCGCCGCTCCGGTGGACGCGGCGAAATACTTCCGCATCGAGGCGCGCCACATGGCGGTTTATCCCGCCAAGGGCGGCGTCACGCACGCGACGGCGACGTGGATCGACAGCGGCAAGACGCTGCGTATCGAGGCCACGACGCCCGTCGAGGTTTCCCAGGGCATCGTGCCCATCCGCCTTTACAGCGAGTACCGCGTGAGCGAGCTCGGCGATGTGCTCACCGTGATCGAGCTGCGTTCCTCGCGGAATCGTCCCCTCGTCTATGTCTTC
This sequence comes from Verrucomicrobiota bacterium, assembly GCA_018239845.1. Classification (GTDB taxonomy): domain Bacteria; phylum Verrucomicrobiota; class Verrucomicrobiia; order Opitutales; family Opitutaceae; genus CAIRCN01. The sequence goes on from JAFEGO010000092.1 coordinate 49,203, forward strand.
AAGAAAGTGCCGGCGGAGGCGGCTAAATAAAATACCATGAAACGCATTTTCTCTTTCCTCATCCTCTCCTGTCTCGCGCTGACCCTGCGCGCTGAAACCGAGACGACCCTCACCGCCACGCCGGCCCGCGAGGCCTACGTGATGCACTTCGACCTCAACTGGAATGTCGCCGGCGGCCTCCCCGAGAAGGCGATGCTCATCAGCCTCCAAGGCCTGGCCAACCGCACGGCCCCGAATCTCTACGTGATCCACCCGAAGGAGTACCAGTGGGAGATCACCCAGCCGCTCTACGACTACTACGAGCGCAAGTACCACGTGCACTTCACCCCGCTGGCGACCGCCGACGCGGCGCTCACGCAGTTCAAGTCCGCGGCCAAGGGCTACGTCGTGTGGGACAAGAAGGTCGGAGCCTCCCTTAATGTCGCCTTCACCATCGCCGGTCTCGAGGACGCGGTGGTCGTGAGCGAGGAGCTGATCCCCGTTGTTGAAAAACACGGCCTGAAGAAGATCGACGACCTTCGCGGCCGCTACACCGGCCAGACCGATGCGCAGATCTATCAGGATGCGGTCAACCGCTACTGGTCGCGCACCAACAAGGATGCCGTCATGATGATGGGTGGACACCGCGGTGCGGTGATGATGCCCGGCATGGCCGACTGGGGCGTGCGCCAGAAGATGTTCTTCCACGACCTCGCGGCCAATCCCGCGATCCCCGCCGAGCTCGCGCTGGAGCGCAAGCTCCTCAGCCAGCTCAACCCCGGCGCGACCGTCTTCGGCTGGCACCCCTACGGCAAGGACACCGAGGAGCAGCACACCACGCTGATCTCGACCTACGGCCTCAAGATGGAGGGCCTGCACAACCTGCCCAACCTGAGCTTCAACTGCCAGTTCACCTTCACCCCGGGCTTCAAGTTCACCAACCACCACCACGTGGACCGCGACGCCAAGCTCGTCGCCGGGCAGAAGGTTTACATGGCCTTCGTGCAGTCCGACTCGATCGGCATCGGCGTGTGGACCAAGCCCGGCCGCGGCAAGCTGCCCTTCGCCTGGCAGGTCACGATGAACTGGACGAAGTTCTCGCCCGCCGCGCTGGAGTATTTCCACGAGAGCGCGACGCCCAACGACTACTTCATCGGCGGCCTCTCCGGCCCCGGCTACATGTACCCCAACCACATCCCGGCCGACAAATTCCCGCTGCTGATGAAGGAGGCCAACGAGATGATGAACATGCTCGATGAGCGCGTGCTTGAGATCATGGACAACTCCGCCGCCGACGGAAACCTTGGCAACGCCGACCTCACCAAGGAGACGGTGGACCGCTACTACAAGGCGTTCCCCAACGTCATCGGCTTCATCAACGGCTACGGCCCGGCCCGCACGCGTGACCTCCGCGGCTCGCAGCCGATGATCTCATACGACTACTACATCAACCCGCGCCGTCCGCGCGACGAGGTCACGGCCGACCTCAACGAGCTGATCGCCCTCAACGCGAAGCGCCCGTACTTCCTGCTCGTGCACGTGCGCGAGTCGAACGACGTGAACAGCCTTGTCGAGGTGACGAAGCGTCTCGAAGGCCCGGTCGAGATCGTGCCGCTCGATGTCTTCCTGAAGCTCGCCGCGAGCAATCAGACGTACACGACCCGCTACCAAGACCCCGAGGAGCCCAAGCACTTCGCGGGCTTCCCGAAGGAGTAAGCGCGAAAGTTTTTAAATACAGGCCCGCTCATGGTGAGCGGGCCTTTTTTATGCCCGGTCAAAACCCAATCTGATCACCCCCGAGGCATCCGGCTTCAGGGCAAAGCCGGCCTCGTGCGCGATAGTCGAGCCGGCCAGCACCGGCACGGTGTACTCGTAGCCTTCGTGGCGGTAGCGCAGTGCGTGCGTGTCCGCGCCGACAAACGCGGTCTTGAGCGCGGGCGACCAGTTCGCGGTCAGCGTCCAGTCGAGTCCGGCGGGACCGCGCAGCACGATCGCCTTCTCCTCAAAGGTGAAGGCGAAGCGGTGGTCGAGACGGGCATGGAGCGTCTGCGCATCGAGCTCCGTCACCTGCGGCGCGGTGGGCAGTGCGATCGGCTGGCCCGCGGCATCGAGGATGCGCAGCGAGGCCTTGTGCTGGGCATCGCTCCAGAGGAAGCCATCGAGCACGGGGAGGGCGTCGTACTTGCAGGCGCGCTCGGTGCAGACGGTATTCAGGAACGGCTCGGCGCGGCGCTCGTCGTAGCGCTGGATGTCGCGGATGCGCCACGCGGCGCCGTCCCAGCGCAGGCTGGTGCGATAGTTTTTGGAGCAATACCAGAAGGCGCCGCGGTCGGGGGCATTGAGGTCCTGCGGAGCGACGACCGCGGAGGGCGGGGTGAGAGGATAGCGGGCTTTGAACCACGCGCCGGACTGCGAGAGCGTTTCGACGCGCACGAGGCCGCGCTCACGCAGTTCGGCGATGCGCTGGTGCTGGTGCTCGAGGCCCTTCTTCATGAGGGGCCAGCCGAAGGAGTTTTCCTGGCCGACCTGCGTGTAGCCGAAGCTCAGGCAGGGCGTTTCAAACATGTTCGAAAGAAAACGGTCGGTCCACGCCGCGTCAGCGCCGCCGGGCGAGATGGGCTCGAGGGTGAGGACGAGCTGGCCGTTGTTATGCACGGTATCGAGGTCGATCTCGTACTGGTGGATGGGGTCGCTGCCGAGCATCCGGAAGGTGGGTACATTGATCTGCGCGGCCGCCGTCTGGGCGGGGATGTAGGCGTTGAGCTTGGAGGGGTAGTAGGCCTGGTTGAAGTAGCCGCCCCAGAGCGTGTAGCCATCGGTGCCCCACTGGTCCTTGCAGTTGCAGAAGGCGACGAGGCCGTGCTGCTGCTCAAGGTGGGCGAGGGAGTGAGCGTCGAGGATCCAGGAGCCGGCGGCCTTGGGTGTGTAGCCGAAGGTGGCGCGAAACTGCGCGACGAAAATGTCGAGCATCTGCGTGCGCTCGGCCGGCGTGTAGCCTTGGGAGAAGCCGACGTTCACATGCCAGTCCCACGGAAAACGTCCGCGCCACTTGAGGCCGGCCTTCTCGACGAGCGGCTGCACGAACTCGATCCAGATGCCGACCTCGTCGCCGGGCGGGATCGCCTTGAGGATATCGGTGAAGCGGGATTCGAGCAGGGCGTCATACTGGATGAGCCAGGTGACAGGCAGGCCGTGGCGCTGGGCGAGCTCGCGCTGGCGGAGCACGGGCTCGAGGAGATCGATCGTGGCGTCGCGCGGCTCAACCGCACGGATGAAGTTAATGATATGAACGATACCTTGGCGTGGGGCAGCTTGCATGGGGTGGGCGTGGCAGCTTGATGGCACGGCGAGGCGCCCACTGGCAAGGCCCCCGACGCGGGATGACAGGCGTGGATACGTTTGCGCTGGTCGCATACGGCCCAGTTGGCTTGGATGCGGCATGCCCCAACGTCTTCGCTCTGCGGTGCTTTTCCTCTGGCTGGTTTGCACGGTGATCTCGGCGAATGCGGCGCCGCTCGCTTTGTTTTGTGAGGTCAACGGCCGGCCTTATCCGGTGGCGAAGGTCGAGCGGCACCAGATTTGGGTGATGGTGGAGGGCAAGCTGACTCCCGCGCCTCGCGACGCGAACTGGCGGCTGGAGGGCGACTTGAAGGAGAACGCGCGCTATGCGGACTGGTCGCCGAGTTACAAGGTTTCGCGGTTGGATATGCCGGATTACAAGGTCGCGACGACGCCAGTGCAGCTGGAGGCGCGTGTCTGGGTCAGGCATTGGATCAAAGGGGCGCATATTGAATTTGGGGGTCGGATGATGCGCATGGATTTCGCCGGGCCATTTGTTGATGTCTGGCCGGAGGGTCTGACCACGCCGGGTGCGGTCGTGATGGCGTGGGTTTTGCACGGACAGGTCGTCAAGGCCGAGGCGCAGCCCGTTCCATCGATGAGCCAGGCCCAGGATTTCTGGGCTGATATCAGCTGGGATCTGACCCCGGACGAAGCGATGGGGCAGCCGGTGGCCCTGCTCTGGCATGAGGGGGCGTTTGTACCGGTAAGGCCGCGCTTCGCCAAGCCGGAGGGAGAGGCGGCCTTCCATGCGGTTGAGATGCATGACCTCGCGGCACTCCAAGCCGCCCTGCACGCCGGATTGAAGCCCGGGATCGAGGATCGGAAAAATGTTTCGCTTTTTTATTACGCGGCCGAGGCCGGGAACCTCGGGGCGGTGGAGATGCTGCTGGCGGCGGGAGTGAGTCCCAACAGCGACCAGCGCAAGTTCAATATCCCGCTGAGTGCGGCGGTGAGCGGAAACCGTCAGGCGGTGGTTGACCGGCTGCTGGCGGCGAAGGCGAATCCAAATGGCGGCACCAGGGGACTCTGGCCGCTGGCCGTGGCGCTGAACCAACGGCTCAATGGCATCGCCCTGAGCTTGGTGGCGGCAAAGGCCCGGTTGAACGATACGGACATTGTGGGGCACGAACCCGTGATCGTCGCAATGGATCTAGGTATGGCCGATGTCGCCAGCGCCATGATCGAGGGCAAAGCCTATCAGGATGCCGACAAGGATCAGGCGGCCCGCGTGCTCATCACCCAGGCGAAAAAAGGTCACACGGCCGTCGTCCGCCTGCTTTTGCAGCAGAAGATCAAACCCGACCTCGAGTTCCAGGATGGCACCGCCTTGATCATGGGTGCGAGCAGCGGTGATCCCGAGCTGGCCAAGGCGCTGATCGCAGCGGGTGCCTCGCCTAATCAGGCCGTGGCGGGCGGACTGACTCCGCTCATAGCAGCGGCAGTCAAGGGCCAGGCGGACTATGCCGTTGCGCTCCTTGATGCAGGCGCGAATCCCGATGCCACGACGGCCGACGGATGGACGGCCCTTCATTTTGCCGCGCAGGAGCGCGCGACTGCCGTGGTGGCGCTTCTGCTGGCTCGGGGCGCCAAGGCGGACGTCGCGGCGAAGGACGGTCTGACTCCCCTGCACATCGCTCTCAACGTGCAGGCGCGCGAAGCCGCCGACGCCATCGTGGCGAAAGGGGCGAAGCCTGACCTGCAATCGCCCGATTTCATGGAAACGGCCATCACCATCGACGCGAAGGCGGTGGTGCAGGCGGCCCTGGCCGCCGGCTGGTCATGCGACACGGTGTTTCGCGGCGGCTGGCCGGCGTTGCGCGTGGCGATCGAGGCTGGTGCTCCGGCCTCGGCCTCGTTGCTACGCACCGCCGGCGCGAAGGAAACGGCCGGCGGTCCGACGATGGCAAGCAGTGGAAAATTGGATGCGAAAATCAGGCTGCTCAAGGGCGTGCCGCCGGAGGATCCGCGCGATCCTGAGGACGACGACCTGCCCGCGCGGACGGTGGAGGCCGACATCGTGATCGACCCGAGCGGCGAGGTGCGCTTCCCCCGGGTGGTAGGTGCGCCCGAGCCGGCTTTGGCCATCGAGACTCTGCGGGTGCTCCGGCAGTGGCGGTTTGCGGCACCCTTGAGCCAGCAGTCGCCGGTGGCCATCCGAGCCCGGGTGCCCGTGACCTTTGCCGCGTCGGCCGATCTGGCTAAGGATATGTCCGAGGTGGATCGCGAGCCTGAGACCTTGAAGATGGTCAGTCCTGATACCCCGCCAAGCATGCGGTGGGGCGACTTCAGTGGCGTAGTCTGGCTGCGGTTCATCGTCACGCCCGAGGGTCGCGTCACCCACATCCGGGTGAAGGGCGCCCAACATCCGGAATTCGCCAGGGCAGCGGTCGAGGCAGTCGCGCAGTGGACGTTCAAGCCTGCCGTACTGGACGGCAGGCCCGTGGCGGTGTGGATGAATAGATCCGTGCTCTTCCGGCGCTGACTTCGGCACGGCAAACGAGTGCTGGCGGGCGGCACTTTTGTTTGGTTTTCGCCCCGGGGTGAGTCACGCTGGGGCATGGCTCACTTTTCCAAACGAGGGCAGGGTCCGCGTCCGCACCGTCGTCCGTCGCAGGGCGCGGGCGCGCCGGCGATTTCGGCGTCCCGGCCTGAAGGGCCGGAGCGGCGCGAGGAGCTGAAGCTCTGCGGGCTTGGCGCGGTACGGGCGCGGTTTGCGCGCGACCCGGGGTCGATCCAGCGGCTGTTCTTCGATCTCGCCACGAGCAAACAGATCGGCGCCATCTGCAAGGTGCTCGCGCAGGGCAAAAAGGTTTACCGGTGCGTGGAGCCGGCGGAGCTGGAGAAGATCGCAGGCTCGATCCACCACGGCGGGATCGTCGCCATCGTCTCGCCGCCGGCGCTGCGTGTGACGACGTCGGCTGACGTGAAGGACTGGGCGCGGCGCGGCGAGCCGCTGCTGGTGCTCGACCGCGTCGGCAACGCCCACAATCTCGGCGCGATCGCGCGCACCGCGGCGTTTTTCGGTCTGCCACGCATCGTGATTCCCGATGACCCGGCGGCGGCGCGGCCTTCGGAGGCGTCGCACCGCGTGGCCGAGGGCGGGTTGGAGTACGTGGAAGTTTGGCAGACGAAGGATCTCCTGGCTTTCGTGCGCGACCTGACGGCGGCGGGCTACGAGGTGGTCGGCGCGGCGACGCGCGGCGGCCGGCCGGATGCGCCGCGCCCGGCGGAGCGCAAGCCCTTCGCGCTTGTGCTCGGCAACGAGGAGCACGGGATCGCGCCCGCGGTGTTGGCGGCGTGCACGCGGCTCGTCACGATTCCCGGCCACGGCAAGGTCGAGTCGCTCAATGTATCCGTGGCGGCCGCGGTGCTGATGTGGGAATTAGCGGCCCGGCGCTGAGGCGAGTTTTCTCTTCTAACCGGGCGGGGGCGGGAGCATAATTCCGGCAAACGGAACTAATACCCCAAATCCCCATGGTTTCCCTCGCTCCCCCCAACGAAAAATCCCCCGCTACCTTCGACTGGCCGCTCGCCTATGAGGCCGAGCAACTGGTCGGAGGTTTCATCACGGCGTTTTTAGAAAAACACGGTTTCGCGCAAAAACTCGCCGCGCGCATGCGCGACGAGACCGGCACCGAGTTTTACGAATGGACCGATCACTTCGCGCTCTCGCCCGAACACGGCGCGGCGCTGCGCGCGGTCGGTTTTGTCGAAGAGAATGTCCCGGTCGGCGTCGGCGCGACGGTGCTGCACCATCCGAAGGCGATGATGCCGCGCGTGGTGCTGCACGCGGGCGGCAGCCGCAATGGCGTGCCGGCGGCGCTCGCGATCAAGCCGGAGGTGCTGCCGGATTTTCTGGCGGCGCACGATCTCGCGGTGCCCATTGAGGGCGACTTTGGCGCGCGCTTGCGGCGGGCGCTCGTGGCCGAGGAAAACGGCCTGAGCCTGTATGCGGTCGAGCGGCTCGGCTACCGCGGTTTCCTCGTGGAGGAGCCGGCGCCGGGTTTCGCGGCGGCGGTGATCAAGGCCCGCGAACTCTTCCGCACGCGCCGGCGCAATTTCCCCGATGACGCGCAGGGCGTGAAGCATGCGTTTGACGTGCTCGCGCAGGTCCTGGCGCTCGTACCACGCGATGTGGCCTGCGAGTTGTTCTTCGCGGAGGAGCGGGTGTACTGGGAGTTTCGCAACCGTGCGGGCCGCGTGCAAAAGCGCCGGCAGGACACCCTCGGCCTCGGCTGGGGCAACCACGACCACCACACCTTCCGCTGCTCGCGACGGCTCTTCGCGGACCTCGTGGAGTTTCTCACGCGGCTTGGGCTCGAGAAGCGCGAGCGCTTCTACGCGGGCGACGAGGCGGGGTGGGGTGCGCAGGTGATGGAGGCGCCGGCGGTGGGTATCGTCGTCTTTGCCGACGTCGATCTGCAGCCGGGTGAGATCGACATCGATTTTGCGGCGCAGCGCCTGCCCGAGCTGAAGGAGCTGCGCACGGTCGGCCTCTGGTGCGGCTTGCACGGCGACAGCTTTCTTCAGGCCGGCATGCATCACCTCGAGGCGCGTTTCGACTTTGCGCGCTTGCGCGACCAGCTGGCCGCGGAGGGCGTGGCGACGATGAAGCCGTTTTCGGACTTCGCGTTTCTCAAGCAGGCCTTCACCGAGGGCGAACGTTGGCGCGTGCGACCGGAACGCGTTGCCGAGCTGGTGAAGAAGAACTTCATCACGCCGGCGCAGGCCGACGGTTTCATCCGTGACGGCGCGATCGGCAGCCACCTCGAAAACCTTCAGCGCAAGGGCGGCTTCAAAGGTTTCAACCAAAAGGCCGTCAGCGCGATCATCGCCGCGACGGATCCCCGCAAAGTGCAGGCGCACGCTTGAACCCCCAATCCCCAGTTCCCCATGAAATTTGGCATCATCGGTGCCGGCAAGGTCGGCTCCACCATCGCTACCCTGTTAGAGTCGTGTGATTTTTGCGACAGCGTTACCTTCGCGGACAGCCGCGCGAATCTGAAACTCGCCGGTCTGAAAAAGGCCTCGGCCAGGAAGATCGACGTCACCAAGCGCGCGCCGCTCGACGCGTTTGTGAAACGCTGCGACGCCATCGTGAGCGCCGCGCCGTATTTTCTCAACAAGGGCATCGCCGAGGCCTGCGCGCGGCAGGGCGTGTCGTACTTCGACCTCACGGAGGACGTGGAGACGACAAACTTCATCCGCCGCCTCGCGAAGAAATCGCAGGTCACATTCATGCCGCAGTGCGGCCTAGCGCCCGGCGCGATCAACATCGTCGGCGGCAGCCTCGCACGCTCGCTGCAGACGGTGCGCAACGTCGAGATGCGCGTCGGCGCGCTGCCGCTCTTCGCGGGCAACCAGATGAAATACTACCTCAGCTGGAGCACCGCGGGGTTGATCAACGAGTACTGCCAGCTCGGCGAGGCGCTGCACAGCGGCAAGCGCATCACGACGCTCCCGCTCGACGGCGTGGAGCGCTTGACGGTGGACGGTGTCGAGTACGAGGCCTTCAACACCTCCGGCGGCGTCGCCACGATGTGCGAGACGTTCGCGGGCAAGGTCGGGGAGCTGAACTACAAGACCATGCGCTATCCCGGCCACCGTGACCTGATGAAGTTCCTCCTGCAGGATCTCAATCTCGCGGAGAAGCAGGAGGTGCTCACGCAGATCTTCGACCAGGAGGTGCCGCTGACGGATCACGACGTCGTGGTGTTTTATGTGAGCGCGGTGGGCACGATTGACGGCGGGCTGGTGCAGCGCAGCTTTGTAAAAAAGATGCGCGGCGCCGTGGTCAACGGCCGCACGCTCTCCGCGATCCAGCTCACGACCGCCGCGGGCGTCACCGCGGTGCTGGAGATTTTCGCGCGCGGCGGGCTGCCGCGCGGTTTTGTGAAACAGGAATCCATCACGCTAAAAACCTTTCTCGCCACGCAATGGGGCGGGAAGGTTTACGGCGGCAACACCTAAGGAACCACCATGGCCATCACCGTCAAAAAAACCGCCGCCGAGATTTTCCCGCGGCTCGGACTCAAGGCGAAGAATCCCGGCGTGTTCGCCGGCGAATGGTTCGGCTCCGGCGCCAGGATCGAGTGCCGCTCGCCGATCGACGGCACGGTGCTGGCCACGGTGGTCGCGGCGACGCCCGCCGAGTACAGCCGCGCCTCTGCGGCCGCACACCGTGCCGCCCTCGCGTGGCGCGAGGTGCCCGCGCCGAAGCGCGGCGAGGTGATCCGACGCCTGGGTGAGACACTGCGCGCGCACAAGGCCGATCTCGGCCGGCTCGTCTCGCTCGAGGCGGGCAAGATCATCGCGGAGGGTGAGGGCGAGGTGCAGGAGATGATCGATATCTGCGACTTCGCCACCGGCCTCTCGCGTCAGCTGCATGGCCTCACCATCGCGAGCGAGCGGCCCGGCCACCGCATGATGGAGCAGTGGCATCCGCTCGGCGTGGTGGGCATCATCTCGGCCTTCAACTTTCCCGTGGCCGTGTGGTCGTGGAACAGCGCGCTCGCCGCGGTGTGCGGCAACGCGACACTCTGGAAACCCTCCGAGAAAACCCCGCTCACCGCGATTGCCTGCGCGAAGCTCGCGGAGAAGGTGGCCCGCGCGAGTGGCGTCGATCCCGCGATCTTTTCCCTCGTCTGCGGCGACGGTCCGAGCGTCGGCGAACTCCTCGCGGCGGACCCGCGTGTGCCGCTTGTGTCCGCGACCGGTTCGACGCGCATGGGGCGGCACGTCGGCGAGGTGGTGGCCAAGCGTTTCGGCCGCTCGCTCCTCGAACTCGGCGGCAACAACGCGATCATCGTCACCCACTCGGCCGACCTGAAGATGGCGCTGCGCGCGATCCTCTTCGGCGCGGTGGGCACGGCGGGGCAGCGCTGCACGAGCACGCGCCGCGTGATCATCCACGAGTCGGTTTACCGGCGGTTTTTGAAATCGCTGATCGAGGCCTACCGGCAGGTGAAGATCGGCAACCCCCTCGAATCCGGCACGCTGATGGGTCCGCTCATCGACGTCGCCGCGGTGGAAAACATGATGAACGCCATCGCCGCCGCGAAGCAGCATGGCGGCAGCGTGCTCTACGGCGGGCGGAAGGTCGGCGGAGCGCTCGGGGAGAACGGGCTCTACGTGACCCCCTGCATCATCGAGGCGGAAAATCATTGGTCGGTCGTGCAGCACGAGACCTTCGCGCCGATCCTCTACGTGATGACCTACAAGACGCTCGACGAGGCGATCGCGCTGCAAAACGCCGTACCGCAGGGCCTGAGCTCGGCGATCTTCACGCACGACCTGCGCGAGGCGGAGATTTTCCTCTCCGCGCGCGGGAGCGACTGCGGCATCGCCAACGTCAACATCGGCACGAGCGGGGCCGAAATCGGCGGCGCCTTCGGCGGCGAAAAGGAGACCGGCGGCGGCCGCGAGAGCGGCAGCGACGCCTGGCGCGCCTACATGCGCCGGCAGACCGCGACCGTGAACTACTCGCGCGAGCTGCCGCTGGCGCAGGGGATCAAGTTCGGAGAGTAAGTCGGGCGTAAAGCCCGACCCACAGTAGAAACAACCTCAGCAGATCCGGCGCTCTGGCTTCAGGAAGCCGTTGTCCCAGGGGCTGACGTTGAGGTTGTAATTGCGCCAGTAGTACTTCAGGTCGTCGTGCTTCCAGTTGGCGTAGATCTCCTCCCACTTCAGGGGGCAGTGCGGGTTGAGGGAGCTGTTGTCCACGATCTCGTCGGCGGGCTGGTAGCGCACGTCGAGGGAGAGGCGGATGCGGTCCTTGAACTGGCAGCGCAGGGCCTTGTGGACCGTGTGGCTGGGGAAGGTGAGCACGTCGCCGATCTGGTAGTCGCCCTCGACCCAGTGGTTTTCGGTCGGGCAGAGCGGCACGGCGAAGCCGCCCGCGCCCTTCGCGGGCTGGACGGGCAGGTAGCCCTTGGTGTGCGAGCCCTTGAGGACGGTGAGGCCGCCCATCTCGCGCGAGCAGTCGCCGACGGGGAACCAGCAGGTCCAGGTGTTGCCCGTGCCCTGGATGTAAGGGAAATCCTGATGCGGCGGGGTCGGCACCATGCAGGTGTGCGGCGTGATCATGCGCGCGATGTGGCGCGGATGCACGAGGACCTCGCGGCCGAAGAGCTTCTGGTAGATCTCCAGCAGGCGCGGGTGGTGCGGCAGGCGGTGGAAGCTCTCGAGGCGCTGTACGTCGTGGTAGGCGTCGGCCGTCACGCCGACGTCGGCGCGGTGCATCTCCTCGTCGGAGACGCGGTTGATCGCATCGTAGTCGATCAGGCCGCCGAGGGCGTCCTGCCCGGGCTGGCGCCAGCCGTACTTGTCCACGACGGCGAGGAGCTCGGCGCGGAGGGAGAGCAGCTCGGCGGCGGGAAGGCGCTGCTTGAAAAAGAGATAGCCGTCCTCCGCCGCGCGGGCGCGCAGGGCGACGGGGTCGTCGAGCAGGGGCGTCGAGTCGACGAACAGGGTCTTGCGGATGGCGTTGGGCGCAGGCGCCGGGGCTTCGGCAATCGTGGACATGAAAAAAGGGGGAAAGGGGAGTAGGGGAAACTAGATGAAGAACCGTCTAAATTGCGAGAACGAGAATGACGTCAATAAAACCTGACTCCGCCGCCCACGTCATTTCTAGTGCCACACCCTTTCCCCGCCCATGCCCTCCGACCCGCTTGCGCTTTTCCCGCTGGATGACCGCTGCCAGCTGCTGACCAACCTCGTCTGGACGCCCAACGACGACGGTGTGCCTTCGCTGCACCGGCAGTTGATGTGGGTGCGCCTGCCTGCACCGACGCGGGTGAGCGGCCTCACGGCTAGGTTTCACTCGCCCGTGGGCCGCGTGCGGATCGAGGTGGCGGAGGACGGCGCGGGCAAGACCTGGCGCACACTGGCCGAGGCAGACCTGCAGACCTCGCCGCACACCCTCACGTGGCCGGCGCAGACGGTCGGCAATATCCGCATCGCCGTCCACGAGCCCGCGGCGCCCGGTTTTCCCAACACCTATTATTTCTCCTCGCTCGAACTCGCGGCCGAGGCGGCGGACGTGGCGGGCTGGGCGCCGCCGCTGTACACGGTGCCGGACAAGCCGCTGCGCGACGAGAGTCCGGCGCGCGTCGAGCCCTTCGCCGGCCTGCCCGGCATCCATGCCAACCAGCAGCTCGGCCTGGCCCACGAGAAACCGCGCACCAACCGGCTGACTGTGACACCCTCTGCCGACGGCGTGCGGATGGACTCGCCGGTCTTCAGCGCGACGTTTTCGCGGCGGCACATGCAGCTCACCCAGCTCGGCTGGGATACGAACAAGCAGAACCGCGAACGCGAAAACCTCCTCATGTCCGCCCGCACCCGCGGCGCGTTTCCCGTGGTGGCGCGCGACGGCGAACTACGGTCCTCCGAATCCTGCGGCGGCACCTTCGCGGCCGACGGTCGCACGGTGACGTACCGCGGGATCAAGCCCGTGCCAGAGATCGTGTGGGACTACACGTTTCGCGTGAACGAAAAAGGCTTCGCGCTGGAGATCGACTGGACGTGCGTGAAAACTTTTCACGCGAGCGAGCTCGCGGCGCTGCGCCTGCCCTTCGACCTCTTCCGCTCGGTCGTCAACGTCATGGCGATGCCCGATCCGCGCGGACCCTCGGGCCTCATCTCGTTCCCGGCCCTGATCCAGGCGCCGAACTACGGCGCCATGCGCGTGACGGTGCGCGAGGGTGCGGCGCTCGGGCGCATCACGCCGCTGCGCGCGCAGGCGGAGCTGTGGCTCGACCTGATCCCCGGCGCGGTGCCGCTGCCCAGCGGACTGCTCGAGCTGCCTGCGGGCCGCGGCCGCGTGGTGTTCGATTTCACGCTGACGAAGGTCTTCCCCTTCGGCGTGGAGGATATGCGCGACATTTTCGCGTGGTGGGAAATGCCGCCGTTTTATTCGTTCGTGGGGTTGGAGCCGGTCCTCGGCGCGTTGAGCGACGCGTGGCTCAACGGCATCTCGTTCCGTCCCGATCTCGGCCGCTTCGCCAACAACTCGGTCGCGGACTCGGTGGCCCTGTGTGCGTGCTACTACGCGGATCTCGCCGCGTATACCCCGCCGCTCGCCGACGGGCTCGATTCACGGCAGTTCATCCGCGTGGCAACGGAGCAGATGATGCGCGACCGCAACTCCAGCATCTACTCCAACTGGAAACATTTCCCCATGGCGGCGACGAGCCCGGTGGACTGCGCGTGGCTCTATGTGGCGTCGACCGGCGACTGGGACTGGGCGAAGCGCTGGCGCGATGCGATCCGCCACTATGCGCACATCCTGAAGCAAATGGAGTGGCAGGACACCGGCCTCATCGCCTCCGAGGAGTCGGGCATCCCCGAGGAAGCCGCCGCGACCCACGCCAACATGCAGTGCACCTGGGCCGACAGCGCACGCTCCGGCCATCTCGAATCCTACGTCAACGCCCACGGCTACCGCGCCCTGTTGCGCGTGGCCGATCTGCTCGACCAGCTCGACGATGCGCCCGGCGCAGCGGCGGCGCGCGCGCAGGCGGGCCGGCTGAAGGCCAGCTTCATGGCTACGTTTTACGACGCCGCGACAAAACAGATCATGCAGTGGATCGGGCGCGACGGCCGCCGCCACGGCTACCGCTCGCATATGCACCTCGGCTCGGCGGTGGCCCTCGGCCTCGTGCCGGAGGAGACTGCGCGCGAACTCCTGCGCGAACACCTCGCGCAGATGGAGGCGCGCGGCACCCGCTACGAGTGGGGCCTGCCCATCTACCTCGATCCCACCCCGGAGGTCGCCCACAACACCTGGCACGGCAAGGGCGTCGAGCCCGACGGCAGCGATCTTTTCGGCGTGTATCAAAACGGCTCCCTGCACACGCACCAAACCTGGTACTTCCTGCAGGCGCTCTACCACACCGGCCTGCGCAAGGAGGCCAACGATCTCTTCGTGAAGATGACCGCGCTGGTCCGCACCGGACAGCTCTGCGGTCCGCTGCATTCCGGCGTCGATTGGCGGCATCCCGTCAGCGGCCGCCCGGTGGGCTATGAGGGCCTGCTCTCGGAGCAGTTCCACTTCCTGCTCGCGGCGGTCACCGGCTACCTCGGGTGTGAGCTCACGATCGACGGCCTCGTGATCAAGGGCCCGGCGACGGAGCGCATCCGGATGTTGAAACCCAACTTTGCGCGCATGGCGCCGACGCAACCCAAAGCCTAAAGGAAGCGACCATGAACAATGACGAACAAGCCATCCGTACCGCGCATGCCGTATGGATTGCGGCGGTCAACCGCGGCGATCTGAAGCTTCTGTTTACGATGATCACGGACGATGTGGTCCTGCTCAATCCCGGGCAGGAGCGGCTGGATCGCGCGGGGTTTGCGGCCAAGTTTGCCGGGGCCTGCGAACAGCTGCAGTTCCGTTGTGTCAGCGAGATTGAGGAGGTGGTGGTGAGCGGTGGGATGGCTTATACCCGCTGTTGGGATACGCTGACTGCGACCCCGCGTGTCGGCGGGGCAACGATGCAGCTCGCCGGGAACCGCCTGACCGTGTATCGGAAGCAGGATGACGGGCGCTGGCTGCTGGCGCGGGATGCGCATACGCTGACTCCAGTGGCGGAGTGAAGGGAAGGCGGGGACTATTTTTGGACAGAATGACAGAATGCGGAGACAGAATGGGAGTGTGACCGACCAATGAAAAAGGCCCGACTTTCGGAGTCGGGCCTTTGGTTTTTAAGGAGCGGGGCCGGGTCAGTTTTTGACCGGCAGGAGGAGTTCGCGGGCGCCGTTGGGCTCGTTGATGAAGAGGAGCTGGCTCAGATCATCGGGAAGCGGGTCGCTGCCGGCCGCGCGCGTGAGCGTGCAGGTCAGCGTGACCTTCGCCGGGGCGGCGCCCCATGTCCACTCGAGCTGGTCGGTGTCGCCGGCCGAGGGTGCCGTGTCGGCGGACACGGTGGTCTTGCCGCCGGCGTAGCTCCAGCCGGCGGGCAGTGCGAGCTGGAGGTCGAGGCCGGTGGCCTGGCCGGCGACGGAGATCGTGGTCGTGATGACGGCGCCGGTCTTGTTCGTGGTGCTGCTGGCGGTCGCGGTGACGACGGTGAGGTCGGCGGGCTCGCTGGAAGCGGCTCCGTTGGCATTGACGACGGCGACCCAGTAGCTGGCGGCGTCGTCGGCCTGTACGTTGCGCAGCGTCAGGGTCGGGCCGGTGGCGCCGCGGATCGCGTCGTCGTTGCAGTACCACTGGTAATGCGCGCTGGCGGCGTCGCTCGTGGTGACGGCGAACACCACGGTATCGCCCGGCTGCACCACCTGGTCGGCGGGGCTGGTGAGGATCACGCTGGCCCCGGCGGGGAGGGTGATGCTGAGATCGGTGCCGGCATCCGTGGCCGCGGCGGCCGTGGTGGCGGTGCCCTGCGTGAGGCTCAGGTAGATAGTGCCGGTAGCCCCCGCGGCGCCATCGACGGCGATCGAGTAGGTGGTGCCGGCGACAGCGGTGAAGGTGAGGGCGCTCGTCTTGTTGCCGCCGACATTGTCGTCGGAGGCGACGACGCTCAGGGCGTTGACCGCGGTGCCGGTGTAAACGGCGAGCAGGGTGTCGAAGGTGCTGCCGACGGTGTTGACGCTCACCGGCCCGGAGGCCGGGGCGGTCCAGCGCCACCAGACGGACTTGCCGCCGACGACGCCGGCGTGGTTGGGCTCGCCGCTCTCCTTCGTGGCGCCGGTGTTGCTGCCCTTCGTGCTCACCTTCGCGCCCGTGAGCGTGATCGCATTGGCGAAGGCGTCGTTGGAGGCGACGACGGTGACGACGAACGAGCTGCTGGTCTTCAGCGTGCCGTCGCTGACGGTGAGGGTGATGGTGGAGGTGCCGGTGACCTTCACGGTCGGCGTCACGGTGACGGTGCGGGCGGCGCCGGAGCCGCCGAGCGTGATCTTGTTGGCGGCGACGAGCGTGGTGTTGGAGCTCGTGGCGGTGAGGGTGAGGCTCGTGGCGGCCGTTTCCGCGTCGCCGATGGTGAAGGCGAGCGTGTTGCTGGACGTGCTGACGAGGACCGTCTGGTTGGGGATCGCGCTGATGGTGGGCGCGGTGTTGGCGGCGTTGACCGTGAGGACGAACGCCGTGGCGGTCTTCAGCGCGCCGTCGCTGACGGTGAGCGTGATGGTGGCGCTCCCGGTCTGGCCGGCCGCGGGCGTCACGGTGACGGTGCGGGCGGTGTCGGCGCCGCTGAGGGCGATGTTGGCGACGGGGACGAGCGTGAGGTTGGAACTCGCGGCGGTGACGGTGAGGCCGGTGGCCGCGGTCTCGGCGTCGCCGACGGTGAAGGCGAGCGGGCCGGCGACCGTGCCGACGGTGACCGTCTGCGCGGCGATGGCGCTGATGGTGGGCGCGGTGTTCACGGCTTTGACCGTGAGGGTGAAGCTTGTGCTGGCCGTGAGGCTGCCGTCGCTGACGGTGAGGGTGACGGTGGCGGTGCCGCTCTGGCGGGCCGCGGGCGTGAGCTTCACGGTGCGGCTCGCGGTGGTGCTCTGGCGGGCCGCGGGCGTGAGCTTCACGGTGCGGCTCGCGGTGGTGCCGGCGAGGATGATGCCGGAGGCGGGGAGCAGCGTGGCGTTGGAACTCGTGGCGGTGACGGCGAGGTTGGCCACGGCGGTCTGCGCGTCGCCGATGGTGAAGGCGAGGGCCGCCGTCGAGGTGTCTTGGTTGATCGTCTGGCTCGCGATCGAGGTGATGGTCGGCGCGGTGTTGGTGGCGATGACCGTCACGACGAAGGCGCTGCTCGCGGTGAGCGAGCCGTCGCTGACGGTGAGGGTGATCGTCGCCGTGCCGCTCTTGCCCGAGGCGGGCGTGACGGTGACGGTGCGGGCGGAGCCGCTGCCACCGAGGACGATGTTGGCGACGGGGACGAGCGTGGTGTTGGAGCTGGCCTTGGTGACGGTGAGGGCGGTGGCCGCGGTCTCGGTGTCGGCGACGGTGAAGGCGAGAGCGGCGGTGGTGCCGTTGGTGAGGATCGTCTGGTTGGCGATGGCGCTGATGGTCGGTGCGTCGTTGACGGCGGTGACCGTGACGCCGAAGGACGTGCTCGTGGTGAGCGTGCCGTCGCTGACCGTGAGCGTAATCGTCGCGGTGCCGGCCTGGTTGGCGGCCGGGGTGAGGGTGACGGTGCGGGCCGAGCCGCTGCCGCCGAGGACGATGCCGGCGGCGGGAAACAGCGTGGCATTGGAGCTCGCGGCGGTGACGGTGAGGCTCGCGGCGGCGGTCTGGGCGTCGCCGACGGTGAAGGCGAGGGCGGCGCTGGCGGTGTCCTCCTTGAGCGTCTGCGCGGCGAGGGTGGTGATCGTGGGCGCGGTGTTGAGCGCGTTCACGGTGAGCGTGGCCGCGGCGGAGGCGACGTTGGCCTGCGCGGAGTTGGAGGCGAGGCAGCGGAACTGCGTGCCGGAGAGCGCCACGGTGGGCGCGGCGACGGTCAGGGTGCCGGTGGTGGCGCCGGAGTAGGTCGTGCCGTTGCTGAGGTTGGCCCACGTGACGCCGGCGTCGGCCGACGACTGCCACTGGAGGCTGGGCACGGGCGTGCCGCTGGCGGCGGCGGTGAAGCTGGCGGCGGTGCCGGCCGTGACCGTGACGTTGACGGGCTGCGCGGTGAAGGCGGGGGCGACGGCGGTGGACTTCGCCCCGGTGGTGGCGGTGCTGAGCGCGAGGCTGAAGCCGCCGCGCGCATCGAGGGCGATGACATTGGTGAGACCGGCGGGGATCACGGTCTGGCCGTAGGAATTGTCACCCCAGGCGGCGACGGTGCCATCGGACTTGAGGCCGAGCGCGTGGTAGCTGCCGGCGGCGAGGGCCTTGAGGGCGCCGGAGCCGGCGGGCACGACGGCGTTGGCCGTGTAACCCCAGGCGACGACGGTGCCGTCGGCCTTGAGGGCGAGGGACTGCTCGGCGCCCGCCGCGATGGCGACGACGCCGGTGAGGCCGGCGGGCACGGTGGCCTGGCCGCTGTAGTTGGCGCCCCAGGCGACGACCGTGCCGTCGGCCTTCAACGCGACGGAATGATAGCTGCCACCGGCGACGGCGATGACGTTGGCGAGACCCGCCGGCACGGTGGACTGGCCGTAGGAATTGTCGCCCCAGGCGGCGACGGTGCCGTCGGCCTTCACGGCGAGCGAGTGGTAGTAACCGGCGGCGATGGCGACGACGTTGGCGAGGCCGGCGGGCACGGCGGTCTGGCCGGAGCCGTTGTAACCCCAGGCGGCGACGGTGCCGTCGGCCTTGAGGGCGAGCGAGTGGTAGTAGCCGCCATCGACGGCGACCGCGGCGCCGAGGCCGGCGGGGAAGGCGAGCTGGCCGATGCTGTTGTCGCCCCAACCCGTGACGGAGCCGTCGCGGTGCAGGGCGAGGGCGTGGGAGAAGCCCGCGCCGAGGGCGATGGCGTCGGTGAGGGTGGCGGGCACGTTGGTCTGGCCGCCGGTGTTGTCACCCCAGCCGACGACTTGCGTCGTGGCGGGAGCGATACGCACGAAGTTGATCGCGCCAAGGGTGGTGCCGGTGGTGTTGGTGACGGCGACCTGGTAGAAACCGGCGCTGGCCGCGGTCACGGTGGACAGGGGCAGCGTGCTGGCGGTGGCGCCCTTGATGGCCACGCCGTTGAACTTCCACTGGTAGGCGAGGGTGTTGTCGATCGTGGCGGCGGTGACGCTGAGCACGAGCGAGTCGCCCGGTGCGGCGACGAGGAGGCCGCCGGTCTGCGCGGTGATGGCCGGGGGCGCGGCGACGACGGTGAGGGTGAGCGTGGCGTTGCCGGTGCCGAGGGCGTTGGTGGCGGTGAGCGCGATGGCGAAGGTGCCGGTGACGCCCGCGCTGCCGCTGATGATGCCGGAGACGGGGTCGAGGCTCAGGCCAGCGGGCAGGCCGGAGGCGGTGTAGCTCGTCGGGGAGTTGGTCGCGACGATCGCGTAGGTGAAGGGCTGGCCGCCGCCGGTCGTCGCCGTGGTGGCGCTGGTGATGGCGGGGATGGCCGGGACGACGGTGCCGGTGAGCGTGTACTGACCGATGCTGCCATAGCTCGTGTAGCCGGTCGGCGTCGTGGCCAGGGGCGTGCCGGTGGACGAGGGCGTGAGGCGCACGAAGTAGGTGCCCGCGGTAGCGGTGTAGCTCAGGCTCGCGCCGGTGGTGGTGGCGGGGTCGGCGGTGGCGACGACCTTGCCGGCGGCGGTGAGGAGCTCGATCTTGGTGTCGGTGTCGCCGCCGTAGGTGCCGGTCGCCGCGCGATAGGGCGACACGGTCAGGCTGACGGTACCGGCGGCGGTGTTGAAGGCGTAGATATCGAGGTCGGCCGAGGTGTTGAAGACACCCGCGGCAGAGAGGGCGGTGCCGGAAACGGACGCGGCGGCGGCGGTGGCGATGGTGCCGCCGGCCTCGTCGGGCCGGTAGCCGATGTGCGCGGCGATGATGGCGATGTCATCCTGCGTGTTGTTGGCGAGGTAGTATTCGCCCTTGGACCACTGGGTGACGTTGCGGCCGTAGGGCGCGCCCATGATGGGGCCCCAGGAGGTCTCGCCGGTGCCGTGGCCGCCGTAGTACTCGGTGCCGTTGGTCTGGCCGTCGTGCGAGAGGCCGAGGTTGTGGCCGAGCTCGTGGGCGACGGCGTCGGCGAGGTTGGCGGTGTTGCCGGAGAAATTCGTGTAGTAGATGAAGACCGGCGAGCTGCTGCTGGCGTAGTCGAAGTCGCCGAAGACATCGATGAAGGCGACGCCGCCGGAGGAGCCGTCGGGCATCGCAATGCCGTTGGCATCGGTGCTGGCGGTGATCACGGCGCGGCCCGTGGTGTTGGTGAAGACGGCGGGCTGCTCGGTGGTGACGTCGACGTTGAACGCCGCGTAATCCTCGGAAACGCGCTCCCAGATCTGGATGATCGCGGCCTGCTCATCGGCGCTGAACGTCGTGCGGTCGCCGTCGGTGTCGTAGGGGAGGGCGGTGTAGGTCGCGGCGCCGTAGGTGGAGTTCCAACGGGTGTTGGTGACGGTGCAGCCGTTGAAGTCGAGGTAGAGGACGTTGGTCGCGCCGGGGCGCGAGTGGCGGACGGGCGGCGCGGAAATCGCGACGGAGGTGCTGACGGCGGCGGCCTGCGTGGTCGTGGTGGTGGTCCCGGAGGAGCTGGTGCCCTTCGAGGCGGCACCGATCGCGGGCGTCTTCATGAGCGACGCGGGGAGCGAGCAGACGTAGTAGAGGGCGCCGTCGGGCGTGGCGCGGAGGCTGGTGAAATCCTCGCTCGGCACCTCGAGCTTCGCGAGCTTGGCGAGGGTGCGGCGGCGCACGGGCTCGTCGAGGCGGAGCAGGGTGTCGCGGAAAGCGCCCGCGGGGATCAGGGCGAAGAGCTCGGCGGACTTCGCGTCGGGCGTGGCCGCGGGCGAGGCGGCCGGCGCGGCGGCGGAAGTCGCATCGCGGCCCGCGTGGGCGGCGGCGAGATCGGCCGGCGGCAGGGCGCGCGCCGGCTGCGTGGCGACATGAGCCGCCGGTGCGGCGGGCTCCACCCGCGAACGCAACCAGAAGAAGGCCAGCGCGAGCGCGCCGACCGCCGTGAATCCGAGCACCAGTTTCTTGTGAGCTTTCATCGCTGTATCCAGATCGACAAAACCCCGGGGCCAAACTCGGGGTGAGTTCCGCACCAGGGTCGTCGATCTGCCTTAAATTTTGTCAGGTGAGCTTGGCCAAACCGGCCTCACCGGCAAGTAAAATACCCTAGTCCAGCTAGGGCTATAGCCCTAATGCAAGTTGCTTGAATTTCTGCACCTAGACGGCGTTTAACGCCATGCAATCGCGTTATTTACCGGGCAAATAGAGCGCGGAAAGGGCGCGGACGGTCTTGCGGATATTATCCTGGAGTTCCACGGGCGCCACGACCTCGGCGGCGGCGCCCCAGCCGAGCACCCATTGCTCGATCTCCATCAGCGCTCCGAGGTGCAGGTGCAGTTCGAGGCGGCCGTCGGGCAGCTCGCGCATCTCCTGCGACTCGTGCCACTCGCGCTCGCGGACGCGCTCGGCGACGGCGGGGGCGAAGCGGATCACGACGCGGTAGTTGCCCGAGCCGCCGAGCACACCGAGGGCGCTCGCGAAGAATTTCTCCGGCGAAAAATCGTCGGGCCGGGTAAACGTCTCCTTGGTGACGTCCACGTCGGCGATGCGCGGCAGCGCGAACGTGCGCAGGCCCTCGCGCTCGCGATCGTAGCCGACGAGGTACCAGGAGTTTTCGCGGTTGGCCAGGTGGTAGGGGTGGACGCGGCGGTGGGATTTTTTCGTCTCGCCGGGCTTGCGGTAGTCGAACTCGACGGCCTGCTGCTTCAGCACGGCGTTGCTGAGGGTGTTGAAGACGGCGAGGTCGGTGCGGCCGAGGCCGATGTTCTTGAACGACACGGCGCGCAGCTCGTCGGCCGGGGAAAACGAAATGCGGTCGCGCAGGCCGCCGGCGAGTTTTTCAAACGCGACCTCGAGCTGGCGGTGAAACGGCGTGCCGCGGTACTGCTGCAGCGCGCGCTGCGCCACGAGGAGCGCGAGCAGCTCGCCCTCGGTCATGTGTACGGTGGGAAAGGCGTTGACCGGATGTGTGTAGCGGTAGGCCTGGATCAGCGGGTCGAACTCGATCGGCAGGTCGAGCTGGTCGCGCATGAACGCGATGTCGCGCACGATGGTCTTGCGCGAGACCTCGAGCATTTTGACGAGCTTGGTGCAGTTGGTGAGGGTGTTGCGGCGGAGCTCGTCGTGGATGCGGAGCATGCGCTGCAGGGGCGGACGGGAAAGCTGGGCGCGGGGAGCGGCGGACATGCGGAGGATTTTTTAGGGATTCGCTGAGCTGGGACAAGCAATGTCCCACGTCCCGGGGTAGGATGCACGCATGAACTCCACCATCCGTCTCCCCCGTCCCCTCCGCGCCCCGCGTTCCGCCCGCGCCGCCGCCGCCCGCCGCGTCAAGTGCTTCGTGCCCCTCGCCCTCACCTGGGCGCACGGCAACCAGGCCTGGCGCGTGACGGCCTGGCCCGAAGTCCGCTTCGAGAGCCGCTTCGGCGACGAGTGGATGCCGGCCAATCCCTCCGCGGAGGTGATGGCCTCGGCGGCGCAGGGCTGCGGTACGCCGGCCTGGTCGGCGTACCTGGAGTTCGTGCCGGCGGAGGTGCGCGAGTTCCTCGGGCGCTTCGCCATCGCGCGGATGGAGGCCCTGCAGGTCATCGCCCGCTGCCCCTCGCTGCTGGAAACCCTTTTGGAAACGCCCTCGCTCACCTCCTACCTCGCGGCCCACGCGATGCTGCGCGGCGGCGACGCGCCCAGCTGGTCCGAGATCGAGGCGGTGCACGAGCGCCGCGGCGTGTACGGCCTGCTGGAGTGGCTCGGCCTGCCTTCCTCGAAGCAGACCCTCGCGATCCTGCGCAACATCATCGAGCCCGACCTGCCGAAGCGCATCCTCGAGCCCCTGCGCACGATCCTCTGGGAGCCGACGACGATCTTCGCCCTGCAGCGACTGCCCGCGATCACCGACCGCCAGCTCGCGCACTTCTGCCACGCGCTGGCGGCGTGAGGATTTGGACAGAATGGACAGAATTTACGGAATGGAGAACCGAACGTTCTCATTTGGTTAATTCGGTTCATTCTGTCTAAAAGTCCGGTCGTTGATTTCATCAGGATACTTCAAGAACTGGCTGCCGGTGCTGCTGTGGATGGGCGTGATTTTCTTCATGTCCACCGACACGGGCTCGGCGGCGCATACGTCGCGGATCCTCGGGCCGCTGCTGCACTGGCTGAAACCCGATATCACGCCGGAGCAGTTTGCGACGGTGCAGCTCGGCGTGCGCAAGCTGGGGCACCTCAGCGAATACGCGTTGCTCGCGGTGCTGTTGGTGCGGGCGATCCTGGGTTCGCGGCGCGCAAGCATAAGTGCGGCGGCGCTCGCCTGGGCCGGCGCGGTGCTCTACGCGGCGAGCGATGAGTGGCACCAGTCCTTAGTGCCCTCGCGCACGGCGTCGGCGGGCGATGTGGCGATCGATGCCGTCGGCGCACTGCTGGGGCTCGCGCTGTTTTTCGCGTGGCGGAAATTTCGCGCGAACAAAAATTAAGCCAGATCGCGCTGGCTATCCGGACGAAAACGGATACGTCTTGATTCAGGCAAGGCGCTTGAGGCGCACGCAGGCCCCGGGCGACTTGGTTCAACCCCGCAAAGTCATTCAGTTCAACCCCCGCGAACCCCATGAATGCGCTTGATCCGTCCTCATTCGGCCCGAAGAAGGCCCGCGTTGAGATCATCCCCCTGATCGATGTGATCTTTTTCCTGCTGGCGACGTTTGTGCTCTTCACGCTCTCGCTCAGCAAAATCGGCGCGATCGACGTGCCGTTTCCCATCTCTACGCCACAGCCGGGTGTCGACCGCACCGCGTACATCCAAGCCTCGGCGGACGGCACGTTTTATTGGAAGCAGGGCCAGGCGGGCGTGCCGGAGATGATCACGGCCAACGAACTCGGGCCGCGCCTCCAGTACTATAAAAACAACGACATGAGCCCGCGGGTCTTCGTGCGCGGCGACGACAAGGCGAAGTACGGCCCGACGATCGCGATCTTCGACGAAGCCCTGAAGGCCGGCATCACCCAGGTCTCGATCGAGACCGTGCCGAGCCAGACGGGCCGCTGAACCCTAGCGCGCTGCAGCCGCCACGCGTCCCGGCGGGGCTGGGCGCGGGTTGCGCAGCACCGCGTGGTTGACCACGCGGCGCTGGTCGGCGGTGAGCGGCGGCAGGTCGGGGAGCGCATCGGCCTTCGCGTCGCGGAGCCACTCGCGGGCGAGCGCGCGAAACGCGTCCCAGCGCTCGGCGATGAAGTGGTCGCGGCCGTTCATCGGCGCGCCGTCGCCGACGAGCGGACCCGCGGCGGCCACCTGCCGCAGCAGGCTGCGCCACTCGGTGAGCAGGCGGTCGATGTCGCCGCGGCCGGCGTTTTCGCATTCAGCAAGGGCCTCGCGCGTGCGGGCGCCATCGGCCACGAGCGCGCGCACGAGGTCGCCCGCGCCAAAGCCGTAGTGGATCGGCACACCCTCGTGCAGCCAGCCGTCGATGCTCAGGCGGCGGTAGGCGCGCTCGCAGGCGCTGGCGAGGCGGCCGAGCCGGCGGGGATTGGTCCCGGAGAAGCGGTCTCCCGCGAAGAGGTTGGCGGAGTCGAAGAGCAAATCCTCCAGCGGATAACGCTTGTCCTCCAATCCGGCGGCTAGGGCGAGCCCTTCGGGTCCGAGGAAGAAGGAAACGATCTCGCCGCGCACCGTCAGGTGCAGGGCGCGGTCGAGAACCGCCGTACGCTGCCATTGCCAGAGCAGCGTAGGCTGGGGCGAGAGTGCGAGGCACGCCGGCCGGTGCGCGCATGTGGGACAGGCGGGAAACGGGTCGCGCTCGCGGCGCACGAGGCGGGCGCGGCCGGTGTCGGTGCGCTGGCCGCAGGGCAGGGCGCCGGGCGGGAGTGCGGCGGTCTTTTCCACCCCGAGCGGCAGCGGCTCGTCGGTGAAGAAACGCTGTGCGGCCTCGGCGGCGAGCGCGGCGGCATCGCGGCCGGAGCGCAGCTGGCGGAGGAAGAAGGCCCACGGGAGCGGTGCGGCGCGCTTGAGCCGCAGGGGCTCGGCCCGGTGGAGGCGCGGCGTGCTGCCGCTCACGAGCACGTAGCCGACCTCGTCGAGCCCGCGGCGGCCCGCGCGGCCGACCATCTGGAGCAGCTCGTGCGGCTCGATCTCGTGTTCGAAATGATCGTGGCGGTAGCCGCCCGCGGTGATGAGCACAGATCGTAGCGAAAAATTGATACCCGCGCTGAGTCCGAGGGTGGCGACGACGGCGCGGAGCTGGCCGGCCTTGGCCAAGGGCTCGATCACACCCGCGCGCTGTGCGTAGGTGAGGCCGCTGTGGTGGTAGGCGACGCGGGCCTTCAGCAACTTGGCCAGCGCCGGGCCGCAGAGCTGCTCTTGCTCGGGGCTCAGCGTGAGCGGCTCGGCCAGCGGCAGCTCGCGCGCAAACTGCCGGGCCAGCCGCTCCGCGTCGGCGCGGTGCGGGGCGAAGACGAGCACGGGCCCGAGGCCCTCGCGGAGCGCACCGGCGACACGCTTTGACCAAAAACCTTCGATGGAGCGCGGCAGGCCGTGGATGAGTTCGTCGACCTCGATCTCCTCCAGCTGCACGGGCCGTTCGCGGTGCTGCACGACCTCGGCTTCTCGCCCGAGCCGGCGTAGCCACGCCGCGACGTCGGCGGGATTGGCCACCGCGCCGCTCAGGAGGAGAAACTGGAGTTCGCGCGGCGCGGAGAGGAGTACGCCCTCGTAGTGGTTGCCGCGGTGCTCGTCGGCGAGCCAGTGGTACTCGTCGATCACGAGCAGCGCGAAGGGCTCCTCGCTGCCGTCGGCGGCGCGGGCGTTGGGATTTTTCGCCGGGCCGGCGCGACGCGGCAGGCCGATGTGACCCTGCGCCGCCTCGAGCGTCGCCACGACCACAGGCGCGCCGGGATCGACGCAGACGTCGCCGGTGAGGATGCCGACGCGCCAGCCGCGGGCGCGCCATTCGGCGAACTTGTCGTTGGCCAGCGCACGGGTCGGCACGGTGAAGAGCGCGCGCTTGGAGAAATTCACCTGCTCGGCCCAGCGCTCGAAGATGTACGTTTTCCCCGCGCCGGTGGGCGCATCGACCACGACATCGCGACCCGCGCGGAGCGCCTGCACTGCCAGGGCCTGCCACCGGTCGGGCAGCATGAGCTTCTGCAAACCTGCAAACGCGTCGGACAGCACGCGCTCATCGTGCGCGCGCGACGCGGAAGGTCAAATGGTGGCCGGGATATTTACACCAAGGTCGCAAAGGAAGCAAAGCAGGGCAAAGGCCCCTTCGCGATCTTTGCGATCTTGGTGTAAATAAATCAGTCTTCCTCGCCCGCGCCGGCGACCAGGAGGCGCAGCGAATCGGGGCGCAGGCGGGCGGCGGCGAGCGCGGCGGTGACGTGGCCGAGCTGGGCCTGGGCGAGGGCGATTTCCTCGGGGCGGACGCTGGGGTTGATCTTCTGCAGGTCGGTCAGGCGCTGGATCTCGGCGGTGAGCGTCGCGGTGGCCTTGGCTTGCGCAGCGGCGATGAGCGCGGGGGCGCGGGCCTCGGCTTCGGCGCTGGCGGCGGCGGCGAGTTTTTTCATGAGGCCGGGCGTGAAGCTCGGCTGCTCCAGGAAGCGGTGAATGTCGCCGTCGGTGAAATCGTCGATCACGTCCTCGTGCGAGAGCGCTTCGGTATGATCTTCGCCGCGGAGATCGACGACCACGCGGACAGGTGTAGGCGCGAGAAACTGGTCGACGTGCCAGCGGGTGTCGGCGACGGTTTCGAGGACGAAGACGGCTTCGAGGAAAAGATTGGGCTCGTCGCTCCGCAGGTAGCCGAAAGCCGTGGTGCCGGCCTTGCCGTCGATCAGGAGGTCGATGGCATCCTGCACAAGCGCATGGTCGGCGGACAGGAAGCGGATGTCCTCGCGCACGATGGCGCGGGCGCGCGTGAAGGTCGCGAGCATGCCGTCGGGCGGGATCGACGGGAAACCCTCGATGTACGCGTGCGCGGGATCGAGGAAGACGTCGCCCTCCTCGTGCTCGCGGATGCGCACGCCGAAGTGATCGAGCAGATCGATGAGGAAATTGCGCAGGAAGGGATCGGCGTCGGCCGCGCGCACGCGGTCGATGACCTGCGTGGCGACCTCGCGGTTGAAGGAGTTGAGCTCAAGCAGGCGGTCGCGGCCGCGCTCCATCTTCTTGGTGAGCTCGGCGCGAAACGCGGCGGTCTCGGCGACGAAGGCCTCCAGCTCGGCGGCGGCGTGCGCGGTGCCGGCACTGCCGAGGCGGCGCGCGAGATCGAGCAGGCGGGGCTTGAAGTGGTCGGCGTAGTCGTTGCCACCGTGGAGCGACGTCTCAAAGGCATCGAGGCCGCGGTGGTACCACTCGACAACGCACTCCTCGGCGCTGCCGGCGATGAACGGGACGTGGATGCGGATGGTCTGGGTCTGGCCGATGCGATCGAGGCGGCCGATGCGCTGCTCCAGCAGGCCGGGATTGAGCGGCAGGTCGAAGAGCACGAGGTGGTGCGCGAACTGGAAGTTACGGCCCTCGCTGCCGATCTCGGAGCAGATCAGGAGCTGCGCGCCGTCGGGCTCGGCGAACCACGCGGCGTTGCGGTCGCGCTGCACAAGCGGCAGGCCCTCGTGGAAGAGCGCCATCTTAAGATTGGTCTTTTCGAGCAGCGCGGCCTCGAGGGCGACGACCTTGCGCTGGGATTTGCAGATGAGCAGGACCTTGGCGGGGCGCTGCGCGAGCAGGAAGGCCACGAGCCAGTCGAGGCGCGGGTCCTCGCGGAAGGCGTAGCGGAGGTTGGCGTCGTCGCCGGTCTCCTCGGCGGAGAGTTCGCGCCAGATGCGGTGGAGGAGCGTGAGGTTTTGACCGGCGTCGAGGGGGACGGGGCAGAACTTGCGCTTGGGGAAACCGGTCATCGCGGCGCGGGTGTTGCGAAACACCACGCGGCCCGTGCCGTGCTGGTCGAGGAGCGTCTGGAGCAGCGCCTCGCGCGCGCCGGGCTGGGCGCGGCCGAGGGCGTCGAGGTGCTCGGCGAGGCGCGCGGGGTCACGGTCGAAGAGCTTCTTCAGCGCGGTGCGGTCCTTGGGTGTGAGGGTTTTCTGGCCGATGATCTTTTCCGCGATGGCGGCGACGGCGCCGAAATTCTCCGACTCGGTGACGAAGCTTTCGTAGCTCGCGTAGCGGTTGGGATCGAGCAGGCGCAGGCGCGCGAAATGGCCGGCGAGGCCGAGCTGCGTCGGCGTGGCGGTGAGGAGGAGCAGGCCCGGTGTGCGCGCGGCGAGCGACTCGACGAGCGCGTACTCCGGGCTCGCGGCCTCGGGCGTCCACGCGAGGTGATGGGCCTCGTCCACGACCACGATATCCCAGCCGGCTTCGAGCGCCTGGGCGCGGCGGGCTTCGTTGTTCGCGAGAAACGAGACGGCGCAGAGCGCGAGCTGCGACGCGAGGAAGGGATTCTGTCCCGGGTCGCTCTGCTCGCTGGCGAGGCAGCGGGCCTCGTCGTAGATGCTGAACCAGAGGTTGAAGCGGCGCAGCAGCTCGACGAACCACTGGTGCGTGAGCGGCTCGGGCACGAGGATGAGCACGCGCTGGGCGCGGCCGAGGGCTAGCAGGCGCTGGAGGATGAGACAGGCCTCGATGGTCTTGCCGAGGCCGACCTCGTCGGCGAGCAGCACGCGCGGGATCTGGCGCGAGGAGACCTCGTTGAGGATGTAAAACTGGTGGGGGATCAGCTCGAGGCGTCCGCCGAGGAAGCCGCGCACGTCGGACTGGCGGAAGCGCATCTGCGCCTGCAGCGCGCGGTAGCGCAGGTCAAAGACCTCGCCCGGGTCGGTCTGCCCAGCCATGAGCCGCTCGGGCGGCAGGTCCACGCTGGTGACATCGGAGAGCGCGTCCTCGCGCGCGCGGCGGCCGGCGCCGAGGTAGGTGAGCAGGCCGTCCTTTTCCTCAATGGACTCGATGACAAACGGCGCGCCATCGCGCGGCGTGGCGGTCTCGCCGGCGCGGAACTGCACGCGCTTCAGCACGGCGGTACCGAGGGCGTAGAGGCGCTTTTCCTTGGTCGCGGGGAAGTCGATGGCGATGCGCTTGGCGGCGGGATCGACCGACGCGACGACGCCGAGCCCCAGCTCGGGCTCCCGCTCGCTCATGCAACGCTGTCCAACGACACTCAATGCCATGCCCCATGAGGAGGGAGCCGCGCGCCAGATTCAAAGGGATTTCTTCGGCGCGCGGGCGGAGGGCTTTCTGATGCTGGGCCCAAGCGGCGTAAGGATATAATCTAACCTCCTGCACAGGGGCTTTGAGCCTTGAGCGGTCGGCCTGCCGGTGTATCCAATGAACAGGTTCAGGTCCAACCTCCCTTCCAGCTTCCTACCCCCATGAAGAATACGACCCGCTCCGTCTGCCGTTGGTTTTTTCTCCTGCTGCTTCAAGCCGGCCTATGGGTCTGCGCTGACGCGCAGCCAATTCCAACCAGCGGTCCGCCGGTTGCTCCCGGCGATCCGCTGACCCCCTACTATCTCAGTTTTCCTGTTGCTGGCAAAAGCTACGCCAGCGTCTCCATCGTGGGCGGGCAGGTATACAAGACGGCCAAGGCCTACCGGTTCCTCTTTGAGAAGGACCGCACGGCGGTCTTCACCGCCAAAGCTTCAGGCCGTTTTGACGGCGAGGATTTTGCCGCCACCTACAAGGCGCCGGTGATAGAGCTCCCGCCGGAAAAAGCGAATCACGCTCCCGTCACCTGGGACAGGGAAATATTGCGCCAATATCCCGTGGGGACCGATCTCGTGACCATCGACATCAATGCGATCAAGAACGCGGCCAAGGGCGATGTGCAGGGCACGGTCGAGAGTGCGCTGAAGACCGCAGAGCAGTTCGACGTGATCGGGGCCAGCGCGAAATTCATCGGCATCGTCAACGGGGTCACCAAGCTCGTGGATTTCTTCGACAAGGCGAAACTCATTGAGACCCTCGGCGGCGCCTCTTTCGGGTTAAACAAGGTGGGTAGCGCCAAGGCGGCGGGGTACTACACGATTTTCTTTTCCCCTGATAAAAATGAATTTGCGGCCTATGTGAACCCGGCCAAGCGCCTTTCGTGGAACGCGGCCACCCAGCAGCTCTACTATGGCGATGAACTCGTGGCCAACACCAGCTACTTGGTGATAAAGATCACCTACACGTCGAGGATCGCGGGCAAAGGCACCGAGGCAGTGGAATTGTTCGGCCAGCAGGAGCGTACCCATCCTTGGGCGCGCAAGTACCGGGACCTCCGGCAACAGATTATCGATACGCCGCCGACCGGCACCCCGGCTGAGATCAAAAAGGCGATTCGCACCAAGCTGGAAGTCCCGCATACCCTGCTATACGCGGACCGGCTCGTCTCGTCCAACGAACAGGAGGTCATCCATGCCGATTACCTTGATGCGCTGCTCACTGAGCTGGCCGGGGACCAAAAGCAACTTGTCGTGGCCAGCGAGCCGGTGCGGGCGGCAGTGCAGGAGATCCGCAATGAAGCGGTGGAAGAGGCCAAAATCAAGAGCCCGGAGCTGTCGACCCACCTCGAGGCCAACCGGGCGGTGGTGTTCAATGGAGACACGGCGGAAAAAATTAAAAAACGCGCCGGTGTAACCTGGGAGGAACTGCAGCAAGCCAATCCCGGCATCGATTTATCCAACCTCAAGGTCGGCACAAAAATCAAGCTGCCCCCCAAACAATGAGGGTCAGGTCTCGGGAGGCGGCGGTGGGCGTGGCGCGGTGTCAGGGCCTTTTCCACAGGTGGGGGAGGCACGAAGGGCACGAGTGCCTCACGAAGGGATGGTCCGACCGGATGTTTTATTCGTGAGAAATGAGTGCGATTCGTGTCTC
This sequence comes from Verrucomicrobiota bacterium, assembly GCA_018239845.1. Taxonomy (GTDB): domain Bacteria; phylum Verrucomicrobiota; class Verrucomicrobiia; order Opitutales; family Opitutaceae; genus CAIRCN01. Next base: position 79,955 of record JAFEGO010000092.1, read on the forward strand.
CATTGCTTGTGGCTTGAGCGGGGAGGCTTGGGCGCTCAATTTTCGCGCACCCCTATGACCGCTTCGCTTTTGAAAGTGGATGCCGCGCAGATCAACGCCTGGGTGGAGCAGTTCCACCGCGACGGCTACCTGTTCCTGAAGGACGTGTTGCCGAAAGAGCTCTGCGCGGAACTCCGCGCGGACCTTGATCGCATGATCACGGAGAATCCGGGTGGCGATGTCTATCGGGGAAAGGACCTGGAACTCGTCTTCCGGGCCTTTGAGCACAGCGCGGCGAATCTCAGCCTGTTCGATCTCGAGCCCATCGTGTCGCTCGCGGAGGCGCTGATCGCGCCGGACTGCCACGTCATCCACAACAACAGCTTCAAGACCTTGTACGGCGGCGGCATCTCGACGTGGCATCAGGACGATCCGCCCCACTACCTCGTGACCGACGGCAAGCCGCCGACCAATGTGCGGCTGCCGGTGCTGTTTTTCACGGCCAACTACTACCTCACGGATGTGACCGACATCGCGCACGGAAGCACGGAGGTGATCCCGGGCTCGCACCTGATCGGGCAGGCGTGTCCGCCGGAGATCAAGGGCACGGAGTGGGAGAGCAAGGTGACGTACAACCTGGGCGGCGCGGGCAGCGTGGTGCTCTTCAACAATCAATTATGGCACCGCGGCGGGCCCAACACGAGCGACCGCCACCGCTACATCACGCAGGTCACGTACGCGCGGCGCATCGTCGGGCACAAGTACTACCCGTTTATGAATTACCAGATGCCCGAGCGCATTTATAAGGACGCCGACGAGCGCCGGAAGCGCCTGCTGGGCTTCCTGCCGCACGGGCCGTACGGCTGAGGATTGATGAGTGGCCCACGGAATACACGGAAGACACGGAAAAGAGGAGCGGCGCTGAGGAGCGGGGTAGGTTGCGCGCTCGCGCGCAACAGCGGCTTTCCTGGGTGGCGTTGTTGCGTGCGAGCACGCAACCTACCGCAAGCGTGGGCGGAGTGGCTTTCTGTGGGTCAGGACGTAAAGCCCACAGATTCGGGTCAGTGGTGACCGTGCGGGTTACTTCGCGGCGGACTCCGCGGCCTTGAGGAGGTCGGCGGAGGAGAGGCGGACTTTGTAATCGGGGTTCGAGTACACGAACTTGATCACGCCGTCGCGGCCGATGAGGTATACGGTGGGGACGGGGAGCCAGGTACCTTCGCCGTCCGGGATGGGCGTGAGGGTGATGCCGTGCTTTTGGTAGGCCTCGGCGGTCTTGCCCGATACGCGGAAGGCGACGCCGTAGGCCGCTGAGGCGGCCATGCCGTGGTCGGAGAGGAGCCGGTAGGCGAGGTGGTTTTTGCCGGCCATCTGCTGGAGGCCGTCGGCGGTGTCGGGGGAGATCGCGATGGTCTGGTAGCCGAGGGCCTGGAGCTTGGGCTCGAGTTCGCCGAGGGCGGCGAGCTGGGCGTTGCAGTACGGGCACCAGCTGCCGCGGTAGAAGACGAGGACAGTGGGCTGGGTCGCGAAGGTCGCGGCGAGGTCAACCTTGGCCCCATTGAGATCGGTGAGGGTGAGGCCCGGGGCCTTGGCGCCGACCGGCAGGGGTTTGGCCTCCTCCGCGGAGGGGGCGGGCGTGGCCGCGCGCGTGAGCGCGGCGGCGAGAAGGAAGAACGCAGTTAGCAAGAAGCGGAAGGGTTTGCCCATGCCAACGGAGAGGCGAGAAGCACGGGATTTATTCCCGTCAGATACAGGGAAGACATGAGATAGAAGAGGAGACACGAATGGCACGAATGACGCACGAATCCGGATCGGTGTTTCGTAGGCAATTCGTGTGATTCGTGTCGTGCCTTGTTTGGATTTAGGATGTCACGGGTGACTCGGAAATGGGTGGAAGTGTATGGATTGCGCGCGGCTTTGACTGGAGGTGGGGGTGCGAATGCGCGAGGGTGGGGCATGAGCAATTCACAGGCGGAGAAGGGGCTTAAACTGCGGGCGTTGCATGCGGGACCGGAGCCGCTGGTGATTCCGAATCCGTGGGATGCGGGGTCGGCGCGGTTGCTGGAGGCGCTGGGGTTTTCGGCGCTCGCGACGTCGAGCTATGCGGCGGCGGGCACGCTCGGGCGGAAGGACTATGGCCTGCAGTGCGAGGATGTGCTCTCGATGGCGAAGAGTATTGTCGAGGCGGTGGACCTGCCGGTGTCGGCGGATTTGGAGAATGGGTTTGGCGACCGACCCGAGGATGCGGCGGAGACGATCCGGCGCGCGGCGGAGTTGGGCTTGGTCGGCGGCTCCATCGAGGACGCGGCGGGCGGAGCGGCGCCGTATGATTTGACGCTGGCGACGGAGCGCATCGCGGCGGCGGCGGAGGCGGTGAAGAAACTGCCGTTTCCGTTTGTGCTCGTGGCGCGGGCGGAGAACTACGCGCGGGGCGTGACGAATTTGGACGATACGATCAAGCGGCTGCAGGCCTACGAGCGCGCGGGCGCCGAGGTGCTGTTTGCGCCGGGGCTGCCGGACCTCGCGGCGATCAGGACGGTGAGCACGGCGGTGAAGGCGCCGCTGAATGTCGTGGGCACGATGCAGAACGGCGCGCTGAGCGTGGCGGAGCTGAAGGCCGCGGGCGTGCGGCGGATCAGCCTCGCGGCGTCGTTTTATCGCGCGGCAATGAGCGGGCTCAACGACGCGGCGCGCGAAGTGCGCGAGCGCGGGACATTTACCTTCGTGCAAAAGGGCATGGCGCCGGCAGAGCTGGGGCGCGTGATGCGGGGCTGAGGGCATGGCCCTTGGCCAATGACGAAGGCCTAATGACTAATGTCTAATGATCGGAGGCTCGGAGATCTGAGAGGTCTCGCGACGTTCGCGACGGACGCGACGACGGAAGACGGGGCACGTGGGGCGTAAAGCCTCGCCCGCAGTTGGCCTACCGTTTCGGCAGCTCGAGGTCGTGGATTTCGAAGGGGATTTTTTGGAGGGATTTGTCGGTGATCAGCCAGCAGACCAGCCGGGCGTCGGGCGGGAGTTTGAGCTGGTAGATGTCCAGCCGCTTACCGGAGGTGCCGCCGCCGGAGTGATAGAATCCGTTGTGGTCGTAGCGCAGGGAGCGGCCGTCGGCGGTTTGGAATTCGACCCCGACGAGATGATTGTTGGGATCGTCGATGCCGACGGCGAGGCTGTCGGCTTGCATCCGCTGGTTGGGCTCGAAATGGGCCGTGATTTCCTTGTCGAAGCTGTAGCCGCCGTAATCGGCGAGGCCGCCGGCGGCATTCACTTTGTGAAATCGTTCGGCGGTGGGCTGGTCGAAGAGGACGATGCTGACGCCTTGGGCGCGCAAGGCGGCGGAGCGGATGGGGGAGCCGAAGGTACCGGAGGCCTTTTCGACGGTCACGGTTGCATTGGGGTCAAGGCCGGGTATGACAAGTTCGAATACGCCTTTGAGGGTTGCGATCTTGGTCGCGGCCGGGGCGTGTTCGCTGAGATTGACGTAGAGCTGAGGCGGGGGATTCCGCACGTAGTCGTCGGCGTTGATGCTGCCGACGGCGTCGCTGTAAAAATAGCCCGGGCTGCCGGGGTCCAAGACGAGACCGGTGTCGTCCACCGCGCGTGAGACCACGACGCGGCCGGCACGGATGGGGCTGCCGCCGTCGTCGCTGATCACGAAGCGGCCGGACAGCGCCAGCGGGTAGCGCATATTGCCGGTCCAGCCGCCAAAACCCACCTTGATGTGTCGCGGCGCCGGCTCGGGGGCGCCTTGGAAGACGATGGGGGCGATGGTGAAGGAGATGCGCGGACCGTCGTCGCCGAGGGCGGGGCGGAAGAGCCACTGCTGCACGGCGTCGAGCGAGGTCTGGTTGAAACGGGCGTCGGTGGAGTCGAGGATGCGCGCGGCCTCGACCTTGCCGGTGTCGCTGATGACGAGAGCGACGTTGACCTTGACTACGGCGCCCTCGGGGAGAGGGAACGGGGAGGCCGGGGAAAAAGCGGAGATGAGCTGGGCGCGTTTGCGCGGGCCGGGAGAGGTGCTGGTCAGGCGATCGTGATACGCGGGGATGTCGGCCCAGAGCGCGACCATGCGCGCGTAGTCGCCCGGGGGTTTGGCGGGAGCGGTGGGGGTCTGGGCGTGGATACGCAGAGCGGGGGAGAGCGCGACGGCGACGATAAGGAGACAGAGGCGGAGGGCGGGGCGGGGGTGGGGTGGCATGAAGAAAGGGTGACCGTCAGCAGACGAATGAAGTGCCAGGAAATTAGAGAGGGAATGGAATGACCAATGCCTGATGACTAATGTCTAATGCTCGGAGGTCTCGCGACGCACGCGACGGGCGTGACGACGGAAAGATGTTCCGCCGGAGGTGGCCGGTGGGCTCAACGTCAGAGAGATGAGACGACGGGATGGATTGGCCTAAGAGAGCTTGGGTTCATCCGTAGGGAAGATATCTTGGCACAATATCCAAAATAGTGAGACTCAGCCTAGGTATCATAGACACCCCCCCAATCTTATGAATATCACCCGAATTTGGCAGGCCCTGAGCCTGATGGCGGCAATGGTGGTTAGCGGTACGAACGTTTATGCCGCACCGAGTGTTTCCCAGTCGCCGGCGGAGGAGATAGCCGAACTGGACAAGCTGCTGACCCAGATCGACCGGGCGCTCGACGCGAAGGACTCGCTGGAGCCCTTTCTTTATGCGACCTCGGCGCTCAACTCGAAGATTGATGTCTTCGAGATACGCTTCGGCGTGCCGCTGCAAACGCAGCCGCAATGGGAGGCACTGCGCGGCAAGGCGGAGAAAGTGCTCAAGCGGGTGGATGGGCGGCATCGCAACGACATCTATTTCAATGCCGATTCGGCTGAGACGGGCACGTGCGTCCTGATCGAGCTGGCGGGTAACCCGACGACGGCGCTGAAGCGCTTGGACCAGATAAAGCCGGGAGGTGGCTGCGGGAATTGGGCAGCGTCCGTGATGCTCGCGGTCAACACCCAGAAAGCCGGCATCTATCAGCGGAAGGGCGACTACAAGCAGGCCTATGCGTCGATGAAGGCGGCGCGGGACGACATGGTTTTTGCGCTCGGGGCGCCGGCATCCGATCTGTTTTGCTGCCGATATGCCTTTCTAGCGGGCAAAAACGGAGAGGTCGAAGAGGCGAAGAAATTCTATCAAAGGGTGGTTGATCTTTATCCCAAGACCGATGGCGACCAGATCGCGCGAAAGGCGCTGACGGCGATGGGGAGCCTGACCGAGCCTGATCTGCAGCGGATACGGCGCGTCTATCTCGAGGAAAAGGAAATCCGCGACTACGATGCGGCGATTTTCGCGATTGCGGGACACAAATTCCCCGGGGCGTACGATTTTCTGGTGGAGCAACTCGCATCGGCAGAGAACTTCGAGCGCAATCGCCTGATTCCGGCCCTGGGGGTGCTGGGCGACAGACGGGCCCTGCCAGTCCTGAAAAAGATCACGCAGGAAAGTAAGGACAATGCGAATACAGTGCACGCCCTGGTCGCGCTGGCCCGACTGGGCGACCGGGAAGAGGTCGTGCCCTGTCTCAAGCGGCAGTTGGATGCGAAAAGTGATATATTCTTCAATGGCTATTGGTTGGATGCCAGCCTGAGGGAAATTTATGGCGACGGGCCGGAGCGGCTGGAAATGGGCGCAACCTTGGAGATGACTCCGGCTAAACTTGCGCAGCGCTGGCTAACATGGATCGAGTCGCGAAAGGTGCCGGCGGTAGAGCAGAAGAGTGCTTAAGGAGGCGAGGTGGGGGAGCTGCACAATCAGTGCGGATTGTTGAGAAACGTGTTCCAGACGGCGATGAGGGATTGGTCGGGGAACCAGAAGGTGAGGCTGGCGGTGGCGGGCGGGATGCCGGGGGCGATCAGCTTTTTTTGGTCGAGGTCGAGGACGATGCCGGTGCGCTCGGCGGCGGGGCGGTCGAAGCTCGCCAGGACGGCGGCGAAGAAAGGGAGGGCGAGATCGTTGGCGTTGGCGGTGTTGTGGCCGCACTTGGACTCGATGGCCAGGCACCAGCGCGCGCCGAGCTTGCGATTGGGTTCGTAGAATTTGCGGCTGGCGGCGCGGTAGCGCTGGTCCTTGGCCCCGGCGATGAAGAGGCCGGGGATGGCGCGCACGGCGTCGGTGGGCGGGATGATGAAGCCGCCGCCTTTGTTGGAGACGAAGGCGGCGACGCGCTCCGGGCAGAAGCAGGCGAAGTTGTAGCTGAACTCGCCGCCGGCGGAAAGGCCCATGACGAAGAGCGGGACTTTTTCGAACTCGGGGTGGCCGCTTTGTTGGCCGAGGGCGGCGAGGGCGTTGAGCAGGGCGCGGCCGCTGCCGCGGTCGGCCTTGGTGTAGTGGAAGAAATCGGTGAGGTCCTCGGTGGCGAAGTAGCAGGCGACGAGGGCGAGCTGATGGTCACGCGCGAAGTTTTGCCACTGCGGGCGGCCATCGACGTTGATGCCGTCGAGCACGATGGCAATGCCGCGGACGGGGCCGGCCGGGACGTCATCCGGCAGCCAGAGATGAAAGGCGGCCTTGTCGAATGTCTCCCTGGGCTGGCGCGGGATATCGACGTCGCAGGTCGCGGCGAAGGCGGTGGAGGTGAAAGCGACTGTGCAGAGGAGAAGACCGAGGAGCGAGGGGTGGCGCATGGCGGGGTGAAGTGAGAGTGGAGTCGGGTGGGCGGAGGCGCAACGAGGGCGGGCGGAAGTATTTGGCCACGGATTACACGAATGGCACGGATAGCCGATCCGGTTGAACCACTTCTGGGCACTGAGGAGCACTGATGACGAGCGGGACGGACATGGCGACGGGAACGCCTGTGCTGGTGAGCGTCGTATGAGATGGCGATGGCGCCGAAATAGGGGTTGGGGTGAGTTTTGTCCGATAGTCGGACATTTTTCCAAGTTTTGTCCGATTTGCATTTAGGCTAAAGTCCGTAATACGGACTTTGTATCACAATGATTTTAAAATAGTTAATGTATAATTAGTATTGCAAATTCAGGTGTTTTTAGGCGATGCCTGCTATCGCGGTTGCGCGATGGGGGCGGGGGAGGAGAGGTGGGGCGGGGGGGACGAGAACGAAGGGTCGCGGGGTAAACCCGCTCCTACAGGGGCAAGAAAAAGGCCGCCCGTTGCGGGGCGGCCTGGGGGAAGAACTGTAATCGGTTTAGCGATACTCTTCGCCGGTGAGGGCGTTGATGATTTTGAAGTTCTCGACGTGGTAGTTCATGTCGGCGCGGAAGGCCAGCTTCACACCGAACAACTTCTCCATGCGGACGAGGAGCTCGGCGTCCTCGCTGCGGAGGCGTTCGAGGATGCTCGGGTGCACGAGGACGCGCAGCGAGTACTCCTTGCCGTCGTTGCGCAGCTGGAGGCGGCGGACGACGGAGCTGAGCTTGCGCTGGAGCTCGACCGACATCGTCGTGGCGCTCTTCACGATGCCGCGGCCGCGGCAGTAGGGGCAGTCCGTGTAGAGGTTGCTCGAGAGGGACTCCTGCTGGCGCTGGCGCGTCATCTGGAGGATGCCGAGGGTGGAGATGGGGAGGATGTGGTTCTTGGCCTTGTCGTGGGCCATCTCCTGGACCATGCGCTCGTACACGGCGTTGCGGTGGCGGCGCTCCTTCATGTCGATGAAGTCGATGATGAGGAGACCGCCGAGGTTGCGGAGGCGGATCTGGCGCGCGGCCTCGCTGGCGGCCTCGAGGTTGACGGCGTAGATGACGTTCTTCTCGTCGCCGCCGCGGGACTTGTGGGAGCCGGTGTTGACGTCGATGGAGATGAGGGCCTCGGTCTCGTCGATGACGATTTCGCCGCCGGAGGGGAGCGGGACCTTGCGCTGGCCGGTCTGCTCGATCTGGCGCTCGATGTTGAAGCGTTCGAAGATCGGTATGCTGTCGTTGTAGAACGCGATCTTGGAGGCGGAGCGCTTGGAGATCTGGCCGACGAGCTTCTGGGTGCGCTCGTGGTCTTCCTTGCGGTCGATGAGGACGCGGTCGACCTCCTCGGTGAGGAAATCGCGGACGGTGCGCTCGACGAGGTCGGGCTCCTGGTAGAGGCACGCGGGGGCGCGGTCGCTCTGCATCTTGGCGGTGATGCCCTGCCAGGTTTTTAGGAGGATGTGGAGGTCGCGGACGAAGTAGCGGGCTTTCTTGCCCTCGCCGGCGGTGCGGACGATGACGCCCATGCCCTCGGGGATGGTGAGCTCGTTGATGAGGGTCTTGAGGCGCTTGCGCTCCTGGGGGTCCTCGATCTTGCGGGAGATGCCGCAGCCGTCAGAGAACGGGGTGAGGATGAGGTAGCGGCCGGGGAGGGAGAGGTTGGTCGTGGTGCGGGGGCCCTTGGTGCCGATGGGGCCCTTGGTGACCTGGATGACGATGTCGGTGCCCGGGGGGTACATGCCGGGGATGTCCTTCACGGTGGGCTCGGCCGGGCGGGGCGGGGCGTTCTTCTTCTTGTTGACGCGCACGACCTCGACGGAGGAGTCGGTGGCGGCGGGGAGCATGTCCCAGTAGTGGAGGAAGGCGTTCTTGGCGTAGCCGATGTCGACGAAGGCGGCCTTGAGGCCGGGGTCGAGGTTCTTGATGCGGCCCTTGTAGATGCCGCCGACCATGCGGTCGTCGGACTCGCGCTCGATCTCGAACTTCTCCAGGCGGCCGTCGACGAGGAGCGCGACGCGCTTCTCGAGGGGCTCGGAGTTGATGATGAGTTCGCGGTAGGAGCCCTTGTCCTTTTTGAAGACCGCGAGGATCTTCTGGAGGAGGGGGCGCTGCTTGGCGCGCTCCTCGGCGCCGGCCTTCAGCTCGGCGGAGCTGACGGGGGCGGAGTTGCTGGCCGGGGGCGGGTTGACGAGTTCCTCGTCATACTTCTGGGCGACATCCTGGGGGATGCCGGAGTTGGGTTGCGATTGATCGCTCATGTTGGGTGTCGTTGGTTTGGACGACGGGACCCCTTGGTGAGACAGATGCGGCGCAGGAGATTCCGGCAGGGCGGTCGTTAGCGCGAAGAAGGGATTTCATGCGAAATCCTTCCTGAAGCGATAGACGCTCTGGACCAGTCCTTGCAGCAAGCAGCAGCTGAGCACAAAGGAGCCACCGTAGCTGATGAAGGGAAGCGGTATGCCCGTGATGGGCACGAGCCCGATGGTCATGGCGACGTTCACAAACACATGCACCATGAACAGCACCGTGACGCCGAGGGCGAGCAGGGTGCCGAACCGGTCTCGGGCGAGACCGGCGATGCGGATGCCGTTGAACAACACCAGGGCAAACAGGCTGAGAACCGTGAGGCTTCCCAAAAATCCCTTTTCCTCGGCGATGACCGAGAAGATAAAATCGTTATGCGCGACCGAGCGGGGCAGGTAGCCGAGCTGGGCCTGGGTCCCCTGCGTCCAGCCCTTGCCGGCGAGGCCGCCGGAGCCGACGGAGATGAGGGACTGCGAGAGGTTGTAGGCGACGCCGACGCCCTTGGGGTCCACCTTTTCGGGGGCGGCGAAGGCGAGGATGCGGTTGCGCTGATAATCGTGGATCGGCGGCGAAAGGAAGGAGTGCGGCTCGTATTTGCCGCGGTCGGTATCGTAGGAGTAGTTGTGCGACTCCATGAAGTTCGCGTACTTCCACGTGTCGTAACCGACGATGGCGACGATGATCAGGAATGCCCCGAGGGCTGCCGCGAAGAAGCGCGCGGACAGCTTGGAAACGTAGAGCATCGAAAAAACCATCGGGGGGAGCACGATCGCCGACTTCAAGTCGGGCTGCTTCAAGATCAAGAGCATGGGGACCCCCACCGCAAGGGCCAATTTCCCCAGAACGCCAAGGGATTGGCGGACGGTGCCGATTTCGGAACGGATCAGGAGACTGGCGGTGATGAGGAGGACGGCGACCTTGGCCGTCTCGGAGGGCTGGTAGGAGAAGAAACCGAGGTTGATCCAGCGCTGGGAGCCCCAGGTGTCGTTGGAGGAGTTGGGCAGGATGAGCACGATCACCAGCGGGACCATGCAGGCGGCGTAAAACCAGTGGGTGACGCTCAGCCAGAACCGGTAGTCGATGAGGGAGACGGCGGTGTAGAGGCCGGCGCCGACGACGAGGAAGATCACCTGCTTGAACCAGTACTGGCTCTGGAGCGCGGTGTCGGGGGCCGAGAACTGCGCGCTGTAGATAAACATGACCCCGAAGGCGCTGAGGAACAGCAAGGCCAGGGGGGTGACCCAATCCCAACGCTCCCGCGTGGTCGTCTTGAAGACGGCGATGTAGTCGGTGGGGGAAGGGAGTTTCACAGGGCGCGGTGGTGGGTCAACGGAGCAGAAGCCAGCGGGCTTGGCAATGACGGGACTTCCGCCGGGGCGGCCGGCGCACCGTCGGCCTCGGTTACCACCGGCTCAGGCGGGGTGCTGGCGAGGCCGAGGAGGGACCAGAAGACGACGGCGCCCATGGGCCCTTCGAGGACGACGCCGAAACAGGCGCTGATCAAAATTACCCATGCACAGCTCCACAGGCCGAGATCCGCGGGCGTGGCGTCGGGGTCGCGCATCACGCGCCAGGTGCGGCGGGTCAGCAGGAAGGCAAAGGCGAGGAAAGCCGCCAGCCCGGCGAAGCCCATGCGGCCGAAGGCGCTCATGATGATGCTATGCGGGCTGCGGGCGGAGAAGTCCTCCGCCATGTCAGGATTGTACTCCTGCAAAAACTCGCGGGAGAGATCGTAGCCGAAGCCGAGGCCGAAAAAAGGGTTTTGACTGAGGGTCTCGCTGGCGACAGTGCCCCACCAGACGGTGCGAAAGCGGTTGTTGTCGCCCTTCATGGAGCTCTCCGCGCTCACGTAGGTGCCGGAGCCAACGACGTCGCCGAGGGAGAGGACGCGCTCGGAGACTCCGGCGAGCTTGCCGCGGGCCCAGAGGTTGTCGGCCAGCAGGGCGAGGCCGGCGACGACGAGGCCGGCGAGCAGGACCGCGGCGCCCTGCAGCAGGACGAAGCGGCGGAGGCGCGACACGGCGAGCCAGAGCAGGGCGCCGAGCGCGCCGAGCATGGAGGCTCGGTTGTCGGCGCCGATGACGTACACGATTTCAACCAGCGCGAGCACCCAAAGCCACGGGCGGTGGCGGACGGGCGCGGTGGTCGCGAGGAAGACGCCGCTGACCGCCATGAAGGTGAGGGCGAGGTCGCCTTTGAAGAAGATCAGCGGGATGCCGCGGACGGTGAAGATGGTTTGGAAAAAACCGGGAAACGCCTCCGAGAGCACGACGGCAAACGGCAGGGTGAAACTGGCGACCTTGAGCGTGCCAAGGAGGAACCCACGCGAGCGGGCGTCGCGCGCGAGCTCCTGCGCGAGGAAGAAAAACGCGGCGTAGTAGATCATCGCGTAGTCGCGGATCGCGAGGAGGCCGTAGGTACGCACATCAAACATCACGCGGATGGTGCCGACGAGCAGCCACGCGAGGATGGCCCAGTTGAGCGCGTCCTTGCGAAACGGCAGCCGGTGGGCGGACGCGCATTGCAGGAAAATCCAGCCGCCGGCGACGAGGAGGGCGATCTCGGCCGGCAAAAGAGGCAGGCCCGGCACAGGCATGAGCTGGGCGAAGCCGCGGTTGCCGACGAGGTAGCCAAAGAGGATGAGGGCGAGCGCGACGGCTGCCACATCGGTACGAAGCAGACGCACGGACACAGCGACGATGACCAAGGCGGCGACCAGCGCGGGCAGCACATAGTCGCCCTGCGCGAGGCCCCAGGCGAGCCATACGGCCGCGAAACCGCCGCCGAGGGCGATCAGGCGGAGGCGCAGGCTGATGTGGGTCAACATCGCGGATTGACGGAGACGAGCGTCGGGACGGGCGTCAAGCAGACGGTGGGAGAGATGAGAGTGGCAATGAGGGAGGGCTCTGTTTGGTTGGGGGTGTGCCGGTTGTTTCCGTGATCACTCCGTTTCATCGGGTCGTGCCCTGGCTGTGTGAGGCGGGCGAGAGTCTGCGCGCGCAGACGCTGACGGACTGGGAGTGGCTGGTGGTCGACGATGGCACAGGCTCGGGGCTGTCGAGCCTCGGAGAACTCGGGCGCGACCCGCGCATCCGGCTGCTGTCGCACGCGACGAACTGCGGGGTGTCGGCGGCGCGCAATCTCGCGGTGTCGGCGGCGCGGGGTGAATTTCTCGCGATGCTCGACTACGACGACGTGGCGCGGCCGCAGCGGCTGGAGCGACAGGTGACGCGGCTGCGGGCGGAGCCGGCGCTGGGGCTGGTGGGGAGCGCGGTGGATACGATTGACGAACACGGCGCAACGGTGGGGCGGGAGTTTGCGCTGCTGGACGGAGTGGAGCAGACACGCTTTTCCCAGTACACCATGCCGGTGGCACTGTCGGCCTGCACGGGGCGGCGGGAGGTGTTTGAGCGGTATGCGTTCCGGAGGGATTTCGACACGGCGGAGGACTACGATTTTTTCACGCGGGTCGGGGAAACGTGGATGACGGGTGCAGTGGCGGAGCCGCTCGCGGGCTATCGCGTGTACGCGAGCCAGACGACCCAACAGCGGCAGGATCGCCAAGTATTCGCGGCGTCGTGCGTCCGGCTGCTCACGGCGCGGCGCCGGGCGGGGCGGGCGGAAGGATGGGCCGAGCTCAAGGAGGAGCTGGGGGCATGGATGGCGGCGCCGCCGAAAGCGGAGGTGGCGTGGCTGGATTTTGCGCAGCGGTGCGTGCGGGAGAATTTCCCGAGGCTCGCGGTCTATCACGCGCGGCGGCACCTGATGCTGGCACGGCGGCCGGGGGCGGTGGTGGCGGCGCTGCAAGTGTTGCGTGGCGCACTTGGGCAGGCGAAGGGAGCGGCGCGGCGGGAGGTGCTGCGGGTGTTTCTAATGGGACCGCTGCGGGCGCACCGGCTCGGTCGCAGGGCTGGCGGCTTGGTATAAGCGCCCGTACGCATCCAGCATTTTGGCGGAAGCGAAGCGACCGGCGACGAAGCGTTGCGCGGCGGTCGTGACGGGGGCCCAGCGGGCTGTTTCGCGGAGGGCGTCGGTGAGGACGGCAGCGAGATGAGGGGCGTCGCCCGGGCGGGCGAGCCAAGGGTGGGTGGCGGGTAAGGCTTCGTTCAGACCGGCAGCGGTGGTGGCGACGATGGGCGTGCCGCAGAAAGTGGCTTCCACCGCGACAAGGCCGAGGCCTTCAAAGCGGGAGGGCATGACCATGAGGTCGAAAGTCGGCAATAGCTGAGGCAGATGGGCGACGGGTGGCCGGACCTCAATGCGCCAGCCCGGCGGTGGTTGGGCGGCGAGCGCAGTGAGGAGCGGGGCCTGCGCACCATGGCCGAGGATGAAGAGTTCACCGCGTACATCAGGCGGCAGGACGACCTGCGGCAGAGCGGCGGCAAGAATATCGGTGCCTTTCTGTGGCTCAAGGCGTCCGGCGAAAAGCACGCGGCGCACGGCGGGATCGTCGGGTGCGGCCCGTGGCGGGAGGAGCGGGAGATCGATGCCGTTGTAGATCACGGTGGGCGGCGAGGGTGCCGCGGGGGCACCGCTGTCGGTGCGGTAGCGGAAGAACTCGGCGAGCGCGGCTTCGGAGACGCCGGCGATGTGCGCGTGCGCGAGCCGGTGGTCACACCAGCGGCCGAAGCGCGGCCAGTAACGCCAGAAAACGCTGTTGTGAATCGTGCGAACCAAGGCGGGGCGCGGGACGCCGGCCGGCAGGCACGCCATCACGGCGCCGCAGATCTCGGCCGTCTCGGCGTGGAAATGCACAATATCGGGACGAAACCTTCGGATGGCCCGGGCAAGCGCGAGGCCGCCGGTGATCATGCCGCCGCGCTTTACCGTGAGACGTGTACCGCGAAACCAAGGGATGCTGGCGGCCGCGAGCTCGGCGGCCATCCCGGCGCCGACGGCGTCGGGGCCGAGGCCGTTGACGGTGAAGACCGCGAAATCGATCTCGCTCCGCAGGCCATGGACAAGGGCGAGGGAAACCTTTTCCGCGCCGCCGAGGCCGAGGCGCGTGATCACCTGCAGTACGCGGAGGCGGCGGGATGGGGAGGAGGCTGGAGCGGCCGCGGACATGGAAATCAATTTTCGGATACAATGGGGCGACCGAAGGGACGATGGGCCCAGAGCGTGCGGAACTCATCGCGAAGGCGCGGCCAGAGCAGGAGGAGCAGGGCAACGGCGAGGAGTCCGCCGAGGGTGGAGGCGGCCAGGCGAAGCGCGAGCGGTTGCGCGGCGGTGAAGGTGTGCCCGAGCCAGAGACCGAGACCGAGGCTGAGGGCAGTGGCGAGCGGGCCGGCGAAGGCGGAGAGCCAGTCGGCGGGGCGAATGGCGGTGCCGCGGGCCGTCCAGGCGAGGCGGGGGACGAGGAGCAGTAGGTTGGCGCAGGTGAGGCCGGCGGCGAGGCCGACGACGCCATACGGGCGGCCGAGCCAGAGGCCGAGGAAGGTGACGGGGAGCGCGACGGCGGTGAGCTGCATGAGCGCAACGGGACGGTTCAGCGCGACGGCGAGCGGGTAGAGGGTGGAGGTGAGGTAGTTGGCGGCGGCACCGCCGGCGAGCCAGCGGAGGATCGGCGCGGCGTCGGGCCATGCGGCGCCGAGAGCGAGGCGCACGACCTCGTCGGGCAGCACGAAGCATATGGCGGCGACGGGGAGGGTGAAGTGCGCGATGGCGTTGGTGGTCTCGCGGAAGTGTTTGGCGAAGTCCGGCGTGCCGGGGCCGAGACGCGACAGCGTGGCGAGCAATACGGAGCCGAAGGGCGTGGCAAGGTGGGTGGCTGGCTGCGTGAGGAGCTGGCCGGAGCGGTTGTAGAGACCGAGCGGAGCAGCGCCGAACCAGCGGCCGAGGAGCAGGGTGTCGATCTGCTGGAGGACGTAGAGCAGGACGTTGTAGGCGGTGAGATGCAGGCCGGTCGCAGCGAGAGGGCGCAGGCCGGCGGCAGGCGCGTGCGGACGCCACGGGCAGAGCCGCCACGCCTCGACGGCCATCACGGTCTCGGAGACGAGGAGGTACCAGGCGAAGGAAGCGGCCCCCGCGCCGAGTGCGCCGGCGGCAAGCATCGCGGCGGTGCCGAGGACGGCGCCGAAGGTTTCGAGCCGGTTGAGTTCGCCGAAATGGAGGTCGCGCTGGAGGAGCGTGCGGGGCCAGGCGTTGAGGCCGTTGAGGATGAAGCCGAGGCTCATCAGGCGCAGCACAGGCACGACGGCGGGCTCGGCGTAGTAGCGCGCGACGAGCGGGGCGAGCAGCACGCAAAGCCCGGCGAGCACGAAGCCGAGAATCACATGCAGACGGAGGAGCGCGGTCTTCTGGTTTTCGCTGAGCGTGGGCGACTGGATTGCGGCGGCGCCGGCGCCGAAGTCGCGGAACAGCACGAGGAGAAACGTGAGGCTTGCGGCCATCGCGAAGATGCCGTGGCCGGCGGGCGAGACGAGGCGGGCGAGGACCACGACGCCGGCGAGCTTGCAGACCACGCGCACGAGCTGCGAGGCGAGCGTGGAGCGGTAGCCGGCGGCCGCGCGGCGGAGGGAGTGGTCGGAGGCAGGGTCGCGGTCAGCGGCGCTCACGGCGGATTTGGATGGAAGATGAATTCGTGGTTTCCTGCGGCCGGGGTTCGCCTTAGCACGGGACGGTGCAGACGAACGATCCGATGCTGGCGCAAGGGGCGACGCCGAAGCAAGCTCCCGCGGTGTGGGCGGTGATCCCCGCGTACGGCCGCCCGGCGCTCTTGGGCGCGGCGCTGGCGTCGCTGCGCGGGCAGGCCGGTCTGCATGGCGTGGTAGTGATCAATAATTCACGCGACGCGGCGACGGCGGAAGCGGCGCGGGCAGGGGGGCAGGTGAGAGTGCTCACGCCGACGGTAAACCTCGGCACGGCGGGTGGAATCGCGTGGGGCTTGAAGACGGTTTTTGCCGAGTACGGCGCGACGCATGCGTGGATCATGGACGATGATGCGCAGGCGACACCGGGAGTGCTGGCGGCGTTGCTCGCGGCGCTGGAGAGGGCGGACGCGGATGCCGCGGTACCGTTGCTGGTGGACGAGCAGGAGCGCGTGCAGTGGCTGCCGGGGTTGACTGGGAGAACGGCGCGACGCGCGGGCCGCGGCGGGCCGACGGTTGAAAGATTTCGGAGCACGGCGGGCGTAAAACCACTGTCGTGTCGCTGGGCGCTGTGGGCGAGCTTGCTCGTGACGCGGCGCGCTGTGGAGGCGAGCGGCTGGCCCGATGTAGGGCTATGGTCGCAGTTCAGCGATCTGGATTACACGCTACGGCTCACGGGAAATTTTCGCGCAGTGCTAGCGCCGCTGGCGGTCTGCCGGCACCTGCCGCCGCCGAGTGTGGAAGGACCAGCCTTCGTGGCGAAGCTGCACTCGGCGCTGCAAAACGGGAATTACGTCGCGACGCGGCGACGCTACGGTTGGCGCGCGCTACGGCACTTGCCCGGACTGCACTGGCGGTATCTGCGGCACTACCACTGGGCCCCGCGCGCTTGGGCGGGAGCAGGCTCGGCGTTTTTCCTCGGCGCGGTGCTGGGCCGGAAGAGTGCGCGCGCAGCGACGCCCGGAGGGATCGAATCGGCGCGAGCAGAGCTGGCGCGCTATGGCGTGACGTGAGCGACGGCTCAGGTCTTCGGCAGTTCGCAGAGTTCCACTGTGCCGCCATGCAGGACGACGGGGTGGAGTTTCAGGAGATCGAGCAGCGGCTGTTTCTCCGCGGAGTCGAAACGCATGTAGCCGGTGATGTGCGCGGTGGAGCGCGCCGTCGCAGTATCACCTACGAACTCGCGCCGGCCGACGGCGCTACCGCCTTGGAAGAGCCCGCTGGCACGTGCCGCGGCGAAGAAGCGATCCCACTCCGCCGGAGTCGTGGGACTGGTGGCGTTGCCCTGGATGAGGAGGAGGTATTGGGTCATGGGCGTGGCGGAAGTTGAATGACGATCCGCGATGAGCTGTCCTCGTTCTCGCTGTAGATCAACCACAGGCGATGTCCTTGTTTTGGGTTAAAATGAAACTCGATATCCAAATATTTGAATATGGCTGGCCGGCCCTTTTTCTTCTCTGAGGTTTGATCGGGGGTCCCGAAAATCGCCACTATGTCATCCTGAGAAGTGCCCAAGGACAGCGGAGTGATAGAGCCAGACCGAAGTAACTCATCGCGACATTTCTCAAAATTCTCGCGGGGCGGATTCATGTCGGATGCGTATCTTAGGATAAACGTAAGGTAGAGGCGAGCGCGGTGATGTGATGAGATGCGATGTAATGAGCTAGAAAATACTCGCGCTGAAGGCAGAGGAGGGGCGGTGAGGCTTGGCTGCGCGCGAGCGCGGCGGCTAAGGCGGCGGGGTCGCGGGGTGGGACGAGTGGGGTGCCGGGCGGGACGGTTTCGGGTAGGCCGCGCCAGTTCGTGGCGATGAGGGGGCGATCGTGGGCGAGGGCTTCGAGGGCGACGAGGGGCTGGGCTTCGTGGGCGTAGTGCGTGGGCAGGCACACGACGTGGCAGGCGGCGAAGAGCTTTTCCTTTTCCTCACCGGTGACGAAACCGACGTGGCGGACGGTGGGGCCGGCGGCGGCGATTTTTTGGCGGAGCGCGGGGTCGGTCGCGGGGCCGGCGAGGGTGAGCTGGCAATCGACGCCGCCGGTGCGGAGGAGGGCGTGGGCGTCGAGCAGGGTGTCAGCGCCTTTTTCGGCGGTGACGGCGCCGAGGAAGAGGAGGTTGAAACCAGTCGCGGGCGGAGGTGGCGCGCCGGCTGGGCATGGGTCGGCGATGCCGTTGGGGACGATGGCGACGCGGTGGGGTTTGAGGTAGTCGGCGTCGGCGCGGAGGGACGTGGTGAGGACGATGGCGAGCGTGGCGCGGCCGAGGAGCAGACGTGTGAGCCAGCGTTCGGGGGCGGTGGCGCGGGTGGTGAGCCAGTCGGCGAGTCCGCCGTTGTGGAAGTGGAGGACGAGGCGGCCGTAAAAGGGGCGGACGAGGGTGAGGAGGAGCCAGTCGCGGTAGAGTGCGGCGCGTTTGCCGGGGGCGGGGATGTAGTAAAGCGTGTCGCAGTGGCGGCGGGCGGCGATGGCGCGAAACGCAGCGGCGAGGGCGGTGAAGACTTTGCCGGGACGAGGGCGGCCGATGTCGGCGTGGTCGCGCGAGAGAGGGAGGTTGACGTGATGAACGGCAATGCCTTGGGCGGGGAGGCCGTCGAGGAGCGTCCGCACCATGAGGCTCTGCCCGTGGAGGGGCGGGGGCGTCTGGGCGAGGACGAGGAGTTTCATCGGCGGGGTTGAAGCTTGGCGGCGGTGCGGAACGGTGCAGCGTTTAGCCCATGGAGTCAGCCGTCGCAAGCCGTGAGCAGTCCGCCTCGTCGCGGTGGATCGCGGCGGCGGTGTGCGCGGTCGCGGGCGTGGCGGTGTGGCAGTTTTTCGGCAATGCGACGCGCGGGTACGTGCAGACGGACTCGATGTTCTGGTGGTGGATCAGCCAGTGGCTCGATCCGCAGGCGGAGACGGAGCACGGTTGGCTGGTGCTGGGGATCAGCGGGTGGCTGCTGTGGCGGAATTTGAAGGAAGGTTCTGGGTTCCGGGTTTCGGGTTCCGGGTTTCGGGTGGGTGATTCGGAGAGCGTATGGCCGGCGGCGGTGGCGATGGTCGCGGGGCTGGCGCTGAATCTCGCGGGGTTTGTGGCGCAGCAGACGCGCGTGGGGATCGTGGGGTTTTTGCTGTTTGCGTGGGGCGTGCTGCGGCTGGGCGGCGGGCCGCGGTGGGGACGGGCGGCGGCGTTTCCGCTGGGGTTTTTGCTCTTCGCGGTGCCGGTCAACGTGCTCGACACGGCGGGCTTCTGGCTGCGGGTGGGCGTGGTGGATGCGAGCACGGCGCTGGCGCGCGGGGCGGGCATCGCGCTCGTGCGCAACGGCACGCAGCTCTTCGCGCCCGACGGGCATTATCAATATGATGTCGTGGCGGCGTGCTCGGGGGTGCGCTCGCTGGTGGCGCTGTCGGCGCTGGCGCTGCTGATCGGGTATCTGAATTTCCGTACGTGGTGGCGGCGGGGGCTCATGCTCGCCCTGTGCTGGCCGCTGGCATTCTTGGGCAACGTGGCGCGGATGATGGCCATCATCTTTGCCGCGCAGGCGGGCGGGCAGGCGTGGGGCGAACGCGCGCACGATGTGATGGGGTATGGGGTGTTTGTGATCGTGCTGGGCGGCGTGTGGCTCGCGAGCGAGGCGCTGCGACGGTGGTGGCCGGAGCAGATCATACCGGATACCGGATCGCGGAAACCGGATACGGGAGGCCGTTGGAGGACGGTGGCGGTGGGGGTGGTCGTGGGGCTGGCGGTGGGGGAGATGTTTTTTTTGGCGCACCTCGGGTCGCTGGAGGCGCGGGGGCGGGTGGGCGTGGTGCTTACGGCGGACGGCAAGGACCCGGTGGACCTGCCGCTGTTTGTGGGGACGGAGTGGGTGGGGCGGCGCGCGGAGGTAACGGCCGTGGAGCGCGAAGTGTTGCCGCCGGATACAGGGTTTTCGCGGCGCAACTACATCGAGGTCGCGAGCGGGCGGCACGCGGTGTTCGTCTCGGTGGTGCTAAGCGGGCGGGACCGGACGTCGATCCACCGGCCGGAAGTGTGCCTCGTCGGCCAGGGGTGGACGATCCGGGGGGCAGGGAGCCATGTTTTTAACGGCGGGGTGCCGGCGACGCTGCTGCGGACTACGCGGACGGAGGCGCGAGGCGGCAACCCGGTGCCGGCGCTGGTCGCCTACTGGTTTGTGAACGGGGACCGGGTGGTGGCGTCGCATTGGGAACGGTTTATGTGGGACGCTTGGAACCGGCTCCGGCATGGCCGCGCCGACCGCTGGGCCTACGTGCTGGTGCAGGCCGATGCGGGGGACGGCGAGGCGGCGGCGCTGGCCCGGATGCAGGCGGTGCTGGCCGGGGTGCTGCCGGGGTTGCAACTGAGGCGATGACACGGGGATGGCGAAGAGAAGGCGGAAGAAGGCTTGAGGTTTGGGAGGGGCGACGTAGCTTGCGCGTCCTTCGATGTTTTCGGGCGGCACAGCTCATTTCGCATCCACACTCGCCACGGGCGAAGCTGTGGACTGGTCGTTGCCGATCGCGGTGATCGCCGGCGGAGGCATCGGTTTCCTCGTGGTGTGGGCGCTGACGCGACACACCCGGCGCATCGCGCACGAGCAGGCGGCCGAGCTGATGGAGGTGGCCCGGCGCGAGGCGGCCGTGGCCGCGGAAGAACTTAAACAGAAAGCCGAGGACGAGATCCGCGAACGCCGCGCGGAGCTGCGCCGGGAGTTTGACCACCGGCAGGTGGACCTCGAGGTGAGCCTGCGCGAGATCCGCGCGCACGAGGAGTCGCTGGGCCTGCTCGACTACCAGATGGAGCAGAAGCAGGAGCGCCTCAACCGCGAGAGCGCCGCCATCACGCAGGCGCGCGATGCGATCCGTTCCCTTTCGAAGAGCGTGCGCAAGCGTCTCGAGGGCGTGGCGCAGATGGACGCGGAGGAAATCCAGCGCCAGCTGCGCGAGGAGGTGCTGCTGGAGTGCCAGGACGAGCTGCGCGCGCTGCGGCGCGAGACGATGGAGCGCTCCGAGCAGGACATCCAGAATGAGAGCCGGCGCATTTTGATCGCCTCGATGCAGCGGCTGGCGAGCAAGCCCAACAACGACCTCACGGCGACGATCGTCAACCTGCCGAGCGAGGAGATGAAGGGCCGCATCATCGGCCGCGAGGGCCGCAACATCAAGGCCTTCGAGTCGGCGACGGGCGTGACCGTGCTGATCGACGAGTCGCCGCAGACCGTGCTGATCTCCTCCTTCGACCCCGTGCGCCGCGAAATCGCGCGCGTGGCGCTCGACGGCCTGGTGAAGGACGGCCGCATCCACCCGGCGACGATCGAGGAGTTTGTCCGCCGTGCGCAGGAAGAGATCGAGCAGCTGACGACGCAGGCCGGCGAGGATGCCGTTTCGCGCCTCAACATCAACGGCCTGCATCCCGAGATCATCAAGCTCCTCGGCAAGCTGAAGTACCGTTTCTCCTACAACCAGAACGTGCTCGACCACTCGGTGGAGACGGCGTTCCTCGCGTCCATGATCGCGAGCGAGGCCGGGCTCGACCCCAACCTCGCGAAGCGCGCGGGCCTGCTGCACGACATCGGCAAGGCCGTGACGGCGGAGTACGAGGGCAGCCACGCGCACATCGGCGCGGAGTTCATCAAGCGCTACGGCGAGACGCCGATCGTGGTCAACGCGGTGGCCGCGCACCACGAGGAAGTGAAGCCCGAGACGGTTTACGCGGGCCTGGTGATTCTGGCCGACACGGTCTCGGCGGTGCGCCCCGGCGCGCGCGCGGAGTCGATGGCCGGCTACACCCAGCGGCTGGAACGCCTCGAGAAACTCGCGCTCTCTCTCGAGGGCGTGCAACAGGCCTTTGCGATCCAGGCGGGCCGCGAGATCCGCGTCGTCGTGGCACCCCACGTGGTGACGGACGACCGGGCGCGCGAGCTCGCGAAGGAACTGCGCGACCGGATCGAGACGGAGCTGCAGTACCCGAGCACGATCAAGGTGACGGTGATCCGCGAATCGCGCTTCACGGAGACGGCGACCTGACGGGGAAACCACGAAACACACGAAACACACGAAAAACACGAAACCCGTAAACGAAGGGTTTTGGATTTTCTTTCGGGTATTTCGTGTGTTTCGTGGTGGCAAATGGCTGACCCGAAAATTCTAGAGACCTTCCCGAATCCCGCGCCGCAGCGCGACTTTTTGATCGAGCACACGCACCACGAGTTCACGTCGGTGTGCCCGATGACGGGGCACCCCGACTTCGCCGACATCACCGTGCGCTACGTGGCGGACAAGACCTGCGTCGAGCTGAAGTCGCTCAAGCTGTACTTCCACGCCTACCGCAACGAAGGCATCTTCTTCGAGGCGGCGACTAACAAGATCTGCGACGACCTCGGTGCCGCGCTCAAGCCCCGGAGCCTCACGATCATTGCCAACTGGAAGGCGCGCGGCGGATTCAGCTCACGCGTGACCGCGGAGTGGACGCGGAAGAACGCGGCGAAGAAGCGCTGAGGAGACGGCGCCGGCGGGATGCCGGCGCTACTTCAGACTTTCAACGCGGTCAGGACGGCGGCGTGCAGAGCGGGCGTCGCGCTGGCGATGGTGGACTCGGCCGGGTAGGCCGGGCCACCCTGCCAATCGGTGATCACGCCGCCGGCGCCGCGGATCACGGGGATGAGGGCGGCGATGTCCCACGGATTCATGATGGGGTCGAGCACCACGTCGGCCCACCCGCCGGCGACGAGCAGGTAGCCATAGCAGTCGCCCCAGGTGCGCACGAGCCGCGCGCGCTGGCTGAGGGCGTGGAAGCGGTCGCCATTTTGATAACGCGCCGGATTGAGCGGATCGCTCGTGAGCAGCGTGGCGGTCTCGATCGTGGCCGTGGCGCGGGTGCGGACGGGGCGGCCGTTGAGGGTCGTGGTGACGTTGTCGCCGAGCATGAGCTGGCCGAGCACCGGCTGGTGGATGCAGCCGAGCACGGGCTGGCCGCGGTGGAGCAGGGCGATGAGCGTGCCCCAGAGCGGGACGCCTGTGATAAAGGATTTGGTGCCGTCGATGGGATCCAGCACCCAGACAAACTCGGCGTCGGTGCGCTCGGAGCCGAATTCCTCGCCGAGGATGCCGTGGTCAGGGAATTTTTTCGCGATCAGGGCGCGCATGAGCTCCTCGGCGCCGCGGTCGGCCTGCGTGACCGGTGAGGCGTCGGACTTGGTCTCGACGGCGAGGGCGGGATTGCCGAAGTGCGGGCGGATGAAGGCGCCGCTCTTTTCGGCAAGCTCGGTCATGAAGGCACGGTAAGGCGTCAGGTCCACGGAGAGAGGGATGCCCACGGAATACACGGAAGACACGGAAAAAAGATTCGGTTTTCCGGCATCCGTGTATTCCGTGTGTTCCGTGGGCAACACCTGGACCGAGCAGCCGATTTTTTTCGTGGATTTCGAGGGAAGCCGCGCGTCCGGAATCCTGGAGTACGGGGTGGCTGAGGTCATCGGCGGGCGGATCGGGGCGGTGCACACACGGCTCTGCGCGGCGACCGGGCGGGTGCGGGCCGAGGACTCGGCGGTGCACGGATTGAAGGAGGATGCCCTGAAGGAGCACGCGCCGTTTGTTGATGAGTGGGAGCTTTTCGCGGGGCTGCGCGAGCGCGGACCGCTGGCGGCGCACTATGCGGGCGTCGAAAATGCGCTGTTGAAATCGGTGTGGGCGTACCCGCGGAACTCGCCGGACTTCGCCCGCCCGGGCGAGCGCGTGATCGAGTGGGGACCGTGGTTGGACTCAGCGCGCCTCTACGCGCAGCTATATCCGCAGATCGACACCGGCCGGCTGGAGGGAGTGGTGGCGGCGTGCGGACTCCAAGCGGAGCTGGATGCGCTGGCGGTTCAGCATTGTCCGCCGGACCGGCGGCACTACCACGCGGCGCTGTACGATGCGCTGGCTGGGGCGGTGCTCCTGACCTCGCTAGCCAAGGAGCCGCGGATCGCGGAGATGTCGGTGATGCAACTGCTGGCGCTCAGTACGCTCGACGGCGACAAGCGCGACGCGTTGCAACAGGGCGAATTGTTTTAAGGGGCCGGCTTGACCGCATATCTTTTCAGGCCGAGTTTTTGGGCGAGGACGCGGAGGACGAAGGCGGGGTTGTTGACGAGGTAGCGGTAGGCGAGGCGGCGCGGTTCGGTGGCGAGACGAAAGAGCCATTCGAGGCCGCTGCGCTGCATCCAGCGCGGGGCCTGGCGCACGCGGCCGGCGTGGAAATCGAAGGCGGCACCCACGCCGATCAACACACCGGAGTCGAGGAGCGCGGCGTGCTCGGCCATGAATTTCTCCTGTTTCGGCGTGCCGAGGCCGACCCAGATCACGTCGGGCCGGAGACGCGCAATTTCGGTGCGGAAAGCGGTTAGCTCCGTGGCGTCGAGCGGGCGGAACGGCGGGGTGAACGTGCCGGCGACATCGAGGCCGGGGAAGCGGGCGCAGAGATTGGCGCGGAGGGTTTCCGCGACGCCGGGCTGGCCGCCATAAAAATAATGCCGCAGTCCCACGGCCCGGCCGGCATCGCACACGGCGAGCAGGAGGTCGGGGCCGTACACGCGCTCGACGCCGCGTGGGCCGAGCCAGACGAGGGGCATGCCGTCGGGCGTGGTGAGCCAGGAAGCGTTGAAGGCGCGGCGCAGCTCCGGGTCGCGGCGCGCCTCGACGAGGCCGTGGGCGGTGCCGCAGCAGATGTACCCGCAGCGCAATTGCCCCCGCACGCCGACGACGAGGTCGCGCGCCTGCGCCAGGGTCAGCGCGGAGACGCCGACGCCGAGGACATTGTAGCGCGGAGGGAGGGTCGGCATGGAGGCGGATGGAAGGTTAGCTGAGGTCGGCGGCAGGTAAAGCCCGCGCGCGGCAGGGTGGTTTTCATGGTGAGGAGGTATGTCGTGAAAAGGCGGTGACGGTGCGTTTTCGGCTGTCAGGCGGGGCGGCGGAGGTTAAGGATGGGTGGCAATGAACCCCCGAATCTGGCGTTGTGGCGTTGTAATCCTTGCCCTGGCGATCGCCGGGTGCGCCAAGAAAGAAGAGGCCCCGGTGGTGGTGCAGAAACCTGCGCCGCCGAAGCCGGCGACCGTCGAGGTGGTGAAGGCGGCGGAGCGCAGCCGGCATTTCATGACGGTGAGCAAGCAGCTCGAACTGGGCGGCACGCTCTACGGTTACGCGGAGGTGGATGGCGACGTGCTGAAGCTCGCCGGTTCCGCGCATGACCTGCTCACGCAAATGGCCAAGACCCAGCCCGAGGTGGCACCGTGGGCGAAACAGGATTTCGCGTCGCTGCTCAGGACGCTCGGGCTGGACGACATCAAGGCCGTGGGCGTGAGCTCGGTGCCCGATGGGACGGGCTTTTTCCGCAACCGGGCGTTTTTCTACACGCCGGAGGGCCGGCACGGGCTGCTCGCGGGACTGGGGGAGAAGACCGGACCTTTCGGTCACCTGGACCTCGCCCCGGCGGACGCGGATCTTTATGCGGAGACCGAGATCGACCTGAAGGTGATGTATGAGACGGTCAAAAAGATCGTGGCGCAGACCAGCGGCCAGCCGGCGTCGGACAACATGGATACGGCGATCAGGCAGGCGGGGGAAAAGGCGACCCTGTCCTTCCTCGACCTGATCTACGGGCTGAAGGGGCATGCGGCGCTGGTGGTGAAGTTTGACGAGGACAAGACCATCGCGATCGGCGGGGGCATGGGGGCCATCCCGAAGTTTTCGCTGCTGATCGCGATCGACGGCATCGCGGCACCGGTGGCCGCCTCGCTGGACAAGGAAAAGCAGTTCGTCGCCACGCAGGAGGGCGCGCGCCGGACCTACCGGCTGGTGCAGCCGCTGCCGGTGCCGGAGGTCCAGCCGGTGTTTGCGACCGAGGGTCGGACGCTGTACTTCGCGACTACGGAAGGATTTCTCACCGAGTGCCTCACGGCGAAGCAGGGGCTCGCGCAGACCCCGGCGTTTCGCGCGGCGCTGGAGCACGTCGGCACCGAGGGCAACGGCCTGACCTACGTGACGCCGCGGTTTTTCCGCCGTCTGCGCCAGATCGAGACACTGAACCCCAACCTGCCGGAGCAGCCGCGGTCGGTCATCCATATGATTGCCCAGGCGCTGCCGGCGCCAGCGCACCCGATGGTGGCGGTGCGGACGAACCTGCCGGATGGCATTTTGGTGCGCTCCTACTGGAACCGCTCGCTCAAGCAGGACGTGGCGGCGATCTCGATTTATAATCCGGTCACGATCGGCCTGCTGTCGGCGATGGCGATCCCCGCCTTCCAGAAAGTGCGGGACTCTTCGCAAGAGAAGGCGGTGCTCAACAACCTGCGCCAGTTTGCCGCGGCGGGCGACCAGTACTGCCTGGAGAACGGCGTGAGCACGGCGAACTACAGCGACCTCGTGGGGCCGGACCGGTATATCAAACGCATGGTGCCGGTGGCCGGGGAGAATTACCGCGCGCTCAGATATGTGCAGGGCGAGCCCCTCCGGGTGAAACTGCAGAACGGCAAGGTCGTGGAGTACAGGCCCTGAGTGCCGGAGGACGGATTTTCCAGCGGGGGCGGAACGCGGGCCTTGCGCTGGGCGGGGACGGTGGTGCAGTTTGATAGGTTCCCATGGCCATTGTCAGTCTCCTCGATGTCAGCCTGAGCTTCGGCGGCGCGCCGTTGCTCGACCGGGTCAATCTCCAGATTGACCGCGGTGAACGCGTGTGTCTCGTCGGCCGCAACGGCGCGGGCAAGTCCACGCTGATGAAAGTCATCACGGGCGAGTTGAACTGTGACACGGGCCAAGTCTTCCGTCAGGCTGGCGCGGTCTTCGCGACGCTGCGGCAGGAAGTGCCGGCGGGTCTCGCGGGCACGGTGCGCACGGTGGTCGAGGGCGAGGGCGGCAGCTACGAGGAGCACAACGACTGGGAGCGGCACGACCGCGTGGAGCGCCTGCTGGAGAGCATGGGCCTGCCGGCTGACCAGGATTTCGCGGCGCTGTCGGCGGGGCAAAAACGCCGCGTGCTGCTCGCACGCGGCCTCGTGGAAGAGCCGCAGCTGTTGCTGCTCGACGAGCCGACCAATCACTTGGATTTGGAATCCATCCAGTGGCTGGAACAGTTTTTATTGGAGTGGGGCGGGGCGCTGCTCTTCGTGACGCACGACCGGGCGTTCCTGAGGACCCTGGCGACGCGAATCGTCGAGGTGGACCGCGGCAAGCTCATCGGCTGGGCCTGCGACTACGACACGTTCCTCGTGCGCAAGCAGGCGGTGCTGGAGGCGGAGGAGGTCGAGCGCGCGCAGTTCGACAAGAAACTTGCGCAGGAGGAGGTCTGGATCCGCCGCGGCGTGAAGGCGCAGCGCTCGCGGGCCAACAACCGCATCCACGCGCTGGAGAAGATGCGCGCCGAGCGCGCGGCGCGGCGCGACCGCACGGGCAAGGCGACCATCACGGCGCAGGAGGCGGACCGCAGCGGCTTCAAGGTGATCGAGTGCAAGGATGCGGGCTTCCGCTACACGCCCGAATCGCGCTGGATCGTGCGCGACCTTACGGTGCGCATCGAGCGCGGCGACAAGATCGGCATCGTGGGCCCCAACGGCGCGGGCAAGACCACGCTGCTGCGCCTGCTGCTCGGCGAGTTGCAGCCGACGACCGGCGCGATCGAACAGGGTACGCGGCTCGAGGTGGTGTACTTCGACCAGCTCCGTGCGCAGCTCGACGAGACGATGCGCGTGCAGGACGCCGTGGCCGACGGCAACCCGACCGTGACGATTAACGGTAAGACGCGGCATGTGATCTCGTACCTGGAGGACTTTTTGTTCGAGCCCGCGCGCGCACGGACGCCGGTCAAGGCGCTGTCGGGCGGCGAACGCAACCGCCTGCTGCTCGCGCGGCTCTTTACCAAGCCCTGCAACGTGCTCGTGCTCGACGAACCGACCAACGACCTCGATGCGGAGACCCTCGAATTGCTGGAGGATCTGCTCGTGGAATTTGGCGGCACGCTGCTGCTGGTGAGCCACGACCGTGCGTTTCTGAATGAAGTGTGCACGAGCCTGCTCGTGTACGAGCCGGGCGCCCGCGTGGTCGAGTACCTCGGCGGCTACGACGACTGGCAGAAGGAAAAAGCCGCGAAGGCGGCGGCCGCGCTCGCCGCGGAAGAGAAGGCGAAGCGTGACACCAAGGCCGCAGCGGATGCGGCGGCCGAGTCAGCCGCGCCCGCGAAGAAGGCCCGCAAGCTCACGAACAAGGAGCGCGCGGAGCTGGAGGCGCTGCCGAAAAAGATCGAGGTGCTCGAAGCGGAGCAGGCGGCGCTGACCGCGAAGCTGGGCGACCCCATGTTTTTCAGAAAAGGCGGCGCGGAAGTCGCGCAGGCCACCGCGCGGATGGATGCCGTCGAGAAGGAGCTCGCCGCGGCCTACTCGCGCTGGGCGGAGCTGGAGTAAGATCGCTTACTTTTCAAAGCGCCGGAGCAAGGCTTCGAGGGCATGGTCGGCGAGGGATTTCACGCGCAGGTCGGCGTGGGCGAAGTCGTGGTGCGCGGTGCTGGGGTTGGGACAGACGACGACGCGGATATGCGCGCGGTGCGCGGCGAGGCTGCCGGTGTGCGAATCCTCGAAGGCAATCGCCTCGTGACCGCGGAGGCCGAAGTGCTGGAGCACGTGCTTGTAGAGGTCGGGCTCGGGCTTGGGCGAGGGGACATCCTCGCGGCAGGCCAGAAAATCGAAGTGCGGGAAGAGGCCGAGGCGCGTCAGATGCGCGTCGCAGTGCTCGTGGCGGGAGTTGGAGGCGAGGGCAATCTTGAGACCGCGTGCACGGGCGGCGGTGATCAGGTCGACCACGCCGGGCAGGATGGGCAGGGCGAGGTCGCGCTGGCGGTTGAGTTTGCGGCGCTCGGTCTCGAGGGCGACGCGGTCCACTCGTTTCTCGAAGGCGTGCCACGGGTCGAAGGCGTAGTCGGCGTGGCCGACCGAGCGGAGATGCGAGGCCTCGTCAAAGGGGATGCCGTGTGCGGCGTGCACATCGGCGTAGGCGCGGATGAGGGCGGACTCGGTGTCGAGGATGAGGCCGTCAAAATCAAAGACGAGGGCGCGGATCATGAAGAAGAGATGGAACCACGAAACACACGAAATACACGAAAAGAAAGCCGCAGGGCGAAATAGCTGCGTAGCTGACTGGCTCCTGGAAATGGAGAAGGCCGGGCAGCGCGCCCGGCCTTTCGTGTATTTCGTGTGTTTCGTGGTTAATTACGCGTGCAGCATGCGGCGGAGTTCGGCGCGGGCTGTGGGGGCGCTGACGCCGGCCTCGACGAGGAGCGTGACCATCGTATCAAAACGGCGGCGACGG
Source organism: Verrucomicrobiota bacterium (assembly GCA_018239845.1). Taxonomy (GTDB): domain Bacteria; phylum Verrucomicrobiota; class Verrucomicrobiia; order Opitutales; family Opitutaceae; genus CAIRCN01. Next base: position 108,781 of record JAFEGO010000092.1, read on the forward strand.
AAGGCACCCTTCTCCGAGCCGTCGCGGCGGTCGTCGCAGCGGAGGGCGAGGGAGTTGCCGCAGGCGCAGTTGCGCATGAGGAGGACGATGGTGCCGTCCACCGTGTCGGCGCGCTCGATCAGGCCGGAGGAGCCGAAGATCGGCGTGGTGCGCACGACGAAGTCGTCGAGGTCGGAAAACGAGCGGTTGCAGCGGACGCAGGAACGCGGAAACGACTCGTCGGCCCGGACCTGGAGTCCGACGTAGTGCGATGGCGCTGTATCCCCCGTTTCTTGCATCGAGGGCAAGGGGAAGGGCCGCGGATTTTTTGGCAACAGGAAACCGCCTGAAAAACCACCAGGAGCTGGGTGTTTTACCTCTGGCTAAAAACCGGGAGAACTACCGTGTGCGGAAAAATTGGTTACGCGACCGGGGCCGGCGCGGACTCGTGCAGGGCGCGTCGGGTGAGGTAGGCGAGGACGAAGGCGCCGCCGACGAAGGCCAGCAGGCCGGCGTAGGCCATGACGGCGTCCGCGTGCACGACGACGGCGATGGCGGCGAGCTGCAGCAGGGTACGCAAAGTGCGATCCACGGCGACGAGGGCGACGTTGACCCGGCCCATGAGGGCGTTGGGGACTTCGTGCAGCAAGACCGTGCCGCGGGCGATGCGGGTGCCGGCGTTGCCGAGGCCGAGCAGCAGCAGCGCGCAGTAGAAGGAGGGGACGGTGTGCACGCCGCACATGAGGGCGAGGCCGCCGGTGAAGACCGCGATCATGATGAGCGCGGCACCGGCGTACGACGCGCGGGCGAGGAGGGCCGGTCCGACCAGGGCGGCGCCGATGGCGCCGACGGCGAAGGCCATTTCGCCCTGGCCAAAGACCGAGGCCGAGGCGTGCAGGATGTGCTGCACGTAGATCGGAAAGAGATAATTGCCGACCATCACGGCGATGAAGGGCGCGAACGTGCAGCAGATGAATAGCGTGAACTTCGGCCGGACGCGCAGCCAGCGCAGGCCCTCCATGATATCGGCCACGGCGCCGACGCGGGGCTTCACGTCGCGCAGGTGGGTGGGCTCGTAGGGAATCGTTTTCTGGAGGAAGTAGCTGATGACGTAGGTCGAGCCGTCGATGAGCAAGATGGTGCTGAAGGAGACGTGATCCAGCAGGAGACTGGCGAGGCCGCCGGAGAGCATGGAGGCGGTCTGGCCCTGAACCTCGAGGAGGCTCATGAGCTTTTGGTAATGGCGGCGCTCGAAGATCTGCTGCACGAAGGCGAACTTGGCCGGGTAGTGCAGCGTGTAGTAGAGCATGCCGCTGAAATAGAGTAGAAGGAGCTGCCAGGTGGCGGTTTCGCCGGTGAGGAGCATCCATGCGGCCATGGTGAGCGTACAGGTGGCGCCGAAGATCTCGCCGGCGAGCATCGCAGTCTTGCGCGAGTGACGATCGAGCCAGGCACCGTAGTGCGGCACGATCGCGAACAGGGCGACGGTGGTGGCGACGGTGACGTAGCCGTAGAGCTGCTCGCCGCCGGCCCGCTTGATCAGGAGCCAGGGGATGGCGATGATCGTGATACCGGAGCCGATGGAGCCCGTGATGTTGGCGGTGAGGAGCCGGCGGATGCGAAAGTCGCGGAGCAGTTCGATCATGCGCACAGGTCAGAGCCCCTGGGTGTCCACGAGCCAGACGAGCGCGGCGAGGGCGGCGGCGCCGAGGTGGAGTTCGCGCGGGTTGACCTTCTCGATGGTATCGATCGCGGTGTGGTGATAGTCGAAGTAGCGCTGCGAGTCGGGGGTAAGGCCGGCGATGGTGACGCCCGCGAGCATGAGCGGGCCGACGTCGGCGCCGCCGGAGCCCTTGGAGAAATTCCACAGGCCCCACGGCTCAAACAGTCCGCGCCAGCGCGCGGCGCGGAGATGGGCGTCGCCCTGCGTGCTGCCAAAGTTGAAGCCATTGGGCGCGAAGCCGCCGTTGTCGGACTCGATGGCGAAAATGTGCCGGCCGGGTTCTTCACGCGCGAGCTGGGCGTAGCGCACGGCCCCGCGCAGGCCGTTTTCCTCGTTGGTGAAGAGGACGCAGCGGAGCGTGTGGCGGGGCTTGAGCCCGAGGGCGCGGAAGAGGCGGAGGACCTCGATGGATTGCACCACACCCGCACCGTCGTCGTGCGCGCCGGGTGTGATGTCCCACGAGTCGAGATGACCGCCCACGACAATGATCTGGTCGGGAAACTCTGAGCCGCGGATCTCGCCGATGACATTGTGCGAAGGGGCGTCGGGCAGCTTGCGCGCGTGGATCGCGACGTGGACACGCGTGTGCGGATCAGCGGCGAGAGCGGCGGCGAGGCGGTCGGCGGCGAGGGTGCTGAGCGCGGCGGCGGGGATGGCGGCGGACTCCGGAGGAAACCGCGTGTTGCCCGTGTGGGGCACGTCGTCGAGCGCATGCGTGAGCGACCGGGTGAGCACCGCGACGGCCCCGCCGGCGGCGGCTGCCGCGGGGCCTTGGTTCCGCTGATCGCCGGCCTCGCCATAGGCGGTCATGCCGCGAAACACGGCCGGGTTCATCGGGCGGTTGAAAAAGACGATCTTGCCGGCGAGCCGGGTGCGACCGAGCGCGCGGACCTCGGCGAGGGATTTTACCTCGACGACCTCGGCGGTGAGGCCGTCGGCGGGCGTGGCGCCGGAGTTGCCGAGGGCGGCGGCGGCGAGCGGCTGGCAATGGCCGGCGGAGTCGAGGAGGAGGACGGACTCAGGTGCGCCACGCTCCCAGTGCGGCACCATGACATCCTGCGTGTACACGCGGTCGAGCGGGAGCGCGCCGAGGGTCTTTTGCGCCCAGACGACGGCGCCCTCGAGGGACTGGGAGCCCGCGAGGCGGCCGGGATGCTGCGTGGTGAGCACGCGGAGATTTTCGTAGGCCTGGCCGTGGGCGAGGGCTTCGGCGAAGAAACGGTCCACCGTGACCTTCTCGGTCTGGGCGTGGGCGAGGGTCGCGAGGACGGGGATGAGCCACGCGAAGCGGAAGACGGAGCGCATACGCCATGCTTTTACGGGACGCCGCGCGACACAAGGGACGAATGCGCGGCGGGTTAACCAGATCGTAACAAAAGCGCCGCATCACTGTATCAATCCGCCGGCAGAATGACCGTTCCTGCCATGAACCAACGTCTCCCTCGCTCCCTCCTGTCCGTCCTCGCGCTCGCGCTGCTGCCCACTTTCGCCGCGGCGCAGACGACGATCCCCGCCGCCACCGGCAACTTCAACGCCAACACCGCCGGCACCACCTACACGCTCAACGCCGGTGACACCCGTCAGGTCACTTCGGGCAGCACCGAGGCGGTTACGGTCGGCAGCAGTTCCGGCACGATCACGCTGAACATCAATGGCACCGCGTCACAGGCCGGCAGTGGTCGCGGCATCCGCAGCGGCACGGGCGCGGGCTCGATCACAGTGAGCATCGGCAGCACCGGTTTGGTAAAGGCGGTTTCCGACGATGCGATCCAAGGTCGCAACACGGGCTCCTTTAACCTCGTCAACCTCGGCACCCTCTACAGCGGTCCGAACATCAGCGGCACGCCCACGGCCTCGACCGTGACGGGCCGCGGCCTCAACCTGCGCGATGCCGGCGGCGGCACCATCGTCAACGGCTCCACCACCAACAGCACCGCCCTGATCCAGGCTGATGGCAACGACGCGGTACGCGTCGGCGTCGGTTTCTCCTTCACGAACTACGGCGTCATCCTCGCCAACGGCGTGGTCAACGACTCGGCGGCCAACAACGCCCTCAGCGGCGGCAGCACGACGAAGACCTACACGGCGGGCGGCGGTTTTTCCTTTGAAGATCCCTCCGGCACGGTCGGCTCGGCTAACTCGAGCCTCGACAACTACGGCTCCATCTCCGGCGCGCGCCACGGCGTGCAATCGGGCGTGCTCGGCACGAACCTGACCGTCACCAACGAGGTGGGCGGCACGATCATCGGTCGCAACGGCTCGGGCGTCGGCTTCGATGCCACCAACGCCTCGCCCGCCAACGCCACCGTCAACAACTACGGCCTCATCCGCGGCGACTACGCCGGGGCCGGCCACATCATCGACCAGACCGGCAGCGCCAGCGCGACCAACGATGGCGATGGCGACGGCGTCGATATCGATGGCGCGGCGACGATCCATAACTACTCGACGGGCCGGATCCTCGCCACGGGCGCGGGCGGCTACGACTCCGAAGGCCGCAAGAACACGAGCGACGGCATCTCCATCGGCGGCGGCATTATCACCAACGACGGCGTCATCCGCGGCGCGGATGACGGCATCGTGGTAAATAACGATACCAACGCCAGCCGGAGCGGCGTCGCGGCGACGACGATCACCAACAACGCGGGCGCGACCATCGAGGGCCAGAACAGCTATGCGATCCGCCTCGAGAACAAGCTCGGCGACGCGCGCGACAACGACACGATCATCAACGCGGGCACGATCACCGGCGGCGGTACGATCCCGGCCGCGGGCACGGTCACGCTGCAGGGCGGCGCGACCGACACCAACTCCACCGGCACGCTCGACGGTGTGGCCTACACCGGCACCGGCGACGCCCGCTTCATCCGCGGCGACGGCTCCGCGATCCAGATGGGCGAAGGCGACGATGTCCTCACCAACACCGGCACGGTCGATGGCAGCGCCACGGGCCGTGCGGTGAATATGGAAGGCGGCAACGACACCGTGAACTTCAACGGCGGCACGATCACCGGCGAAATCAACGGTGGCGCGGGCACCGACACGCTTAACCTCGGCGCCGGCGTCTCGACCACCTCCAAGATCCTGAACTTCGAACAGTTCGGCGTCGTCTCCGGCACGGCGACCCTCGCCGGTGTGGTGAGCGGCACGACCCTGACCAAGACCGGCGCAGGCACGCTCGCCCTGACGGCCAACAACACCTACACGGGCTTGACGACGGTCAGCGCCGGCACGCTCCGCGTGAACAACAGCAACACGGGCTCGGCCACCGGCAGCGGCGATGTGCAGGTCAATGCGGGTGCCACGCTCGCGGGCGCCGGCTTTATCGCGGGCAACGCAGTCGCGGACGGCGTCATCGCCCCGGGCAACAGCATCGGCACGCTGACGGTCAACGGCAACGTGACGTGGAACGGCACGGCGGAGAACGCCTGGCAGTTCCAGCTCGGGGCCGGCAACACCGCGGACCTCCTCGTGGTCGGTGGAGACTTTGCCAAGGGCACGGGCTCCACGTTTGTCTTCGATTTTGAGAACGGCGGCGCGATTGGCACGTACACGCTGGTGGACTGGACGGGCGCGACGACCTTCGCGGCCTCGGACTTCAGCTACATCAATCTCGATCCCGCGTTCACCGGCACGTTTGCCTTCAACGGCAGCCAGCTGGAGTTCACGGCCACGGCAGTGCCGGAGCCGGCCACGTGGGCGGCGATCGCCGGGGTCGCGGCGCTCGGCCTCGCCATCTGGCGCAAGCGCGCGGTGCGGGCCAAGGCTTGAGGCGGGTTGACATGGGCTCTCATGGCGCAGGCTTCGGCCTGCGCCATTTTTGGGAGTAGCGCCTAGTGGCTGCGGCGTCCCGCCGCAGATCCTTCAAGCCCTGCGGCGAGGACGCCGCAGCCACTATGAGCCCCTCTGAATCAGCCCTCGGGGGCAGGGGTGGGTTTGGAGAGGAGGAAGGTGTGGCCGATGGTGTTGAGCTGGCCGCTGATGCGGCGGAGCACATTCACCATGTCCACGAAGCGAGTGCTGGTCTCGGCGGCGCCGGGGGTGTTTTGCGCGAGGCGCTGGTAGTGCTGCTTCTGGATCTCGATGCACCAGTCCTTCAGCACATCGCCGTCGCGGAGGAACTGGCGGGCGAGCGTGCGGTCGCGCGTGGCGAGGACGGAGATGGCGGTCTCAACCCGGCGCATCACGCGGCGGTGCAGCTCCTCCAGGTCGGCCCGGTCTTCCGGTGGGAGGGCGACGGTCTCGTTGGCGTGCTTGATGACGGAGCCGCAGAGGCTCTTGTCGATGGTGTCGGCGATGGACTCGAGCTGGCTGGAAAAATTGAGGAGGCCGAACTGGAGCTGGCTGTCGCGGGGCGTCATCGCGTCGGCGGGGAGCCGGCTGAGGTAGAGCTTGATGGCGTTGTTGAGCTCATCGACGCGGTCGTCGTGGCGCTGTATGCTGCGGGCGAGGGTGGGGTTGTTCTCGACGAAGGCGCGCCATGCGCCATCGAGCATGCCCTTCACCTCGTCGGCGAGGCGGAGGGTTTCGCGCGTGGCGTTGGCGAGGGCGAAGACCGGGCTCGTGAGCGCCGCGGGGTCGAGGTGGGTGGCGACGGGCGGCACTCCGGCGACGGTCGCCTCGGCGGGGCGGACGGTGTGCTGGAGGAGGCGGCCGAGCGGTCCGGCGAAGACGACGCCGACGGCCATGACCGCGAGGTTGAAGGCCGTGTGGAAATTGGCGGTCTGGCGCTCGAGGCTGCCGGGGCTGAGCGCGAGGAGATCGAGGAGCGGCTGAAAGGCGATGAGGCACAGCACGATAAAGGCGCCTTTGAGGATGAGATTGGCGGCGGCGAGCCGGCGGCCCTGCCAGGTGCCAAGTCCGGCCATCAGCGAGGTGAGGCCGAGGCCGAGGTTGGCGCCGAGGACCACGGGCACGAGCAGCTCGAGGGTGACGATGCCGGAGGAGCCGAGCGCGAGGGCGAGACCGATGGCGGCGGTGGAACTCTGCGTGGCGAGCGTCAGCACCGCGGTGAAGACGACAAGCAGCACATGATGGTGGATGAGGATGCCGAGGATGGTGCGGAAATCCTCGTCGCCTGCGAGGGTGTGCGCGGCCTCGCCGCCGACGCGCATCGCGAGGAAGATGAAGCCCAGGCCGAGGAGGGACTGGCCCGCGCCACGGATCGTCTCGGATTTGAACGCCTGGAAACCGATCAGGCCCACGACGAGGAAGACCGAGTAGTAGTCGTAGAAGCGGAGCGCGATCAGCTGGACGGTGATGGTGATGCCGACGTTGGCGCCGAGGAGGAAGGCCAGCATCGAGGCCGCGGGGAGCTTGCCGGCGTTGAGAAGCTGGAGGGCAAGGAGCGTCTGCGCTGTGGAGGACGGGGCGACGGTGCCGAAGACGAAACCGGCGAAGGCGGACGTCCACGGTCGGCGCGCCATGCGCTCAAGCCAGGCGTGGAGGGCGTGCCCGAGCATGCGCTCGAGGCCTTTGCGCAGGGATCGGATGCCGAAAAGAATCAGCGCGACGCTGCCGGCGATGTTTAAGAACACCATGATGACGGACGGAAGATAGGGGACTAAGACGTGCGCGTCCAGCGCGGGGAGACGGTCGATGGCGGGTATGCGGCCACCGAGCTAACGGATCAGAACCACTTTTTCTTTTTCAGATAGACGACCATCGCGAGGGTGGAGACGAGGGTGAGGATGCAGGCGTACAGGTAGCCATGCGGCGAGCGGAGCTCGGGCATGTGGTCGAAGTTCATGCCGTACCAGCCGCCGACGAGCACCGCGGGGAGCGTGACGGCGGTGAGCGCAGTGAGAAACTTGATACCCTCGTTGGCCTCGAAGGCGGCCTTGTTGAGGTAGATGTCGAAGGCCATCATCAGTCGCTCGCTGTAGCCGGCGGCGGTCTGCTCCTGGCGCGCGAGGTTGTCGCGGAGGTCGCGGTAGTAGGGGAGCAGGTTGGCGCGGATGAGCTTGCTGTCGCCGCGCGCGAGGCGGTCGATGACGTCGCGCTGCGGACGGATGATGGTGCTGAGCTTGGTGAAGTCGCGGCGGACGTGGAGGATCTCGGCGACGAGCTTCTGCGCGCCGGACTCGCGAGCGAGGACGTGCTCCTCGATCTCCTCCAGCTCGGTGCGGAGCTCGTCGATCACGGGGACGTAGTTGTCGATGAGCTGGTCGAGGAGGCTGTGGGCGATGCGGTCGGGGCCGCGGGGGGCGGCGCCGATGCTCTTGGTGTAGCGGTCGATCATCGTCGTCACCGAGCGGAGGGGCGTGCGGTGGAAGGTGACGAGATAGTCCTTGCCGAGGAAGAAATCGACCTCGGTGGTGGCGAACTTGTCCTGGCGCGTGAAATCCACGGCATGCATCACGAGGAAAAGATAGTCCTCGTAGTCCTCGACCTTCGGCAGGGAGCTGGGGGTGACGCAGTCCTCGATGGCGAGCGGGTGGAACTGAAAAACCTCCTCGAGGACGGACTTGATCTCGGCGTCGGTCGGGTTGTCGAGATCGACCCAAAGGATGAGACCCTTGTCGGAACGCACGAGCCGCAGGGCCTCGAGCTCGAGGTCGCGGCCGACGAGTTTGCCTTCGCTGAAGATGAAGGAGTGGATCATGCGGGAAAAACGACGGCGAAAAGGACAGCGCGTGCGAAACGCGCAACCTACCTCAGACCGGCGCGGAGGCGAAGAGTTTCTCCTCGGCGGCGACGACGGCGGCGATGAAGTCGGCGGGCGTGTCGGCGGTCATCAGCGCATCGCGGTTGGCGGCGTCGCGGAGGAGCTTGCAGAGCGTGCTGAGCACGGTGAGGTAGTCGCCGGGCTTGGACTTGGGTGTGCCGAGGACGAAGAAGAGCCGCACCGGGTCGGACGTCTGGTCGAAGAGGATCGGGGTGTCGATGCGGCCGACGGCGAGGACGATCTTCTGCACATGCGTCGTGCGCGCGTGGGGCAGGGCGATGCCATGGCCGAGGCACGTCGTGTCGAGCCGGTCGCGGGTGAGCAGTTCGCCGTAAAAACCGGGGTAGCTCGTGACGTCGGGATGGCCCTCCAGCAGCTTAGCGATGGACTCAAGCACGGTGGCACGGTCCGCACTGGGCAGGTGCAGCGCGATGCGGGCGGGGTCGAGCAACGGGGAGATTTTTCCAGCGAGGGCCACGGGCGAAAGGGGATTGAAGCAAGACACGTCGGCCCTTCGGCCTTGGCAAGGGCGGAATTGAAAAGACCACGAGGAGATGAGGAGCGCCCGCGAATCACGCGAATGGGCGTGAAGGCGAAGAACAGGAGCGCGCGCAAAAAAGGCGCGGCTTTGTGGGCCGCGCCTTTGAAGGCAAGACGGAGGATTTGATTAGCTCGCGGGCGGGGCTTCGGGCGCGGCGTCGGTGTCGCCACCGGCGGCGGCCTGCTCCTCGTCGGTCTCGACGATGCGGGCCACGCTGAGGAGCTTGTCGCCGGGGGCGAGGGTGAGGAGCTTCACGCCCTTGCCGCCGCGGTTGACCTCGCGGATCGTGTTCACCGGGCAGCGCACGCTCTGGCCCTTGGCCGTGAGGAGCATGATCTCGTCGGTGTCCTTGATGCTGAGCGCGCCGGCGAGGCGGACGGAGCCGTCCTCGGGGAGGTCGATCGCCCAGACGCCACTGCCGCCGCGGTTGATGAGGCGATAGTCCTCGAAGCGCGTGCGGACGCCGAGGCCGGCTTCGCTCGCGACGAGGAACTTGGCGCCGTGATCGACGACCTCGATCGACTGCAGGAAGTCGCTATCGAGCTTGAAGCGCATGCCGGTGACGCCGCCCGTCGCGCGACCCGTGTCGCGGAAGAGCACGTCGCCACTCTCGGGGTCGCGCTCGCGGAAGCGGACGGCGAGACCCTGGTTGGAGACCAGGATCAGCTCGTCGCTGCCGGTGGTGAGCACGGTGCCGATGACGCTGTCCTTCTCGGCAAGGTTGATGCCGATGAGGCCGCCCTCGCGGGTGCAGTTGGCATAGTCGGAGAGCGCGCTCTTCTTGATGACGCCGCTCTTCGTGGCCATGACCAGGTAGCGATCCTCGGCGAAGTCCTTCACACAGATCATGGCGGCGATCTTCTCGCCGTCCGCGAGGCGGAGGAAGGAGGAGACGGACTTGCCCTTGGATGTGCGGGTGCCCTCGGGAACGTCGTACACCTTCTTCGCATGGCACTGACCGATGGTCGTGAGGAAGAGGATGTAGTCGTGCGTCGAGGCGGTGAAGAGATTCTCCACGAAATCCTCGTCGTAGGTCTCGGCGCCGATGACGCCCTTGCCACCGCGTTTCTGCGAGCGGTAGTCGGCGACGGGCGTGCGCTTGATGAAGCCGAGATGGGACACGGTGATGACGCAGCCCTCGTTGGGGATGACGTCCTCCATGCGGAACTCAGAGGCATCGCCGATGATCTCGGTGCGACGGGGCGAGGTGTACTTCGCCTTCATCTCGCCGAGCTCCTTCTTGATGAGGGCGAGCAGCTTTTGCTCGGACTCGAGGATGCCGCGGAGCTCCTCGATGAGCTTCATCAGCTCGAGGTACTCGGCCTCGATCTTGCCGCGCTCCAGGCCGGTGAGCTGGTAGAGGCGAAGCTCGAGGATGGCGTCGGTCTGGCGCTCGGAGAGCGGGTACTTGGCCATCAACTTCTGCTTGGCTTCCTCGCGATTGGCGGAGGCACGGATGATCTTTACGAAGTCATCGAGGTTATCGAGGGCGATGATGTAGCCCTCGAGGATGTGGGCGCGGTCCTCGGCCTCCTTGAGGCGGAACTTCGTGCGGCGCGTGACGACATCGCGGCGGTGCTCGATGTAGCACTCGATGAGCTCCTTGATGTTCATCTGCTTCGGACGCTTCTTGTCGAGCGCGAGCAGGGTGACGCCAAAGGAGGACTCGAGGGCGGTCTTCTGGAAGAGCTGGTTGATGACGACCTTGGACTGCTCGCCGCGCTTCAGCTCGATGACGATGCGGGTGTTCTCATCGGACTCGTCGCGCAGGTCGCGGATGCCATCGAGTTCCTTCTCGCCGACCAATTCGGCGATGCGGGTGACGAGCGTGGCGCGGTTCACGTTATACGGGATCTCCGTAATCACGATCTGCTCCATGCCGCCCTTGAGCTCCTCGGTGTGGGCCTTGCCGCGGGTGCGGACGATGCCCTTGCCGGTCTTCAGGTAGGAGAGGATGCCCTCGCGGCCGGAGATGATGCCGCCGGTGGGGAAATCCGGGCCCTTCACGATGCCGCACAGCTCGTCGAGGGAGATGCGCGGGTTGTCGATGATGGCGACGGTGGCGTCGATGATCTCGTCGAGGTTGTGCGGCGGGATGTTCGTCGTCATGCCGACGGCGATACCGGTCGAGCCGTTCATCAGCAGGTTCGGCAGAGCCGACGGGAGGACGGTGGGCTCGGTGGTCGACTCCTTGTAGTTCGGGATGAAGTCGACGGTGTCCTCCTCGATGTCCTTCAGCAGGTCCTCGGCGATGGCGTTGAGGCGTGCCTCGGTGTAACGGTAGGCCGCCGGCGGATCGCCGTCCACGGAGCCGAAGTTACCCTGCGGGTCGATGAGCGGGTAGCGCATGACCCAGGGCTGCGCCAGGCGGACGAGCGTGTCGTATACGGAGGAATCGCCGTGGGGGTGGTAGTTCTTGAGCACCTCACCGACGACACCGGCGCACTTGTCGAAGGCGCGGTTGTGCAGGAGGCCCTCGCGCAGCATGGCGTAGAGCACGCGGCGCTGGACGGGCTTGAGGCCGTCGCGGGCGTCGGGCAGGGCGCGCGAGATGATGACCGACATCGAGTACTCGATGTAGGCCGTCTGCATGATGTCGGTGATATTGGCCGACGAGAGTTTTTCACTAGCAGTGTACATTCGGAAAAAATTTTAAGCGCGAAGAGGCGAAGGGGCTAAGGCCGGAAGAAGAGCGACGCCGGATACTAGGGTTGGGTTTGAAAATCCAAATTCAGGATTCGGTTGATACCGTCTTTGATGAGCGGGACGTTGAAGTTGATGAGCAGTCCGAGCGGGAGCTTGAGGAGCTTTAAATAGGTGGTGACCTGAACGCGGTGGATGGGCTGGATGGCTTCGACCGTTTTCAACTCGATGAGCAATTGGTCGTTGAGGATGAGATCCAGACGGTAGGCATGATTGATGACGGTGCCGCGATAGGTAAGCGGGAGAACTTTTTCGCGTTCCACCTTGAGGCCGGCGTGAGCCAACTCGATGGCGAGGCATTCATGATAAGCACTTTCCAGCAAACCCGGCCCCAAGGTGCGATGAACCGTCAGCGCCCCGTGCACCGCGATGGTGGCGAGCCGCTCGATTCCCTCGGGCACGGTGACTTGGTTCATGGCTTAGCATCTTTGCCTCTTAGCGCTTAACTCAGACGTCCAGGAACTGGACGTTGAGGGCGTTGTCTTCGATGAACTGGCGGCGCGGGGGGACCTCGTCGCCCATCAGGAGGGTGAACAGGGCGTCGGCCTTGGCGGCGTCCTCGATGTTCACCTTCAGGAGGCGACGCTTCTCCGGATCCATCGTGGTTTCGAAGAGCTGCTTGGGGTTCATTTCACCGAGACCCTTGTAGCGCTGGATGCTGAGGCCCTTGCGGCCGTTGGCGCGGATCTGGGCGACGATGCCGAGGGGAGCGTTGAGCTCCGTCTTAGTCTCGGTCTTCTGGCCAGCGTTCTCGGTGATGACGTAGCGGGCGTGCTCGGTGGGCGAGAAACGCGCGATGTCGAGGCCGACGGCGGCCAAGGCCTTGAGGAGCTTGGCGAGCTCGGTGCTCTCGAAGATCTCGTGCTTGGAGCGTCGGATGTTGACCGCGGACTTTTTCTCGACGGGCGCAGCGGGGATGATGGTGCCGTCGGCGGCGAGGGTGGCCGCGGGCTCGATCTCGGTGAGGTCGGCGTTGAGGTTGTTGTCGGCGAGGTATTTCGCGAGGGCGGGCTCGTCGGCGAGGAAGACGTGGCTCTCCTTATTGCCCTCGCGAACGCGGATGATGTAGCGCGGCAGGGCGTGGGTTTCCTTGTCGTGGGTATCCAGATACGCGCCGAGGTCGGCGCCGTAGCGGGTGACGCCGGCGCCGAGCTTCTCGATGGCGGAGAGGTGCTCGACGACCCGGTCGATCTGGCCGGCGGCGAAGACATGGTTGTCGCGCAGGCGGGTAAGGACGACGTCCTCGGAGCCGAGCTCGAGGAGGATGCGGTTGAGCTGCTCGTCGTTGTCGACGTACTGCTCGCGCTTCTTGCGCTTGATCTTATAGAGCGGGGGCTGGGCGATGTAGACGTAGCCGCGCTCGATCAGGCCCTTCATCTGGCGGTAGATGAAGGTGAGCAGGAGGGTGCGGATGTGGGAGCCGTCCACGTCGGCATCCGTCATGATGATGATCTTGTGGTAACGGGCCTTGGCGGCGTTGAAGCCGCCGACGGACTCGTCGCCCTCGCCGATGCCGGTGCCGCAGGCGGTGATGAGGGTGCGGATTTCCTCGTTGGAGAGGACCTTGTCGAGGCGGGCCTTCTCGGTGTTGATGAGCTTGCCGCGGAGCGGGAGGATGGCCTGGAAACGACGGTCGCGACCCTGCTTGGCGGAGCCGCCGGCGGAGTCGCCCTCGACGATGTAGAGCTCGGTGAGGGAAGGATCGCGCTCGGAGCAGTCGGCGAGCTTGCCGGGGAGGCCTCCGCCGGAGAGGGCACCCTTGCGGACGGTCTCGCGGGCCTTGCGCGCAGCCTCGCGGGCGCGGGCGGCGTTGAGGGACTTGTCCACGATGCGCTTCGCGACGGGGGGATTCATCTCGAAGTACTGCATCAGGCCCTCGTAGGTGACGGAGCTGACGACGCTCTCGACCTCGGGGGAGAGGAGCTTGACCTTGGTCTGGGACTCGAACTTCGGGTCGCTGTGCTTGATGGAGATGACCGCGGCGAGACCCTCGCGCACGTCGTCACCGGTGATTTGCGGGTCCTTGTCCTTGAGGAGGTTGTTGGCCTTGGAGAACTGGTTGATGGCGCGGGTGAGGGCGCTGCGGAAACCGGAGAGGTGCGTGCCGCCGTCAGGATTGTGAATCGTGTTGGTGTAGCAGAGGACCTGGTCGTTGTACGTGTCGTTGTATTGGAGAACCACTTCGCAGTGGATCTCGGCGGGCTTGTCGTCGAGCTGGAGCTTGGTCTCCTTGACGAAGCGGATGGGCTTCGGAAAGAGCGGGGTCTTGCCCGTGTTGATCTGCTTCACGAACTCCTCGACGCCGTCCTTATAATAATAGCGCTCGGGCTTCGCATCGGCGGGGCGCTCGTCGGTGAAGATGATCTCGAGGCCGGAGTTGAGGAAGGCGAGCTCGCGGAGGCGCTGGCTGATGCGCGCGGAGACGAAGACGGTGGTCTCCTTGAAGATCTCGGGGTCGGGCTTGAACGAGATGTAGGTGCCGGTGCCCTTGGCCTTGCCGATGACCTCGAGCTTTTTCATGGTCTTGCCGCGCTCGAACTTCATGTGGTGGACGGAGCCGTTGCGGGAGACCTCGACCTCGAACCACTCGGAGACGGCGTTGACGCACTTGGCGCCGACACCGTGGGTGCCGCCGGAGAACTTGTAGCCTCCCTGGCCGTACTTGCCGCCGGAGTGGAGGGTGGTGAGCACCATCTCGACGCCGGGGATGCCGTACTGCGGGTGGATGTCGACCGGGATGCCGCGGCCATCGTCGCGGATGCTGATGGAGCCATCGACATGGATGTTGACCTCGATGCGGTGGCAGAAGCCCGCGAGATGCTCGTCGACGGAGTTGTCCAGAACCTCGGAAACGCAGTGGTGCAGGGCCCGCTCATCGGTGCCGCCGATGTACATGCCGGGCTTCTTGCGAACGGCTTCGAGGCCCTCGAGTTTGCCGAGCTTGGACGCGTCGTAGGTGTCGGCAACAGGCTGATTGGAGGCGGGGCGTTCGGAGTCGGTTTGGTCGGCCATTCGAAGGGTGATAAAAGGGTGGAAAATGAAAGGAAAAATTTCGCGTGAAACGGCCGCGGACGCGAGGGTTATTTTAGGAAAAATTCAGGGTGGAAAAGGCGTTTCCTTGCGATTTAAGGCGAGGGATTCGGTTGACCGGGGTGGGGATAGGGGCAAGGTCCTTGCCCATGCTTACACCCGTGATTGAAAAGGTGTTGATTTTGCAGGATCGCGACGTCCGGCGGCAGACGTTGGAAAATCAGTTAAAGGCCGTCCCGCAGGACGTTGCGCGAGTGGAGCAGAAGATCGCCGCCGAAAAGGGCGCAATCGAGACCGCCAAGGGCGAGCTGATGGCGCTGGAGGCCCGCAAGAAAGTCATCGAGACGGAAATCGGCTCCGCCGAGACCCGGCTGGCCAAGTATCGCACGCAACAGTCGCAGGTGAAAAAGAACGACGAGTACCAGGCACTCGGCCACGAGATCGAAACGACCCAGAAAACGATCGGGGAATTCGAGGGCCAGGAGCTCGAAATCATGTACGGGATCGACGAGGCGAAAAAGAAGTTCGCCGCGGCCGAGGCCGAGCTGAAGGCCAACATCGCCGGCCACGAGGCGCGCATCAAGACGCTGAAGGAGCGCGGCGAAAACCTCGCCGCCGAGGCGAAGGTAGCGCAGGGGGATTTCGCGGCGGCGCGGGCTCCGCTCGACGAGCCGACGCTGCGGCTGTACGACCGCATCGCGGCGCGCAACCTGCCGGCCTGCGTGCCGATCCGCGGCGGCAAGTGCGGCGGCTGCCACCTCAAGGTTTCCAGCGAAGTGGAGTCCGCGGTGCGCGGCAAAGGCGGGCTCGATCCCTCGGGCCGGCTCGCGACCTGCGACCAGTGCGGCCGGTTGGTGTACTGGGAGGCCTAAAACAGGGGCCCGGCCGCCGGCCGGGCCTGCAAAGATCCTGCGACCGCAATTGCTCGGGACGCGACGCCGTTTGCACGCCCGAGACAATTACGGTTCGCACGACGGGCGCGAGTCAGCGCGCCCGAGGTGGTCACAGAAAGGGTTCATCGCCCGCGCAGCCGGTTCCAGTAGCGCCGGGCGCGCTGGCCGAGGCGTTTGGGCTGACTGAAGGGCGCAGTGGGAGAGGGCAGGCGGTCGGCGCCGACGCGGTAGAGAAGAGGACGGTCCCAGTTAAGATTGTCAGCGCCGCCGATGCGGAAGGCGTGCGCGTAATGCTGCTGTACCAGCTGCAAGGCCCGCGGGGAGAAACGCCCGTAAGGAAAGACAAAGCTGTCCACCGGGCAGCCGAGGCGCGCGCTGAGCAGGAGCTTCGAAGAGACGATCTCGGTATGGAGATCGACGTCGGACCCGTCGAGGGGGCGGTGGGTGTAGCCATGGGCGGCGATGGCGACGAGGCCGCTCCGGGCGATCTCGCGCAGCTCCGTCCACGTGCAGTAGCCCGCGCCGTCGCTGAAGTCGGATTCGACCAGCAGGCGGATATGAGGTTCGAGGTCCACGCGCTCGGAGACCACCACGGGCGGCACGGCGAGGACGGCGCAGAGGTTGTGCTTGGCGAGCAGGGGGAAGACGACGGCGTAGAAATCGTAGCTGGCGTCGTCGAAGGTGAGGCAGACGTTGAGGCGGTCAGGGTCGAGGTTGTCGCCGGGCAGGACGCAGGCGTAGTTGGCCGCGATGTGCGCGAAATGCGCGTCGAGCATGGCCGGGGTGTTGCCATAGGGCCCGGACCGGGCCCGGTGATACATCAGGGCGAGGAGACTCATCATGTGCAGCGCCGGTTGGCCTCGTGGAGGAGGAGATATTTCCAGAAGACGGTCTGGGCCTTGTAGGCGCAGATCACGAGGCCCTCGTAGCCCTCGAAACAGCCGAGCTGCAAGAGATAGCTCTTCACGAAGGCCCAGGTGCCGCGCGCGACCGCCTTGAAGGGGCTGGAGGACTTGCGACCGGCGTTCTGCGTGGCGAAGAGCCGGCCGTAGCTGTTCATCTTGCGCAGGAAGTCGTCGAGCGAGACGTAGGAATGGTGGCGGATCGCGTGGCGCAGGACGCGCACGTTGAGCTTCGCGGTCTGCACACGCTCGTGGACCTCGCTGGCGCAGAAATTGGTGACCCGGCGGTTGAAGAGCCGCTCATGGCGATCGGGCGCCCAGCCGCAGGAGGTGATCTTGCGGCCGTTGAAATAGTTGTCGAACGGGATGGTATAAACCGTGTGCGGATCGAGCTCCAGGCCGGCGATCTCAGCGACGAGCGCGGGGGTGACGATCTCGTCGCTGTCGATGGAGAGGATCCAGTCGTGGCTCGCGAGCTCGACGGCGTGGCGGTGGGCGCGGCCGAAGCCGGGGAAAGGGCCCGTGAGGCGGTGGACGCGGACGTTGGTGTGGCGCCGGGCGATCTCGATCGTGTCGTCGGTGGAGCCGGTATCGAGGACGATCACCTCGTGGCACCAGCGGAGGGCGTTGAGGACCTCATCGAGCCGGGCGGAGCTGTTCTTGGTCAGGATGGTGGCGCTGAGGGCCGGGAAGCGGCGGGCTGGCGCAGCGGCGAAGGGCGGGGCGGACTCGGCGGGGGCAAAAGATTGGAGGGCAGCGGGGCCGGCATAGAGATCGGTCGTGCCATTGACGAGTGAGGTAGTGAGGGCCACGCGCCTACCATAGCAAAACACCCCAGATAGTGTCTGTAGGAGCAGGCTGGCATTTTGTGTCAGGCGAGGGATGACAAGCGTTGGCAGCGTTGCTCCCGGGCTTTTCGTCCAGCGACGGGCGAGGCGGGGGGAACGGCCTCAGGGCCGCGTGCGTTCCTGCCAGCGGACGGCAGCGCGGACGAGCTCGGCGCTGTCGGCCAGGACGAGCTTCTCGCGGATGCGGGCGTAGTAAGTCTGCACCGTCTTCAGGCTGATGCCGAGGTCGTTGGCGATGCGGCGGGTGGAGTGGCCCTCGCCGAGGCGGCGGAAGACATCGAGCTCGCGGTCGCTGAGGGCCTCGGGAGTGGCGGCCTGCTCGGCCGGGCGGCTGACCATCCGCCCGGCGAGCACGGCCAGCACGGCGGGTTCGGCGTAGATCTGGCCGGCGTGGACTTGGCGGATGGCTGAGACGATCTGGTGGGTGGACTCGCGCTTCATCACGTAGCCGCGCGCCCCGGAGCGGAGCGCCCGCTCCACGTCGCCGATCTCCTCGTGCATGGAGAGCACGAGGGATTTGGTATCGGGCAGGTGGAGACGCAGGTCCTTGATGAGGTCGAGGCCGGAGCCGCGCTGGAGGGAGAGGTCCACGATGGCGATGTCGGGCGGGGCGGCCATCATGGCGGCGAGGGCGTCGGCGCAGTCGCCGGACTCGCCGCAAACCTCCCAGCCGGGCTGGAGGCGCAGGAGGTTGCCCAGCCACTCCCGCACAAGGGGATGGTCGTCTACCAGGAAGATGCGCAGGGGGGGCGTCATGTCGGCTGGATGCCCGGGCGGGGGAGGTGGCAGATCACGCACGTGCCCGGGCCGCCCGGGGCGGGCGCGACCGTGAGGGTGCCGCCGATGAGCAGGGCGCGGTGCTCCATGATGCGGCGGCCCATGCCGCGGCGTCCGGCATCGCCGGCCGGAAGGCCGGTGCCGTTGTCGCGCACCATCAGGAAGGTGGCCTCGCCATTGCCGCCGAGGATGAGCTCAACTTGGGTGGGCCGGGCGTGGCGCACGGCGTTGCGGAGGGCCTCCTGCGCGATGCGGAACAGCTGCGCGCAGCTGGCGGCGTCGGGGATGGCCGGCACGCCTTCGAACTTGAAGCTGCAGGTGATGCCGCCGCTGGAGGCCTTGGCGGCGAGGTCGGCGAGCTCCTCGGCGAAGGTGCCCGGCTCGATGCTGGCGAGGAGGAGGCCGCGTGCGATCTGACGGGTCTTGCGGATGCTCTCCTCGACGTAGTGGACGATGGCCTGCGCGTCCTGCGCGGCGGTGCGGTCGGTCTTGTTGAGCTGCTCGGCGAGGACCTTGGTGGCGAGGGCGGTGCCGGTGAGCTGCTGGCACAGATCGTCGTGGAGCTCGCGGCCGATCGCGCTGCGCTCGCGGGCCCCGATGTCGAGGAGCTCGCGCTCGAGCTGCTGGCGCACCTTGATGGACTCCTGCAGGGCCTGGGTGCGCTCGACGACGCGGCGGTCGAGATTGCGGAAGAGCGAGAGGAGGCCGTGGACCAGCCAGATCAGGATGAAATAAACAATGAGGTCGGTGAGCCGGTTCCAGAAGATTACCAGCGGGTAGGCGTAGGGTCCGTAGGCGAGGTCGCCGCCTACGCGGACTGCGATGCAGAGGAGGGCAACGACACAGCCGGTGCGCGGCCCGAGCCAGGCGACCGACAGGATGATCGGCACGAGGTAGAACAGTTCGAGCGAAAGCCGCTGGCCGGTGAGATAATCGATCCAGCCGATCAGCGCGACAAAGAGCGCGACGATAAAGACGGAGCGGCCCCGGCTGTGGTTGGGGGCGACGGCCAGATGCGCGAGATCCCAGAAGCGTTTTTCGGACGGACCGGGCTCAACTGCCGTTTTTTCCTGCACGCGCGCACACTGGTGCGGGCGTGCATAATGCGTCAAGGCTGGCCGTCACCAGTACGGCAGGACGTGCGCTAGGCGGGTCCGGCCGCAGGCGGACGGGCCTTGAAGGCGACCCCGAGCTGGAGCTCGGTGTAGCCGCGGGCAAGCAGTCTCTGCTCGATGCGGGCGACCAGCTCGCCGAGCGCCGCGGTGGCCTCGGCATCGAGGGGCCGGGCCTCGCCGGTGGATCTGTCGGTGATGAAAAAAGTGCGGGGCTGGCCGAGGTTGAGCGACCACAGGATGTTGCCGCTGGCGTCGAGGGTGCGGGAGGCGACGTGGATTTTCTCGAGCGAGATCATGTTGCGAAAAATCGTGACGAGGCTGAAGTGGGCGCGCCCGAGCCGGAGATGAAGATCGTTGAGGGTAGTGGGCGCGGGCCGGTCGAGCATGGCCCGGAGCATCGCGAGCCGGCACGGGGTGGCGCGCAGGCCATTGAAGCTGAGCAGACTGACCAGTTCCACGAACGAAGGTGCCGGTGATTGTGGGCTGAGGGCGGGCTGCACCGGGGTGATGGACGCAAAAGGGTGCGCCGTTTCGTCGGGTTGAGGTGAAGCAGGGATGCGGGACGGGCTCATGGTCAGTTAAGAAGTCGGATTCAGGTGATCACCTTAATTTTTAGGCCTAAAAAGGGTGGAAAATTCAGTCCTAGGCAAGATTTTGACGATAAATCTAGGGTGTTTACCTATATCTAACCGGGAGTGAAGGACATCCGTTAAATACAACAGGGCTTGCAGTTTCGGGGGCGGAGCCTCTGGGTGAGGGCGTTAGCTTTGGGGCTTGGTTGTCGCTCCGAGTTCTTTGATCCCAAGGTGCGGGTAACGCCGCGCCCGATGATATTCGGAGAGGAAAGTCCGGACACCGCAGGGCAGGATGCTGCGCCAGCTGCAAGGCGAGCGCAGGCGCCACGGGTCAAGCCGTGGCGATGGACAGTGTCACAGAAAACAGACCGCCCGGAGCGGTCCGCCGCGAGGCGGGCCGGGCCGGGTAAGGGTGAAAAGGTGGGGTAAGAGCCCACCGCGTCGGCCGCGAGGCCGGCGGCATGAAAAACCCCATCCGGTGCAAGGCAAAATAGGTGGCTGGGCGGCCCGTCCCATAGCCACGGGTATGCCGCATCCGCCGGCGAAACGCGCAAGCGGGCCGACGGCGGGCGGGGTCATCGCAAGGTGGCCCTGAGAGAAATGACAGCCAAAGCGCCGCAAGGCGTGGAACAGAATCCGGCTTACCGGCCCCAAAGCTAATATATCTTTAAGTTAGGAGGGGAGGGGCGGCTCTCCGAGCCGGCCGCCGCGCAACCACGGACGCCTCGGAAAGGCGTCCCTACCAGATAACTGGACACCACCCTCTGACATTAACCCTTGACGGCGGGGCGCGGATTTGGGTTTCTGTCCGACTCAAATCTCCCAACCGATCATGGCCAACACCAAATCTGCCATCAAAGCCGCTCGCAAGACGGTCCGTCTCACCAGCCGCAACCGCAGCGTCGCTACCAATCTCAAGACCCTGCGCAAGAAGCTCGACACCGCTGCCAAGGGCACCGACCTCGCCGCCACCAAGGCTGCTGCGAGCGCCTACGTCTCCGCGATGGCCAAGGCCACCAAGTCGGGCGTCGTGCACCGCAATGCCGCCAGCCGCGCCAACGCGCACGTCGCGAAGTACGTCTTCGCCAAGTAATCAGCCGGGCGCCGTCCGCGCTTTTCCCCCTTAACTCCGCGAGCCGAAAGGCCGCGGAGTTTTTTGTGCAGGTGATAGGCAACCGCGAATGGACGCGAATTCACGCGAATAAAATCCCGGCCATTGAAGGCGTGGCCTGTCGAGGCAAGTCAGCAGGCTATCCTCAGGCATTCGCGTGAATTCGCGTCCATTTGCGGTTAAACATTCTCACTGGTTCCTTGCGGGCGGCGCGATGGTCGCTGCATGATTCATGGCACGCGTGATGCCATCGCCCCGCCGCCATTTTCTCCCGTGGGATCGTCCGCTGCTGCCGCAGGCAGCGGCGTGGCTGGCGGGTGGGTGGGAGGGCGGCGCGCCGCTCGATCTTTCGCGCACGCTCGTGCTCGTGCCGACGCGGCAGTCGGGCCGGCGGTTCCGCGAGGCGCTCGCGGAGTACGCGGCGGCGCGGGGACAGGCGGCGTTTCCGCCCCGGGTCGTCGCGCCCAACACGCTCGTCGCCCTCGGCGTCGCCGAGGACACAGCTCCGGCGCTGGAGTCGCTGCTGGCCTGGGCGGACGTGCTGCGCGGCTTGGAGCGCGGGGAATTGGGCGACGTTTTTCCGGCTGGCGTGCCCGAGGGCGATGTCACCTGGGCGCTGCAGATGGCGCAGCAACTTTTGCGGCTGCAGGCGGCGCTGGCCGAAGGCGGGCTGCGGCTCGGCGATGTGGCGGCGCGGGCCGGCGCGGATTTCGCCGAGCAGATGCGGTGGGCGGGGCTCGCGGAGCTGGAGGCGCGCTACGACGCTGTGCTCGCAGCGCACGGGCTGCGCGACGCGCAGGCGGCGAAGATCACCGCCGCGCAAGCCGGGGCGGCGACGGCGGAATTTGACCGCGTGGTCGTGCTTGGCACGCCGGACCCGCTGCCGCTGGCCATCGCGGCGCTGGCCGCGCAAGAGAAGGTCGTGGACGTCGTGATCTTCGCCCCTGAGTCCGAGTCGGGGAGCTTTGACGAATGGGGCCGGCCCGTGGCGGAGCTCTGGGCCCGCCGGGAGATCGCGCTCGGAGCGTTTGAGGATCGGGTGAAGCTCTGTGCCGATCCCGCGGCGCAGGCGGGGCGGGCCGCGGCGGTGGCGCGCAGCTATGCGGTGCCCGACGGCCTCGTGGCGCTCGGCGTGGCCGATCCGGAGGTCGCGCCGCTGCTACACGGCGAACTCGCGCGGGCCGGCGTCGCGGTCTTCAACCCCGAAGGCCAGCCGCAGCGCGGCGAGCAGCTCTGGCATCTGCTGTCGGCGCTCGCCGCGCTGGCGCGGGAAGCCAGCTTTGCGCACGTCGAAGCGCTGGCGCGCTGCCCGGATTTCCTGCACTGGCTGCGCGCGCGGATCGGCGCGGGGTTTTCGCCCGCGAAGTTTTTAAAGCAGCTCGACGACCTGCGGGCGGACCACCTGCCGGCCGATCTCGCGGAGGCGCAGCGGCACGCGGACTCGCGCGAGCTGGCGCTGGTCGGCGAGCTGCGCCGGCTGCTGCGCACCGGCGAGTTTCCGCACAACGCGGTGGCGGCGCTCGCGGAGATTTTTGCGGCGCGCAAGCTCGACCTCATGCGCGACGCCGATGCCCGGCTCGGCGAATCGGCCCGGGCGTGGACCGAGGTGCTGCATGCCTGCGCGGCGGCGAAGGAGCGTTTTCCCGCGCTGGGCGAGGCCGGATGGTGGGATCTCGCCCTTCAGCTTTTTGGCGATACGGCGCGTGCCGTGGAAAAACCGCCGGGTGCGCTCGAGCTGCAGGGCTGGCTGGAATTGCTCTACGAAGACGCGCCGCACCTCGTCGTCGCCGGACTCAATGACGGCCGTGTGCCTGATGCGGTGACGGGCGATGCGTTTTTGCCGGAATCGCTGCGGGTGCGGCTCGGGCTGAAGACCAATGCCGCGCGATTCGCGCGCGATGCGTACCTCCTGCAGGCGATGGCCGCGTGCCGCGAGGGCGGCGCGGTCGCAGGACGAATCGACCTGCTCTACGGCAAGACCACCGCCGACGGCGATCCGCTGCGGCCCTCGCGGCTGCTGCTGCAGTGCGCGGATGCGGCGCTGCCGGCGCGCGTGGCGTTTTTGTTTCGCGAGCCCGAACTGGCGGCGGAGACGCCGGCGTGGACCCGCGCGTGGCAACTCGCGCCGCGCCGCGCGGAACCGCCGGCGAAGGTCTCCGTCACCTCGCTCAAGGGCTGGCTCGCGTGCCCGTTTCGCTTCTACCTGCGCACGGTATTGAAGATGGAGTCGGTCGATCCGGCGAAGAGCGAACTCGACGCCATGGACTTCGGCACGCTCTGCCACGCCGCGCTCGAGGCGATGGGCCGGGATGAGGCGATGCGCGACTGCACGGACGCGGCGACGCTGCGGGAATTTCTCCTGGCGAAACTCGACCGCGCGGTGCGCCGCCGCTTCGGCGACAACCTCGCGCTGCCGCTCCTGATCCAGGTGGCATCGGCCCGGCAACGGCTCGGACAGGTGGCGGAAGTGCAGGCCCGCGAACGTGCGGCGGGCTGGGTGATCGAGCAGGTGGAGCAGGGCTTCGAGACGGAGATCGCGGGCCTCGTCATCCGCGGCAAGATCGACCGCGTGGACCGCCACCGCGAGACCGGTGCGATCCGCCTCCTTGATTACAAGACCTCCGACACCGCGATCGCGCCGCAGGCCGCGCACCTGCGTCCGGTGCGCGGCGACGAGACGCCGCCGCCGTGGGTGCTGGTGGAACTCGGCGACAAGCTGCGCGCGTGGGCCGACCTGCAGCTCCCGCTCTACCGGCACGCGCTTGCCGCGCAGTTCCCTGGTGAGGTGACTTGCGGCTATTTCAATCTGCCCAAGGCCGTCGGCGACACCGGCCTCGCGTTGTGGGAGGATTACACCCGTGACCTGCACGCGTCGGCGATGGCCGCCACGGAGGGCGTGTGCGCGGCGATCCGCGCCGGGGAGTTCTGGCCGCCCAATCCGCACATCGACGAGCGGCTGGACGAGTTTGCCGAGCTGTTTCACCGCGGCGCGGCGGAGAGCATCGCGTGGGCCGGCGCGGCGAAAGGAGGCGGCGCATGAAACCGCTGCGGCACGAGATGATCCTGGCGTCGGCCGGGTCGGGCAAGACCTTCGCCCTGACCGACCGCTTCGTGGCGCTGCTCGCGGGCGGTGCTAAACCGGAACGCATCATGGCGCTGACCTTCACGCGCAAGGCGGCGGGCGAATTCTTCGACGAGATCCTGAAGAAGATCGCCGGCGCCGCGTCCAATCCCGCCCAGGCTGCGGCGCTGGCGGAGCGCATCGACGCGCCGCAGCTCGGCTGCGCGGATTTCCTCGCGATGCTGCGGGCGGTGACGGGTGCGATGCACCGGCTGCGGCTCGGCACGCTCGACGGGTTTTTCGCGCAGGTGGTGCGGTCGTTTCCGCTGGAGCTGGGCCTGACCGGGGATTTCGAGGTGCTGCAGGAGCACGCGGCGCGCGTGGAGCGGCAGCGCGTGTTGCAGCGGATGTTTGCGCGCACGGGCGGGCTCGCGCCGGCGCAGCAGGAGTTCATCGAGGCGTTCAAGCGCGCGACCTTCGGCCGCGAGGAGAAGCGCCTCGGCGCACAGCTCGACGGATTTCTCGACGATTTCCAGGAGACGTTTCTCGCCGCGCCGCTGCGCGAGCAGTGGGGCAATCCGGCGCGCATCTGGCCCGACGGCAGCCCGTGGTTTGAGCATGAGGGCAAGCTGAGCGACGCCATCGCGGAGCTGCAGGCCGCGCTCGCCTTGCGCGAGCTGACCGACGGGCAGCGTGGCCGCTGGGCGACGTTTTTCGCGGCGCTGCCGACGTGGGCGCCGGGCATGGAGCTGGGCGACCTCGAGTACATGCTCAAGAACGCGCTGGCCGTCTGGCCGGCGCTGGAAGCCGGCGACGCGGTGCTGACCGTGGACCGGAAGAAAATCGCGCTGGAGCCCGGCGAGTGCGCGGCGCTCGCGCGCATCGTGGCGGAGATCGTCGGCGGGGAAATGCAGCGGCGGCTGGAGACGACGCGCGGCATCCACGCCGTGCTGCGCAGCTACGACGAGGTTTACCACGCGACCGTGCGGCGCGCGGGCAAGCTGACCTTCTCCGACGTGCAGCGGCTGCTCATGCCCGCGGCGGGCGGGCCGCGGCTCGCGCAGGGCGACGCGTTCGACGACGAGGCGCAGCGCCTGCAGATCGACTACCGGCTCGATGCGGAGACCGACCACTGGTTGCTCGACGAATTCCAGGACACGAGCTTCGGGCAGTGGAGCATTTTGCGGAATCTCATCGACGAGGTCGTGCAGGACACGGAGGGGCGGCGCAGCTTCTTCTGCGTCGGCGACGTGAAGCAGGCGGTCTTCGCGTGGCGCGAGGGCGACCCGCAGCTGTTTCAGGAAATCTACCGGCACTACAATGCGATGGTCCCCGGCGCGATCGAGCAGCGGCCGCTGGTGGACTCGTGGCGCTCCGGCCCGCCGCTGATCGAGATGGTCAACGCGGTCTTCGGCGCCGACGAGGTGCTGGCGGAGCTTTTCCCCGGCAGCGCGAGCGCGCTCTGGAACAGCGTCTGGCGCGCCCACACCTCGGCCGTGCCGAAGCGCAATGGCCAGGCCGCCCTCCTGCACGCGGAGACGGAGGAGGAGCGCTGGGCGGCGACGCTGCGGATCCTCCAGGAGCTCAAGCCGCTGGAGCGCGGGCTCACCTGTGCCGTGCTGGTGCGGAAAAACGCCACGGCCACGGCGCTCGCGGATTACCTGCGGCATTACGGGCATCTGCCCGCCGTGGCGGAGTCCGACCTGCACGTGTGCACGGACAATCCCCTTGGCGCGGCGCTGCTCGCCCTCATGCGCGCCGCGGCCCAGCCGGGAGACACCCTCGCGTGGGAGCACGTGCACATGACGCCGCTCGCGGCGGTGCTCGCGGCCGAGAACATCCTGTATCCGGAAAACCTGACCGAGCGCGTCTTGGGGCAGATCCATGCCGACGGCTTCGAGCGCACGGTGGAGGCCTGGCTGGCGCTGCTCCTGCCGCGGCTGCAGCCCGATGCCTTTACCCAGGTGCGCGCGCGGCAGTTTGCGGCGGCGGCGGGGCTGTTCGACGCGACGGGGAGCCGCGATGTGGCGGAATTTGTGGCCTTCATGGCGACGCACCGGGTGCGCGACGCCGAGAGCGCCGCGGTCGTGCGCGTAATGACGGTGCACAAGTCCAAGGGCCTCGGCTTCGACGTGGTCGTGCTGCCCGACTGGGAGGGCCAGACCCTGGAGTCGCGTCGCGACGGGCTTGCCGTCGCCAAGAACGAGGAGCGCGAAGTGGAGTGGGTGCTCGACCTGCCGCCGACCCTTTTCCGCAGCGCCGACCCGGTGCTCTCGGCCCATGTGGCGGAGGAGAAGGCTGACGCGTGTTACGAAAACCTCTCGCTGCTCTACGTCGCGATGACGCGCGCGAAACGCGGCATGTACCTGATCACGAAGCCGCCGGGCAAATCTGCGTCGGCGAATTTCCCGCGCGTGCTGCACGCGACCCTCGAGGCCGATGAGGCCATGCCGGTGCGGGTGGGGCAGCTTGAGTTGGAAGGCGTTTGGTCGGCCGGCGATCCCGACTGGCATCTCGCGCATCCTTTACACGAAGCCGAGCCGACTCATTCCGAGCCGGCCGCGGAGTCCCTGGCGGTCGCGGGCCTGGTGCAGGCGCCGCGGCGGCCGGCGCGCCGGCCCTCGGATGAGCACGCCGGCGAGCTGGCCGCGGCGAAGCTCTTCGCGCTGGAGGGCCGGGGCGCGGCGGATTTCGGGACGGCGGTACACGCACTTTTTGAGGAAGTGGAGTGGGCGGGGCCCGCCGATGGGGCGGGCTTGGGGGTAAAGTGGGCCGAGTCTGGTCCGGCGACCGCCGAGGCGCTGGCCTGTCTGCGGGCGCCGGAACTGGCGGCAGTGTGGGCGCGGCCGGCCGGGGCGGCCGAGGTATGGCGCGAGCGGGCGTTTGAGATCGTGCTCGACGGCGCGTGGCTGACCGGGGTGTTTGACCGGGTGGTGGTGGAGCGCGATGCGGCGGGCCGGGTGGTGCGCGCGACCATCTGGGATTTCAAGACCGACCGGGTCGAGACCGAGGCCGACGTGGCTGCCGCGGTGGCGCGGCACTCGGGTCAGCTCAATCTCTACCGGCGCGTGGCCGGCGTGCTCACCGGGGCGGGGGAGGGGGCGGTGGATTGCGCCTTGGTGCTCACCCGGTTGCGGCGACCGGCGGTGATCCCCCGGAATTGACCCGGAAATTCGGGCTTTACAGCCTGTCACCAGACCGGCACGTTGGCCCCTTTCTATTTAACACCATGGGCAATCTGAAAAAGAAACGTCGACTCAAGATGTCGAAGCACAAACGCCGCAAGCGCCTCAAAGCCAACCGGCACAAGAAGCGCACGTGGCAGAAGTAAGCCGCGCGTCAGCCTGCTGACGCCTGCCGCTGCTTCCTCGCGTTTACTCCTCTTGAATTCAGCCCGCCGTTCATCGCGGCGGGCTTTTCGTTTTCGCGCCCCGGCCAGCGCTAGAAGGCATTGCGCCGGAAAAGGTAAATAGGCTCTCAAATCCGGCTGCATGGGGGAATTAATCTTGTCATGCCTCGGGGTTTTTCCGACCTTGCTACCGCAATTCTGCGTCAGTTTCCGCGCTCAACGTGAATTCCGCGACCGTTCGCGCGAAAACCCGCTGTCCTGCGGCTGCTTCTGATCATACCCGTCCAAAAGCATCGCGCATGTTTTTTTCCGCCAAAGCCAAAGGCTACTTCGTCGAGCAAAACGACCACTCGTTCCTGTTGGCCCGCACCTCGGGGCTGACGGCACCCTTCGTGGTGGAGGAGTTGCGGGAGTGCTCCATCGGCGATGCCGCCGCCTTGGAGGAGGCCCTGCGGGCCGTGCAGCCCAAAAAGAGCCCGAGCGGTTTCCTCAACGCGGTCTGCGGGGTGTATCCGAGCCGCCGCCTGCTTCGCCGCGCCACCTTGGAGCTCAAGCGCATCAAGGAGCCGGGCTATTTCACCGAGGTGCTTTCGACCCAGTTCCGCATCGAGCCGGACAAGTACCTCGTTCACGTCCTCAACGCCCCCGACGGGAGCGATCTCGACGTCGCCAAGGCGGCGCAGAAAGAGGCCATTTTCTGCGGCCTGCCCAACGACGACATCGTCGCAGCGCAGGATTCCCTGCTCGCCAGCGGCATCTACCCCGAGCGCCTCGAGCTCGGCTCCGTGGCGCTGCTCGGCGCCGTGGTGGATTACCTCGCTTTTAAGAAGTCCAAGACGCCGACCCTCGTGCTTGAGATCGGCGCGGATACGACCCACTCCTTCATCGTCACCGGCAGCGGCGTGGAGGCCTCGCGCCCGATCCCGCAGGGCCTCGAGTCCATGGTGCCCGTCGTGCAAAAAGAGCTCGGCTTGAAGGACGAGGATTCAGCTAGGAAATTGTTCTTCTCCAATACCTTCGATTTCACCGGCATGGGCCCGCTGCTGGTCCGCCGCCTTCTGAAGGAGCTGCAGTCCTCCATCGGTTTTTACGAGGTGCAGACCGGCCAGTCCGTCGGCCAGGTGCTCTGCCCGTCGCTCCCGCCGAAGCTCGCCTGGCTCGATGGCACGATCGCCGCGGCCCTCTCTGTTTCCAGTTTGAAACCCGAGCTCGGCCCTTGGCTGCGCTCGCGCCAGATCACCTTGGCCGACGGCATCCCCGCCGGCGGCCTCGATGTGCGCTGGATGGGCCTCCTCAGTCTGATGACCCAGTATCAAACGGTCACCCCTGCCGCTCCCAATGCCGTCCCTGCTGAAAAAAAAGCCTGACGCCGCCGCGGCGGCCGCCGCTGCCCTGCCTCCCTGGCATCCGAACTTCCGCAATTTCGAGCGGCTGCCGGACACCAAGGTCGTGCGCACGGCCTTTTTCGTCAACGCCGTCGCCATCGTCATCGCCCTGAGCACGCTCCTCTGGTTCGCGTATCAGGAATACCAGATCCGCGACCTCCGGCATCAGATCGACCAGTGGGAGACCCAGATCAACCGCGACAAACGCGGCAGCGACCTGGCGATCGCCCTCTACAAAAAGTTCCAGGCCGAGGCCGCGCGCGTCAGCGACGTCGAGGCCTTCATCAAGGCCAAGCCGGTGGTCAGCGACCTGCTGATGCACCTCGGCCAGACCCTGCCGCCCAACATCGCGCTCGACAGCTTCGACCTCCGGGAAAACAGCATCCGCCTGACCGGCACGATCCGCGGTGCGCCCGACTTGGCCAGCGGCTACGCCACCGCGTACGTTGACCTGCTCCGGGCCGATCCGTTCTTCGCCGCGCGCGCCGAGGATATCTCGATGCAGAACCTCACGCGCAGCCCTCAGACCGGCCGCCTCTCCCTCGAACTCCTCTTCAAGCTGAAGTCCACCGAGAAGGAGGCGAAGAAGCCATGACCAACCAGGAACTCGTCGCCGTCCTGAAGAAAAACCCGATCAGCGTGGGCTGCGCGGTGCTGACGCTGCTCCTCGCCGGGGGCCTGTATTACATCAGCGACGACATCCCCAACGCCACCGCCGAGCTGGAGCAAAAGTCCACCGAGGGCCAGCGCCTCGCCGCCAATCTCCAGAACTCCTCCCAGCTCAACGACCAGTACGCCGCGATCGCCGCCGCTGGCAAGGAGCTCACCGGCCGCCTCGTCCACCCCGGCGAGCTCGCGAAAAACCTCCAGTATTTCTACAAGATTGAGGCCGAGACGGGCACCAAGCTCATCGAGCTCCGCCAGGTCCCGCCCTCGGCGATCAAGGGGGCCAAGCCCAACTTTATCCCGGTGACCTACTCGGTCGGCCTCCTCGGCGACTACAACCAGGTCCTCGAATATCTCCGCCGCCTCGAGCACGGCACGCATTTCTGCCGCGTCATCACCGCGAGCGTCAGCGGCGCCTCCGTCGAGCGCGGCCCGCTCAAGCTCAGCCTCACCATCGAACTGCTCGGCCAGCCATGAACGCGCGCCCCCTCGTCCTTTTCCTCGCCGCCGCGACGCTCGGCACCCTGGCTCCGCGGCTCGCCGCCAAGCCGCTCTCCGACCTGATTTCGCCGGAGAAGCGCCGCGCCACCGTCGAGCAGGCGCAAAAGCTCGTGCGGGCTCCCGCGCTCACGCCGCTGCCCGCCGACCTGCCCCAGCCCTTCAATCCCCCCGGTTTCGAGCAGCCTGATCCCGAGGAAGTTCGCGCCCAGGCCGCAGCCGCAGCTGCGGCTGCGACGTCCGCATCCGCCGGCCCCGCGAAGCCCTCCACCGACCGCGACCTGCTGGAGCACATCGCCACCCGCATCCAGCCCTCCGGCATCTTCCGGGTCGGCGATACGCGCTTCCTCACCTTCGGCCAGAAGCGCGTCAACCCCGGCGACATCCTCACCGTCACCTACGATGGGCAGGATTATCAGATCGAGGTCGCCGCCATCGAGCAGAGCACCTTCACCCTTCGCCTCAACAAAGAGGAATACACTCGTCCGCTTAAACCAGCCAAGTCCCCATGAGCACCCGCACGCGCCTCCTGACCACCCTCTGTTTCGCCGCTTTGCTGGCCCGTGGGTTTGGCCAGTCCGCCCCCGCCCCCACGCCGGCCGTCCCCACGGCCACCCCGGCCGCGGCCCCCGCCGCTCCCGCCCAGCCCGAGGTTGCCATCAAGGACGCCACGCCCGCCCACGCCGCCGTCGCCACCAAGGGCAAGGACGCTTACGGCAAGGACACGCTCTCCGTGGACTTCCCCGACGAGGAGATCAGCAACATCCTCCGCAACGTCGCCGACCTCTTCGAGCTCAACATCGTCATCCCGCCCGCCCTTCAGGGCAAGGCCTCCATCAAGCTCCGCGACGTCACCTGGCGTCAGATCTTCCAGAACGTCCTCACCCCCGTCGGCTACACCTACATCGAGGACGGCAACATCATCAAAATCGTCAGCAACGAGAGCCTCACGCAGGAGCCCGTCTCCACCGAGGTCTTCGTGATCAACTACGCCCGCGCCGCCGACATCCAGACCACCATCGTCTCCCTCGTCGACACCGCCGCTGGCGGCAAGATCGTCGTCGATACGCGCAGCAACAGCCTCGTCATCACCGAGCGCCCCTCGCGCATGAACCGCATCCGCCCGATCATCGAGCAGCTCGACCGCGCCACCGACCAGGTCATGATCGAGTCCAAGTTCGTCGAGGTCACCGACCGCGACGTGAAGAACATCGGCGTCAACTGGTCATCCCTCGCCGGATACAATGTCGCCGTCGGCCCCGGCGGCGAGAACAACCAGTTCGGCACCTTCGACCGCAACCGCGGCCAGAACGCCAGCAGCGGCGTCAACGGCTCCAACGGCACCACCAGCGGCACGACCTCCGGCACCACCAACGGCACCAGCGGTACCCAGTCCTCCGGCTCAAACAGCAGCGCCAGCGTGACCTCCACCAACGGCACCACCACCGCCGTCTCCGCCACCGGCACCAACGGCTCCCTCACCAACACCACCACCGCCTCCACGACCAACGGCGTCACCAACGAGGTCAGCAACTCCCTCAACCTCCTCCAGTCGCTGACCAACACCAACGACACCAGCCGCACGCTCTCCGCCGTCTTCTCCGCCGACCAGTTCAAGCTCGTCCTCAGCGCCCTTCAGACGCTCAACAACACCAAGGTCGTCTCCAACCCCACCATCGTCACCCTCAACAACACCGAGGCCACGATCAACGTCGGTGAGGAGCGCCCCATCCCGCGCTACTCGTACAACGACCAGAAGGGCACCTTCGAGGTCAACGGCTTCGACTTCAAGCCCATCGGCGTCCTCCTGAAGGTCACCCCGCAGGTCAACTCCCGCGGCTTCATCAAGCTCACCCTTTCCCCCGAGGTCAGCCAGCCCAACGGCAGCGTCGTCTTCGGCGGCGCCAGCGGCACCGAGATCCCGATCATCGCCACCCGCAAGGCCACCACCCAGGTCTCCCTCAAGGACGGCTTCACCATGGGCATCGGCGGCCTCCTCACCAGCAATGCCAACGTCGGCGAGACCAAGGTGCCGATCCTCGGCTCCCTCCCGCTCCTCGGCCGTCTCTTCCGCTCCAATTCGAAGGACACCACGACGACCAACCTCATCATCTTCATCACGGCCAAGTCCATCAGCGCCGACGGCGCGCCCGTCGAGCAGGTCTTCGACTCCCGCCGCGTCCGCCAGCTCGAGATGAAGCGCGAGGATCTCCCCGGCTACCGCGACGGCTCCGACCCCTGGATCAAGGATCCGCCGCCGGACAAGGACGCCAAGGGCAAGGCCAAGAAGACCAAGGCCGCCGACTCCGACGGATCGAAATGATCCGCACCCACTCTGCTTCATCCGGTCCCCGACTCCTAACCCGAGGTGCGATCATGAAACCCTTCCTCCGACTCCTTCTGGGTGCCGCGCTGGCCCTCGGCCTCGCCGCCGCCGCGCGCGCCCAATCCCTCGGTGTTTCCGCCATCACGGTGGACAACGCCGCGCCCAAGCCCGGTGACACGGTCGTGTTCACCGTCACCTTCATCAATAACGACACCCTCACTGCCGTCCCGGCGGGCAACGTGGACGTCACGCTGAGCCTCAGCAATCAGGTCACCAACCAGGTCATCACGCTGCCTGTTTCCACGGTGAATCCCGGTCTTTTGGCGGCCAGTGCCACGGTGGATGTGAAGATCAGCAAGACGATTCCTACGGTCACCAGCCAGGCTGGCGCCTGCAAGGTCACGGCCGTCCTGAGCAGCGGAGCCACCGCCACATTTACCACCACCGGCGCGTTGCTCACCATCACGGGCAAACCCGACCTGAAGATCACGAGCCTGACCTATCCCGCGGGCACCTCCTACAAGGGCGGCGACGTCATCCCGATGTCCCTGACCTACACCAATCTCACCAGCACGAACGGGGTGAACAACGTCCCCTACGTCCCCGGCAAGAACGGCGACAACACCTTCTTCCGCATCGAGGTCATCCTCTCCAGCAACCCGACCTTCGGTGACGGCGACGACTTCCTCCTCGCCACCTTCGACGTCAGCACCCTCCAGAACGCCGACGGCACCAACCGCACCTTCAACTGGAACCAGCTCCTCCCGGGCAATTTCGCCGGCTCGTACTACGTCATGGCGAAGATCGACACGCTGAGCTATGTCTCCGAGACCACCGACAACGACCTCGCGGTCAATGGCAACAACACCTGGTTCAATGACACCAACGCCGCCCGCATCAACATCCTCCCGACGAATTTCCCCACCGATTACTGGGCCAGCACCGGGGGCAACGGCTACAGCGACAATCCTGCCATCAGCACCGACGGCCGCTATGTCGCCTTCGCCTCCGACTCCACCAATCTCACCGGCAGCGGCCTCGCCGACACCAACAACGCGCGCGATATCTTCCTGTACGACAACCAGACCGCCACCGTCCGCCGCATCAGCCTCTCCCAGCAGGGCGCGCAGGCCAACGGCGCCTCCGCCACGCCCGCCATTTCCGCCAACGGCCGCTACGTCGCCTTCTCCTCCGAAGCCACCAACCTCGTCGTCGGCGACACCAACGGCTTCAGCGACATCTATGTCACCGACACTCTGACGGGCATCGTCACGCTCGCCAGCGTGGGGCCCGGCGGCGTGCAGGCCAACGGATCCAACTTCAAGCCCTCGATCAGCACCGACGGCCGCTACGTCGTCTTCGAGTCCTCGGCCACCAACCTTGTCACGCCCGCCACTGCCGTGGGCGTCACGCACATCTACCTGCGCGACCTCACCGCCGGTACCACCGTCCTCGTTGACCAGTCCACCGGCGGCGCCGTCGCCAACGGCAACAGCCTCGAGGCCAAGATCAGCGCCGACGGCAGCGCCGTTGCCTTCGCGTCCGACGCCACCAACCTCGTGGCCGGCGACACCAACGGTGTGCGCGACATCTTCGTGCGCGACCTCGCTGCGACCACCACGATCCGCGTCAGCGTCAAGACCGGCGGCACCCAGGCCACCGGTGCCAGCCACGCTCCTTCGATCAGCGCCACCGGCCGCTACATTGCCTTCAGTTCGACGGCCAGCGACCTCATCGCCTCCGACACCAACGGAGTGAGCGATGTCTTCGTTTACGATCGCAACAACGCCACCACCACGCGCGTCAGCGTCAGCTCCGCGGGGGCGGAGGCCACCGATCCCTCCGGCGCCGGCTTCAAGCTCGGCTCCGTCAACCCCAGCATCAGTGCCGACGGCCGCTACGTCACCTTCGCCTCGCTCGCCAACAACCTTGCCGTCGGCGACAACGGTGGCCAGACGCAGGATCTCCTCGTGACCAACGGCGGCACCGGCTATGCCACCACCCCGACCGTCACGCTCACGGGCGGCGGCGGCACGGGCGCGACGGCGACCGCGACCACGGATGGCAACACCATCACGAGCATCACCATCGTGAATCCGGGCAGCGGCTACACCTCCGCTCCCACCGTCTCCATCACGGGCGGTGGTGGCACCGGCGCTGCGGCGACCGCTTTCGCCAACAACAACGGCTACGTCACCGGCCCTGATGCCAACGACGCCGTGGATGTGTTTGTCGTTGATCGCGATGTCACCGCGAGCGGCACCTACGATACGCCCGGCAACATCGCCACCTCGATGGTCAGCGTAAACCGCTTCGGCTTCCAGACGCAGCAGCTCCTCGGCGTGCCCAGCTCCGCGGCCTCCGACATCTATCCGGTGATCAGCGCCGACGGCCGCTGGGTCGCGCTCCCCTCCGATGCGGAAAACACCGCCGGCCTGGTCCATGGCGCCACCAACCGCACCTCGCCCGATCTCAACACCTACCGCGACGTCTTCCTCCACGACCGTCGCACCAACGCGCTGCCCGGCACCAGCAACCTTCCCTCGGTCACCGTCGCCGCGCAAAACCCGGTCCTCGTCAACACCGACGTCGCCGTCACTGCGACGGCCACCACGACGATCAGCGGCGGCGTGATCTCCTCGGTCACTTTCTACGTCAACGGCACGCTCCTCGGCACCAGCACGCAGTTCCCGTACACGGCGACGTGGACGCCCCATGCCGTCGGCACCTTCACCCTCAGCGCCCTCGCCACCGACAACTTCGGCAACGTCGGCGTCTCGACCAACGTCACCGTCACGGTCAACGCCGCGCCCGGCGTCAGCATTACGAGCCCGGTCACCAATTCCAGCTACGTCCTCGGTGCCACGCCCACGATCACCGCCACAGCCACCGCCACCACACCCGGCGCCACGATCAGCAGCGTGCAGTTCTACGCCAATGGCGCCGCCGTCGGCGCGGCCGATACCACCGCCCCCTACAGTGTCGTTTGGACTCCGACTACCACGGGTACCTACAGCCTCACTGCCGTTGCCACCGACAGCCTCGGCACGCAGACCACGTCCTCCGCCGTCACGGTCAACATCACGAACGGCGCGATCACGCCCTCGCAGGTGACGCTCGATCTCCCGGCCAATGCCGCGACCATCCCCGTCAACGCTTCGACCGACGTTACCGCCACGGCCACACCCGTCGCCGGAGCGTCCGTCACCAGCGTGCAGTTCTACGCCAATAACATTTCGCTCGGGACGGACACCACCTTCCCCTACGCCGTCACCTGGACGCCCGTCTCTCCCGGCACCTACACCATCGTAGCCGTGCTGATCGACAGCAACGGCACTCAGACCACGTCCGCCGCGCACACGGTCACCGTCTCACCAGGCACGGCGCCCACGGTCACCCTGAATGCGCCCGCCACTGCGGCGGTCAGTGCCACACTCACGCTCACGGCCACCGTGACCGCTAACTCCGGCACCATCGCCAGCGTCGTCTTCTACGATAACGGCCAGGTTGTCGGCACCGACACCACCTTCCCCTACAGCACCTCGTGGACCCCCGGCGTCACCGGCAACCATATCCTGACCGCCCGTGCCACGGATACGCTCGGCAATTTCAGCGATAGCACGGTGGTCTGCCTTGTTGCCGCCAACCAGGCTCCGACGATCGGCGCGCTGGTATCCGGTCTGGGTGCCACCGCCGGCGTTGGCGTGGCCAACACGCTCAGTGTGACCGCGTCCGATCCCGATGGCACGGTCGCTCAGGTCGAGTTCTTCGCCAATGGCGTCTCGCTCGGCGCGCCCGACACCACGGCGCCCTACAGCTTCGTCTGGACGCCGCGCATCGCCGGCACCTACAGCCTCACGGCCGTTGTCACCGACAATCTCGGCCTGACCACGACTTCCGGCACCACCACCGTGACGGTCTCCGGTGGCAATGCGCCGACCGGAGCGATCACTGCCCCCGCCCAGTGGGCCGCCAATGGGACGGCCATTCTATCGGCGACCGCCAACGCGGCTGCTCCGGGCGCGACCATCGCGCAGGTCCAGTTCTTCGCCAACGGCCTCTCTCTCGGCATCGACACCGTGTATCCCTACAGCGTCCAGTGGACGCCGACGGCCACCGGTACCTATGCCATCACGGCCACCGCGACCGATACCTTTGGTAATCAGGCGACCTTCACGGCTAGCACCATCGTGGCGGCCAACCAGGCGCCCACGATCGGCACCCTGATCTCCGCCCTCGGCGCCACCGCTGGCGTCGGCGTGGCCAACACCCTCAACGTCACGGCCTCCGATCCCGACGGCACCATCGCGCAGGTCGAGTTCTTCGCCAACGGCGTCTCCCTCGGTGCGCCCGACACCACGGCGCCCTACAGCTTTGTGTGGACCCCGCGCGTTGCCGGCACGTACAGCGTCACCGCCGTGGCCACCGATAACCTCGGCCTGACGGCAACCTCTAGCACCACCACCGTGACGGTCGCCGGCGGTAATGCGCCCACCGGCCTCAGCGTCATCGTGCCGGCGCAGATTGCGGTTAACACCCAAGCCTCCATCACCGCCACCGCCACGGCTTTTGCCGGTGGCTCGATCGCCAGCGTGCAATTCTTTGCCAACGGCACGCCCATCGGCTCTGCCGTCTCGGTGCCCTACCGTAGCACATGGATTCCGGCCAACAACGGGACTTACACGATCAGCGCGCTCGTGACCGACTCGGCCGGCAACCAAGCGACCGCTACCGCCACCACCGTCGTGGCCGATAACGTGCTGCCTACCGTCGCGATCACCGTGCCTGGGCCGGCGGCTTCCGTGGGCGTCGGTTCCAGCCAGACGCTCACTGCGGTCGCGGGCGACCTGGATGGCTCCATCGCCAGCGTGCAATTCCTCGCCAACGGCACTGTGGTCGGCACCGCCACGACGGCGCCCTTCACGATATCATGGTCGCCCGACATGGCTGGCAGCTACCAGCTTACTGCGGTCGCCACGGACAATGCGGGCGGCATCACTACCTCCGCCGCGGTGGCTTTCACTGTCACTTCCGGCAATGGCCCCGGCATCACGATCACATCTCCCTCTGACGGCGTTGTCATTCCTCAGGGTGTCTTGCGCAATATCACCGTGGCGCTCACCTCTCCCGGCAGCGTTATCACGGGGATTGAGTACCGGGTTAACGGATTCACGATCCTTAATCAGCCGAACCCGACGTTCCCGGCGTCGGCGGTTTGGAGCCCCAATTTCGCGGGTCCGGCCACCATTGTCGCAATTGCCACGGATAACCTCGGTCACAAGGCCACCAGTGCCGCCGTGAACGTCGTGGTCGCTCCGTCTTCCAGTTCGCCGGGCGTCACCATCACATCGCCCAGTGCCAATGCCACCTACTATGTGGGCATGCCGATCCAGCTCGCGGCCAACGCCAGCATCAACAACAGCGTCATCGCCGGGGTGAAGTTTTACGCCAACGGTATCTTTGTGGGCGCCCCGTACCCGGGCATCACCCTCCAAGGCCAGGGCAACATCCCGATCTTCACCGTGCCGTTCACGCCGGTGGCCACGGGTACTTACGTTTTGACCGCCGTGGCCACCGACGGCTCTGGCAACGAGACAACTTCCGCTCCTGTCACCATCACTGTCGCGACTGCTCCGATCCCAACCGTCTCGGTCTCGAGTCCGGCCGATGGCTCAACCTTGCCCGTGAACGTGTCGCAGCGGCTCGCCGCGACGGTCAACACTCCGGGCCTGTCGGTCATCAACGTCAGCTTCTTCGCCAACAACGTCGCGCTCAAACCTGTCACGGCGTTCCCTTGGAGCATGGATTGGACGCCGACTTCTCCCGGCACCTACACGGTCGTCGCTTCCGTCTCGACCAGCAACGGCACCACCGTGACTTCGGCTCCGGTCACCTACACGGTCACCCCCGGCACGCCGCCCTCGGTCGCCATCACGAATCCGGCGGATAATTCCACGCTCTTGGTGGGCGCTGCGCAGACTATCGTGGCCGATGTGACCGCCGGTACTTCCGCCGTGAACAACGTGAAGTTCATGGTGAACGGCGCCCTGCTCAACAATCCGGTTGTTGCCTATCCTTACACCATGTCGTGGACGCCGGCCAACCTCGGGCATTACACGCTCACGGCCGTGGTCACCGATGATCTGGGTAATGTCGTTACCTCGCCGGCGGTGAATGTCACGACGGCAAACACCACCAAGACCGCGGTCAACTTCGTCGTGGGCACGGCATCGACGCCACTGGGCTCCGCTGTCCTGCTCTCGGCTACGCCGAGTGTCAGCCAAGGCGTGGTCACCAAGATTCAGTTCTACGATAATGGCGTGCCTGTCGGCCCCGCTGATCTTACGGCGCCCTACAATCTGGTCTACGTTCCCCCGGGGCCGGTGGGTGCGACT
Organism: Verrucomicrobiota bacterium; assembly: GCA_018239845.1. Taxonomy (GTDB): domain Bacteria; phylum Verrucomicrobiota; class Verrucomicrobiia; order Opitutales; family Opitutaceae; genus CAIRCN01. The sequence goes on from JAFEGO010000092.1 coordinate 147,325, forward strand.
CACGCCATCACGGCGCGCGCCACGGCCAGCGATGGTACGACGCTACTCCCGGCGAGCGATCCCTTGAACATCACGGTCGTTTCCGCTGTCACTCCGCTGCCGACGATCAAGATAAACAGCCCGGCCAGCAACGCCAAGATCACCATCCCCGACTACATCGCCAATCCCGTCGCGCAGGTCACCGTCTCGATCGACGCGGAAAAGCTCTCCGGTCGCATCAGCAAGGTCGACCTCTACGTCGATGGTGCGCTCCTTCGCGACAAGGCCAACAACGTCACCAGCAGCAAGACCGAGTATCCTTACATCTTCTCCTGGCAGCCTACTGTTGCCGGCACCTATCAGCTTACGGCCTTCGCCTACGACGACAAGGGCAACGTCATCGCTTCCGATTCCAATACGGTCGCGTCCGCTTCGCCCGCGCCCAACTCCGTCCTCGTGGCTGCGCCGCCCACGGCAATCATCCAGACGCCGGCTGATTTCAGCACGGTCACCGGTGGTGCGGTTAACCAAGCCACCATCATTGCGAGCAGCAGCAACGGCTACCCCATCAACGTGCAGTTGTTCTTTGACGACCGGTACGTGGGCGAGGCCAACGTCACCGCCGCCGGTACGCCGGTCTCGATCTCCTACACGCCGACCCAGCACAAGGTGCTCGATGCGAATAACAATCTCGTGGTCGTACCCTCCAAGCTGTATGTCATTGCCAGCGATCCGCTCGGCTTCTCCGGCTCGACGAAGGCCAACGCGCTTACCCTTAACGTCACCGATGGTGGCAGCAGTTCCGGCAATACTGTGGTAGGCCAGCCGCCTGCCGTCACGATCACTTCGCCGGTAGCGAGCACGGTCTTTCCGGTCGGAGCTCCGGTTACTATCGCGGCCAACGCCAGCGATCCCGACGGCAATGTCGTTTCCGTCGAATTCCGGGTAAACAACCAGATCGTCGGCACCGCGGTCACCGCGTATCCCTACTACCTCACTTGGACGCCGGTTAACCTCGGCAACTATGCTATCACCGCCAAAGTCACCGATAACGACGGAAATACCGTCACCAGTTCCGCTGTCACTGTGACGGTTACCGACAGCGGTCCCAGCGGCACGACCGTTGCCGTCACCGCCCCGACCAATGGCGCGGTCTTCACCGCCGGCACGCCGACCACTCTCAAGGCCAACGCCACCGACGACGTTAGCGTGGCCAGCGTCCAGTTCTTCGTGAACGGCCAGCCGCAGGGTACGCCCGTCACGAGCCTACCCTATAACCTCAGCTGGACCCCCGTCGCGGCTGGCGCTTACACGATCCTCGCCCGTGCCACGGACAATGTCGGCAATCAGGCCACCTCCGCTACGGTCAACGTTACGGTCAATCCCAATGCCTCGCCGAGCGTCACGCTGACCTCGCCGCAGACCTCGACCATCGTGGCCGGCACCACGGTCTCGCTTGCCGCCACGGCCAGCGATACGGACGGCACCGTCACCGGCGTGAAGTTCTACGCCAACAACGTTCTTGTCGGCAGCGCCTCCAGCGCGCCCTACACGGCGACGTGGACGCCCAGCGCCTCCGGTGCCTACACGGTCCTCGCTCAGGCCACCGATGACTCGAACAATGTCACTAACTCCACCTCCGTGGTGGTGACGGTGAGTCCCAACCAGCCTCCGACCGCGGCCATCACCGCGCCGGCCAATGGCAACGTCATCCGTATCGGTACGGGTGTTACCATTGCTGCGACGGCGGCCGACGCCGATGGCACCGTGGCCAGCGTGCAGATCGTGGCCAACGGCACCGTTCTCGCCACCCTGACCTCCACACCCTATACCTATCAGTGGAATCCCACCACCGAAGGCGTGTACCGCCTCACCGCGGTCGCCACCGACAATACCGGGGCCACCACCACGTCCGCGACGGTCACCGTGATGGCCTCGCTCGTCACCACGGTCAATTCCGACACGGTGTACGCCGGTACTTACGCCGCCCTTGGTGAGTTCGGCAACTTCACCGCGGTCAACCTCCATGGTCGCTCCGCCACCTTCATCGGCTACGTCCCTCAAGGCCAGGGGACAGCCAAGACGTATTACTACTCCAATGTGCCGATCGACGCCTCCAACGGCTTCATCCTCCGCGATGCGTCCAATAATGTCCTGATTTCTGGTACCTTCTCCGCCACGGGTGTGACCGGTTCCATCGACAACGGCCGCATCACCTTCGTCGGCCCCATCATCACGGCGAATGCTTCCGCACCCGTGGCCGCCGGCTACTACAGCGGCAGCATCCTCGGCCATTTCTCCAGCGTCCTTTCCGGCATCGTCGGTGCCAACGGCACGATCACGCTCTACCTGCAGGATGGCTCGTTCGCCGACTCCGGTGCGGGCTCCGTGGATTCGACGGGTAGGTTCACCATCAATACGCGTGCGGGGAACACTTTCACCGGCAAGGCCGATCCGGCCACTGGCTTCCTGAGCGGCACGCTCAGCGGTGCCGCCAGCGGCTCCTTTGCCGCCGCGCTGCCCTCGGGTAACACGGTCAGCGACGGCTTCCTCCGCAATATCTCCACGCGCGGCCTGGCCGGTGCGGGCAGCAATGTCCTCATCGCCGGCTTCGTCGTCACGGGCGATGTGCCCAAGCAGATCCTCATTCGCGCCGTCGGGCCTTCGTTGCCGGGCGGCCTCACCGGCCTGCTGCCCGATCCGCAGATTCAGCTCTTCAACTCGTCCGGTGCGACTATCCCCGGTGGTTACAACAACGACTGGCCGACTGGTCTCAGCCCGACCTTCTCCGCGGTCGGCGCGTTCTCGCTCCCCGCTGGCAGTAAGGATGCCGCTGTGCTCCTCACCCTCAATCCGGGTGTTTACAGCGCCCAAGTGAGCGACGTCAGCGGCGCCAGCGGCCTCGCCCTCGTCGAGCTCTACGACGTGGACAACCAGGCCGCCTTCTCCACGCAGAAGATGGTCAACATCTCGACGCGCGGCCAGGTCGGCACCGGCAACAACATCCTCATCGCCGGCTTCGTGGTCAACGGCACCTCGCCCAAGAAGGTACTCGTCCGCGGCGTCGGTCCGGCCATCGCCCAGTATCTGCCCGGCGCCACGTTGGTGGACCCGATCGTGCGCATCGTGCGCATCGCCAGCCTCGCCGGTGTCTCCGACGGCTCCACCATCCGTGAAAACGACAACTGGGAGGTGGGCAACGATCCGGCCCTGGTGGTTGATGCGGGCAGCCGCGTCGGCGCCACGCCGCTGGCCTCCGGCAGCAAGGACGCCGCGATCCTCATGACGCTCCCGCCGGGCATCTACAGCGCCCAGCTCTTCGGCAACAACAACGGTACCGGCATCGGTCTCGTTGAGGTGTACGAAGTCCCGTAAGCCGCGCCGGCTCCGGCCGGCTTGGTTTCATGCTGAGTGACTGCGGCGAGATGCCGCAGCCACCACAGGCGTCATTCACCGCGACGTCCCTGCGAAAGGGAAAGTCGTCTTACCAAACTCCGCCCATAAACCCCTGCGCGGCCTTGATCACGATCACGCCGAGGTTCTTCGCGCCGTGGGCGGCGAAGCAGGGGAGGAGGGACCGCGTCGGATTCCACGCGGCAAACCGCGCCGCGTAAAGCCACAGCGAGGTGACGAACACCGTCCCTGTGCTGAACCAGCCCTTCGCGCCGAGCGTCAGGGCAAATCCGTCTTTGTCCCACGTCCACAAAAATGGGTGCAACGCCGCAAAGAGCACCGAGGCGCCTACGGCGCCGGCCCACAGCGCGGCTTTCCCGCGTTTGTCGATCACGATGAAACCGCGGAAGATCACTTCCTCGATGATCGCCGCCACCAGGGAGTAAGCGCCAAAAAGCCACGTGATCTTCGACTGCTGCGCGGTGAGGCCCAGCGCGTTTTCACCCCAGGTCTCGCCCGCGAGGATCACGAGCGCACCGAGCACGGCGATGGCGATGGCCTTGCCCGAGGCATCGGTGGCGCCCGGCAGGGTTCCGGGTTGCACGCCGCCGAGCCGCGCCGCCTTCCGGTCGTCGAGCCACAGCTTGCCGACATACAGCCCTACTGCCGTCATTATCAGGAGAAACACCGGGTTGTCCATGTGCCTCCAAGCTCCGCCGACTCTCCCGTTTACAGCAATCGGAAACCTCCGGTGGTGGCCGCGCCTACAATTTATTAGCCATTTTCCAATTCCCGCCTAGCGTGGTCCTTCCATCTCCCATGAGCGCCACGTCCTCTGTCACCGCCACTCCCGGCCACGCTTTCGCGAGCGTCTTTGGCCGCGTGGCACCGCACATGGCCCAGCTCGACGTTTTCCTGCGCGGGCAGCTCGAGGCCTTCGAGCCCGAGATCCGCGCGATGGCCGACTACTGCATCGACACCTCGGGCAAGCGTATCCGCCCGGCCCTCGTTTTCTTCAGCGGCTGGCGCGGCCCGGCCGCCATCGCGCCCGACCTCGTGCGCATCGCCGCTGTGGTCGAGCTCGTCCACCTCGCCACGCTGGTGCACGACGACATCATGGACGGCGCCGAGGTCCGCCGCAGCCGCCGCACCGCCGCCCGCGAGTACGGCTCCACCGCCGCCGTGCTCCTCGGCGACGCGCTTTTTGCCCACGCGCTCAACCTCGCCACGCAGTTTCCCACCACCGAGGTCTGCTCCGCGGTCTCCGAGTCCACGCGCCGCGTCTGTGCTGGCGAGATCGTTCAGACCCTCCGCCGCGGCTCCACCAACGTCACCCGCGCCGACTACCAGCGCGTGATCGACCTCAAGACCGCTGAGCTCTTCCGCGTCTCCTGCCACCTCGGCGCGCGCTACGGCGGCTTTGCCCCGGCCTTCGTCGAGGCCGCGGGGCGTTTTGGCCGCCATCTCGGCATCGCCTACCAGATTTACGACGACCTCGCGGATTTCTTCGGCGAGGAGAAGCGCATCGGCAAGACCCTCGGCACCGACCTCGCGAGCGGCAAGCTCACGCTCCCGCTTCTCGTGCTCATGGAGCGCCTGCCCGCCGCCGACCGTGCCGAGCTCACCGCCGAGATTCTTGGCGAGCGCCCTTCGCAACTTGCGCTGCACCTGCGGCAGATGGACGAGCTCGATGTCTTTGGCGCCGTCGCCGCCGCCGTGCAGGCCGAGATCGCCGCGGCCCAGGCCGCTCTCGCGCCTCACGCGTCTGAGCCGCCGGCACCTCTCCTCCTCGGTCTTTGCGACGTGCTCCAAGCCCAGGTCACCGCCCTGCGGGCATGAGGTAGTTTAGACAGAATGAACAGAATGTACGGAATTGCTTCCGTTTCATTCTGTGGATTCTGTTTATTCTGTCTAAAAGGCAGTTAAGGATATTCGCCCCTGTCACTAACGCTTTCCGCCCACTTTCCATTTGCGCCGGGAAGTGATTGGGGCTTTCCTTGATCCCATGGAAGCCGTGAAGACTTTCGGCAAGACGCTCGTCGCGTCTCCCGAACGCCAGCATGAGGCCGACGCCGATCTTGCGATCGTGCGGGCCGTGCAGGCGGGCGATGTCACGGCCTTTGACCAGATCGTCACCAAATACCGCGGCCGCGTCTATGGAGTGGTTTACAACATGACCTCCAACCGGGAGGATGCGGCTGATTTAACGCAAGACGCTTTCATCAAGGCTTTTCAGTCGATCAATCGTTTTCAGGGCCAATCCTCGTTCTTTACCTGGCTCTACAAGATTGCGGTCAATTCGACGCTATCTCATCTGCGCAAGAACAAGTTGCGCACATTTTTCAGCTTCGAAAAGATCAACGAGGACGAGGCTGTTTCCGCCGAAGTCGTCGCCGCGCTCACCGATACCACGGGGGCCGACCGCGACACCTTTGTGCGGGAACTCCAGGAAAAATTGAACGAAGCGATGCAAAAACTCTCTATCAATCACAGAACCGTGATTACACTTTTTGAGATTGATGGGCTCAGCCACCAGGAGATCGCAGAAATCATGAATTGCTCGGTCGGTACCGTCCGTTCGCGGCTGCACTACGCCAAGCAGCTGCTCCAATCCGAACTCCAGCCCTATATCCGCCGATGAACCCTGATCGTCAGAAACCCAACGTCACTCTGGAAGACTTGCTGCGGCTGAAGCGTGCGGAGCGTCCGCCCGCCGAGTTCTGGGATCAGTTCGACCGCGAGCTCCGCGCCAAGCAGCTCGCCGCCATCGTCGAGCCCCGCCCGTGGTGGACTCCTTTTATCCGCGTCGGTGCCCGTATGTCGCGCTACCAGCTGCCCATCGGGGCCGCCGCCGTTTTTGCGCTGAGCCTTGTCACCATCCGTGAATACCGTACTGGCAGCAGCCTGCCGGAGGTTTACACGACGCCGGCGGTGGCGGCCATCGCGGCCTCCGAGCCGGTTTCCGCTTCAGTCGAACAGCCTAAGGTTGAGCCGCTGACGGTCTCCACCCGCGAGACGATGGCCGCCGTGACGTCGCCCGCCCCGATGGCGGTGACGCAGCAAACGTCCGCTCCTGCTGCGTCGGTCTCGGCCCCTGCGGCTGATGCCATGCCGAACCAAGCGCCGGCCTCCGCGACCTTTGCCGTGCTTGGCGCTGGCTTCAATCGCACGGATGACTCCGCTTCGGCCCGCTTCCTCGGTGCCAATCTTCCGGCCCAGCCCGATACCGAGGCGATCCTGAGCGATGCGCTCACGCGTCCCTCCCGCACCTTGGCCGTCCGCCCCGTGCGCGAGCCGCTCACCCAGGTCACCTCGCCCCGTGAAGCGCGCCTGGCCCGCCTCCTGTCTCCCGGCCTGTCCTCCACCATGGCCAGCAACGCCGACCTCACGGTGCGCACCTCTGAGCGGGTGGCCCGTAACCTGACCGAGGACCGGCTCTACGACTCCATGAGCCGCATTAACGCCGCCGGCGCCGGCGTGCTGGTGAAGTTCTGAGCGCGAACTGAGCCGCCTTGATTTCAGCCCCGCTTAATCCGCGGGGCTTTTTTTGTCTCTGCACAAATAGTCAGAGGGTAGGGACGCCTCTCCGAGGCGTCCGCTACGTCGGTCACAGCGTGAGAGGCACCGCGGACGGCTCGGAGAGCCGTCCCTACCTATTCCTTGGCGTGTTACTTTACTTCTTATCCGGCACGCAGATTCCGCAGGTGTTCACGAAGAAGTCGTTGCCCTTGTCATCGACCAAGATGAATGCCGGGAAATTCACGACCTCGATGCGCCACACGGCTTCCATGCCGAGCTCGGGGTACTCAAGCACCTCGACCTTGGTGATGTTTTCCTTGGCGAGGATGGCGGCCGGGCCGCCGATGCTGCCGAGGTAGAAGCCGCCGTGTTTCTTGCACGCATCGGTGACGGCCTTGCTGCGGTTGCCCTTGGCGAGCATCACCATCGAGCCGCCGTGCGATTGGAAGAGGTCGACGTAGCTGTCCATGCGGCCGGCCGTCGTGGGGCCGAAGGAGCCCGAGGCGTAGCCAGTCGGCGTCTTGGCCGGGCCCGCGTAATAGACCGGATGATTCTTCAAATAATCCGGCAGACCCTGGCCGGCGTCGATGCGCTCCTTGAGCTTCGCATGCGCGCTGTCGCGGGCCACGATCATCGGGCCGGTGAGCGAGACGCGGGTGGTGACGGGGTGCTTCGACAGCTCGGCGAGGATGTCCTTCATCGGCCGGTTGAGGTCGATCTGCACGATGTTGTCGTCACGGATCGCGCGCTGTCCGGCGGGGATGAAGCGGCCGGGATTCGTTTCCAGCTGCTCGAGGAAAATGCCGTCGCGCGTGATCTTCGCCTTGATGTTGCGGTCGGCGCTGCACGAGACGCCCATGCCCACGGGGCAGCTCGCGCCGTGGCGCGGCAGGCGCACCACGCGCACATCGAGCGCGAAATATTTGCCGCCAAACTGCGCGCCGATGCCGGAGTTGCGCGCGATCTGCAGCACCTTCTCCTCCATCGCGAGGTCGCGGAAGGCGCGGCCCTGCGCGTTGCCGGTGGTCGGGAGTGCGTCGAGGTACTTCGTCGTGGCGAGCTTCAGCGTCTTCATGCACGCCTCGGCGCTCGTGCCGCCGACGACAAACACGAGATGATAGGGCGGGCATGCGCTGGTGCCGAGTAGCGGCAGCTTGTCTGTCACGAATTTCTCAAAGCTCTTCGGGTTGAGCAGCGCCTTGGTCTCCTGGAAGAGGAAGAGCTTGTTGGCCGAGCCGCCGCCCTTAGAGACAAAGAGAAATTCGTATTTCGCGCCCTCGGTGGCGTTGAGGTCGATCTGCGCGGGGAGGTTGGTGCCGGTGTTGTCCTCGTTCCACATGTCGAGCGGCGCGACCTGCGAGTAGCGGAGGTTTTCCTTGGTGAAGCAGTCGTAGATGCCCTTGGAGATCCATTCGGCGTCGTTCGCGCCGGTCCAGACCTGCTGGCCCTTCTTGCCCATGACGGAGCAGGTGCCCGTGTCCTGACACATCGGCAAGATGCCCTCGGCGGCGATCTCGGCGTTTTTGAGCAGGGTGAGCGCTACGTAGCGGTCGTTGGCGCTGGCCTCCGGGTCGTCGAGGATGGCGGCGACCTGCGCGAGGTGCTTCGGCCGCAGCATGAACGCGCTGTCGCGAAACGCCTGCTGCGCCAGATACGCGAGCGCCTCGGGCGCGACCTTGAGGATTTCCTTGTCCTCAAACGTCGTGACGCTCACGCCCTCGCGGGAGAGCAGGCGATACTCCGTCGTATCGGGGCCGAGCGGCAGCGGATCCTGGTAAACAAAGGGCGGCGTAGGCATGGATCTAATGTGAGTGGAAACCTCCGCGAGACAAGCGGCGGTGTGCTCCGACCCAAAACTATGATGGAGTCTCGCGCGTGCCGCGGGACTCCTTAATAGGACCTGCCGGTTCAGCCCCGTCGCGCCGCGGCCATCGCCTTGATCACGTCGTGGAGACGGTTCAGGTCGGCGGCGGTGGCTACCTCGCCCGTGCTGCGCTCCCAGCCCGGCCAGGTGCCGCGGAGGAGAAACGCCTCCTGCGCCTGCTGGATGCCGGCGACGTCGAGGTAGTCCTTCTGCTCCGTGGTGTCGCGGAAGGGCTTCACGAACGCGGGCGGGATCGGCGCGATGTGGGCGCTGGAGATGTGCGCGAGGTCGTTGAGCGCGACAAAGGGCCGCGAGTCCACGAGCGTCGTGGCGGGACGGTCGGCTTCGCCGCGCAGGTAGCGGTAGTAGGCGAGATGGTTCTCGTACACGCCGTCGAAGTTGTCGAACGGTACGCGCTCCACGCGGCCGTCGGTCCAGCGGATCTCGACCTTCTGGCCGATGACGTAGGTGAGGGTGGCCTTCTCGCAGACGAGCGTCTCGGTCTGCGAGCTCGGGCCGGCGCAGGCGTGCGAGATGGCAAAGCGCATCGTGACGCCCTCAAGGGTGTCGGCCTCGACGAAGAACGTATCCGCGCCCTCGATGGCGTGCGCCCGGTAGAGCTCGGCGCGCACGGCGGCGGGCTGGGCCCAGCTGAAGAGGCCGTCGCGGCCGCACCAGAAGAGCATGTTGTGCACGAAGTGCGCGAGGGCGTTGCCGAAGCACGAGTCGAGCACGATGCGGCCGTCCATCATCAGGCGGCCGGCCCAGTTGTTGCGGCGGAAATAGTCGGCGGGCCGCGGCCAGAGCGCGCCGAGGGTCGCGCCGCGCACGGCGCCGAACTCGCCGGCGAGCACGCGCTGTTTCAGCGCGAGGCGGGTCTTCTCGATGATGAAGTTGAAGCCGACAAACGAGGCCTTCCGCGCGAGGCGGTCGCTCGCGATCATGCTCTCCAGCTCGGCGTAGTCGAGGGTGGGGGGCTTCTCCAGATAGACGGGGATGCCGAGCTCGACGACGGCGCGGTGCATCTCGGCGTGGAGCTGGATGGGCGTGGGGACCACGACGACGTCGAGGTCGCGGCGGCACGCGGTGAGCATTTCCTTGTAATCGGTGAACACGCGGACGCCGCGCGCGGCGAAGCGCCACGTCTCCTGCTGCGGGGCGAAGGCCGCGGCCTGCGGGTCGCACGTGCAGACGAGGCGCGCCTCGCCCTTCTCCTCGAGGCGGGCGACGGTGTTGTGGTGCCAGCCGGCGAAGCCGCCCATGCCGATGATGCCGATGCGGATGGGGCTCTTCACACGATTTTGAGCTTGGGGAGATCCTGGCCGTCGACGAGGCCCACGGGGCGGCCGCGGGCGTCGATCACGATGAGGTCGTCGATCTTGTGCGCCTCAAAAATTCGCAAGGCGTCGACGCCGAGGGCGCTGTCGGCGATGACTTTCGGGTTTTTCGTCATGAAGGTGGAAACGGGTTGCTGGAGGAAATCGGGTCCGGTGAGCGCGCTGCGGCGGAAGTCGCCGTCGGTGAGGATGCCGGTGAGCTTGCGCGTCTTTTTATCCACGAGGGCGATGCTGCCCGACTTGGCCTGCGTCATCGCGAGGATGGCCTCCTGCGTCGAGATCGTGTCGGCCGCGATCGGCAGACGGTCTCCCGTGCGCATCAGGTCGCGCACCTTGACGAGGAGCGCGCCGAGGTTGCCGCCGGGGTGGAACCGGGCGAAGTCGTCGCGTGTGAGGCCGCGCTCCTCGAGGAGCACCATGGCGAGCGCGTCGCCGAGGGCGAGGGCGGCCGTGGTGCTGGCCGTGGGCGCGAGCTCCAGCGGGCACGCCTCGCGGGGCACGCGGTAGAGGAGGCGGTACTCGGCGTTTTTCGCGAGGTCGGAGTCGGCCTTGCTGGTGAAGGCCACGAGTTTCACGCCGAGCCGGCGCAGGATGGGGATGAGCCGCAGGATCTCCTCGGTGCGCCCGCTGTTGCTGAGCAAAATCGCGAGATCGCCCTCGCCGCAGAGGCCCAGGTCGCCGTGCAACGCCTGCGTGGCGTCGAGAAAACAGGAGGTGACGCCCGTGCTGTTGAAGGTGCCCGTGAGCTTCTGCGCGATGTGCGCGGACTTGCCCACGCCGGTGAAGATAAGCTTTTTCCCCGCGGCCTCGGTCTCGGCCACGGCACGGGCCGTGGCGAGGAATTCGGGCCCGAGATGCTTCGCGGTTTCGCTGAGCGCGGCCGTCTCGATGCGGATGCAAGCGCGTGCACGGTCGAGGACGGATTTCAGGTTCAGGGCCATTTATGGTTTGAGTCGCCGGAGGAGAGTGGGAATTTACGGCGAACCGTTTTCTCCGTTCAATCCCTTTCCCGCATCCGATGTTTCCGCGCCGTATATTCATTGCCGCCCTGATCGCCCTCCTGCTGGGCGGGCTCGCCGGTTGCGAGCGCGGCGACGGGCAGGTGCCCACTGCCGAGACGGATGACTCCGGCTACCGGGCGGGGCAGCAGTTTGCCCGGCAGGGCCGCACCCAGGAGGCGCTCAACGCCTACCTCAAGGTCATCGCCAAGCGCGGCGACTCCGCCCCTGAGTCCCACCTCGAGGCCGGCATCATCTACCTTCAGAGCATCAAGGACCCGCTCGCCGCGATCTACCACTTCCGCAAGTACCTCGAACTGCAGCCCAATTCCCGGCAGGCCATTTATGTGAAGGGCCTCGTCGACACGGCGAAGCGCGAGTTCGCCCGCACCCTGCCGGCCTCGCCGCTCGACAGCCAGGCCGAGCGCCTCGACAACCAGGAGCAGATCGACCGCCTCCAGCGGGAAAACGACCAGCTCCGCGCCGAGCTCGCCTCCAGCCGCGCCGGCACCGGCCTGCCCACGGTCACCACGCGGGTCACGCTGGGCGATACGAGCGGCGCACCCGCGCAGCCCGCCTACGTGCCGCCTCCCGTCACCGCCGAGGAGTCGCCGCTGGTCATGGCCCCGGAAAACTCGCCGACGGTAACCGTCGCCCCGCTCGCGACGCCTGCCAACGACACCAACGACCGGCCTGAGCTGAAACGCACCAAGCCCACGCCGCCGCCCGCCAACCGCACCCACGTCGTCAAGAAAGGCGACACGCTCTTCAATATTTCCCAGCGCTACTACGGCACGCCCTCGAAATGGCGCGCGATCTACGATGCGAACCGCGACCAGCTGCCCAGCCAGAATTCACTGAAGCTCAACATGGAGCTGAAGATTCCCTGAACGCATGCCCGCCACCTCGCGCCGCACCTCCATTTTCACCGAGTCCCTGATCCGCGAAATGTCGCGGGTCGCCGCGCGCCACGGCGCGATCAACCTCGCGCAGGGTTTCCCCGACTGGGACCCGCCCGCCGCGCTCGTGCAGGCGGGCAAGGATGCGATGGACGCCGGCCGCCACCAGTACGCCGTCACCTGGGGCTCGAACGAACTCCGCGCCGCGCTCGGCGCGAAGATTTCCCGCTGCATGGGCGTGCCGGTCGATGCCGACCGCGAGCTCGTGGTCACCTGCGGCGCGACGGAGGCGATGATGGTCGCGATGATGACCGTGTGCGACCCGGGCGACCGCGTCGGGCTCTTCACGCCCTTCTACGAAAACTACTCGGCCGACGCGATCCTCACCGGCGCCACGCCCGTCCTCGTGCCGCTGCACCCGCCGTCGTACCGCTTCGATCCCGCGGAGCTGCGCGCGGCCTTCGCCAGCGGGCTCAAGGCCTTCGTGCTCTGCAACCCGTCGAATCCCTGCGGCCGCGTCTTCACGCGCGAGGAGCTGCTGCAGATCGCCGCGCTGGCAGAGGAATTTGATGTTTGGATACTCACCGACGAGGTGTACGAGCACATCACCTTCGACGGCCACAAGCACACGTATTTCGCGACGCTCCCCGGCATGGCGAAGCGCACGTTGATGTGCTCCTCGCTCTCGAAGACCTTCTCCATCACCGGCTGGCGGCTGGGCTACGTGCACGCCGCGCCGGGCGTGATCGCGCAGGCGCGCAAGGTGCACGATTTCCTCACCGTCGGCGCGGCGGCCCCGCTCCAGCACGCGGTGGTGACGGCGCTCAATTTCCCCGAGAGCTACTACGACGGCCTGCGCACTAAATACTCCGCCTCGCGCGAAATCCTGCTGGGCTACCTCGATCGCACAGGCCTCAGCTACACACGGCCCGAGGGCGCTTACTTCGTGATGGTGGACATCTCGCCCTTTGGCTACGCGAGCGACATCGAGTTCGCGCACTGGATGGCGAAGGAGATCGGCGTCGCCCCCGTGCCCGGCTCCAGTTTCTTCGCCCCGGGCGAAAACCGCTACGTGCGCCTGAACTTCGCGAAGAAACCCGAGACCCTGCACGCCGCTGGCGAGCGACTGCTCAAACTGCGACGCGGCTGAGGCGGCTGTTCGCGATACCCCGGGTGAGGGAGAAATCTTGGATTAACTCCATGAAAGTGCGGACGATAGGACGGCACGGGATGACACAACATGCAGAGCATTGGCGGGTTGCGGGCTTGCTATTGCCCGCGCCCTAGGTGACACGATGGGGCGTCGAGGATAAATGCGTACCCCTCTTGTTTACTTGGCAGAGATCCTGGGCCACCCCGAATACGTTTGGGTGGGGTTTACCGGCATCATCGTGATGGGCTTGGCCGGCTGGCTGCAATGGCGCCTCACCTGGCTCAGCTCCGATGTGGAGGAGGAGGCCAAGGACGGGAAAATCACCGCGGAGCAGGCCGAGTACCGCCTGCGGATGCTGCGCCGGACAGGCCCGCTGCTGATGGGCCTCGGCGTCGTGATCGTGCTGCTGGCGGTGGCGCTGTATATGGTCGAGCTGCCCTGATCCGCGGCGGCTGAGGCTGGCGTCCGTCAGGGCGGCGGCACGACGGGCATGATGGCGCGACCGACGGGGCGGTTGTAAGTCGCGTTGAGCTGGCGCAGCACGCGGGGGTTGGAGATCTGGGCGCAGAACGCCGCGTAGGCGATCACCACGATGGCCACCACATGTACGAGTGCGTGCCGCATGCCCGGCCGCGAGCCGGCACCGGAAATGAAGAGCGCGCTGAGGGCGCCCCAGGCGAAGAAACAGGTGAAGAAACTGTACGCGTACGGGATCTGCCGCAGGTGCGCCCATTCCTGATACTTGATCGAGAGGGCGATCGGCACGCAGGCGAGCAGGGCGGGGCAGGCGGCGGCGGCGGCCAGCCGGAGGGTCAGGCGGCCGGTGAGCGCGCGGTGCGGCTTGTGCAGCAGACAGCCGGCGCAGGCGGTGACAATGACGGTCTTGGCGACGGCGGCGAAGGTGAGGCCCTCGCGGACGGTCTGCCATACCGTCCCGGGACTCTGGAAGAGCGGCGCGCCGAGCTGGTTGTTGCGCAGCACCCAGAGCTCGAAGCCGGGCGCGATGGAGAACGAGTAGCGCGTCCACGCCTGCAGCGCGGGCCACAGGGCGAAGGAGGGGGTGGTGCCGTCGTAGTTGTGCTCGCTGATCGTCATCCAGCGGTAGGCGAAGTAGATCGCGAGATAGAGGGCGAACGCGGCGCCCAGCGGCCACAAGGTCGCCCAGCGCAGGTGCGGCTGTTTGCGCCGCCGCGCGACCAGGATCAGCGGGAAGACGAGCGCATAGATCGCAAAGGTCTCGTGAAACAGCATCGCGGCGAAAAAGCACACCGCGGCCCAGCCGGTCAGCGACCGCTTCCCGCCGGTCAGCGCGTGGTCGTACGCGAGGGCAGCGGTGAGCAGGGCGATGAAGCCAAAGGCGATCGACGGATACGACAGCACGGGATAGAAACCCGGCGGCAGCTGCAAGGTGCCGAGCCCCACGATCCAGAACAGCCAGCCGTAGCGCGCGGCGCCGCACAGCCGGGCGAGCAGCCAGCCGCCCAGCGCATACTCCAGGCCGAGCAGCACGGTGCGGTGCAGAGCGAACCAGAACGGCGAGGCGATCCCGTTGAACAGCTCGATGAGCCCGAGATTCCAGAGCTGGTAGAAACGGCTCTGGCTCCGGGCGAGCAGGTCGATGTAGGCCACGATCTGGCCGCTCTGCGTGACGTGGAAGGACTCGACGTCATCAATGTTGGCAAAGCGCACCGGCCACGTATCGAGCTGAAACCACGCCAGCAAAACCAAGCCGCCGACCAAAGCCACCCACTCCACGGGCTGGGTGACGGGTTTTGGCGCAGGTTTCATGCAGATGAGTGGAAGTATCCAGTTCGGATTTGATCACCGTCTCCGTCAATTGGCATTATTACCCGGGAAATGGAAAAGTGCCGCCGCCCGGCCGGGCCGGCGGATGCTCCGCGCCGAACCGCTCATTAAAAACGACGAGCCGCCGGTATTTGCAAAAGCCCGCCAGCTGAATCGACGGCCGGCAGGGGAACGGATGCGGGCTGGTGTTTGGCGTCAGCCGCGAAAGGTTCCGTGGCGGAGAAAGGCGAGCGTTCGGGCCATGACGGCACGGTTGCGCGCCATGAAGGGGTGCGTGACGGGCAGCACGATATGGTCGGTCATGCCGGCGAGCTTGGTGTGTTCGACGGAGACTTTGCCGTCGTCGGGGCCGGGGATCATGCCGCTGTTGATCCAGTTGATGGAGCGGTGGCCGGCGATGATGCCGACGGTGAAATTGGCGGGGCCGAGGCGGTTGGGCGTCGAGGCGGCTTCCGTGCCGAGTTCCTGGCCGGCGGGTCCGTTGATCTTTTTGAAGAGCCACCAGTCGCGGAGATGATCGACGACCTCGCTGCCTTGGTTGGGCGGGCCGAGCATCACGACGCGGCCGAGCGTGGCATCGGGCGCGTGGCGGCTGAAATAGCTGCGCACGAGGATGCCGCCGAGCGAGTGGGTGACGAAGTGGATTTTCTCCGCACCCTGCGCGTGGCACTCCGCGAGCGCAGGGCCGATGGCGTCGTCGGCGAGCTGGGCGATGGGTGCGGTGCGCGAGGGGTAGTCGAGGTTGTGGACCGTGTAGCCGGCGCGGGTGAGAGCCTCGGCCATCGGCGCCATCGCGGCCTTGGAGCGCATCAGGCCATGCAGGAGGATGACGTGCTCGCGGGCTGCGGCCATGGGAAGAGAGATCAGAAAACCGAGGGTCAGCAGAAGGGTGCTGAGCTTCGGGCGCATGGCGTTCAGCCGATGAAGAATTTCAACGTGCGGCGGAGGGTGGCGACGAGGGCGTCGATTTCCTGCTCGGTGTTGTAGAGGTAAAAACTCGCGCGCGTGGTGCTGGTGAGACCGAGCTTGCGCATGAGGGGCTGGTTGCAGTGGTGGCCGCCGCGGAGGGCGACGCCATCCTCGTCGGCAAAGGTCACGATGTCGTGCGCGTGCACACCCTCGAAGGCGAAGCTCACGAGGCCGCTGCGCGCGGCGCCGGTGCGCGGGCCGATGATGCGGATGCCGGGCAGGGTGGAGAGCTTTTCCATGGCGACCTGCGCGAGCACGGCGTCGTGCGCGGCGATCTGGTCGCGGCCGATGCTGTCGAGGTAGTCGCAGGCGGCGCCGAGGGCGATGGCGTCGGCGACATTGGGCGTGCCGGCCTCGAAGCGCTCGGGCGCGGGTTTCCACGTGGCGCCCTCGTAGGTGACGCTCACGACAATGCCGCCGCCGGTCTCATCGGGGGCGAGTTTGTCGAGGAGGGCGCGGCGGCCGTAGAGGACGCCGATGCCGGTGGGGCCGCACATCTTGTGGCCGGAAAACGCGAGGAAGTCGCAGCCGAGCGCGCGCACGTCGAGCGGCATGTGGCCGACGGACTGCGCGGCATCGATCACGGTGACGGCACCGACAGCGCGGGCGCGGCGGCAGAGCTCGGCGGCGGGGTTAATTGTGCCGAGGGTGTTGGAAATGTGGGTGAAGGCGAAGAGCTTCACCTGTGGCGTGAGCAGCGTATCCAGCGCGGCGAGGTCGAGGCCGCCCTCGGCGTCGCCGCCGAGGAAGGGCACATACTTGAGCGTGGCGCCGCTGGCGCGCGCGGCCTGCTGCCACGGGATGAGGTTGGAGTGATGCTCGATCTCGGTCGTGAGGACGACGTCGCCGGGCTTCAGGTGGGCGTGGCCCCAGCTGTGCGCGACGAGGTTGATGCTCTCGGTGGTGCCGCGGGTGAAGATGACCTCGGCGGGATCGGCGGCGTTGATGAACTTGGCGATGCGGGCGCGGGCGCCCTCGTAGGCGTCGGTCGCGCGCATGGAGAGCGCGTGGAGGCCGCGGTGGACGTTGCTGTTGTCGCGCTCGTAGTAGTGCACCAAGGCGTCGATCACGCGGCGCGGTTTCTGCGCGGTGGCACCGTTGTCGAGATAGACGAGCGGGTGGCCGTTGACCTGCTGGTGGAGGATCGGGAAATCAGCGCGGATTTTGTTAACGTCGAGCATGATGGTCGCGCGTCAGTCCTTGTGCGTCTCGGTGGTGGCGTCGGCCGGGTCGCCCTTGATGGCGTTGAGGGCGGCGTGCCAGCCGAGGGTGGCGCACTTGATGCGGGCGGGGAAGGCGTGGACGCCGGCGAAGGCGCCGAGGTCGCTGATCTCCTCCGGGGCCTGGCCGGTGGTGACGATGGTGTGGAACTCGTCGTAAAGCTTCTGCGCGTCGGCCGTGGTCTTACCCTTGAGCTGGGTGGTCATCAGCGAGGCGCTGGCCTGTGAGATGGCGCAGCCGGAGCCGTCGAACGTGATCTCGGCGATACGGTCGCCATCGAGGCGAAGGTACACGCTGCACTGGTCGCCGCAGCTGGGGTTGTCGCCATGCGCGACGCGATTGGCCGTGGGCAGCTTGCCGCGGTTACGGGGGCGGCGGTTGTGGTCGAGGATGACCTGCTGGTAGAGCTCGGTGAGATCGGCGGACATGGCGGTAAAGACCAATGACTAAGGACCATTGCCCGATGAAGGCAAATCGGGAGCGCGGGTTGGAGGAGACAGTTTCGCCCTTTCCTTGCGGGGACAATTGCCCGCAAGATGGGTGCGATGAGCTTGTTGATCAGGCATGCGAGAATTCTAACCCTGGCCGGTGCCCCGCGTCCCCGGCGCGGCGCAGCCCTGAAGGAGCTGGGTGTGATCGAACGTGGCGACGTGTTCGTGCAGGAAGGCAAGATCGCCACCGTCGGGCCTGAGCTGCCCGTGCCGGCGGAGGCCGAGATCATCGAGGCCGACGGGCGCGTGCTGATGCCGGGCTTCGTGGACTGCCACACCCATGCCTGCTCGGCGGGCGACCGCTTTGAGGAGTGGGATCTCAAGCTGAAGGGCGTTTCCTACGCCGAGATGATGAAAAAGACCGGCGGTATCCACGCGACGGTCCGGGCGGTGCGCGAGGCCACGCGCAAGCAGCTCGCGGCCAACCTGCGCGCGCGGCTCGACCTGATGATGCGCGCCGGTACCACGACGGTGGAGGTGAAGAGCGGCTACGGCCTCACCATCGACGGAGAGCTGAAGATGCTGCACGCGATCCAGCGCGCGGCCAACGAGTGGCCCGGCACGGTGGTGCCGACGGCGCTGTTGGGCCAGGCCACCGAAGGCGACCCCGCCGAGCACATGCGCATGGTGGCGCGCGAGATGTTGCCGCAGGTGTGGCACGAATTTCCCGGCATCACGGTGGATGCCTGCTGCGACGAAGATGGCTGGACGGTCGAGGCCTGCGTGCGGCTGCTGGAGCGGGCGAAGAAACACGGTCTGTCCATCCGGGTGAGCGCGGACCAGTTCACTTCAATGGGCATGGTGCCCGAGGCGCTGCGGCTGCACGCCACGAGCATCGACCATCTCAACGCCACTACGCTGAGCGACGCGACGGCGCTGGCGGCGAGCCACACGTTTGGCGTGCTCCTGCCGGCGGCGAGTTTTCACATCGGCACGCGTTACGCCCGCACGCGCAAGCTCCTCGAGCTCGGCGGCCTGCTCGCGCTTGCGACCGGCTTCGACCCCGGCCGCGCGCCGACGCACTCGATGCCCTTCGCCATCGCGCTCGCCGTGCGGCATTGCGGGCTCACGCCCGCGGAGGCCATCGCGGCCTGCACGGTCAACGCCGCCTCGCTCCTCGGTCTCAACGACCGCGGCACCATCGAGGCCGGCCAGCGCGCGGACCTGATTCTGCTGCGGCACCGCGACGAACGCCTGCTGGCCTTCGAACTCGGCGACAATCCCGTGGACACGGTGATCTGCGCCGGGAAGAAAATGTAAGCCCGTTCACGGCGAAAACGACCATGGTCCTCACGCGATTCCTCGGCGGCGAACTGGTGACGGTCCTCGGCGGACTCGACACGACGCGCGTGCTCGGCCCGTGGCGCGGCCGCCGGCCGGCGGAGCGCCGCCGCCGGGCGAAATTCGCGCCCGTCCTCTACGGGGCGGAGCACGCGCACGACGACCACGCGGAGCTCTGCCTGCTGCTGGCCGGGCGCTGTCATTTCAGCTTCGACCAGAAGGGCTGCGCGCTGGAGCCGGGTGACCTCGTGATCTGTCCGGCGGGTCAGTCGCACGCGGAGTCGTGGCGTCAGCGCGGCGAAAGCTACCGCCTCGCGTGGTGGAACCTGCACGCGCAGGAGCCGACGCTACACGTGACGCACTACGCGCGGCGCGGCGGATTTTCGCTCGTGCACCAGCTGAGCCTCGCGGCGCTGCCCGCCGAGACGCGCGGCCGGCTCGACACGCTGCGCGCGCTGGCCGCGGCGAAAACCGTGCCGGACGTCGAAGCCTTGAAGGAAGCGCTCCTGACCCTGACGCTCGCGCTGTACCGCCGCGCGCTGGAAGGCGGCGAGGCGCAGCTCGACACCCGCGCGCAGCTGGTGCGCCGCGCCGCGGAGTACGTGCGGGCGGAAGCGCAGCGCCCGCTCTCGCTTGCTGAGGTGGCACGCGCGGTGCACGTGTCGCCGAATTATCTCACGGGGCTTTTCCGCGCGACGACGGGTGTGCCGCTCGGGCGGTTTGTCTTGGAAGAGCGCATCGCGCTCGCGCAACGCCGCCTGCAGGCCCCGGATGCGACCGTCAAAGGCGTGGCGATTGAGCTGGGCTTCGCCGACCCCTTTTCCTTCAGCCGCGCCTTCAAGCGCGTCACCGGCCGCGCCCCGCAGGCGTGGCGGGCGGGTGCGGTGGGGAAGACCTGATCGGGGCTGAGCGCTGAGTCCACCAAAACCAGAGGCTGACCACGATCCACGCCGGTAGGAAGAGAAAAACCGCGGCCCGCAGCGCGAAGAACACACCGAGCATGAGGAGTGCGTCGAGCGAGTCGCTGCCCGGGGACAACAAGTGTTCGAGCAGCGGCACGCGCACGAGGACCTCGGCGCAGAGCCAGTGCAGCAGGATCAGACTCACGCTGATCCAAACGACCTGACGCAGGCGGATGGGTCGGGCGGACTTCATGGCGCGGCGGGCGAGGCCGTGAGCATCGCGAGCAAGATGGAATTGCCGAGCGGGCCGCCGGTGGCGAAGCGGAGCCGGTCGCCGCGCCACACCGGCACGCCGACAAAATCCGCCGAGGCGTACAGCCGCGAGAAGAGGCTGGCGTCGCCGAAGCGGCGGGCGGTCGCGAGCGTGAAGCCGGTGCCGGAGATGCTGGCTCCGAAAATCACCGGCCCCGAATCGACATCGCCGCCGCCATGCCAGTCCGCGGGGTATTCGCGGATGTAGCCGAAGCCGAGCAGGGAGCCGGCGAGCTGGCCGCGGATGGAGTCGAAAAGTTGCCGTGATACCTCGCGCTCGGCGCAGGCGAGAAACGTCGCGGCGAGGGCGGTGCCGCTTGCGCGGGGTCCGGCCTGCGGCGAACCGGAGCGGAAGCCGATGGCCTGATAAAGCAGGCCGCTCTTCGGTTCGCGCCAGTACGAGCGGTAACAGGCGAGGATACGTTGGATCGCGGCGGTGTGGTCGGCGCCGGTGAGGCGCTGGTGCAAGATCAGCGAGGCCACACCAGCGGCATTGTCGATCGGGTAGGCTTCACCCGGATAGGTTTCGATAATGCCGTGGGGACTGGTGTCGAAGCGCCGGGCGAGCGCGGCGGAGATGCGGTCATTGATCCCGGCAAAGCGCGATGTCGGCACTTGCTGGCGGTGCAGCGTGAGGACGAGATTGAGATAGCCGAGGTAGGCGGCGTGGCCGTTCGCGCCGTCGAGCGAGTCGAGAGCGTCTTCCTGCCAGAGGCGGGCGTCAAAGGCCCGGACCTGCGGCGAGAGCAGTCGGTCGATGGCTTGCTCGACGGCGGGCATGAATTCCGCGCGATGTTCGGGATGGGCCTGGATGACTTGGAGCAGGCCCAGCGCGCCCATCTGGTAGGTGCCGAACAGCCATTCGCTGCGGAAGACCGAGAAATTGTTAGTGAAGTCCGCGTCACTGACGCCGGCGCGGATCGTCGCGGCCACATCGCGAGACAAACCGATTTGATATTGCTCGTCGTTCTGGAGCCAGCGCCGCGCATCGCGCGCACACCACCAGGCCGGCAGCCAACTGAGCACGGCTACGGCCAGCAGCACCGCAATGGTGCGGCGCCAGAGGGGCCGGGTCAGCAAAGACGGGCAACGCATGGGGACGCCCTACATCATGGGTCCGCGGATGCGGTGACAAGGCCACAAGGTTCGACGGGCGTAAGTTTCGACATGGCTTCGTAAGGGCGGCCATTCCCGGGCGGGGGCGGGTCTGGTAGGCTGGACGCATCATGAGCAACACCCTCGCCCCCGCTGCCTCGCAACTCGCCTTCCTCGGTGGTACGCCGGTCGGCGAAGTCACCTATTCGAAATTCCCGCAGTTCTCGCCGCGTGCCATTGAGCGCGTCGTCGAGGTGCTGAAGGCGGGCAAGGCCATCGGCCTCGGTCGCTTTCACTCGCCCGAGATCGAGGAGGCCGAGCTCACGATCTCGCGTTACCATGGCGGTCGCGAGGTGCTCGCGTGCAGCTCCGGCCATGCCGCCCTCCAAGGTGCGCTCGCGGGTCTCGAGATCGCGTGCGGCGACGAGGTGATCACGACGCCGTACACGTGGGGCGCGTCGATCTCGTGCATACTCCATCAGAACGCCATCCCGGTCTTCGTGGACGTCGAGGCCGACACGGGTGTGATCGATCCGGCGAAGGTTGAGGCCGCCATCACGCCGCGCACCAAGGCGATCCTCGCGGTGCACATCTTCGGCCAGCCGGCGAATCTCCAAAAACTCCGCGCCATCGCGGACAAGCACGGCATCTACCTCATCGAGGACGGCAGCCAGGCGCACGGCGCCGAGATCGGCGGCGTGAAGGTCGGCAATGTCGGCGATGCGGCCGGTTTCTCCTGCATGGGCGGCAAGGTGCTGCCGACGACGGAGGCGGGCTACCTCGTCACGCCGAAGAAGGACGTTTTCTGGAAGGCCGCGATGATCGGCCAGCACATGGGCCGATCGCCGGAGAAGGATTTCCCGGATGATCTCCGTCCCTGGGTGGACTCGCTGGTTTACACGTATCGCGTTACGCCGCTCAACGCGGTGCTCCTCACCGAGCAGTTTGGCGTGATCGACAGCTGGGTCGCCGAGCGCCGCCGCCATGCGGATATGTTCCGCAAGAAGATCGCGGGCTCCCGCTTTCTGAAGCTGCCGAACTACGCGGAGGGCGTGAAGCCCGTGTACCACCTCCTAACAATGAATTTCGACGCGGCTGCGGCCGGCGTGTCGCGCAACACATTCGCGGCGGCGCTGAAGGCCGAGGGCATGCTGGCGTTTGGCTACGTGCCGTCGCCGATCCCGGATTGGAAGCGCCTGCACTGGCAGGGCTACGAAGGCCCCAAGGTCTCGTGGCTCGCCGCGCTCGAGAAGGCCGGTGTGGACTACCGCAACATGGCGCTGCCGAACTGTCGTCACCGCGTGGCCAACTCGATCGAGACGCGCTTTGACTTCATCGACGACCGCACGGATATGATCAACCGCATGGCCACCATCATCGAGAAAGTGGAGTCCAACATCGACGCGCTGCGCGAACGCGAGCGCACGCACGGCGCGGTGGCGGCGGCCAAGCGCTGATGAAAGCCGGCTTCGCCAGCAGCGACATCACGCCGCGTGTCGGCGTGCAGCTCTGCGGTTACGGTCCGTACCGTAACCGCGCCTCGGACAAGATCACCGCGCCGCTCCTCGCGCGCGCGATGGCCCTGAGCGAGGGCAAGCGCCGGCAGATTTTGCTCAACCTCGAGCTCTGCGGCGTGCCGCGCGACTACGCGTGGACGCTGCGCGAGGCGGTCGTCGCCCGCGTGGGCGGCAAGGTCGAGGACGTGTTTCTCACTGTCACGCACACGCACAGCGGCCCCTCGGTCGGCGGCATGATCGGCTGGGGCGAACCCGATGCGATGTACGTGACGACGCTGCCGGCCCGCGTGGCCGATGCGGCGGAGCGTGCCGTGGCGGCACAGCAGGCCGTCGAGTGGCGCTACGCCGAGTTGCCCTGCGAAGGCATCGCGATCAACCGCGAGACCGACGAAGGCGGCTGGAAACCTGTGGCCGATCCGCTCGATGTGCGTCTGGCCGCGAGCTGGCGGCCGAAGCGCCCGCAGGACACCGACCCGACGCTGCGGCTGCTCGCGGCTTACGCGGGCGACAACCTTGTGGGCGTGCTGCACCACTTTGGCTGTCACGCGGTCGTGGGCAGCGAGCAGACCTTTGATATCCACGGAGACTTTGTCGGCGTGGCGTCGCAGCTGATCGAAAAGGCCCATCCGGGTGCGACGGCGCTGTTTCTGCCGGGTGCCATCGGCGACATCAACCCGCCGGTCTGCCATCGCGGACCGAAGGAAACGAGTCGCGCGCTCACGGTGTTGGCCAAGAAATACGCCGACGTGATCAAGCGTGGCCTAAAGGTCGCGCAGCCGCTGGCCGTCGAAGGCGTGAGCGGCGTGCAGCGCGAAGTGTTATTCAGCCGCAAGCCGTGGCCGCGCGCGTGGGTGACGAAACGCATCGCGGAGCTGGAAGCGATTTTTGCCAAGCCGGGCATGACCGACGACACGCGCGCCGGGAAACTGCCGCTTAACACGAGCGGCCTCGACATGGTGCGCCTGCAAGGGCTGCGCACGGTGCTGGCGCAGTTTGACGGCGCGAAGGGACCCAATCGCCCGGTCATGATCTCGGGCCTGAAGATCGGCCCGGTGCTGCTGCTCGGCGTGGGCCTCGAAGTGTTTCACAGCCTGCAGGCCCCGATCCTCGCGGGCAGCCCGCACCCGCACACTTGGCTCGTCAGCCTCGCCGGTGGCATCGGCTACGCGCCGGACGCACGCGCCTGCGCGAAGCAAGGCTACACCGACGACCTCGTGCCCTCGATCGCCGGCGAACGGCCGTACGCGAAGATTTTTGAAGAAGTGCCGCGCGAACTGGTGAAGCTGGCGCGTGAGATGGCGTGAAGCAGGGCCGGCAGGATGCCGGCGCTACTTGGGAATCTGCGGCGGGGACGCCGCAGCCACGGGAACGAAAGCAGGCGGGACGCCTGCGCTACTCAGAAGGCGGCGGGTTTGCCGCTGGTGGCGCTGGTGTACAGGGCGTCGGCGATGCGGGCGAAGAGGAGGGCGTCTTGCAGCGACGTACGGGGGGCGCGTTTTTGCAGGATCGCATCCACAAAGTCGAAGACCGGGCCGTCGTGCTCGAGGGTCAGCTGGTTCTCGTCGCCTTCCCAGAGGACGCGGGTGCGCGTGCCGGCGGTGGCGTCGGCCTCGGTGAGGACGATGTTGGCCTTGGTCGCCTTCAGCATCTGGAGGGTGAGCGTGCCGCGGTCGCCGGCGATCTGCCAGCGGTTGTCCGAGGGGAGGGTGGAGAACTCGGCGCGTTCGTACGTGAGCGCGCAGCCTTCGGCGAAGGTGACGAAGAAGGCGGCGTGCGTCTCGGCGTCGGAGCCCGGGGCGGCGTAGGTGGCCGCGGCGAAGGGCGAGCCGATCGTCCAGGTGCGGCCGAGGGCGTACTGCGGGGTGAGCTTGAAGTCGACGAGGCCGAGGAGATAGTCGAGGTCGTAGCAGCCCCAGTTGACGAAGATGCCGCCGCCGTTGAGGTCCTTGCGCAGGCGCCAGACGGGCATCGGGCCCTTGGGGGGCGCGCCGGCGGGGTTGACGCCGCGGCAGCTGATGGTGCGGATGGCGCCGAGGCCGCCGGCGCGGATGAACTCGTTGGCGACGCGGGCCGACTCGAAGGAGCGGTAGCGCGAGGAGCAGCAGGCGCCGACGAGGTTGCCCTGGGCGGCGATCATGGCGCGGACCTCGGCGGCGTTCATCGCGACGGGCTTTTCGGTGAGGACGTGCTTGCCGTGGCGGAAGGCCTCGATGGCGATGGCCGTGCGGGCAAAGGTGGGGAGCGCGAGGACGACACCGTCGATCGCGGGATCGGCGAGGAGTTCCTTCACGTCGGCGGTGACGCGCGGGACGCCGAACTCGGCGGCGGTTTTCTGCGCGACGTCGAGGCGGAGGTCGCAGAGGGCGGCGGCGCGGGCGGTCTTGAGTTTGGCGATGGCGCGGAGGTGATATTGGGCGATGACGCCGGAGCCGATGACAGCGAGGTTGAGCATGGGAGACGGGGGGGGGTGGGGGTATGGGGACGTGCGGGCGGGAGCGAAAGCGTGACGGCGGGCCACCATGGCCAAGCGGCGGAAAAATCCGAGCCTCAATCCCCGCATCGGGCCCCGTCCCCGGGGCAAAAGTTATTCTTCCTGTATAATTTTCGTATCATGGCGGGCGGTACGGATACAAAAAAGCCGCGCACAGGGAGTGCGCGGCTGAAGGGGGCAGAGTGACTTACAGGCCGAGATAGAGGTCGCGGCCGCGGACGAGGGCCTCCATCTTGCGGTCGGCGATGGAGCGCTTGAGCATCCAGAAGCCGCAGTCGGGGTGCACCCAGCGGACGCGGCCCTCGCCGACCTTCTTCTCGACGGCGGCGATGCGCGCGGCGATCTCGTCGGGGGTCTCGATGTGGTTGACCTTGATGTCCACGACGCCGACGCCGAGGGTGATCTTCTTGTCGATGTCCTTGAGGGCGTTGAGGTCGCTGGCGGGGCGGTGGGCGAGCTCCAGCACGAGGTGGTCGGTGTGGAGGGCGTTGAGGAAGTCGGTGAGGGCCTTCCAGTTGCCCTTCTGGATGGTCTGGCCGCCGTAGTTGCCGAAGCAGAAGTGGACGGCGCGCTCGGTGCCCTTGTCGATGGCGTCGAGGACAAGGTTCATCGAGGCGGCGGCAAGGGGGGCGTCGGCAGGGTTGCCGGGGATGTTGGCCTCATCGACCTGGATGCAGGCGGTGGGGAGGCCGGGCATCTGCGCGGCGAGGACCTCGCCGAGGGCCATGGTGAGCTGGTCGAAATTGCCGTAGTGGTGGTCAAGCAGCGTGCGGGCGAGCATGTAGGGGCTCGTGACGGTGAACTTGAAAGCGCCGCCGGAAACGGCGTCGGCGCGGGCGCAGTCGGCGAGGAGGTTGAGCGAACCTTCACCGAGCTTGCCAGTGACGACACCGGCGGGCTTGCGGCGGAAACCCATCGGGTGGTGGCGGGAGAACTCCTCGGTGACCGAGCGGCCGACCACGCCGGAGATGCCGGCCATGGGTCGGATGAAGTATTCGATCATGCCGTTCGTGTCGGGATGATTGACGTCGAAACGGTAGAGCTCGCCGTCGGTCGGGAGATCGATGCCGGCCTGACGCTGGATGTCGAAGACGACGCGGGTGGCATCGATCACGGCCTGCTCGCTGGGGAGGGCGGCGAGCCAGTCGGGCACGGGATAGGAACCGACGGTGGTGGTGAGGATGCGCGGCTTGGAGGGAATTTTGTGCATAGTAAAAAGTGAAGAGTGAGCAAAGCGGGAAGCGCGGCGGAGAACCAGCGCAATATCTGGCGATTTCGACCGCTTGATCGAGGCACGAAAAAGGCGCCGCCCGGAGGAGCGGCGCCCGATCTGTGACGGGACGATGTTACTTCGTGCCCTTGCCGTTGTTGACGACCTGGATGTCGGCGACGCGGCTGTTTTTAAAGATGACGTGCACCTTGATCGTGCTCTCAGCCTTGATGTCCTCGGCGGCGGGATCGTAGGAAAGCTGATACGAGGGCTGCACACCGCGACCGGCGGCGGAGGTTTGGGACGGACCCTTCATGCCGCTGCCGCTGGCCTGGGGGGTGACCTTGGCGCTCATACCGATGCTGCGACCGTCGGAAGAGTAGAAATTGGCATAGACCCAGGTATCTTCGCCGGGACCGGCGCCGGGGATGATCTTCTCAGGCTTGTCGAGGGCCATGTACACGGCGTCCTCGGGCATGCCGACGGCGATGTAGCCGTTCTGGACCATCTGCTGCTGCTTCTTGTTGAGCTTGGTGAAGGAGTCGGAGCGCTCCTTGATGCGGCTGTCGATCGTGCTGCAGCCGGCAAGCAGCAAGCCGAGGGCGGCGATGAGGACGAAACCTGACTTTAGGGATGATTTCATAGGGTAAGGGGGAGGCCGGTAGTTAAAAACCGTGACGGATAAACTCAATGGATATTTTAGGGTATCTCTTACCTAGAATGTCAAGGTGAGATTGGCCGGTAGTGTCATAAGGAGCGGCAGGTCAGCATGAACGGTGCGGCCGGAGGGCCCGTTACTTGGCCTTGCCATTGTTGATGATCTGGATGTCGGCGACGCGGCTGTGGCGGAAGATGACGTGGACCCGGATCGCGCTCTCCGACTTGATGTCCTCGGCGGCGGGATCGTAGGAAAGCTGGTAGGAGGGCTGGACGCCGCGGCCGGCGGAACTCTTCGGGGGTGCCCCGCCGCCAAAGCCGCTGGCGGTCACCTTGGCGCTCATGCCGATGCTGCGGCCGTCGCTGGAGTAGAAGTTGTGATAGACCCAGGTCTCCTCGCCGGGACCGGTGCCGGGGATGATCTTCTCGGGTTTGTCGAGGGCCATGTACACCGCGTCCTGGGGCATCCCCACGGCGATATAGCCATTCTGGACCATCTGCTGCTGCTTCTTGTTGAGCTTGGCGTAGGAGTCCGAGCGCTCCTTGATGCGGCTGTCGATCGTGCTGCAACCTGCGGCCAGCAGCGCGAAGGCGCCGGTCAGGATGAAACACAAGAGGTGGGGTAGGGTTGGTTTCATGGGGGAGAGGGGATCTGACTGGGTTGGCCGCCCGCCTAGCCTGCCCGCATGGAGCATGCCAATTTGGATACGCGCAAGCCGAATATGTCCTGGCCGGGCCGCCCGCCCGGCGGGAAAGTTTCGGTACCGGGCGGTTTTTTATTGGAAAGGCCGGGCGGGCGTATTCACTAAAGGATGAAATCGATGGGGAGCCCCCTCCAAACCGCCCCATCCTTTTACCCGCCCCCATGAAAAAAATCCTGCTGCCAGCCTGCGCGCTCGGCCTCATGGTCGCTGGCTGCGCCATGACCGACACGGTGAGCAACCGGATCGCGAAGAACCAGGCGATCTATGCCGGACTGACGCCCGAGGAGCAGAACCAGATTAAGTCGGGGATCATTACCGTCGGATTCACGCCGGAGATGGTGCTGATGGCGCTGGGCAAGCCCGAGCGGATTTTGCCGGGCAAGGGGCCGGGCGAGGAGGACTGGGTCTATGTGAATGTGTATTCACGCGATGGTTATAGCATCGGCATGTCGGCGAAAGTGACCCACACTTCGTTCGGTGGGGCCAAGCGAGGCAGCGGATCATCCTTTTCGGCGGGCAACACGATCCCGGAATTCAACCTGGATTACGACCCTTCGAACGAGAAAATCCGGGCCGAGTCGGCGATCAAGGTACACGTGAAGTTCACGGAAGGCACGGTGGCCGACATCCAGATCATCAGCGACGGCAAGGGCTGAACCGGCGCAACGCGGAGAATTTCCCCATGAAAACGAACCATACCTTAGCTCTGCTGGCGGGCGGCATACTGATGCTGGCCGCGGGCTGCGCCACGACCGACACGGTGGACAACCGGATCAAACAGAACCAGGCGATCTACGCCGGGCTGACGCCGGAGGAGCAGAATCAG
>JAFEGO010000093.1 GCA_018239845.1 Verrucomicrobiota bacterium
TATCCTTCACTCGCGAGTCAAACCCGGCACGCTTCAGCTCCCGTTCTTCCCCTCCCTTTTCCCTATGATCACAGGTCCAGTCTGGTCCGCCAAGCTCCGCACTGAAATCGCCAAGGCCGTCATCGGGCAGGAGGCCGCCATCGAGCGCCTCCTCGTCGCCCTCCTCGCCAACGGCCATGTGCTCCTCGAGGGCATGCCCGGCCTCGCCAAGACCCTGCTCGTCAAGTCCCTCGGCACCGCCCTCGGCGTGCAGTTCGAGCGCATCCAGTTCACGCCCGACCTCCTCCCGAGCGACGTCGTGGGCACCATGATCTTCCAGCCGAAGACCGGTGAATTCACCGCCCACCACGGCCCGATCTTCGCCAACCTCCTCCTCGCCGACGAAATCAACCGCGCCCCCGCCAAGGTCCAGAGCGCCCTCCTCGAGGCCATGCAGGAGCGCCAGGTCACCATCGGCGGCCACACGCACCCGCTGCCCCGGCCGTTCTTCGTGATGGCCACGCAAAACCCCGTCGAGCAGGAGGGTACGTACCCGCTGCCCGAGGCGCAGACCGACCGTTTTCTCTTCAAGCTTATCGTCAACTACCCGAGCGCCGAGGAGGAGTCCGCGATGATGCAGCGCTGGGGCCTCGTCACCAAGCAGCCCGCGCTCACCGCCGTCTCGAGCGGCGACGAGCTGCTCACGCTGCGCCAGGCGGTGGACGCCGTGCACGTCTCCCCCGCCGTACAGGGCTACATCCTCAATCTCGTCCGCGGCACGCGCGCCCTCGCCGAGGGTGGCGCCAATGGGAAAAAATACCTCAACTTCGGCGCCTCCCCCCGCGCCTCGCTCGCGCTCTACCAATCCGCCCGCGCCCTCGCGTGGCTCCGCGGCGAGGACTACGTCTCGCCCGCGCTGATCCAGGAGCTCGCCCCCGACGTGATGCGCCACCGCATCGGCCTCACCTACGAGGCCGAGGCCGAGGAGATCACCACCGACAAGATCATCGCGCAGGTCGTGGAGAAGACGCCCGTCCCCGCGACCTGATCGTTGCGATTTTTGCCAGCGATGCCCGCCGAACCCACCGCCGCCCAATCCCCGCTGGCCATGCTGCGCCAGCTGGAGTGGCGCGTGCGGCACGCCGTGGAAAACATGCTGAGCGGCGAGTACCGCTCGACCTTCCGCGGCCGCGGCATGGAGTTCGACCAGGTCGTCCGCTATGAGTTTGGCGACGACGTCCGCGACATCGACTGGAACGTCACCGCCCGCCTCGGCGAGCCGTACCGGAAGAAATTCGTCGAGGAGCGCGAGGTCACGCTGCTGGTGGTCTTGGAGGACTCGCCATCGCTGCACTTCGGCTCCGGCGCGCAGACCAAGCGCGAGGCGCTCATGGAGCTCGCCGGCCTCGTGATGCTGCTCGGCGCCGTCAACCGCGACCGCGTGGGCTTCGTCCACGCCGGGTCGGGCGGCAACCTCTTCCGCGAACCCGTCCGCGGGCGCGGCGCCATCCTCCACGCCGCCGCCACCCTGCTTGCCCGGCCCGCCCCCGCGCCCACCGATCCCGCGCCGGTCATGCCGTGGCGCTTCCTCGCGCGCGCCGCGCCGAAGCACAGCGTGTTTCTCTGGCTCGGCGATTTCCCGCCGCGGATCGAGCCCGAGGGCTGGGCCGTCCTCCAGCGGCGCTACCAGACGATGGGTTTCCGCGTGGACGATCCGTGGGAGCGCGCGCTGCCGTCCGGCGAAAGCTTCGCCGCGTACGATCCTGCCGCGGGCCGCCTCGTGACGCTCGAGGGCAGCGCCGCCGAGCGCGAGGCCCACGCCGCCTGGCGCGCCGAGCGCGAGGCCGCGTGGCGCGCGCTGTTTCCCGACGCCCAGAGCCGTCTCGTCGTCGGCACCGGGGAAAACCGCCTCGACGCCCTCGTGAGGTTCTTCCACGCCCGCATGCGCGCCCGATGAAGAGTCTCGTTTTCCACGATCCCCTCTGGCTCGTCGCCTTGCTCGCGCTGCCGCTGCTGTTCTGGCTGCGCCAGCGCCGGAGCGTGCCGGTCCTGCTCGTGCCCTTTGCCGCCGCGTGGCACCGGCCGTCGCTCGTCTCGTTGTCGCGCTGGCCGGTCGTGCTGGCGTTTGCCGGCCTTGGCCTTCTCGTCGTCGCCCTCGCCCGGCCGCAGCGCGTCGAGGACAAGCGCGAGGTGCGTTCGCAGGGCTACGACATCATGCTGGCGATCGACCTTTCCTCCTCGATGCTTTCCGAGGACTATGAGCGCGGCGGCGAGCGCATCAACCGTCTCCAGGCCATCATCCCCGTCATCCAGGCCTTCATCGAACAGCGGCCCGCCGACCGCATCGGCGTCGTGCTCTTCTCCGGCCGCGCCTACACCATGGCGCCGCTCACCTTCGACCACGACTGGCTCTCCCGCCAGATCGATCGCATCCACATCGGCCTGATCGAGGACGGCACCGCCATCGGCGACGGCCTCGGCATCGCCCTCACGCGGCTCGAGCAGGCCAAGCGCGAGAGCGCCGGGAAGCGCCAGGGCGCTTTCATCGTCCTCCTCACCGACGGCGCGAACAACCGCGGGGCGATGACCCCGCAGCAAGCCTCCGCCATCGCCCAGACCCGCGGCATTCCCATCTACACCATCGGCGCCGGCAAGGACGGCTACGTGCCCATGCCCGTCTTCGACGACAAAGGCCGCAAGCTCGGCTACCGCAACCGCCTGTCCGATCTCGACGAAGGCGCCCTCCATGAAATCGCCGACACCACCGGCGGCCACTATTTCCGCGCGTTCGACACCGGCACCGCCGAGGCCGCCTTCAAGGCCATCGACAAAGCCCGGAAGATCGAGTTTCAGGCCAAGAGCTACCTGGTCACGACCGAGCTGTTTGCCTGGCTCGCCGTCCCCGGGCTCGGCCTCGTCCTGCTCGGCGCCCTCGCCGCCCGCCCGCTCCGCACCCGCGAACCCGCCGCCGCATGACCTTCGCCTGGCCCCATCTCCTCTGGCTGCTCCTGCTCCCCGCCGCGCTCTTCGCCTGGGAGCTCACCCGCCACCGTCGCATCGCGGCGAATACGCATCCGAAGATCCTCCGCGCCGAGGCCGGGGCGAACTCCCTCCGCCTCTCCATCCTCAGCGCCCAGTCCTCGACCGGGCGCAGCCCGCGCCTCTGGCTCTGCCTCGGCCTGGTCTTCGCCGTCGTCGCCTTCGCCCGCCCGCAGTGGGGCCGGGTCGACGAGCCGGTCTTCGACCAGTCCCGCGAGATTATCATCGCGATCGACCTCTCGCGCTCGATGCTCACGCCCGATGTGAAGCCCACGCGCCTCGACCGCGCCAAGCTCCTCACCCAGTCCCTCCTCGAAAAGCTCGCCGGCGAGCGCGTCGGCCTCGTGGTGTTCTCCGGCACGGCGTTCCTCCAGTGCCCGCTCAGCTCCGACTACGAGATCTTCCGCGAATTCCTCCCCGCGCTGAACCCCAGCTTCCTCCCCGAGGGCGGCACCAACTACGGCGCCCTCATCGACACCGCGCTCGGGGCTTTCGGCACCAGCAACGCCGCCGACCGCTTCCTCGTCATCCTCAGCGACGGCGAGGCCACCGACGACAACTGGCGCGACCGCGCGCCCGAGCTCAAGAAAAAGGGCGTGCGCGTCATCGCCCTCGGCGTCGGCACGGCCGCCGGCGCGCTGATCCCCGACGGCTCGGGCGGCCTCGTGAAGGACGACCGCGGCGCCGTCGTCCTCTCCAAGCTCGAGCCCGCCACCCTCCGCGAGCTCGCCGACCTCACCGGCGGCACCTACCGCGACGCCTCGGCGTGGGTTGACCTCGCCGGCGTCGTCAACGCCACCGTCGAGGCCGGCCGCAAGGGGCAGTTCCTCGAGAAAAACACCGTCCGCCTCGTCGAGCGTTTCCAGTGGCCGCTCGCCCTCGCCCTCTGGCTCCTCTGCGTGAGCGCGTACTACGAGTTTCCCGTCCGCCCCCGCCCGCGCGAGATCAAGCTCACCGCGCCTGCGCGCAAGCCCTCCGCCGCCACGCTGGCCGGCACGACCCTCGCCCTCCTGTGCGTCTTTGCGCTGGGCCTTGCTCATCCGCTCCGCGCCGCCGGGGCCGCGGCCGAACCGCCCTCCACCCTCGCCAAGATCGTGGGCCGTCTCTCCGATCGCTCCGCCGTCAGCGGCCGCGACTGGGCCGAGTTCGCCGGCGAGACCGTCCGCTGGGGCCAGAATCTCCAGTCGTCGCAACAGCCCGTACCCGCCGGCCCGGTCAACGACGCCCTCGCCGCCGTCAACCTCGGCTCCGCCCTCGAACCCAAGACTGCCGACTGGCCCAAGCTCCGCCAGGACCTCGAAGCCCTGCTCCAAAAACCCGAGGAGCAGAAAAAGGATGAGCAGAAAAACCAGGACCAGCAGGACAAGGACAAGCAGGACCAGCAGGACCAAAATCAGCAGCAAAAGGACCAGCAGGGCGGCAAGGACAAGCAGGACCAGAAATCCTCCAAGGATCAGCAGCAGCAGCAATCACAGTCCAAGGATTCGCCGTCGCAGCAAAAGCAGGACCAGCAATCCCAAGACCAGCAAAACAAGGACGGCAAATCCGGCGAGCCGCAGAAAAAAGAGTCCGCCTTCGGCGACATGAAGGACAAGCAGCCGCCCCCGCCCAAGCCCCAGCCCGGCGAGACCCAGAAGGTCGGCGGCGCCCCCGAGAAACAGGACGCGGCCCAAAGCGCCGACCCCGCCCTCGCCGTCCCCCTGCAAAAGCTCGAGCAGCTCCGCAACGAGGACTCCCCCGCCGAACTTTTCCAAATGATGGACGCCGACCGGAAGCCCGCCGCGCCCAAGCCCAAGAGCAAAGACTGGTAACCCTTCTCCATGCGCCGCCTCCTCGCCCTGCTGTTTTTCGCCGCGCTCGCCCTGACCGCGGCCCGCGCCCAGTCCGTCCGCTGGGAGTCCGCCGACTCCGGCGACCCCTCCGACCTGCAGCTCATCTTCCAGGACTGCGCCCCCGACGGTGAAATCCGCCTGCCCGCCACGCCCGGCCTCACGCTCGTGCAGACCGGCACCTCGACGCAGATGTCGATCGTCAATTTCAGCACCACGCGCTCGGTGGTCGTTTCCTACAGCGCGCGCGCCCAGCAGGGCCGCACGCAGGTCAACATCCCCGCCTTCTCCGTCTCCACCAACCGCGGCACCATCAAGGTCCCCGCGTACGTCGGCGGCACGCCCCGCGCGGTCTCCGACTACGGCATCTCCAGCAGCCTCGTGCCGGGTTCGCTGCGGGTCTGGGCCGGCGAGGTTTTCCCGCTGACCTATATGCTCGACCTCGGCCGCAATCCCAGCCGGCCCGCCACGAATGTCGATTGGTCCGCCGCGCCGCTCATCACCGAGGACTGGGCCAATCCCGAGCCCGCCGAATTCACCGCCAACGGGGAGGCCCGCAGCGGCTTCGCCTGGCACGCCCGCGCCTACGCCAAGACCGCCGGCCCGCTCACCCTCAACCCCGCCAACATCCTGGTGAATGTGCAGACCGGCAGCGTCAACATGGGCATCTTCCAGTCCCCGCGCATCGAGCAGCTGCCCGTCGTCTCCAACCGTCCGTCGATTATCGTCAATCCCCTCCCGCCCGCGCCCGCAGGCTTCAGCGGCGCCGTCGGCCAGTTCAAGTTCACCTCGAAAGTCGTCCCCGCCACCGCCGGCCCCGGCGAGCCCATCACGTGGACCGTCGAGCTCAGCGGCACCGGCAACTGGCCCGACATCGCCGGCCTGCCCCAGCGCGATGTCTCCAAGGATTTCCAAGTCATCCAGCCCAAGGCCCGCCGCACCCCCGCCGAGGGCAAGCTCTTCGACGTGACCCTCAGCGAGGATGTCGTGCTCGTCCCCACCCGCCCCGGCACCTACGACCTCGGGCCCCTGCGCTTCACCTATTTTGACCCGAAGGCCGGCGCGTACAAGACGCTCACCACCCCGCGCACCACCGTCACCATCACCGCCCCGGCGGCCGCTCCCGCCACCGGCCCGCAGCCCGCCGCGAGCGGTCCGGCCGCACCGGCCGAGACAGCGGCGCCCGCCGCCCCCAAGCCCGCGCCCACCCCCGCCGCGCTGCCCTCCGGCCTCCCGCGCGACCCGCTCGCCGGCACCGCCGTAACGTCCGCTCCCTCCAGCCTCCGCGCCGTGCTCGCCTGGGCGATCGTCCCCTTCGCCGCCCTCGGCCTGTTCTGGGCCTGGCTCGCCCTCCGCCGCGCGCGGGCGACCGACCCCCTCCTCGCCCGGCGCGAGGCTCGTATCCGTATCGCCGACACGGTTAAAAAACTGGGCGCCGCCCCCGCCTCCCGCGAGCTCCTCCTCGCCTGGCAGCACGACACCGCGGTGCTCTGGCAGCTCGCCCATGCGGCGCCGCCCGCCGCCTCCCTCCCCGACCCCGCGTGGGCCGCCCTCTGGGCTGAGACCGACCGCGCCCTCTACGGCCCCGAGGCCATGCTGCCGGCCGACTGGACCGCCCGCGCCCAGTCCGCCCTCGCCGCGAAGGCCCTGCCGCCCTTCTCCCCGGTGCAGCTCTTCCTCCCGCGCAACCTCCTGCCCTTCTTCTTCGCCGTCGGCTTCCTCCTCATCCTCGCCGTCCCGGCGGTCCGCGCCGCGACGCCCGAAGCCGCGTACCGCAGCGGCGATTTCGCCGCCGCGGAGAAAGGCTGGCGCGAGGCCCTCGCCGCCCAGCCGCACGACGCCATCGCCCGCTACAACCTCTCGCTCGCCCTCGCGCAGCAAGACCGCTGGGGCGAGGCCGCCGCCTACGCCGCCGGGGCCTTTGTCCACGACCCTGCCGCCGACCCCATCCGCTGGCAGCTCGCGCTCACGATGGAGAAAGCCGGCTTTGCCCCCGGCCCGCTCGGGGCCTTTGTGACGCCCGGGCCGGAGCAATCGCTCGCGCGCCTCGCCTCGCCCGCCTGCTGGCAGTACGGCCTCATCCTCGCCGCCGGACTCGTCGCCCTCGGGCTCGCGCTGCTGCTGCTCGGTGCCTACCGCGGCCCGTCGCGCCCCCGCCTCGTCCTCGCGCTCATCGCCCTGCTCGCCGGCCTCCTGCTCTCCGCCGCGGCGCTCGCGAGCCTCCACGCCTACGGCGACACGACCCGCGCCAACGCCGTGATCGTCTGGCGCGACGGCCTCCTCCGCTCGATCCCGACCGAGGCCGACACCACGCAGAAGACGACGACCCTCGCCCCCGGCAGCCTCGCCCTCGCCGACCGCACCTTCCTCGGCTGGACCCGCCTGACCTTCGCCAACGGCCAGACCGGCTGGGTCCGCACCGAGGAAGTCATCCCGCTCTGGAGGTAAGCGCCGGCGGCCCACCCCCGGCCTGCAATTGCGCTGGCTGCGCCGCCCGGTGCTCGTTCACATGGTCGCGCTCGCATGACTACCCCTGCTTCCGCCGCCAGGCCCGCCCGCGCGCTCCCCTGCTTCCTCCTGCTTGCCCTCACTTTCGGCCTCGCCGCCTGCGCCACCAAGCCGGGCGAGGCCTTCAAGCAGCTCTCGCCCTACCCCGTCGCGCCGGTCAGCGCCAACGAGTACTTCATCCGCGGTGTCGCCGCCCAGAATCAAGGCGACGCCACCCGCGCCCTCGGCGAATTCAACCGCGCCCTAGCGCTTGAGCCCAAACACACCGCCGCCCACCGCGCCCGGGGCCGGCTCTATGCGGCGACCGGACAGTACGCCGACGCCATCGCCGATTTCACGCAGGTCATCGCCGCCGAGCCCAACAACCCCGCGGCCTACGCCGACCGCGGCGAGGTCCGCAGCCAGGCCGGCGACCTTCCTGGAGCCCTCGCCGATTGCAACCGCGCGCTCGAGTTGGACCCCAAGCACGTCAATGCCTTCATCGAGCGAGGCCTGACCTACCGGCGCCTGAAGCAAGTCGTCGAGGCCATCGCCGACTACGACCGCGCCCTCGCCCTCGACCCTGCCAACGCCATCGCGTACTACGACCGCGCCCTCGCCCGCGTCGCGCAAGACGACCTGCCCGCCGCCCTCGCCGATCTCGACTGCGCCATCGAGTACAGTCCGAAAAAATTTCCCCACGCCCAGAATGAGCGGGCCCGGATCCGGATGCTGACCAAGGATTATGACGGCGCCCTCGCCGACCTGAACCAAGTGATCGCCGCCGAGCCCGATGACGCCGACCACTACGGCAACCGCGGCAACATCCAGAACCTGCTGAAAAACTGGCCCGAAGCCCTCGCCGACTACAACCGCGCCCTCACCCTGCGGCCGCGCGATGAGCACTTCATGGAGGGCCGCATCATCGCGGAGCTCCACCTCAAGAACCTGAAGGAGACCATCGCCGACTGCGATCAGTTGCTCGCGCTTCAGCCGGAGGCCGCCGCGATCTATGTGTTCCGCTCCAGCGCCCGGAGCCAGACCGGCGACCTCAGCGGGGCCATCGCCGACGGCCTCATGGCCGTGAAGCTCAACCCCAAGCTGGATTTCATGTATCTGAGCTGCGCCGCCTACTACTGGCGGGAAGGTGAGTTCGGCGCCGCCCTCTCCTCCTGTGAGAGAGCCATCCCCTCCGGAACCAAATACAAGGAGTACGCCTATCTCCTCCAATACCTGCTCCAACGCCGCCTCCACCGCGCCGACACTCCCCAGCTCGCCGCCCTGCTCCCTGCATGGAAAGCCGGATGGCCCAAGACCATCGGCCTCTACCTCACCGGCGCGCTCACGGAGGAGAAACTCTTCGCCGCGGCCAAGGACGCGCCGGACGAGAAAAAGCGCCAGGGCCAGCTCTGCGAAGCGTACTTCTACGCCGGCATGATCGCCCTCCTCGACGGCCACCCCGACGACGCCAGCGAGAAATTCACCGCCTGCCTGGCCACCGGCGTGACCAACTTCACCGAATACGACCTCGCCCGCGCCGAGCTGAGCAGTCTCCCCGCGCCGTCGTCTTCGCCCGCTTCCCGATGAAATCCCTTCTAACCGTTGGTTCGTCCGTGTGTGCCTTGGTTCTGCTCGCTGCCTGCACGACTACGGACCCATCTCCCCGTCCTTCATCCAACGCACCCGCCGGCGGCATGGCCGACCCCGAGCAAGCCGTCGCCCGAAAGCCCAATGACGTCGACGCCCTCTTCCTTCTCGCTAAGCAGGTCGATTCGAATGGCGACCATGCCAAGGCCATTTCCCTGTTTGATCGCATTCTGGCGATCAAGCCCGCCAATGCCCAGGCCCTTGCCGCGCGCGCGGAAGCCAGGATGTCGCAAAAGGATTTCCCAGGCGCCCTGGCCGACTTCAACCGTGCGCTCACCCTCTCGCCGAATGAGGCCGCGACCTACGTGCGCCGCAGCCTGGCGAAGAGCGGACTGAACGACACCGCCGGGGCGCTCGCTGATGCCGACCAAGCCATCAAGCTGAAGCCCGGCCTCGCTCAAGCCTGGTCGCAGCGCGCCGCCTTGAAAATACGGCAGAAGGACTTTCCGGGCGCGATCGCGGACTACGACCGCGCCATCGCCCTGCAACCGAAGGAAGCGGCCCACTATGCCAGCCGTGGCGATGCCAAATTAGCGCTGCGCGACTTCGCCGCCGCTCTCGCGGACTATGACGAATCGCTCAAACTGGATCCCAAACAAGCGGCGCTTTGGGCCCATCGCGGCCAAGCGCGGTGGGCTCTGGGCGACCCGGCCGGCGGAATCACCGACGCCGAGCTGGCGCTCATCCTTGATCCGTCCAGTGCCGACGCCTTCGCCGTCCGCGGCTGGATCATGACGTCGCAGCGGAACTTCAGCGCCGGGCTCGCCGATCTCGACTGCGCCCTCGCATTGGGTGCGCGATCCGCCGACGTGTATGTGGCCCACGGCCTCGCTCACGTTTCTCTCCGGCATTACGCCGACGCGCTCGCCGACTTCGGGTACGCCCTGGAACTCGAACCCGAAAACGCCAAGGCCTTTTACGGACGCGCTTATCTACGCTACGCCCAAAAGGACCTGCCTGCCGCACGCGCGGATCTCGACCGCGCGCTCCTCCTCGATCCCAACCTCAGCGACGCCTGTAATTTGCGCGGCCTGATCAAAGCCCAGCAGGATGACTGGTCCGGCGCGACCGCCGACTTTGACCGCGCCCTGACCCTCAATCCGCGTGATGCCGGCGCCTACTACGGGTCCGCGTTCCTCAAAAATCGGCGCAAGGACTACGCAGGAGCTCTCGCCGATGCGGCCCGCGCGGCCGAACTCAACCCCGCTCTCGTCGAGGCGCCCCTCCTTCGCGGCTACATCCACTACATCACCGGGGACTATGCCGCCGCCGTGGTGGATTATGATCACGCCCTTCAACTGGATCCCACCTTGGTCGCCACTTTCATCGACCGCGGGAACATCAAGCGCGTCCTGAACGACCTGGACGGCGCCATGGCCGATGCGGCCAGCGCCCTCGCGCTCAACCCCAAATCCGCCCTCGCCCACCGGCTGCGGGGCGATGTCCTCAATCGGAAAAACGACGCCCCCGGCTCCTTGGCGGCTTACGACCGCGCCATCGCCCTGGACCCGGACGAGGCCAGCGCCTATGCCGGCCGGGCCAGTATCCGGTTTTTCGATTTGCACGATTGCGAAGGGGCCATCGCCGACCTCGATCAGGCGATTGCACTCAATCAGACAACCGGCCGGTTCTATGAGCTGCGCGGCGAAGCCAAGCTCCAGCGGCCGGATTATCCCGGGGCGCTCGCCGATCTTGATCGCGCCCTGACCCTGGACCCCAAGGACGTCCGGGCTCTCGGCATGCGCGGCACCGTCAAGGCCATCCTCAAGGACCTGCCCGGAGCCGTGGCCGATCTCACCCTCGCGATCTCCTTCGAGCCCCAAAATGCGACCTTCTACAGCAACCGGGGGCGCGTCCTGGCCACCCAGCGCCATTATCAGGCCGCCCTCGAAGATTATCTCCAAGCCTCCGCGCTCACGTCCGGCGGTATTTCCGCGCGTCGGGGCGTTATCGCCATGCGGTCAAGTCTCAGGGACTATCCGCGCGTCCTCACCGAGGCCGACGCAATCCTGGCCCTGGCCCCCAATGACCGGAGCGCCCTGTATTACCGGGCCAATGCCCGGTCGAGAATGGCCGACATTTCCGGTGCCCTCGCTGACTACCGCACCCTTCAGCAACTTTATCCGACCTTCGCACCCCCTTATCAGTCTTTCATCAGCCTGCACTGGGCCCAGGGAGACTACGTGGCCGCACTGGATGGATGCGACAAGCGACTGGCGCTCAATTTTGATCGGGCCGAGTATCCCAATTTCTTCCGCCACCTGTTGCTCCAGCGCCTCGACCGCTCCGCCGAATCCCAACTCGCCTCTCTCGTGCCTGATTGGAAGGAGGGCTGGCCCAAAGCCATCGGCCTCTTCCTCACCGGTCAGCTTTCCCTCGAAAAATTCGCCGCCGCCGCCGAGATCGCCCCCGACGAAACGACCCGAACCGGCCAGCGCTGCGAACAGCATTTTTACGCCGGCATGGTCGCGCTGCTCGCCCAGCGCCCCGCCGAGGCCAAGGCCGAATTCACCGCCTGCCTCGCCACCGACGTCACCACCTTCACCGAATACGAACTCGCCCAAGCAGAGCTCGCCCGCCTGCCCGCCACCAAATAACCGGAGCCCCTTCGGCTCCGATCATTGGTCATTAGACATTAGGCCTTCGTCATTCCGCGTGCTAGGCGCGCGGCGTCTTCCGCACCATCCGCGCCATTGATTCCTCGGGGTTGAGCGACGTCACGCGCGCCACTTCCACCCATGCGAGGTCTTTCGATTCATCGGAAATCACCAGCGGTTCCGCGGGGTCGGCCTCGATCATGAAGCGCAGGTCGTAGTGATAATGCGCCGGCACGCCCTTGCGCTCGGGGATCAGGTGCCGGTCCACGTCGAAGGGCGCCGCGCTCACCGCCTTCAGCCGGGTGAGTCCGCTCTCCTCCCGCGCCTCCTTCAGCGCCACCGCCAGCAGATCGGTATCGCCGTCGGCGTGGCCGCCGAGCTGGAGCCACTTGTCGAGCTTGCGGTGGTGCGTCAGCAGCGTGCGCGTGCGGTCCGGGCTCACGATCCACGCCGAGCCCGTCAGGTGTCCGCTCAGTTGCGAGCGCAGGAAGCAATCCTCATGCGCCTCCACAAAGCGGATCGTGTCCGCCGTCATCGCCGCCTCATGCGCATCGAGTGCGACATGGGCCCTTAAAAGTTTCAACACCGGCTCCCGGGGATCGTTCATGGTCTTCAATTCGCGTTCATTCGCGTCCATTCGCGGTTAAAAATCTCACCGCGTCTCAAACCACTTCGCTTCCGACGGAGCGCCACCCGTCTGCGCGATGCGTTCGAAAATCTCCGGCACCGTCGCGGCCACGCGGAAGAGTTCCATGTTCGACGGCTTGAAGAATTTCTCCGCCAGCATGCGGTCGAAGAGTTTCAGCAGGTCGTCATAAAAACCGTCCTGGTTGAGAAACACGCAGGGTTTCCGTACCACGTCGAGCTGCCGCAGCGTGAGGATTTCCATGATCTCCTCCAGCGTGCCGAAGCCGCCGGGCAGCGTCACAAACGCATCGGCCCGCGCCTCCATCAGGAGCTTGCGCTCGCGCATCGTCACCACGGTCACGAGCTCGTCGGCTTCGGCGTAGGCCAGCTCGCGGGCCTTCATGAATTCCGGGATCACCCCGACCACGCGGCCGCCCGCCTCCTTGGCCGCGCGCGCCACCGCGCCCATCAGGCCGGTCTTGCCGCCGCCATAGACGAGGCCCCAGCCCTGCGCCACCAGCATGCGCCCGAGCTCGGCCGCCGCCGCGTGATACTTCGGATCGATCCGGTCGCTGGAGGAACAATAGACGCAGAGCAATTTGGACATGATTTATTAACCACGGATGAACACGGATAGACACGGATAAAAGTAAGAATCGTCTTCCGCTGCCCTGATCCGTGTCTATCCGTGTTCATCCGTGGTTCAACCTCCGTCCAGTTATCGCGGCCGCCTCGCGCCCTCGCCTACCGGCTACCTGCACCTCGGGCACGCGCGCACCTTCTGGCTGGCCGCCGAGCGCGCCCGCGCCGCCGGGGGCACGGTCATCCTACGCAACGACGACCTCGACGCCGCCCGCTTCCGCCTCGATTTCGTGGACGCGATGTACGAGGACCTCCGCTGGCTCGGCCTCACCTGGAGCGAGGGTCCCGACGTCGGCGGCCCGCACGCCCCCTACAAACAGCGCGAGCGCCTGCCGATCTACCGCGCCGCCCTCGCCCAGCTCCATGCCGCGGGCCTGATCTTCCCCTGCACCCACACGCGCAAGGATGTGCTCGAGGCCATCGGCGCGCCGCACGAGGGCGCGGCCCATGACGACGAGCCCGTTTACCCCGCGTCGTTTCGCCCGCCCGCCGGTGCTCCGCTCCCGCCGCTCGGCGACAAGGTCTCCGTCAACTGGCGTTTCCGCGTGCCCGACGGCGAAGAACTCGTGTTCGACGACAAACGCTTCGGCCCGCAGCGCGCCGTCGCCGGCCGCGACTTCGGGGACTTCCTCGTCTGGCGCAAGGACGACGCCCCGAGCTACCAGCTCTCCTGCGCGGTGGACGACGCCGCGATGCGCATCACCGAGGTCGTCCGAGGCGCCGACCTCATCCGCAGCACGTTTCGCCAGCTCCTGCTCCTGCGCGCGCTCGGCCTGCCCGCGCCCGATTACTACCACTGCCCGCTGATGCTCGACGACGCCGGCGTGCGCCTCGCCAAGCGCCACGACGCGCTCAGCCTGCGCACCCTCCGCGCTCAGGGCGTGACACCCGCCGAAATCATCGCGAAGTTTTCCTCCGAGCCATGAGCGTAAAAATCGGCGTCCTCAACATCTCCGACCGCGCCAGCGCCGGCGTCTATGCCGACGAGCCCGGCCAGGCCTGCCTCGCCCTCCTTCGCGAATGGCTCACCACGCCCTTCGAGCCTGATTACAAGATCATCCCCGACGAGCGCACGGTCATCGAGGCCGAGCTGCGTCGCATGGCCGACGAAGCCGGCTGCTGCCTCGTCGTCACCACCGGCGGCACCGGCCCCTCGCCCCGTGACGTCACCCCCGAGGCCACGCACGCCGTCATCGAAAAAGAGCTGCCCGGCTTCGGCGAACTCATGCGCGCCGCCTCGCTGAAATTTGTCCCCACGGCGATCCTCTCACGCCAGACCGCCGGCATCCGCGGCCGCACCCTCATCGTGAACCTCCCCGGCCGCCCCAAGGCGATCCGCGAAAACCTCGAGGCCGTCTTCCCCGCGATCCCCTACTGCATCGACCTCATCGGCGGCCCGCGCCTCGAGACCGACGAGTCCGTGATGTCCGTCTTTCGTCCGCGGAGCAGCTGATCCTCGCTTGCCTTCACGCCGGCTTCCGGGCGTGCTGACGGGGCCGCATGGATACCAGCGATGCCGCAACGCCCGTCCCGACCGGGGAGACTCCGCCTGCCTCCGGCGCGGAGCCCGGCCCGGAGGCATTCCCGCCCGCCGAGGCCGTGGTGGCGCCGCCCGCTGAGCCGCCCTTGCTCCCGCCTCCCCTGCCGCAGGCGCCGCCCGACCCGCCCGCCGAGCCCTTTGTCTTCCACGGTCAGGCCCGCGAATACTTCCGCATCTGGATCGTCAATACCCTGCTCACCGTGCTGACGCTCGGCGTTTTTTCCGCTTGGGCCAAGGTCCGCAAGCGCCGCTACCTCCGGGGCAACACCGAGCTGCTCGGCCACCGCTTCGACTACACCGCCGATCCGCGCCGCCTGCTGGTCGGCAACCTCATCATCGTGGTGATGTTTCTCGCGTACGCCCTGTTTGGCTCCGTGTATCCGGCGGTCCGTTTCATCGCCCTGGGCCTGGCGGTGGTTTTCCTGCCCTGGGTGATCGTGCGCTCGCTGGCTTTCAATGCGCACAACACCGTGTGGCGCGGTCTGCGCTTCCGCTTTCATCCCAGCCTCAGCGCGGCCGTGATGGTCTATCTGCTGCGCCCCCTGCTGATCCCGGTGACGCTCGGCTTCTATTATCCGGCCTGGGCGCGGGCGGCGGCGGAGTTCCGGATCTCGCGGCACCGCCTGGGCACGGCATTCTTTTACTTCGAGGCCAAAAACGGGCCGTTCTACCGTGCCTACCTGTCGGCCGGCGTCATCCTGTTCGCCGCCGTGATGATCGTGGGCTTTGGGGTGACCTACCTCACCTCAAGCCATGGCGGGCATGTGCCCACCCAGGCGCAGCTGATCCCGCTCCTGCTCTTTTATGGCGCGGTGTTCTACCTCACCAAGCACCTGATCTTCGCGATGCTGTTCAACCCGATGTGGAACGCCACGCGGCTCAATGGCCACTGCTTCCGGGCCAACCTGCGCACCGGCCGCTGGCTCGGCCTGCAAATCACCAATCTCGCCGCCACCGTCGTCTCCTGCGGCCTGCTCTACCCCTGGGCCGTCATGCGCTCCGCGCGCTACGCCCTCGGCTGCCTCAGCCTCCAACCGGATGGCCCCCTCGAGGATATCGCGCGGGTGGACAGCACCGCGGGCAACGCGGTGAGCGACACGGCCGCGGAATTCGCCGGGCTCGATTTCGGCCTGTGACCATGATCACCCCCGCCCTTTATTGCGACGGCCAGACCTTGCGCTCCCACGCGGTGGAGGTGCAGATCGGGGCGGATGGCTCGCTCCGGTACACCGGGGAAAACATCGACGTCAGCCTCCCGCTCTCCACCGTGCGGATCAGCCCCCGGCTGGGCCGGGTGCCGCGTTTCCTCCGGCTGCCCGCCGGCGGCGTGCTGGAGGTG
Organism: Verrucomicrobiota bacterium; assembly: GCA_018239845.1. Lineage (GTDB taxonomy): Bacteria > Verrucomicrobiota > Verrucomicrobiia > Opitutales > Opitutaceae > CAIRCN01. Next base: position 15,727 of record JAFEGO010000093.1, read on the forward strand.
CCCGACGATCCTGCCTTTGACGCCGCGCTGGCCGCCGCCGGCGCGGCCCACCGGCTGGAGCGCGCGGTCCACTGGCTCGAATCCCGCGTGGCCATCGCCGCCGGATCCACCCTCCTGCTGGCGGTCGCCGTGACCGCGGCCGTGTGGCTGGGCCTGCCGTGGCTCGCCCGCCGCGCCGCCTATGCCGTGCCCGACACGATCGAGGCCCAGGCAGGCCGGGCCGGCTACAATGTCTTTGTCCGCTCCTTCGCGCGCAGCACCCTCACCGGCCGGCAGCAGCGCGTGGTGGAGCACCAGCTGGAGCGGCTGCAGGCCGCCCGGGCCTTTCACGTCAAGCCGGTCCTCGTGTTTGTGCGCATGGGCACACCCAATGCGTTTGCCCTGCCCGGCGGTATCATCGTGGTGACGGACGAGCTCTACCAGCTCGCCTACAACGAGGAGGAGCTGGCCGCCGTCCTCGCGCATGAGCTGGGCCACGTGGAAAAGCGCCACGGCCTGCAGAGCGTCTTGCGCAGCAGCGCGGCCCTGATCGTCGTCAGCACCATCACTGGGGATTTGTCCACGCTCACCACGTTTTCCGGCACCCTGCCTTTCATCCTGCTGCAGTACGGCTACGCCCGCGAGTTCGAGCACGAGGCCGACGACTATGCGATCAGCCTGCTGCGCGACGCGCGCATCGATCCCATCAACCTGGCCCGGATCCTCCGCCGCCTGGAGCGCGAGCGGCCGAAGCAGGGCAAGGATTTCAGCTATCTCAGCAGCCATCCGGCGACCGAGGAGCGCATCAAGTTCGTGCAATCCTACTCCTCAGCGGCGCTGGCCGGGGACGAGTTCAATGCGCTGCACGAGGCGGAGCAGCCGGTGATCCGCCATGAACCGATCGACCGGAAACCGCGGGTGTTTTACACCGTCGATCCCGTCTACCCGATCGAGATGCGCGAGGCCGGCGTCACCGGTGAAGTGACCTTGGAGTTTACCGTCGATACCCTGGGCTACGTGCACGATGCCAAGGTGACTCGCTCCAGCCGGCCCGAATTTGAGCAGCCCTCCTTGGATGCGGTTGGGAAATGGACCTTCACCCCGGCACGCAGAGGCGACCGGGCGGTGAATTGCCGCATGCAGCAGACCCTCACGTTTACCCTCGATGAGGAGGATTCCGCCACTCCGCCGGCAAAATCGACTCCGGCCCGATGATGTACACGCGGTAGTAGAGCCAAAACACCAGCAGCCCCAGCAGCGCGAGGAACAGCAGCTCGCCCAGCTGGCCGCCGCCCTCGCGGCTGCGGCGGCGCATCACCCCGATCAGCGCCGTGATCGCGGGCGCCACCACGAAGCCCACCAGCGAACCGCCAAAGAGCACCACCGCCATGATCGCCGCCGTGCGCACGAGGCCGTCGCCCAGCAGCCTCGTCTTGTAGTTCACGAGCTCCACGCAGAGGTTGAGCAGCAGCAGACAGCACGGGAGCACGTAGTAGTTGCGGACCGCCTTTTCGTTTTTCATCCGGGGCACGTTCAAAGCAGGCTTCCCGCCCCGCGGCACGGCTAATCCGTCCCACCGTGACGATCCGGCCGCGCCCGCTTTTTCCATTTGCCGATTCGGAAAATCCGCCTCCCTTCGCCTTTCCATGTCCAACAACCTCCAATCCTCCTATCAGAATCCCACGGCCACGACCGGCGTGAACCTGAGTCAGCCCGACCTGACGAAGTTTCCGCCCCGCAGCCCGCGCATCCGCCTCGGCGGCTACGTGCAGCTGCCCCGCCTGATCGACAAGGCCCGCGCCGTCGTCGCCGGCAAGGCCGGTGACTTCCACTACAACTGCCCCATCGACCAGAAGTTCTTCACCTTCACCGGGCTGAACCCCGACGCCTTCCTTGAGCAGATCAAAGCCGGCAAGTCCGACTCCGAGATCCTCGCCTACGTGCAGGCCAACGTGAAGCACCACCCCAGCGCCATCGCCGCGTGGTCCACCTGGTTCGAGCAGCTCACGCCGACGCCGCCCGACACCCGCGCCTTCTTCAACGACATCCACCGCAAGAACGCCCCGCAGCGCGAGGACATCGCCACCTGGTTCGACTGGCTCGACCTCGACGACTACGTCACGTACGGCGGCCGCCCGTAAGCGGCTCCGCCGAAGCGCAGGCGTCCCGCCTACCTCCCGTGGCTGCGGCGTCCCCGCCGCAGATTTTTCCCCAAGGCCGGCTTCACCGCCGGCCTTTTCATTTTAAGTGTATCAAAGTTCCGTATACTTAGCCGAGTTTCCCCGCGCCTTTTCGACCGGATACTTCGCGGCATTGATCTTCATCTTAGCCTCGATGGCCGCGGCCACGTCGAGCTGCGTGATGTTGGCAAACTCCAGTGCGTAGATCACCACGTCGGCCAGCTCCTCGGCGATCTTCTGCCGCTTCACCGGATCCTGCGCGATGGTGTGCGAGGCTTCCGTGGTGGACCACAGGAAGTGCTCCATCATCTCCCCCGCCTCGGCGGCGAGCGCCATGCTGAGGTTTTTCGGCGCGTGGAACTGCTCCCAGTCCCGTTCGCGGGCAAAGGCCATCACCCGCGTCTTCAGCTCGGCAATCGTCGTGGCGCCATCCGTCATCGGTTCCATGCCCTGCACGCTAACCCCTGCCCCACCGCCCTCAATCCCGATCTACCAAGCGAGTCCTCGCGAATGAACGCCGGTGAAGGCGGATGGTTGCGGGCCGGGGCGGATGGTTGCTGATTTTGCCCGAAGAATTGTCCGATTGTGTTCGATTGTGTTCGATACGCGTTTCGCCACCCGGCCCGAAAACAGCCCGGAACGATGTGATCGCTCCCTGGCTTTCGCTCAGTCCTTGATCCCGTCGTGCGTCAGCTTGGCGGTCGTGCCCGACTCCTGGGTCCAGTACACTTTGTCCGCCGCGAGGCGCGCGCCCGCCGCCTTGATCGCGCTGTCGGAGACCTGGTGCAGCGGATGGTAGGCCGGATGATCCGTCTCCTTAAAGGGCGTGTTGTGCCGGGTGTTGTAGCAGCAGATGAGCGACCAGCGCGGGTGCTCCGAGCGGTTCTGGCTGGAGCAGTGCAGGGTGTTGCAGTGGAAGAAGAGCGCGTCGCCCGGCTCCATCACGGCATAGACGAGCTCGAGTTTTTCCATCGCGACCTTCACGCGCTCGGGGTCGGCGCCGGTCTGGTCGCCGAAGCGTCCGTGCGTGATCCGGCCCATGCGGTGCGAGGCCTTCAGCAGCTGCATGCAGCCGTTTTCCTTCGTGTTGGGATCGACCGCGATGAAGCACGAGACGAGGTCCGGCCACGGGCAAAAGTTATTGTACCAGTATCCGTAATCCTGGTGCCACTCCCACGCGCCGCCGACGCGCGGCTCCTTGATGCTCATCTTCGAGTGCCAGTGGTACACCTCGTCCTCGAGCAGCTGCTGGGCGCGTCGCGCCACGCGCTCACTGCGGGCCACGAGGCCGTAGAGGTCGTCGCCCGCCTCGTTCCACAGCGCGAGCTTGGCGGTGGCGCCGCTGCGGTCCTTCAGGTCGTGCGCGTGCGCCTGCATCGCGCGGTCCTGCTTGGCGGTGGTTTTCATCAGCTGCATCTCCTCGGCGTCGAACAGGCGGCGCGAGAAGACGTAGCCATCACGGTGGAACGCGGCGATTTCCTCGGGAGTAAACATGGGGCAAATGGGGTTGAACCGAATCCTGCGGGGCGGGTCAGAGGCTACACCCAACCCTTCCCCCGCCAATGGAAATCCCCGCTTTTGCCATCTGCGCGTCACCTATTCTTAACCCCGCCCGAAAAATATGCACTTGGCATGCGAGCTGCATTGTGTAGGGTAACCACGTTCCAATGACCTGTCAGTCCAAACATCTCCGCGGCTCCGCCGGCGCTTCTATTAAGAAGGCCGTCGTTGCTATTTGCCGCGCCCAGATGCGACCGGTCGCCCATAATTGGAGCAAACAGCAGCAGACCGGTCCGGGCTTCCAGGCCTAAACCTCCGTTTAACGGAACACGTTTAGCCCACCTGAGCCCGGAGGTCACAAGCCCCCGAGAACGAATTCTCATTTTTCCATTTTTCCATTTCCACATGCATACGATCATCACCAACGCCCGTTCCAGCAGCCGTCCCACTCGCCTTGCGGAGCCCGCCCCCATGCAGGCGGCCGGTTTCCGCAAGCCGAACTACGACTGCCGCGAACAGCCCGACGCCGTAAAACTCGTGGTTTACGTCCCGGGCGTCGAGGCCGCCGGAGTTGAGATCGAGGCGCGCGGCCCCGACCTCCTGGTCACCGCCCGCAAGACCCATTTCGTGCGCGTCAACTGGCAGGCCCTCCACCTGGAGACCGCGCAGCGCGACTACCAGCTCCGCCTGAGGCTCGGCCATGGCATCGACTACCCGTCTTTGCAGGCCGAGATCCATCAGGGCGTGCTGACGATCGTGCTGCCCAAGCGCCTGTCCGCCGAGGAGGAAACTCCCGCGCGCCGCGTCGCCTGAGTGCGGCGGGGCGCGTCGGATCAAGCCCCGCGCCCCGCCCTGCTCACGGGCTCCCCGTGGAGCCGCGCCGTTTTTTCGGTGCGGTTTTCCGCGTCTCACGGGCCATCCGTGGCGGAAATCCGCCGCCCGCCCGTCTTTCCCCTGCCGCTCGCGTTTCTTTTTACCGCTTTCGCCGAAAATCTTCCGCTCGCGCGGCACTTCTTCCCCAACCCTCTGTCAGACCCCTTACCATGCCCTTCCCGGTTCCTCCCTTCAATCCTCCGACCGACGAGCGCAAGACGCCTCCGGCGATCGTGCGTGTCGTCTCGCGCGAGGATGTGCTGTGGAACAAGCCGGTGTTCCGCGCGCCGCCGCTCGTCGTCACGCCGCCCGTGATCCCCGCTTTCTCCGCCGACCTCATCGGGCCCACCCAGCCGACCCGTTTGGGTTGATGTGCAGCGGCCATCCCCGGCCGCGTCAGCTCACTCCGGCACGATCCAGTCCAGCCGCGCGCCGCCGCCCGGCGCCTGCGCGAGTTCTTGCGCGAGCCATTCCAGCATCGGCCGCGCTTCGCGGTCGAATTGCCAGGGCGGGTTGACCACCACGAGGCCGCAGCCTTTGAGCTTCATCGGCGCGAAAGGACCGGCCACCGCCAGCTCAAGCGCGAGCGTCGGCGGCGGCTTCAATGCCTGCAGCGCCGCGAAGAACGCGTCCACCCGCGCCCGCTCCGTCAGCGGATACCACACGGCAAACACGCCGCCCGGCAGCCGCCGCAGACCTTCCGCGAGCGCCGCGGCGATCTGCGCAAATTCATCCTGCACCTCAAACGGCGGGTCGATCAGCACCAGCGCGCGCCGCTCCGGGGGCGGCAGCATCGCGCGCACCGCCACATAGCCGTCCATTTCGCGCACCTGCGCGCCCGGCGTGAACTGCAGTTCCTCACGCAGCGCTGCGCACTCCGCGGGCTGCTTCTCGCACAGCGCGAGCCGATCCTGCGGCCGGGCTAAGGCCGCCACGACCAACGGCGAGCCGGGATAAAACCGCAGCCCGCCCTCCGGCACGCCGCGCGCCCGGTTCAGCTCTCGCACCAGCGTCAGATAATCTGCCAGCTCGGCAGGAGCCGCGGTTTTCACCGCCGCATCCGGGCCGCCGCCAATCCGCCCAATCCCCTCCGGCCACTCCGGCTTGCGCTCCAGCGTATCACCGGTGGCGGCGAGGGTAAGGTCGTAGCCGCCGCGGCCCGCGTGGGTGTCGAGGTAAAGGAAGCCCTTTTCCTTTTTCTGCAGGGCGCGCACGAGCCGCGTCAGCAGCGCGTGCTTCATCACGTCGGCAAAGTTGCCCGCGTGAAAATGATGCCGGTAATTCATCCCGTCCGTCAGGCCGGCACCGGCACCTTGACCACGGTCTTGCGCACGAGCACCGCGTCGCGCGCCACCCGGAGGCCCGGCATGTGCACATCGGCGGGGAAAAACACCGCCGCCTCGCCCGCCCGCAGGCGCAGGCTAGAGCCCGCGGCGTCCGCATAGACGATCAGGTCGCGGTCCGGGTTGTACGGCTGCTTCACCGTCGCGTGCGCGAGGTCGATGAGGTCCATGACTTCCTCGCCCTCGACCACCACCTGCACATCGATGTAGCGGCGGTGCGATTCGAAAAAGCCGTCGGCGCGCACCTTCGTGTTATAGGCCTGCTCCAGCGCAAACGCGCCGCCGCTCAGCTCGACCTTGCCGGTCTCGCCGATGCTCAGGGCGCGCAGCCGCTTGTCTGCCGCCGAGCCGGGTTGAAACACCTCCGCTAGGTAGCCGAATGCCGCGGCGAACACGTCCGCCCGCGGAACCTGCGCTTTTACCGTCGCGATTGAGCCGATGAGAGCCATGCCCGCATCCTCGCCCGCCGCATGGCGCTGGCAAGCGCCGAAACCGCCTACCGCGCCGTGTCCGGCAGGGCGAAGGTCCCCGGCTTGATCACGACGTTGGCCTCCATCGTTTCCAGCACGGTCTCGCTCTGCTGCCGTTCGCCGAGATAGACCGTAAACCGCCGCGGCAGCAGCACGCCGTCCAGCGGCGCGAAGTCGCTGTAACGCGTCTCCTTGGTCAGGGTCTGGCCGGAGGCGTCCGTCTGCCGCGCCACCTGCGCCACGATGAAATACGTCTCCGCATCGAGGATCAGGAAATACGGTTTCAGCCGCAGCGTCGTCACGAGGACCTTGTAGGCCTTGTGCCCTTGGTAGGTCACTTCGCCCGCGTAATCCAGCTGGTAGCCACGCGACTCCGGGTCCACCAGCTGGTCGTCGAACTCCGCCTCCCCCATGAAGTCGGTCGCCTCCATCCCCTGCATGCGGTGGGCTTGGGGCGACTGGTCGGGCTGCAGCCGCCACGCGACCGTGCCGTCGCAGCCTTGGATCAGCGTGCGGCCTTCCGCCGTGGTCGTCACCCGGATGCTGTTGGGCCGCCGGGCCAGCAGGTCGAACTTTTGCGTGCGGCCTTCGGTGGTCACATGGCCGACCACGTGCATGGTCTTCAGGGCGGTGATCCGCTCCCGGCCGCCGATCGCCTCAATGTGACTGCGGATCAGGTCCGCCATCGTGTCGGCCCGCGCCGCCCCGAGCGTCATCACCAGCGCCACTCCCAGCCATCGCCAAAGTTGCATGCCGCAGGCTCGCCCGTCCTGCGCGCGCCTTCAAGCCCGCGCGCAAAAACGTTGCCCCGCTCCCCCGCCCCGTTTCTGGTCCCGCCTGCGTGGCCCAAGACGTCATCCGCATCCTCTCCGACCTGCACTACGGCGACCGCGCGAGCTGCCTCGGCACGCTCGCCGACCTCACGCCCCTGTGCGATGGGGCCTCCCGCCTTATCCTCAACGGCGACACGCTCGACACCCGGCCCGGCCCCGCGCCCGATTTCACCGCCGCCCTGCGCGCCGAGGTCTCGGCGCATTTCGCGCAGCATACGCCGCCCGTCACGTTTCTCACCGGCAACCACGACCCCGATTTCTCGGCCACCCACTCGCTCGATCTGGCTGGCGGTCGCGTCTTCGTCACGCACGGCGACATCCTTTTCGACAACCTCGTCCCTTGGGGCAACGACGCCACCCTCGCCCGCCAGCGCGTGCTCGCCGAGCTCGTCCGCCTCGACCCCGCCGCGCGCGACCGGCTGGAGGACCGCCTCGGGGCCATCCGGCGCGCCGCCTTCGGCATCCCGCAGCGGCACCAGGCCGAGCGCCACGGCCTGAAATACGCCGCCGGTTTCCTCACCGACACGGTCTGGCCGCCCCTGCGTGTCCTTCGCGTGCTCCGCGCCTGGCGCGAGGCTCCGGCCCGCGCGGCCCGCCTCACCCTGCGCCATCGCCCGCATGCGCGTTTCTTCATCATGGGCCACGTCCACCGCCCCGGCGCATGGCGCACGCGCGGCGGGCTGATCGTCCTCAACACCGGCTCCTTCTGCCCGCCCCTCGGTACGGCCGCCGTCGATCTCACCCCCGACCGCATCACGCTCCGCCGGGTCGAGCGCCGCCGCGGCGAGTTTCGCCTTGGCGCCACCCTCGCCGACTTTGCGCTCGCGACCGCCTGAGCCCTGGCAACACTCCACGCCATGAGCATCGAGTTCGGCTGGTGGAAAAAAACGCCCGAGGAGGGAAAATTTCAGATCAGCGCCGTCGTGCACGGCGGTAACATCGAGTGGACCCGTCACCAGGGGCACCACACCTCGTGGCTGCCCCACGAGCCCGACGACGAGGACCGCGAGCGTCTCGTGTACGAGGCGCAGAAGCGCGTGCCGCGCCGCCTCATCACGCAAAAGCAGTTCGACGAGATCAAGCGGCTCAGCGAAAACACCGGCCCCGGCAAGATCGTGGGCCGCCGCATCACCGGCCTCGGCCCGTCCTACAACTGAGGTCGGCGAAGAATCTAAGCTGCGAAGGCCCGCGCCCAGAGCAGCTTGAAGGCCGGGCAATAATCCTCCGGCCGCGCCGCGACACGGCGCGTGACTTCCGCCGGCGCGAGCCACTCGCCGCCGGCGATCTCCTCCGGGTGCAGCCGGAACGGCCCGCTGTGGCGCAGCCGGTAAATCCAGCAGAACTCCGCGCCCGTCTCCTCGCAGGCCTCGACGTAGAACCACCGCTCCACACCGCCCGCCTCCACATGCAGGCCCTCAAGCCCCAGCTCCTCGCCCAGCTCGCGCACCACCGACTCGTCATAAACCTCGCCGGAGTCCACGTGCCCGGAGCACGACGAATCCCACAGGCCCGGCGACATGTCCTTTAGCATCGAGCGTTTTTGCAGGAAGACCTCTCCCGAGTCGTTGAAAACCAATACATGCACCGCCCGGTGCAGCAGCATCTTCGCATGCACCTCGCGCCGCAGTGCGCGGCCGACGACCTCGTCGCGGTCGTTGACCACGTCGAACCACTCCTCGCCGCCCGCCGGCTTCGTCACGGCGTCATCTCCGGGGCCGTCGCCACGCCTTGCAACCGCCGGCGCACAAACGCCACGTGCCCGCGCAGCTCATAAAACGCGCTGGCGAAGGACGCCGGCACCTTGAGGTGGTTGACCGAGTGCTCGATCTCATCGAGCCGCTTGAGCAGTTCCTGCGCGTCTTCCTTCGTCAGCGCCACGTCCTGCGCCTCGCGCTCAAGGCGCAGCAGGGGGCGGTAGCATTTGTAGATCTTCAGCTGGATCCTGAAGCGGTACGCAAAGGGGAAAAACTTGATGGTCGGGATCAGCACGAGCGCCAGCGGCACCACCGCCACCAGAATCCGGTTCAGCAGGCTCGCCAACCAGAAGTTGTCGATCATGCGGTAGAGAAAGCTTTTGCCCGACTTGTAGTACCGCTGCGCGTCTTCGCTCAACGGAAACTCGTGCTCCAGCGGCGCAGGGAACTCGCCGCGTTTCTGCGTAAATCCAGCCTTGCCGTGCACCTCCTGCGCCACGCTGAGGAGCAGGTCCGACATTGCCGGATTCAGCCCGTCGCGCGCCACCAGCTCCAGCATCGGCGCAACCAGCTCGACGTCCTTCGCCGGCAGGTTTTTCCCGAGGTCGAGCACCCCTTCCGGGATCGTCATCTTGTTCAGGTAGGAAAAGCGCCGCACATAGGCATCCGCCTGCGCAAAGTTGAACATCTGCACGTCCGCCGCGCGCCCAAGGCTGACCAGGGTCTTCGTCGAGGCCGAGTCGCCCATCATGAAGACCGCATCCACTTTCCCCGCCAGCAGGTCGGCCGCCGCCGCCGTCGAGTCCTGCTCCGAAAACACCGTGGGCGCCGCATTGGTGACGCCGTTGGCCGTAAGGAGCGCCGTCGCCAAGGCGCGGGTGCCGCTGCCCACCGGCCCGACCGCGATCCGTTTCCCCTGCAGTTCCGAGAGCCGCGTGATGGGCGTCGGGTTACGATAGTACACCCAGAGCGGCTGGTACGCGATGCTGCCGAGCGACACGAGGCCCTTGACTACCGTATCCTTCGGCAGCATGCCGCCCTGCACAAAGCCGATGTCGACCTTGGCGGTCGGATCCTGCAGCCGCTGGAGATTGTCGATCGAGCCGTTCGAGGGCAAAATAACGAGCGTCACGCCGTGCTTCGCGAGGATCTTCTGGTAATTCTGCGCGTAGCGTTCGAACGAGCTGCCCGCCGGTCCGCTCGTGATCACGATGGTGCGCGGGGGTGCCGAGCGGATGATCCACACGACGGCCGCGAGCACGACGGCGATGAAGATCGAGGCGATCGCCGTGGCCACCGCGGGGTTCAGCCCGAAGTTCTCGATGAGGGTCGTCGCCAGCGGCACGCGGCGTTTCTTGGTCTTCTTTGGGTCCATGTTGAGCGGTAGAGGCAGCGTGGCAGGGTTGCCCGGCCACTGCAAAGCCGATTGAGACACCCGCCGCCGGCCCGGGTTTCCCGCCCGGGTCTTTCTTCTTCTCATCGGCCGCCATCCGTGTAATCCGTGTTCCCTCTCCCATGCCGAAAATCGAAGTCAACAAAGTCGCCGAGATCCTGAAGAGCAACCACATCGACCCCGCCGTGCTGCGCCGCGTCGTCGAGGAGATGAACCTCGCCGCGCAGCCCGATCCCGGCGAGGGCGAGAAGCCGCCGGCCGTGAAGAAACAGTGGGTCATCGTCGTCTCCGATCCCAACGGCAAGATGCCCAAGCACGACTTCGTGGGCTGGATCCTCCAGATCCCCGAGAGTGAAAGCGTCGCCGTGACCCCCGACCGCGTCTTCCGCGCCGTGTACGATTTCAACGCCTCGAAGAAGGGCCGCCTCAACCCCGTGAAGACCGTCGGCGAAGCCTTCGAAGCCGTCCCCGCCAAGCACTTCAAGTCCGCCGAGGTCTGGGTGAAGACGAAGGAGCCCATCCTCGTCCTGCGCACCGACAACGAGATCCCGAAGGAGTAAGCCGCACTCCTTTCCGCTGCACGCTATGACCGGCTCCGTCTCGCTGCGCCCGGTCGAAGCGGCCGACCTGCCGATATTCTTCGCGCACCAGGCCGACCCCGAGTCCTGCCGCATGGCCGCCTTCCCGTCGCGCGATCACGCGGCCTTCATGGCCCACTGGCAGAACAATATCCTCGGCCACCCCACCAACGCCAGCCGCACGATTCTCGCTGACGCTCAGGTCATCGGCAACATCTGCGCCTGGACCGCCGGCGGCACCCGTTACCTCGGCTACTGGATCGGCCGCGAACACTGGGGCCGCGGCCTCGCCTCCGCCGCCCTCGCCGCGTTTCTCCAATCCGAAAAAGCGCGCCCGCTCACCGCGCAGGTCGTGAAGCACAACCTCGGCTCCATCCGCGTCCTCGAGAAAAACGGTTTCGCCCGCACCCACGCAGAAGCCTTCACCCTCCCCGACGGCACCCGCCTCGAGGAGCTCACTTACACGCTCTTAGCCTGACGACGTATGTTATCACTCACCTTTATTCCCACGTCGCCCGAGTTCGGCTCGAATAATTTGGACGCAGGTTTCATGTTTTGCCGCAATCGCCTCGTCCAATGCCGTGTGATCCAGAATATCCCTTGCCTGCAATAGATACCCAGGCGCAACGGCAAGCAACACAGCCAATACATCCGCGAAACCGCTCATCGCGGCCCAGTGTAGCAGAGTAGTGCCGTCGGATTCGATGTCAGCCACGTTGGCCCCGCTTTCAATGAGGACTTTGGCAACCTCTGGATCGCTTTGGTGAACCGCCCAGTACAGCGAGGTGCGGTCGGCACCATCGCGTACGTTTGGATCGGCGTCCATACCTAACGCCATGCGAACCGAGGCCGTATCACCGGTCACAAACGACCAAACTCCTTCCCCTAATTTCGTGCGCCCGTTGATCTCGGCCCCCGCTTGAATCGCAGCCGTCGCCGCAGCGAAGTCTTTCTTCATCAAAGCGGTGAAAAGTTGTTCGTTAATATCCATCGACCTCGCCTCACTTCCCCGCCGCGCCCAGCCCGAAATCCTTCGGCTCGAAGCCCCGGGCTTTCAGCGCCTCCGCGAGGGCCTTCAGGTCGAGCTGCGCGCCGGGGCGGATGCCGTGGTTGCTGTACCAGTCCTGGTTGGTCTCGAGGGTGAATTGCAGCCGCTGGCTCGCCGAGCGGATCGGCGTCTCGTCGAAGGGGAACATCGGGTAGATCTCCTCCAGTACGCCCTCGGGGTTGATGTAGCCGATGTCGAGCGGGTTGGGCGTGTTGCGCATCCAGAAGCTCACGGGCTGCGGCCGCCGGTACACGAAGAGCATGCCTTCGTCGTCGGCGAGCTTGGGCCGGCCCATCAGGCCGTGCTCCATCTCCGACGGCGTCACCGCGAGCTGCATCCGCACGGTCTGGCCGCCGAACGTGATCGGGAAATGATCCTCCACCGTCTTCACCGCCGCGGGGGCCGTCGCCGCCGGCTCCGCGTGCTTCGTGCCGTCGCACGCCGCGAGCAGCAGGGCCGCGCCGAGCAGCGAGATCCAAAGGCGGAGGGACGAAACCGGATTTGCGTTTTTCACTGACACCGTGGCTAATGGCCCGGTTCGCCCAACTCAATCTCTCTCCATCGTGGCCCGCTCTCCGCTTCCTCCCCTGCTCTACGCCGATACCGGCTCAAGCGCCGACCAGCTCTACTTCAGCCGCGTCGAGGTGCACGATCCGTTCATCGCCTTTGGCGTCGGCTCGCGCCGTCTCACTGTGCAGAGCGCCCTGGAGTTCAGCCGGGTGAACAAGGCCCGCACGTTCGACGAGGTGCTCCGGCTCGAGGAGTGGCGCGCCCGCGCGGAAAACCGCTGGCCCGGCCGCCGCGTGGGCCCCGCCGAGATCATCGCCGAGCTCGCCCACGCCTACCGCGTGAAGGGTTTCCGCGTCTCCGACGATTTTCCCGCCTCCCTCTACATCAAGCTCAACAACCTCGGCGTGCGCCTCGAACTGGCTGGCGGCGAACTTTTCCCCGAGCGCGAGATCAAGTCCGCCGCCGAGGCCGCCGCGATCCGCGAGGGCAACCGCCTCAGCGCCGTCGGCTACACCGTCGCCGAAAAAATTCTCCGCCAGTCCAAGATCCGCGGCCGCAGCCTCCTCTACCAAGGCAAGCCGCTCACGTCCGAGCGGCTGCGTTTTGCCATCGAGTCCGCCATCTTGGAGCAGGGCGGCAATGCCGGCGGCTCCACCATAGTCGCCGGCGGCGATCAGGCCTGCGATCCCCACCAGCGCGGCTTCGGCCCGCTCCGCCCTCACGAGCTGATCATCCTCGATATTTTCCCGCGGGTGACGAAGACCGGCTATTTCGGCGACATGACGCGCACCTTCCTCCGCGGCCGCGCCAGCGATGCGCAGAAGAAACTCGTCGCCGCCGTCCGCGCCGCCCAGCTCGCCGCGCTCAAGCTCATCCGCGCCGACATCGATGGCCGCACCGTGCACCAGGCCGTGGTCGCGAGCTTTGATGCCGCGGGTTTCAAGACCGAGCGCACCGCCAAGGGCTCCGTCGGTTTCTTCCACGGCACCGGCCACGGCCTCGGCCTCGCCGTCCATGAGATGCCGCGCATGAGCCCGATCCTCTCGATGCCCTTGAAAAAGGGCGCCGTCGTCACCGTCGAGCCCGGCCTTTACTACCCCGGCCTCGGTGGCGCCCGTATCGAGGACGTCGTGCAAGTCACCGCCCGCGCCCCCAAAATGCTCTCCAGCTACCACTACAACTGGGAACTCTGATGAAAGGCCTGCCCTCTCTCCTTAAAAAAATCTCCAAGCTCCGCTTCCTCGTCATCGGCGATGTGATGCTGGACCACTACATCTGGGGCGACGCCACGCGCATCTCCCCCGAGGCCCCCGTGCCGGTGGTGGACATCGCGCGCGACACGTGGACCGCCGGCGGCGCGGCCAACGTCGCCCTCAACATCGCCTCGCTCGGCGCGGCCTGCACCGTCGCCGGCTACTTCGGCCGCGACGAGGCCGGCGAGCGCCTCACCACGATCCTGCGCGACAAAAAGATCACTCCGCTCACGACCCCCGGCAACGGCCCGACCATCCTGAAGACCCGCGTGATGGTGCAGCACCAGCAGCTCTGCCGCCTCGACCGCGAGGCTCCACCCGCCGCCTACCGCTTCTCCACCGCGGCCGCCGAAAAACTCTTCGCCGCCGCCCTTGCGGATTGCGACGCGGTCATCTTCTCCGATTACGCCAAGGGCATCCTCACCGATGAGCTCGTCGCGCGTATCACCAAGCTCGCGCGCGCCCAGGGCAAGTTCATCGCCCTCGACCCCAAGCCCCGCCGCAAGCTCGCCTTCCGCGACCTCGACCTCATCACACCCAACAAACGCGAGTCCCTGGAGCTCGCCGGCATCGAAAACCCGCCGCACACTCCCTTCCCCGCCGCCGAGGTCTGCGCGCGCCTACACCGCCTCTACGGCACGAAGCACCTCGTGATCACCCTCGGCGAGGACGGCATGCTTCTCAGCACCGACGGCAAGATCGTCAAAACCATCCCCACCGCCGCGCGCGAGGTGTACGATGTCTCCGGCGCCGGTGACACCGCCCTCGCCGGCCTCGCCCTCGCCCTCGCCGCCGGCACCAGCATCGAGCAGGCCGCCCACTTCGCCAACGCCGCCGCCGGCGTCGTCGTCGGCAAGCTCGGCACCGCCACCGTCACCCCCGCCGAGCTCCAGGCCTACGTCGCCCACGAGAAGTAACCGCCTCCCGTGGAAATCGAAAATCGAGAATCCAAAATCGAAAATCGCGGAGCCCTCTTCCTCGACCGCGACGGCACGCTGATCATCGACAAGGACTATCTCGCCGACCCCGCCGGCGTGGAAATCCTCCCTGGCATCCCCGCCGCCCTGCGCCGCGCCCGTGAGCTCGGCTACGAGCTTTTCCTCTTCACCAACCAGTCCGGCATCGGTCGCGGCTACTACACCCTCGACCAAGCCCACGCGGTCAACGCCCGCATGGATGAGCTGCTCGGCCTCCCCGCGCCCATCTTCCGCGAGATCTGCATCGCCCCCGAGCGGCCCGACCAGCCCTCGCTCTACCGCAAGCCCTCGCCGCGCTTCATCCAGGAAATGATCGCGCGCTATGCGCTCGACCCGGCGCACTGCTATATGGTCGGCGACCGCCCGAGCGATATCGAGTCCGGCCAGAACGCCGGCGTGCATCCTATCGCGGTCTGCACCGGCAAGCTCAGCGCCGACGAATGGCGCGATCTCAAGATCCCCGCTCTCCGCATCTACGCCGACTTCGGCCGGTTCGTCGACGCCCTCTAGGTGGCTCAGTTGATCGCGTAGCCGCGCTTGCGCCGTAAGAGAAAGCACGGTTGTGACTGTGTACTAGGTGTTGCTCTAAGATCGCATAGATCACGCAGCGTCCACGCCCAGTAGGCTTTGCGATCTTTGCGACCTTGGGGTAAGATTTTAAAGAACCAGTCCTTTAATCTTTCACCCATGCCCGAACTCGCCGAGGTCGATTTCTTCCGCAAACGTTGGGACCAAGCCGCGCTGCACCAGACGATCACCGGCGTCCACACGCACGACGCCAAGAAGATCCTCCGCGGCATTCCCCTCGCGGAGTTCAAGCGTGTCCTCACCGGCGCGCGTCTGCTGCACTCCGCCGCCGCCGCGAAGCAGATGCTCTTCCACTTCAGCGGCGACGCGTGGCTCGGCATCCATCTCGGCATGAGCGGCGAACTCACGGTGCAGCCGCCCGATTTCGTCACCCGCAAACACGACCACCTCGCCCTGCGCACCGCGCAGCACACCCTCGTCTTCAGCGACCCGCGCATGTTTGGCCGTGTGCTCTTTCACCACGGCAAGGAGGAGCCCGAGTGGTGGACCAAGATCGCCCCGGCCATCACCTCCAAGGCGTTCACCGTCGAGGCCGTCGCCGACTTTCTGCGCCGCCGCGGCCGCGCGCCGATCAAGGCCGTCTTGCTCATGCAGGAGCGCTTCCCCGGCATCGGTAACTGGATGGCCGACGAGGTCCTCTGGCGCTCAGCGATCCATCCCAAGCGCCTCGCCGGCTCCCTCACGCCGGCCGAGATCCGCACGCTCCACCGTGAGTGCAAAAACGTCTGCCGCCTCGCCCTCAAGACCATCGCCGGCGAAGGCGGCTACCTCCCGCCCGATCTCAACGCCCACATCCCGCAGAGCTGGCTCTTCTGGCACCGCTGGGAAGACGGCGGCAAGTGCCCTCGCACCGGCGCCAAACTCATCCGCGAGGAAGTCGGCGGCCGCACGACGTGCTGGTCCCCTGCCCGCCAGAAGCTATCGGCCAAAAAATAGATTCGCGTCCCTTCGCGGTTAAAAAAATCCGCCGCTCACCCCCGCCGCACTTCGTATTTTTCTCGGTACGCCCGCGGCGTGAGCCCGGAGTATTTCTTAAACAACCGGCTGAAATGCGCCGCGTCGGCGAAGCCCAGCTCCATCGCCACTTCCGTCACCGAGCGCTCCGCATCGAGCAAGCGCGCGCAGGCTCGCTGCACGCGCCGGCTCTGGTAGTATTCCTGCGGTGACAGCCCCGTCGCGCGGTGGAACCGCCGGCTCCCGTGGTCGGGCGACACCGGCCACACGCGCAGCAGCGCGTGCAGGTCGAAGGGCCGGCCGTTTTCCACACAGGCCTCGATCGCCTGCACCACCGTCCAGACCTCACCGGGGAAATCCGTGTCGCGCTGGTCCGCCGCGCGCGACAGTCGCACCAGCACCTTGAGCAAGCCCGCCTTCACTAGCAGCAGCGAGGGCCGTTCGCGTTGGAGTTCGCTGCCGATGTCCGCCAGCTCCGCCGTCACCGCCGCCGCCTCCTTGTCCGAGAGCCGGAAGACCCGCGGCTGCGAAGCCTCGGCGCGGCGGAACAGCACCTGCGCGAGAAACAGCGGCACGAGCCCGCGCTCGTCCCAATGCTCGCGCCACCCCGTCGCCACCCACTCCGCGAGGTAGTAGAGGTTCACCGCCTCGAATTTCTGCGGACCCGAGATCGCATGCACCCCACCCGGCGGGATCACGATCACCGAGCCCGGCCCGAGCTCCTGCTCGCCCTCCGCCGTGTGGTTCACCGCCCGCCCCCGCACCACCACGCTGATCTCATAGTAGTCGTGGTCGTGGGCCGGGATCGTGTTGATCACGGCCACCCGCTCGACGTTGAGCGGACGCGTGGCGCTCAGCCGCACCGTGGCCTGCGTGATGGTGAAGGTCGCTTTGATGAACGGAATCGTTCAAGTTAATAACCGGTTTATTCAAGCCACTTCTCGCCCCCTGTGCTACCGTGTTCCCGTGCAATCTGAATACCCCCTTACAACCGCGCAGATCACCGCCTATCAGCGCGACGGTTACATTCAACTGAACGACGTCATCACCGGCGCCGATCTCACGGCCTTCCGCGACGCCGTCAACGACGCCGTGAAGAAGGACACGGCCAACGCCGATCCCAACCGCGTGAAGAACAGCTACGAGCAGATCTTCATCCAGTGCGTGAATGTCTGGCACCGCTATCCCGCGGTCCGCCCCTTCGTCACCAGCCGCTACCTCGGCAGCATCGCTTCGCGCCTCAGTGGCCTCAGCGTCCGCCTCTGGCACGACCACGCCCTCTTCAAGGAGCCGCACACCGGCGCCAAGACCCCCTGGCACCAGGACACGCCCTACTGGCCGCACGAGCAGAAGATGCACCAGCTCACCATCTGGATCGCCCTCCGTGATGCCACGATCCAGAACGGCTGCATGTCCTTCATCCCGGGCACGCAGAAGATGCTCGATATCGAGCCCGTGAACCTCGCCAACCCGCAGGATCTCTATGACGTCGCCCCGCAGGCCAAGGGCCTCAAGCCCGTCACCTGCGAACTCAAGGCCGGCTCCTGCACCGTGCACAACGGCATGACCTTCCACTACGCCGGCCCCAACCGCTCCGACGGCATGCGCGAAGCCATCGCCATCATCTACATGCCCGACGGTACGACGTACCTGAAGGTCCCCCACCCTGTGACCGACCCGCTCCACTTGGAAACCGGCGTTAAGCTCAACAGCGAGCTTTTCCCCCTGGTCTCCAACTAAGCCGGCCGGCACACCCTGGCGCCACCGGGCGGGTCATCTGACCCGCCCTTTTTTTGTGTCCTGATTTTCTGGCCACTCCCCGCTCGCCCGCTACGCTGCACCTCCATGCTTCTCGCACCCCGCAGCAAACTTCTCTTCATCGGCGATTCGATCACTGACTGTGAACGCGCCCGGCCCGTCGGCGAGGGTCTCTTCGGGGCCATCGGCAAGAGCTACGTCGGCCTCGTCGAGGGCTTCCTCGCCGCGACCCATCCCGGCCACGCCATCCGCGTCGTCAACATGGGCACCTCCGGCCACACCGTGCTCGACCTCAAGGCCCGCTGGCAGACCGACGTCCTCGACCTCAAGCCCGACTGGCTCGCGATCATGATCGGCGTCAACGACGTGTGGCGCCAGTTCGACCTCCCGCTCCAGACCGAGATCCACGTCTCGCCCGACACCTATACGCGCGCCTTGAACGAACTCGTCGAGGCGTCGCGCGCCCGCATCCCCAACATCATTCTCATGACGCCCTTCTACATCGAGCCCAACCGCGCCGACGCGATGCGCGCGCGGATGGATGAGTACGGCGCCATCGTCAAAAAGACCGCCGCGCAGCACAATGTGCGGTTCATCGACACACAGGCCGCGTTCGACGCTGTGCTCCAGCATATGCACGCCAACGCCATCGCGTGGGATCGCGTGCACCCGAACAACATCGGCCACGCCGTCCTCGCCCGCGCCGTTTTGAACCATCTCGGCGTGTCGCTGTGACGCCATGGCCGCCGCGAAACTCCGCCTCGACGAGCTGCTCGTCGCCCGCGGCCTTGCCGCCTCCCGCGCGCAGGCCAAGGCGCTGATCATGAGCGGCCGCGTCCTCCGCGGCACCGAGCGGCTCGACAAGCCCGGCAAGGAGTTTCCCGCCGACCTCGAGCTCACCGTCGAGCAACCGCCGCGCTTCGTCTCGCGCGGCGGCGAAAAGCTCGCGGGCGCGATCGCGCAGTTTGCCCTCGATTTCACCGGCGCGCACGTCCTCGACGTCGGCGCCTCCACCGGCGGCTTCACCGACTGCGTGCTCCAGGCCGGCGCCGCCGATGTCGTGTGCGTCGATGTCGGCCGCGCGCAGCTCCACGCCAAGCTCCGCGGCGATCCGCGCGTGACGAATCTCGAGCAGATCAACGCCCGCCATCTCACCGCCGCCGCCCTGCCCCGCGCGAGCTACGATGCGATCGTGATGGACCTCTCCTTCATCTCTCTCCGCGCCGTGCTGCCCGCCGTGTGGCCGCTGCTCCGCATGGGCGGCACGCTCGTCGCGCTGGTGAAGCCGCAGTTCGAGGCCGGCAAGGCCGAGGTGGACAAGGGCCGCGGCGTCATCCGCGACACCGCGGTGCAGGACGCCGTGCTCGCCGGCATCCGCGAATTCGCCCTCACCACGCTCACCGGCTCCGTGCTGGTCGGCACGATGGACTCCCCCATCACCGGCACCGACGGCAACCGCGAGTTTCTCCTGTGCCTGCGGCGCGCCTAGTGACTGCGGCGTCCTCGCGGCAGCACTTGTAATTTCGTGTCGATTCAGCGCCATTCGTTCTGTCAACTGGGCGACCGATGAAGCCCATCCGCAAACTCGCCATCGTGGTGAACGAAGAAAAGGCCGGCGCCCAACAGCTCGGCCGCGAGCTCACCGCCCTGGCCCGCCAGGCGGGCGTGAAGCTCCGGCAGACCTCCCGCTTTCCCGTGCCCAAAGGCTTTCTCAAGGGCTGCGATGCGTGCTGCGTGATCGGCGGCGACGGCACCCTCCTCGGCGTCGCCCGCGAGGCCGCCGTCGCGCAGATCCCCATCATCGGCGTCAACCGCGGCAGCCTCGGCTTTCTCACCACATTTTCCGCCGACGAGGCCCGGGCCGATTTCAGCCGCCTGCTCGGCGGCGCCTTCACGGTGTCGCACCGCTCGATGCTCGACTGCTCGACCGGCCCCGGCTTGCACGACCTCGCTCTGAACGACGTGCTCATCAAGAACGAGGTTAACTCCCGCCTCGTGCGCCTCGAGGTCTTCGCCGATGGCGAGCTCGTGACCGACTATTACTGCGACGGCCTGATCTTCTCCACGCCGACCGGCTCCACCGCCTACAACCTCTCCGCCGGCGGCCCGCTCATCCACCCCGACGCCGGCGTGATCGCGATGACACCGATCTGTCCGCACACCCTGAGCAACCGATCCATCATCTTCCGCGAAGGCGTGAAGCTCCGCATCTCCAATCGCTCGCCCGGCGCCCGCCTGCTCGTCGCCATGGACGGCCAGCGCAACCTCAAGGTCGGCGTCGGCTCGCCCATCTCCATCTCCATCTCGCGCCGCCGGCTCTCGCTCGCCCAGCGCGTGGGCTACTCGCACTTCTCGGTTGTCCGCACCAAGCTCAACTGGAGCGGCGGGGCCGCCGAGGCCCCGCGCAGCCGGGTCTCGATCTGAACCCACGTCCGGTAGCGGCGGGCACAAAAAAGCCCCGGCATCGCGCCGGGGCTGGTCCGCTAAAACGGTCTGGCGCTCAGCTTACTTCTGGGTCGCCGGGGCGGCACCTTCGGCCTTCTCGGCCTTCTTCTTCTTGTGCTTGGCCTTGTCGGCCTTCATCGCGGCGACCTCGGCATCGTCGAGCTTGCCGTCCTTGTTGGTGTCGTACTTCTCCAGCTCCTTGGCACTGGGCTTGTGCTCCTTCTCCTGCTTCGCGGGAGCCTGGGGAGCGGCTTGCTGAGCGTAGGTCGCCGGAACCGCGAAGGCGCAGATCGTGGCGAGGAGGGTGCTGAGAACGATAAGTTTTGAGGATTTGATGTTCATCACCTGACATTCTGTCAGTCGAATAACAGAAATCCAGCCTCAAGTGTCACGCTTGCAGCGTTTTGATCAGGTCGGCCCGAATCACGTCCAGCCGCTTGTAGGCGGCGAGGTCCGCCGGCATCGAGTCCAACGCCTGCGCCAGGCTGCGCGCGATCCCGGCATCGGCCTTTACTTGGTCGAGTCGGTGCAGGGCGATGCGCAGGCCAAACACCACGCCACCGGTCCGCGGCAGCGCAAGCAGCGACTGATGCTCCACCCGCAGCCAGAGCCGGTCGAGCCGCACCGGCAGCACGGGTGGCGGCAGGGCTCGCGCAGGATGCAGATTAAGCTCGTCGGTCGCCGCGATGCCCCAGTTGTCGCGATAAAACGCCACGCCCGGTTTCAGCCGCGAGAGAAACTGATGGATCGGCGACGCCAGCGCGGCATTGAGCCCGGGCACGACGCCATGGATGAAGTCCATCGTGCGGCCAAGTTTCTCCTCCAGCGCCCAGCCGGTGGGAAAGCACAGCGCCCCACCCCGCAGGCGAAACGCGCCGGTCGCATCCGGCGAGAGCAGCAGCACGTCGGGCTCGAGCGTCGCGCCCAGTGCGATCACATCGGCGGGCGCGGACAGACCCCACGTCGTGCACAGCTCGCCAAACTCCGCGAGCAGCGGCTCACCCTCCGGCGTCAGCGCTGCGTAGCGTACGGGAGCTTCCGCTAGCCAGCGTGCCCGCTCGGCCAGGATTTTTCCCGACGCATCCGCCGGGCGGAAAAACTCCGCCGGCTCTCCCCGCCTCAACGTGAGGTGAAACCGGTAGTCTCCGGAAGGAAAGAGCTCGGCGAGCGCGGCCATCGTCGCCTACGGCCGCACCACGAGCTGCGTGCGGTCCGCCTTCTTGAGGTGGCGCCGCGCAAAGTCGGCGAGGTCGGCGATCGTCACCGCGCTGATCTTCGCATCGTAGTCGCGCCACGCGTTGACCGGCTGGCCTTGGAGGGCATTGAGCGTCGCCTGCAGGGCGCGCGCCGAGTTGGTCTGCATCGACTGGCGCTGGCCGGCCTTCAGCCGGGCCTGGCAGCGGCGCAGCTCGACCTCCGCGATGTCGCCGGCCTGCACGCGCGCGATCTCCGCGTCGATCTCGGCCAGCACCTCGCCCTCGCGACCCGGCTGCGTGCCGGCGATGAAGTAAAACATACCCGTATCCAAGCCCATGACACGGCTGGAGCGCACGAAGTACGCCAGGCCCTTCTCCTCGCGCACGCGCTCGAAGAGCCGCGACGCCATGCCGCTGAACAGCTCGTCGAGCACCTCGCCGGCGTGATAGTCCTCCGCGTGCACGCGCGTGCCGGGAAACGCCTGCAGCACCACCGCCTGCTCGCGCGGCTGCTTTTCGATAAAGTCACCCGCCTCGGCCGGCAGCGCCGTCTTCGCTGCGACCGGCTCGGGCGCAGGTCCCTTGGGCAGACGCGCCAAAAAGGCCTTCAGCTTGGGCACGAGTTGCTTCGCATCGAAGTCGCCCGCGACGGCGAGCACGACGTTGCGCGCGACAAAGAGTTTCTTGTGCAGCGCCCGCAGCGCGGCGGGGTTGAGCGCCTTCACGCCGGTCTCGTGACCACTGGCGTCGTAGGCCAGCGGGTGCGCGCCGAAGAATTTTTCGCGGACGCGCTTCCGCGCGAGAGTCACGACGTCGTCGGCGTCCTGCGCCAGTGCGGCCAGCAGCGCCGCCTGCTCGGTCTTGAAGGTGTCCGCGGCAAACTTCGGCGCGAGCACGGCATCGGTAATCACGGACAGCGCACGCGCCCAGTCGGGCGGCAGCACCTCGGCGGCGACGCCGATGCTGTTGTTGCCCGCGAGCGGGTGAAACGAGCCGCCGACCTCTTCGATGAACTGCGCGACCTGCGCCGCGGTGCGCTGGCCCGCGTCCTTGGTCAGCAGCGTCGCGAGCAGCGAGGTCGAGCCTCGCAGGGCCGGGTCCTCAAAGAGCACGCCGCCGTTAGCCGCGAGGCGGAAATGAAGATTCGGCAGGCGGCGGTCCGGCTGCAGAAGGAGGCGCGCGCCGTTGGGCAGCTTGATCTCCTCGAAGTCGGGGATGCCGCTGCGCGCCTGCTCGCTACCGTCGGCCACGGGCGCGGCGACCTTGGGATTGAGCGAAATCGCCGTGAGGCGCGCGGGCACTAGGTAGGCCTTGAGCACACGCTTCAAGTCGGCGGAGGTGACGCGGCGGAGCTGGTCGAAATAGGTGCGGCTGTAGTCGAGGTCGCCCACGACGACCTCGGCGGCGCCGAGGCGCGAGGCCTGGCCGCTCATGGTCTTGCGGGAATTGATTTCGCCGACGACGATCTGGCGGATCGCCTTGTGCAGCTGCGCGGGCGTGAAGCCCTTCGTCGAGCAACGCGCGAGCACGCGTTGGATCGCAGCGGTGGCGGCAGTGCGCTTGTCCGCGTCCGCCGTGAAGCCGATGCAGAAGAGGCCGCTGCTGCCGGGATTCCAACTAGAAGCGTCGATCGTGTGCACGAGACCGGCCTCCTCGCGGATTTCCTGCCAGAGGATGGAGCTGTCTCCTCCGCCCAGGACGGTGGCGAGCAAGTCGAGCACGGGCGCATCCTCGTGCGTGAGTCCCGGGATCGGCCAGGCGAGCGCGCCGCGCGTGAGCTCGACGTCCTCGTAGCGGTGCTCCGCCCGGGGCCCGAGCTGCAGCGGCTCCGCCGGCACGAGCACGGGGGCGAGGCGCGCGCGGGGCGCGGCGCCGAAATGTTTCTCCACCGCCGCGGTCGTCGCCGCGACATCGATGTCGCCCACGATCACGACCACGAGGTTGTTGGGCACGTATCTGGCCTTGTAATACGCCACGAGGTCCTCGCGCGCGACGGCCGAGAACACGTCGCGGTGCCCGATGATGGGCTGGCGGTAAGGGTGCTCGCGGAAGGCCGTGGAAAAGAGCGTGTCCCAGAGGCGGTTGTCCGGGTCGTCCTTGGTCATCGCGATCTCGCGCAGAATGACATCCTTCTCCTTCGCGCACTCGTCGGCGGGCAGCGTGGAGTGCAGCACGGCGTCGGCGAGGAGGTCCACCGCGACCTCCGTGTGTTCGCTCGGCAGGTCGATGTAATAGACCGTGCGGTCAAAGGTCGTGTAGGCGTTGATGTAACCGCCATGCGCCTGCACCGTCGCCGAGATGTCGCGGCCCGCGCGGCGCTCCGTGCCCTTGAAGAGCATGTGCTCCAGGTAGTGCGAGAGGCCGGCGCCAAGGCGCGTGTCCTCGTGGATGCTGCCGGTCTTCACCCAGACCTGCACGGAGGCGAGCGCGGCAGAGCGGTCGGGCTTGAGGATGAGCGTGAGGCCGTTGGGCAGCACCGTGCGGACCACGGGCTCCTGCCAGAATGGGGCGAGCAGGCGGAGTTCGGCGGCAGCGGATGCGGAAACAGTCATGTCAAAAAGTCAGGCGGACTTGGCGGCGGCGGTGGTTTTGGCGGGCAGGAAAGGTTTCACGAAAGCCTCATCAAAGGTATACACCCCAGTAAAGTCCTCCCGGCGGTCGCTCTCCGTTTTGCTGAAAACATTGTACTCGATCAGATTGAAAACGATGTCGCCGAAGTCGGAGCAGCGCTTGACCCCCCAGTTGTTCAGCACGGTCTTGGTCAGGGGACCATACTGGTCGAGGGCATAGATGCGGAGCCCCTCCAGCAGCTCCTGGCCGGACACATGCCGCGAGCGGGTAGCCTTCGCTACGTCCTTCTTCTTGAACTCTTTGACGGTGTGATCGAGCCCCAGCCGGACGAAATCGTAGGCCTTGCGATCAAAGCGCGGATCCTCCTTGCAGATGAGGCTGACAATTTCGTTGAAGTCAGGGTCTTGCATGTTACCTTCAGGGAGTAAGCACACCCCGACTGGCCGCGCAACTCACAACCCAACCCCGGGGTTTCAGAGCTGCGGGACCTAAGGCGAACACCTGATGCAATTGGATGTTAATTGCCTCGCGGATTTCACCCCAGACCGCAGTAATAAAGCCCGATGATCTCGTCGACCCAAACCAATCACCCGCTTGTGGACGCCGCTAACGCCACCAAGGCACAGGAACCCCTCAGCCTCGCGTGCGCCCACTTGAAGTCAGCCGGTCTGCGTATCACGCAGCCCCGTATCGCCATCCTCACGGCGCTCATCAAGAGCGGCCAGCCCACCAGCATCGAGCAGATCCACGCCACGCTGCCCGCTGGCTCGTGTGATCTCGTGACCGTTTATCGCTGCATGGGTGCCTTCGAGGAAATCGGCCTCGTCCGCCGCTCCTTCTATCACAACGGCACGAGCCTCTACACGGTGAGCCTCGGCGAATCCAACAGCTACCACGTCGTCTGCAAGAACACCAACCGCCTCGAGGCCCTCGACGAAGGCACGATCAACGAGCTCCGCCGCTGCGTGCAGCAGGTCGAGTCGATCCTCCGCTCGCGTGGCTATGATGATGTCAGCCATGTGGTTGAGTTCTTCGGCGTCGCCCCCGCGCCCAGCCGCGCCAACCAGGATGCGTCGGCTATCGTCACCTCGGCGAGCTGAGCTGTATTGATAATTCCCTACACCAAGCGCAGGCCGCAGGGCCTGCGCTTTTTTGTCGTCAAAAACTGTCCTTCCGGCTCACGCGCGCAGCGCTGCGGCGTAGTTTTTGCCCGCCTGGCCCCAATTCAACACGCGCCAGAAAGCAGCGACGTAGTCGGCCCGGCGGTTCTGGTAATGCAGATAGTAAGCATGCTCCCAAACATCGAGGCCCAGCACGGGCACGATGCCTTCGCTGAGCGGCGAATCCTGGTTCGCCGTGGAGAGGATCACGAGCTTACCCTCCTTCACGCCTAGCCATGCCCAGCCGCTGCCAAAGCGTTTCATCGCGGCATCCGCGAGTTTTTCCTGACAGCCTGTAAGAGAACCAAACGTTTGCGTAATCGCTGAGGCAAGTTCCTGAGTCGGGGCATTGGACCCCACGGCAGGCGCAATCAATTTCCAGAAGAAGGAGTGGTTCACATGGCCGCCGACATTGTTGCGCAAGGCGGTGCGGATCTTCTCCGGCATCGCCGGCAGGTCGCGCACGATGGCCTCAGCCGTCAACGCGTGCAGCTCGGGGTGGTCGGCGAGCGCCTTGTTGGCATTCGTCACATAGGCCTGATGGTGCTTCGTGTAGTGGATCTCCATCGTCAGCGCATCGATGTGCGGCTCGAGCGCCGTATAGGCGTAGCCGAGTGGCGGCAGCGTGAACGGCTGCGGCGCGGCGGAGGCCGGAGTGGACGCAGCCACGTCAGCGGCCGAGGAGCGTGAGGGGATCAGGCCCAGACCGAGCAGAGCCGCACCGGCTCCGAGCGTTTTCACCACAGCGCGGCGCGAGAGAGCGACTTCGGGGTTCATCGCGCGAACGGTAAACACCCTCCGCCCGCGCGCAAGTCGCACCGGTGATTTTGCGCGTGATGGGTCCGAGGGAGGGCGTGTCTTCGCCTTCCCTACCCTGCCCTCGCTTACGCTTCAGCCAGCAACCGGCGCAGCGTCTCGTCCACCAGCTTGGGGTTGGCCTTGCCCTTGGCGGCTTTCATCACGGGGCCCTTCAGCGCGTTGATCGCGCCTTCCTTGCCCGCGCGGAATTCGGCGGCCGACTTCGCGTTGCCCGCGATGGCGTCGCGGCACCACTGCTCGAGTTCGTTGGTATCCGTGGGCGCGGCCTTCAGGCCCTTGCGCTCGGCGATCACGTCGGGCTGGTCGCCGGTGGCGGCCATCTCGATGAAGACTTCCTTCGCGGCGTTGGTGAAAATGGTGCCGGCCTCGACGAGCTTCACGAGCCCGGCGATGTGCGCGGGGCGCACCCGCGAGGTCGCGAGCGTGAGGTTGGCGGCGGTGAGTTCGCGGAGGAGGTCGTTGACGATCCAGTTGCCCGCGGCCTGGGCCTTGCCGGGACCGGCGAGCTGCGCGGTCTCCTCGAAGTAGTCGGCCAATTCACGATCCCACACGAGTACAGACGTGAGCGTGTAGGGCAGCTGGTACTGCTCGGCGAAGCGACGCTGCTTCACGAAGGGCAGCTCCGGGCACTCGGCGCGGAGGCGGGCCTTCCACGGCTCATCCACGCGCACAGGCATGAGGTCGGGGTCGGGGAAATAGCGGTAGTCGTGCGCCATTTCCTTCGAGCGGAGCGACTGCGAGGTGCCGGTCTGGCCGTCGTAATCGCGCGTCTCCTGCACGATGGTGCCGCCGCGCTCCATGAGGCCGATCTGGCGCTTGATCTCGTGCGCGATGCCATCGCGAACGAAGGAGATGGAGTTGAGGTTCTTGAGCTCGACCTTGGTGCCGAGCTTCGTCTCGCCAACAGGGCGAATGGAGATGTTGGCGTCGCAGCGGAGCTGGCCCTTCTCCATGTCGCAGTCGGAGATGCCGCCGTAGATCATGGTGGCGCGGAGCGAGGTGAGATAGGCGTAGGCCTCGTCGGCTGTGTGCATGGCCGGGTCGGATACGATTTCCATCAGCGGCGTGCCGGCGCGGTTGTAGTCCACGAGCGAGTCGTGGTCCTCGTGGTTGAGCTTGCCGACATCCTCCTCGAGGTGGATGCGGGTGAGCGGGATATTCTTGTGCTCGCCCATGAGGTTGCGGGCGGCGCCGGGCAGCTCGATCTCGACCGAGCCGCCAAGGCAGATGGGCTGGTCGTACTGGGAAATCTGGTAGTTCTTCGGCGAGTCGGGATAGAAATAGTTTTTGCGGTCCCACTTGCAGACGGGTGCGATCTCGCAGCCGAGGAGGAGGCCGGCCTTGATGATGGCGTCGAGGGCGGCGTGGTTCATCACCGGCAGGGCGCCGGGCAGCGCGAGCACGACGGGGTCGGTAAGGGTGTTGGGCTCGTGGCCGTAGCCGGCGGCGACCCGGGTGAACATCTTCGACTGGGTCTTGATCTGGACGTGGACTTCAAGCCCGATGACAGCTTCGTAATTCATGAAGAGGATTTCTTAACCACGAAAAACACGAAAGACACGAAACTGGAAAAACAGCTTCAGTCCCTTTTCGTGTGTTTCGTGGTTCAAAGGATCGGATGTTTCGTGCTCCAGCTGTGGGCCTGTTCGTAGGCGCGGGCGATGGCGAGGAGGCTGCTTTCCCGGAAGGGCTGGCCGATGATCTGGGTGCCGATGGGCAGGCCGCTCTTCGTGAAGCCACAGGGCACGCTGATCGCGGGCAGGCCCGCGAGGTTCACGCCGATGGTGTAGATGTCGCAGAGGTAGAGCGCCAGCGGGTCGGCCTTCTCGCCGAGCTTGAAGGCCGGCACGGGCGAGGTCGGCGTGATGAGCGCGTCCACCTCCTTGAAGGCGTTGAGGAAATCCTGACGGATCAGCGTGCGGACTTTCTGCGCGCGGAGGTAATAGGCGTCGTAGTAGCCCGAACTCAGTACGTAGGTACCGAGGATAATGCGGCGCTTCACCTCGGCGCCAAAACCCTCGGCGCGCGACTGGTAGTAGAGATCGACCACATCCTTCGCGCCCGCGGCGCGGTGACCGTAGCGGATGCCGTCGTAGCGCGCGAGGTTCGAGGAAGCCTCGGCCGTCGCGATGACGTAGTAGGTGTCGAGGCAATACTGCGTGTGCGGCAGCGAGACCTCGCGGATTTCGCAGCCCTGCGCTTTGTAAAACGCGATGGCCTGCTCGACCGCCTGAGCGATCTCGGGATCGAGACCCTCGGCGAAATACTCCTTCGGGATGCCGAGTTTCCACGGGCCGCGATTCGTGGCGAGAGCCGCGCGGTAGTCGGGGATCTCCGTCTTGAACGAGGTGGAGTCGCGCTCGTCGTGACCCGCGATGGCGCCGAGCACAATGGCCGCGTCCTCGACCGTGCGGGCGAAGGGGCCGATCTGGTCGAGCGAGGAGGCGAAGGCGATGAGGCCGTAGCGCGACACGAGGCCGTAGGTGGGCTTCAGGCCGACCACGCCGCAGAGCGCGGCGGGCTGGCGGATGGAGCCGCCGGTGTCGGAGCCGAGCGTGGCGATGGCGGAGCCGGCGGCGAGCGCCGCGGAGCTGCCGCCCGAGCTGCCACCGGGGACGCGCGTGGTGTCCCACGGATTCGACGTGGGGCCGAAGGCGGAATTTTCCGTCGAGGAGCCCATCGCGAACTCATCGCAGTTGAGCCGGCCCCAGAGCACGGCGCCGGCCTTGCGGAGTTTTTCGGTCACGCCCGCGTCGTAGGGCGAGACGAAGTTCGCGAGCATCTTGCTCGAGGCGGTGAGCGGCTGGTTGCGCACCGCGATCACGTCCTTCAGCGCGATCGGAATGCCGTCGAGCGCGCCGAGCGACTGGCCGGCGGCGCGGCGGGCATCGGAAGCGGCGGCCTGCGCGAGTGCGTCGGCCTCGTCGTGCGAATTGAAGGCGTGGATGCGCGGCTCGGTGGCCTTGGTACGCGCGATGACCGCCTGGGTGAGCTCGACGGCGGTGAGCTTTTTTTCCGCGAGGGCGGCGGCAAGGGCCGTGATCGGCTGGTAAAAGAGTTCGGAGGACATGCGGCGCGGTTTATTCGATCACCTTGGGGACGATCACCATGTTATCGCGCTGGGCGGGAGCGTTGCGCAAGGCGTCGGCCACCGGCAGGCCGGGACGGGCGACATCCTCCTGCCAGACGTTGAAGATTGGCGTGGCGTGCGCAGTGGGCTCGACGCCCGAGACGTCCACCTTGGCGAGCTGCGCGATGTGGTGGAGGACGTCGCCGAGCTGCTGCGCGTACTTCGCCTTCTCCTCGGGCGTGAGGGCGAGCCGGGCGAGCTTGGCGACGTGGTCGATGTCGAGGGCGGGTGCGTTGGCCATGGGCGTGATAGGCGGAAGCATTGGTATTTTTCCCCGCCTTGTAAGCACAAAGGAGGGAAAATCGCCCGGCGGGCAAAAATGTGACTGGCCCCCGGCCCGGCCGGTCCTTCATCGTGCGGCCATGTTTGAGATCTCCGGCACCGTCAAAAAAATCTTCAACGAGCAGACCTTCGGCAGCGGCTTCAACAAGCGCGAGTTCGTGATCACCATCGAGTCGGGCCGCTTCCCGCAGGACATCAAGTTCGAGTGCGTGAAGGACAAGGTCGCCCTCGTTGCGGGCCTGAAGGAGGGCGGCAAGGTGAAGGTCTTCTTCGACCTGCGCGGCCGCGAGTGGAAGGAAAGCTACTTCGTGAACCTCAACGCCTGGAAGATCGAGGCCCTCGGTGGCGGCGGCGCTTCCGGCGCGCCCGAGGAAGACGGCCCCCCGTTGTCCGAGCCGGACGGCGAGACGCTGGACTCGCCGTTTTGAGCGGGGATAAATGGCTCGCACCGGTATCGCATTTTTGGTCGCCCCGCTGGTTTCGGCGGCGGCGATTGTCCATGATGCCGGTCCGCTGATCGCGGGCGTCTATGCCTACGTTATCAGCTACTTTTTCGGCATTCCCTTGTTCCTGATCCTGAGGCGTAAGAAAAAGGAATCGTATCTTTGCTACGCCGCAGGTGGCGCCGCATCTGCGGCGCTAGTGGCGCTCCCCATCGTGATCGGAAGCGGCGTTTGGCCGTTCATGGCAATCCTTGCCGGCATCGGTGCTATCGAAGGTCTCTGTTTTCGATCTATTCGCGGTCCGAGAATTAGTGGGCCCAAAGACGCAGCAACGGCTTGATGTCCGAGCTTAGGGGCGTGGCTTGGCCACGCCCCGCCTTAAGAAAGCATCACTTGCGGATCTGCCAGCTAGTCGTACTCGCGATCTCGTCCTGCACCTTCTGGAAGACGGCGTTGACCTCGTCGTCGGTGAGGGTGCGGTCGGGGGCGCGGAAAACCAGGCTGTAAGCGAGGCTCTTTTTACCCTCCGGCACACCGGGACCGGTGTACACGTCGAACGGGCTCACGCTCTCCAGCGCGAAGGCCGTGCCGGTGGCGGCGCGGGCGAGCTTCTCGAGGGTCTTCTGGACCTCGGCGGAGGATGTCGCGGCGTCGACGACCAGCGCGAGGTCGCGCAGGGCGGCGGGCTGCAGGCTGAAGTCGGCGTAACGGCGGCGCGTGTTCTCGCCGGTAATTTTCTCCGGGAGAATGACGAAGATGCCAGCGTACACCTTGCCCTCGAGGCCGAGGGATTTGAGCATCGCGAGATTCAGCAGGCCGAAGCGCGCGGTCCAGCCGTGGTCGATGTTGCCCGCGGCGGCCGAATGGCCCTCCTGCCAGCCGAAGGCCGGGTGGCCGTTGCCCGCGGCGGGCGTGAGCGGCTGGCGCGCGAAGTCGATGCCAGCGGCCGCCGCGAGCGCGGCGACGTGGTGCTTGGCGGTGTAGAAATCCTCGGTGGAGCTGGGCTCCGTCTTCAGCCACGTGCGGACCCCGATGGGCTCGGCGAGGAGGAAGGCGACGGCGGCGCACTCGACGTTCTGCCCGTGGCGCTCCATGAAGACGCGTCCGGTCTCGCAGAGGCGCGTGACGGCGACGCCGCGGGACTGGTTGAGCTTGAGCGCATCGAGCAGGCCGCCGATCAGCGTGGGACGGAGGTGCGACTGGTCCTCGACGAAGGGGTTGGCCAGCGCGAGCTCCTGCGCCGCGGTGGCCGAGACCCACGTGGCGATCTCCTTCGCGGGACGCAGCGTGTAGTTCACACACTCGTGGAAATCGTGGCCGACGAGGTAGTCGGTGACACGGCGGTTGAAGAGCACGATCGGATCGTCGTCCGTGACGAGGCCGGGCGAAGAGACGACGGCGGCGGGAATCTTCTCCGTGCCGTAGAGGCGCAGCACTTCCTCGACGAGATCGATCGGGCGGTCGAGGTCGTCGCGCCAGCTCGGGATGCCAAGGGTCCAGGCGGGACCGCGGCGCGGGTGCTCGGTCGGCTCCTCGCGGTTGATGGTGAACTCAAGGGCCTCGAAGGCGGCCCGCATCTCCTCGGCGGGGATGTTGAAGCCGAGTTTGTCGGTGATGTAGTCGTGCGTGACGACGATCTCGCGCTGCCAGGGCACATCGCTGCCCACACGGTAAACCGGGCCGGTGACGTGGCCGCCGGCGGTCGCGATGATGAGGTCGATGGCGCGGTGCGCGGCCTCAAGCGAGCTGTGGACATCGACGCCGCGCTCGTAGCGGTACGAGGAATCAGAGGCGAGGCCGAGGCGCTTCGACGTGGCGCGGACGGACTGGCGCTTGAAGTAGGCGCACTCCAGCACGAGGTCGGTGGTGTCGGCGCTGACGCCGGAGTTTTCGCCGCCCATGATGCCGGCGATGACGACGGGCTTGGCCGCGTCGGCGATGACGAGCATCTGCGGCGTGAGCACGCGCTCCTTGCCGTCGAGCGTGGTGAGTTTTTCGCCGATGACGGCGCGGCGCACGACGATCTCGGCGCCGCCGAGCTTGCGCGCGTCGAAGGCGTGCAGCGGCTGGCCGGTCTCGAGCATGACGTAGTTGCCGACGTCCACGACGTTGTTGATCGGACGGAGGCCGACCGCACTGAGGCGGGCCTGGAGCCACGCGGGGCTCGGGCCGATCTTCACGCCGCTGATGATGTGCGCGGTGTAGAGCGGGCAGTCCTCGGGCGACTCGACGCGCACGGCCTTGAGCAGGTCGGGGCGCGGCGTGACGCCATCGGCCAGCGCGCCGGTGAACTTTTGCTTCGGGTAGGTGAGCGGGAGCTTGAACCACGCGGCGAGCTCGCGCGCGATGCCGAGGTGTGAAAGCGCGTCGGGGCGGTTGGGCGTGATCTCGATGTCGAAGACCGTGTCACCGGCCGGCAGCACCTCATTGATCGGCGTGCCGAGCGCGGGCGAGCCCTCGAGGATGAGGAGACCATGGCCCGCGGGCAGGCCGATCTCGTCGGGGCCGCACAGCATGCCCTGCGACTCATGGCCGTACTTCTTGGACTGCGTGATCTTGAAATCACCGGGCAGCACGGCGCCGGGCAGCGCCACGGGGACGCGGCGGCCGGGATCGCAGTTGTGCGCTCCGCACACGATCGTCTTCACGCCGCCCGCGGGGCCGACGTCCACGGTGCAGAGGGAAATCTCCTTCTTGAGATTCGGGATTTTCTCGCGCGTGAGGATCTCGCCGACGACGACATTATCGAGCTTGGGCGCGCCGGTGTTGGCGATGCCCTCGACCTCGAAGCCGAGGAAGGTGATCGCGCGCGAAATCTCGTCGTTCGACGCGGTGAGGGCGACGTAGTCTTTGAGCCAGTTGAGGGAAATTTTCACGGGAGGAACTCAGGCAAATTGTTTCAGGAAACGGAGGTCGTTCTGGTAGAAGTACCGGATGTCATCGATGCCGTAGAGGAGCATCGCGAGACGCTCGAGGCCCATGCCGAAGGCGTAGCCGCTCCACACTTCGGGATCGTAGCCGACGTCGGCGAAAACAGTGGGATCGACCATGCCGCAGCCGCCGATCTCGATCCACGGCTTCTTCACCTTGGGCAGGTGCGAGGCGGAAAGATCGACCTCGAAGCTCGGCTCGGTGTAGCCGAAGTAGTGAGGGCGGAAACGGGTCTTGGTGTCCTTGCCGAGGAGCGAGGCGAAGATGTAGTCAAGCAGCGCCTTGAGATCGCGCACGGTGACGTTCTTGTCCACGTAGAGACACTCGAGCTGGTGGAAATTCGCGGAGTGCGTGGCGTCCGTCGTGTCGCGGCGATACACGCGGCCGGGCGAGACGATGCGGATCGGGGGCTTGCCCTTGAGCATCGTGCGGACCTGCACGGACGAGGTGTGTGTGCGGAGGAGGTATTTTTCGCCGGGATTCTTCTTGGAGATGTTGGCGAACTTCGCGGCCTCGGGGAGGTAAAACGTGTCCTGCGCGTCGCGCGCGGGGTGGTCGGCGGGCGTGTTGAGCGCGTCGAAGCAGTAGTACTCGGTCTCGACCTCCGGACCGTCGGCGACGGTGAAGCCGACCTTGCGGAGGATGCGGCACATCTCCTCGCGGACGAGCGTGAGCGGGTGGTAGGTGCCGGGGCCGAGATCGGGCGGCGGCAGCGTGGCATCGACCGCGGGGCCGAGCTTGGCCTGGAGCTCGGCGGACTCGATGCCGACGAGGGCGTCGTCGAGGAGGGCCTGGACGCGGGTCTTCGTTTCGTTGATGAGCTTGCCGAGGGCGGGACGCTCCTCCTTCGGCACGGTGCCCATCTGCTTCATGAGCGCGGTGAGCGCGCCGTTGGGGCCGACGTAGCGGGCCTTGGCGGCTTCGAATTCAGGGCGGGCCTTGAGCGCGGCCAGCTCGGTCTGAGCCTGGGCAACGAGAGCGGAAAGTTGGTCTTGCATGAGGAACGAGAGGAAGGACTAGGTTTGCCCACGGAACACACGGAAGACACGGAAAATACCGCGGGGGATGCGCAAAAAAAGAGGACGGTGCTTCGGATGAAGCCCGTCCTCTGGGAAAACAGAGAGCGAGCCACGGGGCTCGCGTTGTCTTGGATTAGGCCTTCTTGAGGGCGGCGGCCTTGGCCTTCAACGCGTCCTGGGCTTTGGCGACCAGGCCGGTAAAGGCGACTTCGTCACGGATCGCGAGATCGCTCAGGACCTTGCGGTCGAGGATGATGTTCGCGGCGTGGAGGCCTTCGATGAAGCGGCTGTACGTGATGCCGTTGTTGCGGCAGGCGGCGTTGAGACGCACGATCCAGAGACCACGACGGTCGGACTTCTTCTTCTTGCGCGCGATGTAGGCGTACTGCCACGCGTGCTGGACGGCTTCTTTCGCGTAGCGGAAGAGCTTGGATTTGCTACCGAAATAGCCCTTGGCGTATTTCAGTACTTTCTTGTGCCGCTTGCGGGAAGCGGGCGAGTTGGTTGCACGAGCCATGTTGGTTTATTCCTTTTTAGGTTAATCGTCGGCAGGTCGGCTTAGTTCACCTGCCGGACGAAGTTATGGTTTTAGCGAGCCTTTGTTGGTCAGAGACCGTGGGGCAGGCAGCGCAGGAGCGCCGGCGCATGGCCGACGTCGACGAGCTTGTCACGGGAGGCACGACGCTTGGACTTCGTGCTCTTCGCAGACAGCAGGTGACGGAAGCCGGGCGTGCGGCGAACGAGCTTTCCTTTGGCGGAGAGCTTGAAGCGCTTGGCTACGGACTTTTTGGTCTTTTGCATGGAGAGAGCGGAAGAAAACAGACTTCGCCGGGGCTATTGGCAAGGGGAAACTGCCCAAAATCGGCAACCTTCACCGAGCGGCCAGCTCGCGCCAAGCCGCCAGTAAACGCTGCGTGACCGGGCCGGGAGCGGGTTTGGCCCGCCCATCGAGGGCACAGAGCGGGCGGACCCCGACCAAGGCGTTGGTCACGAACAACTCCTGCGCCGCGTGCAAATCGGCGGGCGTCAGGGCTGTTTCGGCGACCGGGATGCCCAGCTCGGCGGCAAGGGCGAGCACTTGGGTCCGCGTGACGCCCGGGAGCGGTCCGGCGACGAGCGGCGGGGTGCGGAGCATACCATCGATCACGCCAAAGACGTTGGAAATGGCGCCTTCGACGATCAGCCCCGCCGGGTCTGTAAGCAACACCTCCTCATAGCCTTGCGCCCGGGCCGCGACCAGCGCCTCGCGCCAAAGGTGGCGGCCGAGGTGCTTGTGCGGCCGGGCGCTGTCCGGCGGCGGCAAAGCCGAGGTGCACACCGCGGTCCAGAGCAGTTTCGCCATGTGCGGACGCGGCGGCTCCAAGGTCATCTGCCACTCGCAGCCTCCGGCCGTGCGCCAAGCCGACCAGCGCAGCACGCCCTCGGCGAGACCCTTGGAAGCGAGCAGTTGGCCCGCCGCCTCGCGCAACGTCTCGTCCGACGGGCCGCGAAACCCGTAGTAGGCGCACCCGGCCGCGAAACGCCGGAGATGCGCGTCGAAAAATTGAATGCGCCCCGCGTGCACGAGCAGCGTCTCGGTCACCCCCACGGCGCCCGTCGGCTCCGGGTGGTTCACCTGCATCGCGCCGCCCTCCCCCGCCCGCGTCCAACCGAGCGCGGCGAAGAGCGCGCGGCCCTTCGCGAGCGTTTCCTCGTACTCCGCCGCCGGGTCGGAGTCCCACACGATGCCCGCGCCCACGTGAAAACCCGCCTGCACCCCGCGGCACACGATGGTGCGGATGGCGATGTTGAGGTCGATCCGGCCGCACGCGCTGAAATACCCGATGGCGCCCGAAAACACGCCGCGCCGCCCCGGCTCGATCTCCGCGATGGTCTGCATCGCGCGGACCTTCGGCGCGCCCGTGATCGAGCCGCCGGGAAACACCGCGCGCAGCAACGCCGCCACGCCGATCTCCGGCCGCAGCTCGCCCTCGACCTCGCCGACGAGGTGGTGGACCGTCGCGAAGGATTCGAGGCTGTGCAGCCGCCGCACCTGCACGCTGCCGAAGCGGCAGACGCGCCCGAGGTCGTTGCGCAGCAGATCCACGATCATCAGCAGCTCCGCCCGCTCCTTCTCGCTCGCGAGCAGGCTCGCCCGCTGCGCCGCATCCTCCTCCGGCGTCAGGCCGCGCGGCCGCGTGCCCTTGATCGGCGCCGTGCGTATCCGATCACCCTGTACCTCGATGAAACGCTCCGGCGAACTGCTCAGCACCGCCAGCCCCTCGCCCGCGTCGAGGTACGCTGCCATCGGCGCGGGGTTCAGCGCGCGCAACCGCCGGTAAAGCACCGCCGGCGGCTCCGCCAGCGCCCCGCGGAAACACTGCGCGAGATTCATCTGATAAATTTCCCCGGCCGCGATACGCTCGCGCACGCGCTCCACCGCGGTGATGAAGTCCGCCCGCGTGAGATTGCTCGCGCCGACGCCGCTTACCGGCGCAGGCAACGCCGGCTCAACCTCAGTCGCGCCGCTCAGCCACTGCGCCAGCTCGGCGATCGCGGCCTCGGGCGCGCGCCGCCAGCCCACGCCCACGAGCCAGGCCTGCCCCGTCCCATGATCCCAAACCGCCGCGGCGTCGTACCACGCGAGGTTGATGTCGGGCGTGTCGTCGCTCGCATCGCCCGCGGCAAACGCCGCCGGCTCCGTCACCCGCCCGAGATCGTACGACAGAAAACCCACCGCCCCGCCGGAAAACGGCAGATCGGATTTTCCCGACTCTACGCGAAATTCCGCCAACCGTCGCTCCAGTTCGCCGAGCGGATCACCGGTCGTCTCCTCCGCCGCCTCCCCTGCCCGCTCGAAGCGCACCCGCCCGCCCCATGCGCGAAACCGTGCCAGCGGTTCGCTACCCATGATCGAAAACCGCGCCGCCGGGTCGGTCGCCGCCGAGCTGCTATCGAGCCAGAAAATCCCCGCCCGCCCCTGCGCCTGCAGCGCGGCAAACGCCCGCGCCGGATCCGCGCCGTGCCAGGGCACGACCTTCACCTGTGCTCGCGCGGAGAGTGCGGCCGGGATCGTGGTCATCGGAATAATGGGCCAACTTGCAAGGCCCCCGCGTGAAATACAACCCCCGGCTGGGCGTCGTGGCTTTCCTTTTTCGCGGACTGTGTCCGCCAGTAAATCGAAGTGGCTGCCCGACTAGGACTCGAACCTAGACAAAACGAGTCAGAGTCGTTTGTGCTACCATTACACCATCGAGCAGTGAAAATTGTCTGGCGACCGCGCAAACAGCGCAGAAATGGAGCCGGCGATGGGATTCGAACCCGCAACCGCCTGTTTACAAAACAGGTGCTCTACCATTGAGCTACGCCGGCGCCGAAAGGGCGTCGCAGTGCCAACATCTGATTTACTGGGAAAAAACATGGCTTGGTGGCTCCCCGGGGACTCGAACCCCGAACCAACTGATTAAGAGTCAGCTGCTCTACCATTGAGCTAGGAAGCCATAGCCAAGAGGTGGAAAAACTCATGAACGCACTCCGGTTGTCAACTGCGATTTCAAACCTCCCCCGCAGATTGCTCCGCCGCACGCCGCATTCCCCTCCGGCGCAATCGAACACAATCGAACACAATCGGACAATTCTCGGCTCCCCGTGGTCGGATCAGCGCGACTGAGCGCATCCCATCGCAGCCCGGGGCGATCCGCGGCGGAAAAAATCACACGCCCGCCACCGACACCGCGGATGGCTGCGCGCGGTACGACACCGGCACCTGCCAGTCGGCGAAGTTCGGGTCGAAGGCCCGCATGGCCCGCAGCACCCGCTGGCGGAACGTCGTTTCGATCAACGCCCCCTGCCCCGGCCAGATCTTGAAGCGCACGCGCACGTAGTGCCACGCCGCGTCGGCCGTCGGCGCCATCGGATCGATGATCGCCGCCTCCAAAATGATCGCGGCAAACTGGTGCTGCATGCTCTCGGCCACCGGCTTGATCGCCGCCACCACCGCCGCCGCGTCGGCCCCATCCGGGATGTGGATGTCCACATATGCGTACACCCCGCCCTCCGGAAAACGGCTCACGTTGGCGATCGTGCGATTGGGGATGTAAACGACCTGGTTGTACAGATTGACGACCTTCGTGAACCGCAGGCCGATCTCCTGCACGCGGCCGACGACGATCGTCGCCCCGACGATCTCGATCGTGTCGTCCACATCGAGCGCGTCGGAAAACAGCAGCGTGAGGCCGACCACCGTGTCCTGCACCAGGCTCTGCGAGCCAAAGCTGATCGCAAGCCCCACGATGGACGCGCTGGCCAGGTAAGCCGTCAGGTTCACCCCCGCCTCCTCGAGGATCAGCCCGACCGCCACGAAATAAACCCCCGTCGTCGCCGTGTTGGCCGCGAGCCGCACCATCGTGGCGAACTTCGGCTTTTGCGCCACCGACCAGAGCCGCCCCTTCGAACGGTGGCTGACGGTCAGCAGCCACTCGCTCACCCGCCCGATGAGGTCGATCAGGATATGCCCCAGCGCCGCCGCCACGACCACCAGCAAGATGCGCGAGGCCGCGGACGACTGCTCCTTGAACAAAAAATCGGATACACGCGACAGCACCGTGACGCTGTGCCCGGACATCAGGGCCTGCGCCCCCGGCGGTAGCTGGGCCATGGGCGGGTCAGCCGCGCACCGTCGCGCGCAGCTCCTCCACGTCGGCCATGAGTTTCATGATCATCTCGATTCCCGCCAGGTTCACGCCGCAATTCGTGCGCAGATATTCGATCCGTTGCAACGCGCGGACGGCGTGCCGGTTGAAATAATAGCCACCCTCCGCCGGGTCGTGGTGCGGCGCCACCAGCCCGTGCTGGCAGCAGATGAGCACGAAGTGCCGCGGCATGCGCGCCAGCTGCGCCGCGGTGTCGATCGGCAGCAGCGCCTCGGGGTCCGGGGAGAAATCCTGAAACGACGGTTCGGTGGCGGAGTTCATGGGAAATTAAAAATACGACGGGTGCCGCTCAGGTTTTCCGCGGGTTGAAAGCCGAGGTGCGGGCCAGCTCCTCCCACAGCTCGCGCTCGCGGCCCGCGGCCTCGGCGGGCACGCGGATTTTCACGACCGCGTAGAAATCGCCGCGCTCGCCGCTCTTCGCCGTGGGCAGCCCCTGCCCGCGCACCCGCAGCTGCGCGTCGCTGTTGGTCCCCGGCGGCACGCGCAGCTTCACCGTGCCCGTGAGCGTCGGCACCGGCACCTGCGCGCCCAGCACTGCCTCCCACGGCGCCACCTCCAGCTCGTAATAAAGATCCGCCCCGCGCACCTCGAAGTGCGGATGCGCCGCGAGCCGCACGCGCAGCAACAGGTCGCCCGCCTCGGCCCCGCCGGAGCCGCGCCCGCCCTTGTGCGGCACGCGGATGCGCCGGCCTTCCAACGCACCTTTCGGGATTCGCACCGTAAAGGTTTCCGTCTCGGGCTCGCCCGTCGCGGGATTCATGTGTTGCAGCGAGATCTGCCGCTCCGCCCCGTGCAGCGCCTCGTCGAGCGTGACCATGATGTCGCCCTCGATATCCGCGCCCGGCATCCGGTACTCGCCCCCACCCTCGCCCTGCTGACCGGCGCGGCGAAACAGGTCGTCGTAATTCGCCGCCTGCCCCCGGCCCGCGCGCCCGCCGAAAAACTGCTCGAAGAAATCGCTGAATCCCGTGCTGCCGCCGAAATGAAACTCCTGCCCGCCGCCGGGCGCCTCCGCGGCGGAGCGGGGCGCAGCCGCGCCGCCCTGCTGCCAGTTGGCGCCGAGCTCGTCGTATTTTTTGCGCTTCGCCGGATCACCCAGGACCTCGTTGGCCTCGTTGATCTCCTTGAATTTCTCCTCGGCCGTCTTCTTGTCCTTCGCGACGTCGGGGTGGTACTTCCGCGCCAGCTTGCGGAACGCCTGCTTGATGTCGTCCTGGCTCGCGTCGCGCGCGACGCCGAGGACCGCGTAGTAATCTTTGAAATCGACCGCCATGGTGGAGAAAAAGGACCGTGCCGCCGGGCGAAGGTTGCCCGGCCTTGGACTCAATGACGGGGCGTGCCGGCCCGCGTGATCTCGAAGAGGAACCAGACGCGCCGCTCGGCCTGGTCGATCCAGTTTTCGAGCAGGCTGGCCGAGGCGACATCGTGATGCTCGTCGCAAAGGTCGTGGGTGGCGCGCATGTGCGCGGCGAGGGTCTTGTTGTCCTCGCGCAGCTCGGCCAGCATGTCGAGCGGTTCGACGTAAACCGCATCATTGTCGCTGATCCGCTGGAGCCCGGCGATGTGGCCGATCGAGCGGATCGTGGTGCCGCCGATCTTGCGCACGCGCTCGGCGATGTCGTCGGTCATGGCGAACAGCTGGTCGGCGTGTTCGTCCATCAGGAGGTGATAGTCCCGGAAATGCGGGCCGCTCATGTGCCAGTGGAAATTCTTGGTCTTCAGGTAGAGCGCGAAGACATCGGCGAGCAGGGCGTTGAGCGCAGCGCTCACGTCCTTGGTGGCGCTGGGGGTGAGATCGGTCGGGGTGGCGAGCGGAACCTTCTGCTTGGCCACAAGACGGGCGGTTTTGCGTTGGTTCATGGTGAACCCGAGCATGATGCAAGACGCCCAATATGCAACCTGCCGGTTTGTATGCGGGGGCGTGGGTTGATCCAAGACCGCCCGTGAATGCGAACAATAGACGCTTTATGACGGCTGCTTATTGGCCGCCCCGTGCCGGAGGCCCACGAGTGCGCACATAGGCGCGTACACGCCTTACGTGTTGGAGTAACAAATTCTACGTGTCTGAACGCCCCCCTATGCTGATACTGAAGTATACCGTCGTAGAGTCCCGAGAAAGCATTGAATGGCGAGGCAGTCCTCCCTATTAGTGGGTTTCCAATGGTCTCAGAACCAACCGTGTTCGTTGTCGGTGCCGGGGGTAGCATGCAATATGGCTACCCTTCTGGTGGGAAGCTGGTGGATAGAATTATCGAAAGCTTGGAAGACCCGGAGCATAGCTCCCTAGGAATTACACTAATCGGGCAAGGTGGA
>JAFEGO010000094.1 GCA_018239845.1 Verrucomicrobiota bacterium
CCTGAGCAGCAAGAAAGCCACCTACTGGAGCCGCTCGCGCAACAAGCTTTGGACCAAGGGCGAGGAGTCCGGCAACGTCCAGCACGTCCGCGAGGTCCGCACCGACTGCGACCAGGATGTGCTCCTGATCAAGGTCGAGCAGACGGGCGCCGCCAACGCCGCCTGCCACAACGGCTACAAATCCTGCTTCTACCGTGAGCTCACCTCGCTCGATGATCCCGCGATGAAGCTCCAGTTCACATCGAAGCCACTCTTCGATCCCGCGACGGTGTATAAGAAGAAGACCTGAGTCTGCTTTCAGTTTAGGGAACGAAACGCGCCGCACTCCGGCGCGTTTTTTATTGGGCGTGTTCCCATCCGGGCAAAAAAGAAGGCCGCCCCACAACGAGCGGCCTCCCACCAAGAAAACCTAAACTACAAACTATGAACACGGGGAAAGACTCAGCCGTGGGCATAACGTTCAAAGTTCTCGAAAAAACTTTCGGCCTGCACGTGTCATAGCGCGACCCGGTCCACTGCCCGCTGCCTTAGGCTCCTATATTTCATGGACTTCCCCAAGTGCCCGCCGGCCACACAGCCCACCCCCTTTTTTCCACCGAGGTGCGCTCCCGCCGTGCCTGGCCGCGCGTTGACCCTGCCCCGGCGTCGGCCAGCCTGTCGTCAATCCCCACCGCCCATGTCCGATCTGCTCACCGACGCCTCCGCCCGTGCCATCCGCTACCTCGAAACCGTCGCTGCGCGCGCCGTCGCGCCGAGCCCCGCGGCCGTGGCCGGCCTCAAGGCCTTCGACGAGCCCTTGCGCGAGGTGCCGGGCGATCCCGCGCAAACCCTGCGCCTCCTCGATGAGGCCGGCTCGCCCGCCACGATGGGCATGGCCGGCCCGCGCTTTTATGGCTTTGTGATCGGCGGCTCCCTGCCCGTCACGCTCGCGGCCAACTGGCTCGCCGGCGCGTGGGATCAAAACAGCGCCTATTACCGCGCCACGCCCGCCACCGCCTTCGTCGAGCAGGTCGCGCTGCGCTGGCTCCTCGATCTCCTGAAACTGCCCGCCGGCTGCGGCGGCGCTTTCGTGACCGGCGCCACGGTCGCCAATCTCTGCGCCCTCGCCGCCGCGCGCCATGCTGTCCTCAAGCGCGCCGGGTGGAATGTCGAGGCCGACGGCCTGTTCGGCGCGCCGCCCATCACTGTCATCGTCGGCGCCGAGGCACATCCGTCCGTCACCAAGTCCCTCGGCATCCTCGGCCTCGGCCGCAGCCGTGTCGTGAA
The DNA here is from genome assembly GCA_018239845.1 of Verrucomicrobiota bacterium. Lineage (GTDB taxonomy): Bacteria > Verrucomicrobiota > Verrucomicrobiia > Opitutales > Opitutaceae > CAIRCN01. Next base: position 1,267 of record JAFEGO010000094.1, read on the forward strand.
AGTCCCCGTCGATGCTCAAGGCCGCCTGCACGCCGACCAACTGCCCGCGCTCTCCGGTCCCACGATCATCTGCCTCCAGGCCGGCAATGTGAACACCGGCGCCTTCGACCCCATCGCCGAGATCGTGACCCGCGCCCGCGCCGCCGGCGCGTGGGTTCACGTGGACGGCGCCTTCGGTCTCTGGGCCGCCGCCGCGCCGAGCCGCGCCCACCTCACCGCCGGACTCGCCGAAGCCGACTCCTGGGCCACCGACGCCCACAAGTGGCTCAACGTCCCTTACGACAGCGGCCTCGCCTTCGTGCGCGACCCGCACGCCCTGCAAGCCGCGATGGCGATCACCGCCGAATACCTCCCGGCGAGCGAGGGCGCGTTTCGCAACCCCGCCGACTTCACGCCCGAGCTCTCGCGCCGCGCCCGCGGCGTCGAGGTCTGGGCTGCGCTGCACGCCCTGGGCCGCCGCGGCATCAGCGAGATCATCGAGCGCAATTGCGCACAGACCCGGCGCTTCGCCGAAAAACTCTCCGCCGCAGGCTGCACCATCCACAACGACGTCGTGCTCAACCAGGTGCTCGTCTCCTTCGGCGATGCCGCCGCGACCCAGCGCGTCATCCAGGCCGTGCAGGACGACGGCACCTGCTGGGCCGGCGTGACCGTGTGGCAGGGCATCACCGCCATGCGCATCAGCGTCTCCTCGTGGGCCACGACCGACGCCGACGTCGATCTCAGCGTCGCGGCCATCCTCCGCGCCGCGGGGCGGTGAGGGATAGCTTGCTCTCGTCCCTCAAGCTGGCGGCTGCCACCAGACCTCGTTGTTTAACTCCAGATCCTTGAGGCCCGAGCCGCCGCTGCCTGCGGTATAAAGGATGCCCGGCTCGACCGGCAGCGGACCCGGGTGGTTGGGCCGCTCCAGGCTCGGCAGCCAGTGCGGGTGCTTGGCAGCCGGATTGGCCAACACCTCGCCGCGAAAAATCTGTGCGCCGTCGTCGGAACAGAGCCGCACGATCTCGCTCGTGGGGTGCGCCCAGTCGCTCTCGCCGGGGCCGAGCTTCACGAGGTTGCCCACGATGGTCGCGCGGCCCGACGCGCTGAAGGTCATCGCCCCGGGCATCACAAAATCATGGTCCTGCCAGGCCGCCGGCAAAAACGGGTGCAGGTCCCGCCTCGTCCATCCACCACCCGGCGCGGGCGTCGCGAGCCAGGTGTGAGCCATGCCGTTTTCCCGCATGCTGTGCAGCAGGTGCGGCACGCCGTGGCGGTCCACGGCGAGGGAGCCGGAGTACAGCACCCGACCCGTTGCACCCCCGCCACGCACGAGGGCGTCGATGGTGTCGGCCGTGACGGGCAGTGTGAGCGGCGTACCGTCGCTGCGCGTCCACGTCTTCCCTTGGTCGGCGCTGCGCAGGTAGCCGACGGTTTCGATGGCGGCTCCGCCCTTTACCGGGTTGGTCTCATAGATGCGGCAGCCAAGGTGGATCGTGCGGCCGTCCGGCCCCCACGCCAGCGACTCCATGAAGTGCGCGTAGTCCGGATAACGTGCGCGCATCACCACGGTCTCGCGGCGCCACGGGCCGTCGGGCGGCTTTTTCCACAGCTCCATTTCATTGAGGTGGTCCAGAGCGAGGTAGTAGCGGCGGCAAGTGAGGATGAGCGTGTCGTCCGGCGCGCAGAGCATCACCGGGTATGAAACGCTCTCGGCAAAAAGCACCTCCGGCCCCCACTCCGAAGTATCGTTGGGCCGCACCGAGCGCCGGTAGCGGAAAGGCTGGTGATGCGGGTAATAGACGATGTGCAGATAGCCCCGGCTGTCCGCGACGAGGCCCGGCCCGCCGTGGTTGTCCTGCGCCGCACCCACCGTCACCGTCGGCGACCAGCGGCCCGTGCGCCGGTCGAGCGTGCGTACGCGCACCCAGAAACCCTCGGCCGTCGCATCGAGCCACGCGACATGCGTGCGGTCGCCGACGGTCACGATCTTGCTGGCCTCGGCGTAACCCGTGGCCCGGCCGCTGCCCAGTGTGGAGAGGCGGAAAGGCCCCTGCGCCGCTAGCTCCGCCGCGCCGAGGCTCGGCCCGAAGACCGCCGCAGCCGCAAGACCTCCGCCCAGCAGGGCGACAAATTCCCGGCGGTTCAGGGCGGAGTCGCTCACGGCCGGTGTCGCCCCGTCGCCCCTCAGCTCGCGCCCGGCGCCATGCCGCGCTCGCTCGCCTTGGCAAAGGTCAGCATGCGTTGGAATTCTTCGCTCGCCGCATCCGCGTGGGACGCGAGCTTCTCCAGCGCCTGCGTGCGGTTCAGGCCGTCGCGATAGAGGATGCGATAGACCTGCTTCACGCGGTCGAGCTGCGCGGGCGAAAACCCGTTGCGCTCAAGGCCGACGCGGTTGATCACGCGCACCTCGGCGGGGCCGCCATCGACGATGAAATACGGCGGCACGTCATGGACGACCTTCGCATAGGCCGAGACCATCGAGTACGAGCCGATGCGGCAGAACTGGTGGATACCGCTCACCGCGCCGAGCACCACGCGGTCCTCGACGGTCACGTGGCCGGCGAGGCCCACGGAGTTGCTCGCGATGATGTGGTTGCCGAGGCGGCAGTCGTGCGCGACGTGCGTGTACGCGAGCAGGTTGTTGTCGCTGCCGACCACCGTGTACTCGCCGTCGTTGGTCGCGGCGTGGATCGTGACGTACTCGCGAAACACATTGCGGTCGCCGATGCGCACGCCGGGGTTGCCGCCCTTGAACTTGAGGTCCTGCGTCTTGCCGCCGATGCAGGCGTAGGGAAACACCTGGCAGTCCTTGCCGACGACGGTGTTGCCCTCGACGCTGGCGTGGTGGTGCAGGCGCGTGCCGTCGCCGAGCTTCACGCCCGTGCCGACAAACGCGTAGGCCCCGAGCGTGACGTTGGCACCGAGTTCGGCGCCGTCCTCGATGATCGCGGTGGGATGGATGTTACTCGCCATGGCTGGGCTCAGGCGGTCTCGTCCTTCGCGGGATCGTTCTTGTCCACGAGGGCGAACATCAATTCGGCCGAGGAGACGACGTTGCCGCCGACGGTGCAGGAGCACTCGGCGACGCCGATCTTGCCGCCGCGCATCTTGGTGAGCTTAGCGTTGATCACGAGCTGGTCGCCCGGCAGCACCGGGCGACGGAACTTCACCTTGTCCGCGCTCATGAAGAACGGCGTGCGGCCCTCTACCGACACCGCGCGGAGCAGCAAAACGCCCGCCGACTGGGCCATCGCTTCCAACTGGAGCACGCCGGGCATCACGGGCTCGCCGGGATAGTGGCCTTGGAAATACGGCTCGTTGATCGTCACGTTCTTGATCGCGACGAGCTCCGTGTCGCCGATGAACTCGATCACGCGGTCGATCATCACGAACGGATAGCGGTGCGGGATGGTCTCGAGCACGCGCTTGATATCGAGGGAGGTCTCGTGCGGCTGGAGCGCGCGGACCGGCGCGGCGGCCTTCTTCTTGGCGGACTTCTTCCGCTCATTGAGCTTTTCGAACAGCGCCTTGGTCAGCTCGGCGTTGATCGCGTGGCCCGGGCGCACGGCCACGATGTGGGCCTTGAGCGGCAGCCCGAGCAGCAGAATGTCGCCGATGATATCGAGCATCTTGTGGCGGACGAACTCGTCGTTGAAGCGCAGGCCTTCCTTCGAGATGATCTTGTCGCCGCGGATGACGACGGCGCAGTCGAGCGAGCCGCCCTTGATCTTGCCCATCTTCAGCAGCTCCTCGATGTCCTCGTAGATCGTGAAGGTGCGGGCCGCCGCGATCTGGGTCATGTACACCTCGGGATCGATCGTCAGCGAGAGATGCTGCGTGTGGATGCCGCGGTCGTCCGCGGAGGTGCAGGAGATCTTCAGCTTGTCGTGGGGCAGCGCGATGATCGAGGAGTTGCCGCGCGTGACGGACACCGCCGCATCCAGCTCGAAGTACTCGCGCTCCTTGTCCTGCTCCACGGGCTCGCCCTGCAGGATCATGTTCACAAAGGGACGCGCAGAGCCGTCCATGATCGGCGGCTCCGAGGCGTTCATCTCAATGAGGACGTTATCGATGCCGCAGCCGTGCAAGGCGCTGAGCACGTGCTCGACCGTATGCACCTTGGCATGACCGACCTGGATGGTCGTGGCCCGCACAAGGTCGGTCACCTGATCGACGCGCGGCTTCAATTCCGGGGCGCCGTGCAGGTCGATGCGTTTGATGACGATGCCATGGTCCGCCGGAGCCGGTTTCATCGTGAGGGTCACGGCTTCACCGGTGTGGAGGGCATTGCCTTGGATGGAGACTTCGCGCGCTAGGGTGCGTTGCTTCATGCGTTTGAGGGTTCAGTCTCAGGAACACCCCCGGAAATGACAAGAGCCGAGATGGGACCGGCGGGCCCAGATCGGCCCATTTACGCCCGGGGAGCGGCCTTGACAGGGGTAAACCGCACTCCTTACCTCTTACCCTTTCACAACTCAAAACCACCCGTCATGCCCGCAGCCAACGATATCCGCAGAGGCCAAGTCATCAAGTTCAACGGCGAGCCCCACCTCGTCATGGAAACCCAGCACCGCACGCCCGGCAATCTCCGCGCGTTCGTGCAGGTCAAGATGCGCAATCTCCGCTACGGCAAGGCGCTCGACCAGCGTTTCGCCTCCACGGACACCATCGAGGTCCTCCCGACCGATCACCGCACCCTCGAGTTCAGCTACGCCGACCGCGAGAACTTCGCCTTCATCGATCCCGAGACCTTCGACCAGATCGAGCTCAGCGCCACCGTCATCGGCGACCTGAAGAACTACCTCACCGCCGGCGGCAAGGTCGACGTCCTCTTCGTCGATGACAAGGCCCTCACCGTCGAGCTGCCCTCCACCGTCTCGCTGAAGGTCGTCGAGAGCGCCGAAGGCATCAAGGGCGACACCGCGAGCAACGTCCAGAAGCCCGCCACCCTCGAGACCGGCCTCGTCGTCAACGTCCCGCTCTTCATCAAGGAAGGCGAGATCATCAAGATCAGCACCGAAGACGGCAGCTACCTCGGCCGCGTCTAAGGCGCCGATCCCAGCTCAAAGAGCCTTTCAGCCCGCGGTTCACCACCGCGGGCTTTTTCGTGCCCGCACGACCCGCGCCCGCCTACGAAGTCGGAATACCCGCTAAAGCACACTTATTTTTCATAAAACCATTATTTATGGTTATTTACGTGTTTTTTTCAGCAAATGCAAATCGGACAAAACGTGGATGATTGTCCGATAATCGGACACATCCTGGGGTAGGGACGCCTCTCCGAGGCGTCCGTAACGCATTGCTAAACTCAAAGGCCGATCGCGGACGACTCGGAGAGTCGTCCCTACCCGGCTCTGACCCGCCTTGACTCGCCCGCCCGGTTCAGCTCAGCGCCGCGACGGCCGTTTTATACTCCGTCTCGGCATCCTGCGCCGAGCTGACTGTGTAGCCGAGGTCGCGCAGCAGGCCGTCCTTCAGGCCGTAAATCCAGCCATGGATGGTCAGCGGCTGGCTGCGTTTCCACGCATCCTGCACCGGAGAGGTCTGGCAGACATGGGAAACCTGCTCGATGACGTTGAGTTCGCACAGTCGCGAACTCTGCGCGGATTCGTCCGGCAGGCCGCACAGGCAGGCGTCGTGTTTCTCACGCACATCCTGCACGTGGCGCAGCCAATTGTCAGCCAGGCCCACGCGGTCGCAGCGCAGCGCAGCGCGCACGCCGCCGCAGCCATAGTGACCGACGACCATGATATGCCGCACGCGCAGCACATCGACGGCGAACTGGATCACGCTCAGGCAATTGAGGTCGGTGTGCACGACGACATTGGCGATGTTGCGATGGACGAACACCTCGCCCGGCAACAGGCCGATGATCTCATTGGCCGGCACGCGGCTGTCGGAGCATCCAATCCAGAGATACTCCGGATTCTGCTGGCGCGAGAGTTTCAGGAAAAACTCCGGATCGCGGGCCTTGATGGACTCCGCCCAGGACTTATTCTGGGCAAACAGATGAGCTAGCTCCTTCATGCGGGGGGCAATGGTTGCCACGCCACCCCGCTTGTCCATGCTGGAAATCAGCCGCGGCTCACATCATCCGCGCCCAGAGGAGCTTGAGGTAGCGGCTCTCCAGGCAATTCGAGTACACGGGGTGGTCCACGCCGGGGCCGGTGCGGTCGAAGATTTGCAGGCGGCGGTTCAGGCGGTGCACGCCTTTGATCACGCAGCCTTCGAAATCCTCCAGCGACACGAGGCCGGAGCAGGAGCACGTCACGAAGAGGCCGCCGGGTTTCACCAGGCTCGCGGCGATGGTGTTGAGGTCGGCGTACTTTCGCATGCCTTCGGCGGCGAAGGCTGGATCACGCGTCATCACGAACTTCGGCGGGTCGCAAAGCACGGCGTCGAAGACCTCGCCGTTTTTCTGCATCTGCCGCGCGTAAGCGAAGGCGTCGGTGTGCACCCACTTGAGCTTGTTGGGCGAGACCTGGTTGAGGTTCGCGTTGCGGCGGCCCTGCGCGATGGCCTTTTCGTCGAGGTCCACCGCGGTCACCTCGGCGGCGCCGCCGAGGATCGCGTTGATCGAAAAGCCGCCGGTGTAGCTGCAGAGGTCGAGGACGCGCAGGCCCTTCACGAGCTGGCCGAAGCGTTTCCGGTTGTCGCGCTGGTCGCAGAAAAAGCCGGTCTTGTGGCCCTCGGCGAAATCCACCTCGTACTTCACGTCGCCTTCCTTGATGCGCACCTTGTCGGGCGCGGAGGCGGTGATCTCCTTCATCTGCGAGGGCTTGATACCTTCGAGGCTGCCGAGGTCGTGGTCCACATGGACGCGCACGTGCTTCGTGCCGAGCAGCTCGTGCAGCAGCGGCAGCCACTTCGGCAGGCGTTGGAAAATTCCGAGCGAGTACACGTCGCAGTACAGCGTGTCGGCGTAGCGGTCGATCGTGAGGCCGCTGACGCCGTCGCCGTCGGAGTTGAGCACGCGGTAGGCGTTGGTCGTCTCGTCGAGTTTGAACATCTCCCGGCGCAGCGCCACCGCGCGGCGGATCGCCGTCTCGAAATACTCCTCGCCCAGCGGCTGGGCGGTGTGGGTCACGACGCGCAGCGGCATCTTCGCGCGCGGGTTGAAGAGGCCGATGCCCACGCGCTCGCCGAACTTGTCGTACACCGAGACGAGGTCGCCCGGCTTCGCATCGCGCGACACCTCGCCGAGCATGCGCGGGAAGATCGCCGGCTGGAAGCTCACGAACTTCAGCTGCGCCCACGGCTTCGCCCACGTCGTGCGGTCGATCACCTTGGGCGGTGCTTTGTCGGGAAATTCTTCGGGCGCTTCGTCCATCCGCACAGAAATGTCCGGCCGCCGCGCCGCTGGCAAGGTCGCGCGCGCCTCACCGCCATCCTACAGGTTGAACAGAACATTCAAACGGGAAAGCTTGTCGGCTCCGGATGCTTGCGCGTTGCTAGGCGCACCATGCGCGTTACCCCCATCAACAGCGCGGAGGCGGTATTCGAGCCGTTTTTCGACGAGCACCTCCGTGAACTCGACCAGTGGAATTTCGAGACCCCCGGCGCCGTCGGCCCCACCCGCGTCCCCGGCTGGGCCTTCATCATCTTCAACTGGGCCCGCCCTGCGCCCGACGGCCTCGTCCTCCGGATGCACCGCGCCTACCCCGCGCTCGACTGCGCCGCCTACAACCGTCTGCTCGTCACCCTCAACGTCCCGGACGGGCACCGCATCACGATCCGCGCCGAAACCGATGTCGGCCTGCTCGAGCGCACCAGCGAGCCCGCCGGCGCGACGCGCCGCGAGGAGGCACTCGATCTCGCGGGGGCGAAACAGATCCGCGCCCTCACCGTCGAGGTGCGCAGTCCTAATCCGGGCGCCGGTTCCGGCTGGCTCCTCTGGTTTGGCCTGCAGCACACCGACCGCCTCGCCGCCCACCTCGGCCAGTGGAAAGGCTACGACGAGCGCTGGGACAAATATCTCCAGCCGCCCGACTTCAAGCCCACCTACCGCCCCAGCTATGGCATCATGATCGATGCCGACGAGCTCGACGGCGTGCGCCGCGATTTCGCCGCGTCGCCCGTGACCGCCGAGCTGCGCACCGTCGCTGAGCGCGCCCGCGGACAAAACCCCGAGGGCATGATCGGCGAAAACCTGAATTTCTGGAGCGCCAACGTCTTTCGCCGCGAGCGCGACATCGGCAAGATGCTATCGCTCCACGGCTCGTTCGCCGCGCAGGCCGGCCTGCTCTGGCAGGACCCGGAGCTGTGCCGCCTCGCCGCGCGCTTCGCGCTGAGCCTCGTGCACTGCGAGCACTGGGAGGACATCTTCTTCGCGCACATGCGCGGCTCCACGTGGGACCAGCGCGGGTTCGTGCAGTCGATCGGCGCGTGGGATTGCGCCGTGATCCTCGACCTCTGCGGCGAGTGGTTCACCCCGCTCGGCCGCGAACTCGTGCTGCGCCGCCTCGCCACCGAGGCCCACGGCGCGATGTGCCACGCGTCGTGGTGGTGGGAATACATGTACCACACCAACCAGATGGCGTGGATCTCCCCCGCCCGCCTCTACGCGCTCCTCGTGCTCGAGCGCACCATGCCCGCGCGCTTCGAAAACTACCCCAAGCCGGAAAAATCCCGCGTCGCCCCGCACACCGATCTCGCCTGGCAGAACCTTGCGGAAAACATCTCCAAGGCCCTCCTCCCCGACGGCGGCTACCTCGAGGGCGCGACGTATTTCACGTGGACCGCCCGGCAGGCGATCCTCGGCGCGCAGCTCTACGCGCGCGGCCGCGGGCAGGACCCGCGCGGCTTCGTCTCCCCCGCCCTGCTCCGCACCGGCCGCCTCGCCGAGATGCTTTACTCCACCGACGACGGCCAGGAAATGATCCTCACCGGCGACGCCGTGATGACCGTCGGCGAAGGCGTGGCCTTCCTCGCGTGGCTGCTCCCGCAGTCGCATTGGGTCACCATCTTGCGCAAGCAGCTCAAGCGCGCGGGCGCCGCGCCCTTGCTCCTCAGCCTGCGCCTCGCGCGCGAGGTCCCGGCCGAGGGTCCGGCCTTCTCCCCGTTTTTGGAAATGCCCGACACCGGCATGATGTGCTCCGTCCGCCGCCTCGGCCCCGAGCTCGTGAAGCTCTTCATCCTCGGCAACAAGTCCGGCGGCGACCACCAGCACGAGGACAAGGGCAGCTTCACCCTCGAGTGCGCGGGCGACAGCTTTGCCTTCGACTTCGGCGTGGTGGACTACGCCAACCCCATCACCGACCAGCTCAAGTGGTGCCAGCGCCACAACATGCTCGCGCCCTGGTACGACGAGGTGCGGCCCAAGCCCAAGAATCCGATCTACGCCGACATCAAGCCGCAGGGCCGCGGCGACGCCACGGCGTTCTCCGCCACGATGGACCTCACCGCCGGCTGGGAAGGCTGGTTCACGAAGTGGCACCGCACGTGGGATTCGCCGGCGCCCGACACCATCGTCATCACCGATGACTGGGCCGTGGAAAAAGGTCGCGGCGCGGTCTTCCACTGGACCACCCGCCTACCCATGCGGATCGAGGGCCGCCGCGTGATCATCGAGGGTCGCCGCGCCACCGCCGAGCTCACGATCCCCGACGGCGTGGAGGCGCAGCTCGACCAGCTCCCCCTGCAGGACCCGCGCCGCACCGCCGTCGAGCAGGACCGTCGCGACATCATCCAGTTCGGCTGGAAACTCGCCGAGACGCAGCCGCGCCTCACGCTCCGCCAAGCCGGCCAATCCGGCCAGTTGCGCGTCGCGGTGAAGCTCACGCTCAAGTCCGCCGCCTGATGAAATTCCGCCGGTGGCTCTCCCTCGCCTGTCTCGGCGCCGCGTTATCGCCGGCCCTGCGACTCGCGGCGACGGAGCCCCCGCTCACCGCGGCCTGGCAGGCGCTCTCGGACGGGTTTTACGAGGACGCCATGCAGCAGTTCGCCGCCGCCGGGGATTCGCGCGAGGCGCGGCTCGGGCTGGCCATGGCGCAGTGCAGCCGCGCGCCGACCACCGCGTCCTCGCTCGACGAGGCCCGCGCGCAGTTCGAGCGCCTCGCCCCCGGCGACGACGAGACCGGCCACGCCGCCCGCTATTTCCTGGGCCGGCTGCAACAGCTGCACCCCATCTCGCCCGACGCCACCGCCGCCGCGCGCATTTACGAACAACTCGTCGCCACGCGCGCGGATGACCGCTGGTGCCGCCTCGCCTTGGTCAAGCTGGCCGTACTACGGCTGACCGGCAGCGCCTCGCCCGAAAGCATCGCCGCCGTCGAGCCCCTGCTCGCGCGCACGGCCGATCCCGTCACCCAGCGCGACCTGCATCTCGTGATTTCCGAGGTGCGCCTGCACCGCGGCTTGGTCGATGCGACGACCCTCTCGCACCTGCAGGCGGCGCTCGACGAACCGACGCTGCCCGCGGACCTCCGCGCCGACCTCCTCATCCAAACGGCGCGCGTCGCCCTCCAGCTCGGCGACCCGGCCACGGCCCGGGCGCGCTACGAACGCTTCATCCGCGAGTTTCCCAAGGACCGCCGGCTCTACACCATCCAGCAGGCGCTCGCGCACCTCGGCGAGCCGTTCCCGCCATGAGCCGCCGCCAGATCTCCACGCTCCTGGCGGTCGCGCTGCTCCTCGCCGCGTACGCGCTCTCCGCGCGCCACCTGTTTCGCCCGTCGGAGAAAAACGCGCCGCGCGTCACGCTGCGCTTCGCGCACTGGCAGTTGGAGGCGGGCATGCGCGAGGCCTTCGACCAGGTCGCGCAACGCTACATGCAGCTGCACCCCGACGTGCGCGTGGAGCAGCTCGCGGTGCCCGGCACCGTTTACAAGCAGTGGCTCAGCACGCAGCTCGCCGGCGGCACCGTGCCCGACCTCGTCAGCTTCAACTCGACGGACCCCACCCTCATGGCGCAGCTGCCGCGCCACTTCGTGGCGATCAGCCGCTGGCTGGAGGAGCCCAATCCCTACAACGCCGGCACGCGCCTCGCCGGCGTCCCGTGGCGGCTGACGTTCATCGACGGCGGGCGCAACCGCTCCACCTACCTCGACCAGTACCGCAATTACTACGCCGTGGGCCTCAGCACGCAGTCGATGCGGATGTTCTACAACCGCGACCTCCTGCGGGAGATCACCGGGAGCGACACGCCGCCCGCGGATTTCCAGGCGTGGCTCGCGCTCTGCCAGCGCGTGCGCGCGCACCGGCCCGGGCTCCAGGCCGTGGCCGGCTCGCGCGAGCAGTTGAACTGGCTCCTGCCCACCTTCCTCAATCAGGCGACCATGCGCTGGATGATGCGCAGCGACCACGCGCTGCGCTACTCGGCGACGGCCACCGATTTCTTCACCGACTATCTCCGCGGCCGGTGGGACCTGCGTTCCCCGGAGGTCCAGAAATCCCTGCGCATCGCCCGCGCCTTCGGCGGCGAGATGCCGCCGGGTTTTCTCCAGCTCGACCGCGACAGCGCGACGCAGGCCTTCATGCGCGGCGAGGCGCTTTTCATCCCCAGCGGCACGTGGGACTACCCCACGATGCGCGCGCAGGCCTCCTTCGCGATCGGGGCTTTCCGCGTGCCCCTGCCGGCGGATGACGACCGCGAGTACGGCGGCGATGCGCTCCAGCCCGTGTCCGACGGCAGCCTCTCGACCGCGATGCCATTTTACCTCGCCAAGCAAAGCCGCCACCAGGCCGAGGCCATCGACTTCCTCCGCTTCGTCACGAGCATCGAGGGCAACCGCCTCTTCTCGCACGCGAGCCACTGGATGCCCTCGGTCGAGGGCGTGGAGATCGACGCCGAGTTGAAACCCTTCGCGCGCATCCTCGACGGTTACATGACCCTCGACGGCTACAATGCCCCCGCGCTCATCGGCGGCCCCGGCGCGGACACCACCCGCCTCTTCGAGACCAACCTCAGCCTGCTCTACGCGCCCAACGGCGGCGTCGAGGCCCTCACCGCGGCCATCGAAAGCCGCTACCGCGCCACCGTGCGCTCCGACCTCACACGCGTGCTCAGCACCCAGCGGGAAAATCTCCGCCGCCGCGACACCGCGCTCGGCGCCCTGCTCTTTCTCGGCCCGCCGGAGCAAGCCGAGGCGGCGCGCCAGCTCTCCGGCCAGCACCTCGTGGAAACCCAGGCCTGCCTCCTCGCCGACACCCTGGCGCAGACCCGTTGAACCCACTTTTTTCTTCATGCACCTGACCTCCATCAACAGCGCCGAGGCGGTTTTCGAACCGTTCTTCGACGCCCGTCTCAGCGAAATTTCCCAATGGACGATCGATCCCGCGGGCGCCACCGGCATCCGCCAGGTCACCGGCTGGGCCTTCATCGTCCACCAATGGCAGCGGCCCGCGCCCGACGGCACCGTGCTGCACATGCACCGCCGCTACGAGAACCTCGACTGCTCGGACCACGACCGCCTCGTCGTCTGCCTCAACCTGCCCGAGGACAGCATCATCACCCTCACCGCCGAGACCGACGCCGGCCCGCGCACCCGCACGGGTGAACCGCTCGGCGCGATCCGCCGCGAGGAATGGCTGCCGCTCGACGGCGCGAAAAAAATCCTCTCGCTCACCGTCGTGGCGCGGAATCCCCGCCCCACCGCCGGCTCCGCCTGGCTGCTCTGGTTCGCCCTGCAGGACACCGCGCGCCTGAAGTCGCACCTCAAGCAGTGGGAAAACTTCGACGAGCGCTGGGAGAAATACCTCCAACCGGAGACCTACGAACCGGCGTTCAAGCCGACCTACGGCCTGCTCATCAACGCCGAGGAACTCGACGCGGTCCGCCGCGATTTCACCGACTCGCCCGTCACCGCCGAGCTGCGTGCCGGGGCCGGCTTCGCCCACGCCACGCGGCCCGAAAGCCTGATCGGCGAGCACATGCCCTACTGGGCGACCAACGCCCTGCGGCGCGAACGTGATTTCAACAAGCTCCTCTCGCTGCACGGCCCCATCGCCGCGCAGGCCGGCCTGCTCTGGAAGGACAAGGGCCTCTGCCGCCTCGCCGCGCGCTTCGCGCTGAGCATCGCCCTGTGCGGGACGTGGGAGGACAGCTTCTGGGCCCACTTCCCCGGCGCCACCTCGGAGCAACGCGGCTTCGTCGCCGCCGTGGCGACGTGGGACTGTGCGCTCATCCTCGACCTCTGCGGCGAGTGGTTCACCCCGCTCGGCCGCGAGGTCATCCTGAAGCGCATCGCCATGGAAGGCCACGGCTCGATGTGCCAGGCCTCGTGGTGGCACGAGTACATGTACTACGGCAACCAGCTCGCTTGGATCTCCCCCGCGCGCATGTACGGCCTGCTGCTGCTGGAGCACCACATGCCGGCGAGCCATGCGAACCTGCCCAAGCCCCCGGTCTCCCGCGTCGCCCCGCACACCGAGCAGGCCTGGCTCAATCTGCAGGACAACCTCACGAAGGCCCTCCTGCCCGACGGCGGCAACGTCGAGGGCGTATCCTATTTCACCTACACGATCCGGCAGGCCTTCCTCTGCGCCGTGCTCTACGCGCGGACCCGCGGGGTGGAGCTGCGCTCGCTCATCGCGCCGGCGATCCTCCGCACCGACCGGCTCGCGGAGATGCTCTACTCCACCGACGACCACCAGGACATGATCCTGAGCGCCGACGCCATGTTTCCCGTGAGCGAAGGCCTCGCCTTCCTCGCGTGGCTCATGCCACAGTCGCACTGGGTCACCATCTACCGCAAGTCCCTCCGGCGGGCCGGCGCCGCGCCGATGCTACTGCCGCTGCGCCTCGACCGCGAGATCCCCGCCGAGGGTCCGCCGCTGTCCGCCGTGTGCGACATGCCCGACACCGGCATGATGTGCTCCGTCCGCCGCCATCGCGGCGAACTCGTGAAGCTCTTTATCATGGGCAACCCCAACGGCGGCGACCACCAGCACGAGGACAAGGGCAGCTTCGTCCTCGAGTTCGCCGGCGACAGTTTTTCGATGGACTTCGGCGTGCTCGACTACGCCAACCCCGTCACCGACCTGCTCAAGCAGGCGCAGCGCCACACGATGCTGACGCCGTGGGACGACGCGGTGCGTCCGAAGCCCGCGAATCCGATCTACCGGGACCTCCGCCCGGTGGGCACGGGCGACGCCGTGCAGTTCAAGGCCACGCTCGACGTCACCGCCGGCTGGGAAGGCTGGTTCACGCAATGGCAGCGCACGTGGGATTCGCCCACGCCGGATCAGTTCACCATCACCGACGACTGGGCCGTGGCCCAGGGCAAGGGCGTCGAGTTTCACTGGGTGACGCGCCTCCCCATGCGCCGCGAGGGCGACAAGGTCATCATCGAAGGCGCGCGCGCCTATGCCGAGATCACGATCCCGGCCGGCGTCGAGGTGGAGATCGCGGAGCTGACCCTGCAGGACCCGCGCCGCACCGGCGTCGATACGGTTTACCACGGCGCGAGCAACCGCCGGCTCAACACCATCGCCCCCGGCAGCCAGAGCCTCTTCGGCTGGGCCCACGCCGCCACGCACCCGCGCCTCACCCTCCGTCAGCCGGGCCGCGCCGGCCGCCTGCAAGTCAACGTCCGCCTGATCCTCAAATCCACGTAACGTCGGTATTCCCGCCTGCCCCATCCTTCATGCAGGCGGGACGCCTGCGCTACCTCAAACCCCACCACCCCATGCGCCTGACCCCCGTCAACACCGCCGAGGCCGTCTTCGAGGCCTTTCACGATCCGCAACTCAGCGAACTCAAGCACTGGACCGTCACCGCCGACGGCGCCGGCGGCTTCCGCTACTGGCAAAACTGGGCGTGGGTCCAGTGGGCGTGGCAGCAGCCCGCGGCCGACGGGCGCGTGGTGCGCTTCCACCGCCGGCTCGACCTCGACTGCTCGGGCCACGACCGCGTGATCGTCAACGCCGCGATCCCCGAGGGCAGCTGGTACGTCCTGAGCGCCGAGACCGACGCCGGCCCGCGCACCCGCCGCGGCGAACCTTACGGCGCGGCCAAGCGCGAGGAATGGCTGCCGCTCGACGGCGCGAAGCGCATCCACGCGCTCACCATCGAGGCCTATTGCCCCCAGGCCGGGCCCGGCAATGCGTGGATCTACTGGATGGCGCTGCAAAACACCGTGCAGCTGCCGATCCACCTCGCGCAGTGGTCCGGCTACGACGACAAGTGGGAAAACTACCTCCAGCCGGCGGACTACCAGCCCGCCTTCAAGCCCACCTACGGCCTGCTACTCGACGAGACCGAGCTGGCCGACGTGCGCCGCGAGTTCGCGGACTCGCCCATGGCCGACTCCCTGCGCGAGGCGGCAGTGGATGCGAGGCGCGTGCCGCCCGAGCGCCTGATCGGGCAGTACGTCAACTTCTGGAACTCCACCACGCTCCGGCGCGAGCGTGACCACGGCAAGGTCATCACGATCCACGGCGCCCACGCCGCGCAGGCGGGCCTGCTCTTCCAGGATGCGGCGCTCTGCCGCCTCGCCGCGCGCTTCGCCCTCAGCATCGCGCACTGCGAGCGCTGGGACGACAGCTTCGTCTGCTACCTGCCCGGCAGCACGTGGGAGCAGCGCAGCTTCATCCAGTCGATCTGCGTCTTCGAGTGCTCGCTGATCCTCGACCTCTGCGGCGAGTGGTTTACCGAACTCGGCCGGCAGCTCATCCTGCGCCGCATCGCCGAGGAAGGCATCGGCCACATGAATTTCTGCGGCTGGTGGTGGGAGTACATCCACCACTGCAACCAGCTCGCGTGGTTCGCCCCCGGCCGCATTTTGGGGTACCTGCTGCTCGAGCGCACGATGCCGGCGCGCGGCGAGGATCATCCGCGGCCCGTACCGTCGCGTCTCACGCCGTACACCGAGCTCGCGGTCAAGGACCTCATCGACAACCTCAACGTCTGCCTCCAGCCGGACGGCGGCTACGTCGAGGGCCCGACGTATTTCACCTGGGTCGCACGGCAGGCCTTCGTCGCGCTGCACCTCTACGCCCGCGCGCGCAAGAAGCCGCTGCGCGAACTCATGCCCGATTCGATGAAGGCCACCGCCCTCATGGCCGAGGTGCTCTACTCCACGGCCGACGCGCTCGACGTCATCCCGATCTGCGACGCGATGTTTGCCTTCCCCGAATCGCTCGCGCACCTCGCGGCGTTCATGCCCGACAGCCATTGGGTGACGATCTACCACAAGCAGCTCCGCCGCGCCGGCGCCGCGCCCTCGCTGCTGGCGATGGCCGTCTCCCGGCAGGTGCCCGCCGCGGGCCCGGCACTCCGGCCCTTCGTGGACATGCCCGACACCGGCATGACCAGCTCCGTGCGCCGCCACGGGGACGAGCTCGTAAAACTCTTCCTCATGGGCAACAAGGCCGGCGCCGGGCACACGCACGAGGACAAGGGCAGCTTCGTCCTCGAGTTCGCCGGCGACAGCTTCGCGATGGATTTCGGCGTGGTGGACTACAGCAACCCGCTCGTCGAGGAACTGAAGACCGCGCAGCGCCACAACATGCTGACGCCCTGGTCGGACGGCGTGCGGCCCCAGCCCGCGAGGCCCGTCAACGCCAACATCCGCGCCCTCGCCCGCGGCGACGCCACCGCGTTTCACGCCACGATGGACGCCACCCCCGGCTGGGAAGGCTGGTTTAAAAAGTGGCAGCGCACGTGGGACTCACCCACCCCGGAGACGCTCACGATCACCGACGAATGGGCGGTGGAAAAAGGCAACGGCGTCGTCTTCCACTGGACCACACCGCTGCCGATGCGCCGCGAAGGCGACACCATCGTCATCGAAGGCCGCCGCGGCCGCGCGGTGCTCACGCTGCCGCCGGGCACCGAGGCCATCCTCGAAGAACTGCCGCTGCTCAACCCCGCGCGCCGCGCCGTGGATGAGTTGCGCCGGGAAATGGTGCGCTTCGGCCTCAACCACGCCGAGACCCAGCCGCGCCTGGCGATCCGCCAGCGCGGCACGAGTGGCACGCTGCGCGTCGCCGTGCGCCTGAGCCGCAAATAGGCTCAGGCCTTCTTGCGGCCGACCGCGTAGTACAAAATCGCCCCGAGAAACGGCAGGAGGATGATCACAATGACCCAGACAATCTTGTCCGGGTTGTTGCTCTTGAGGCAGTCAACCAGCGCCAGAATCCAGAGGACGAAACAGAGCAGGGAGAATACGGAGTAAAGCATGGCCAAACCGTAGAAGACCGGCCGCTCCGTGTCGATTTATCCCGGCGCGGTTGATTTTTGAATCCAACCGCCCGGCTCGCGACACTCACCTCCGAACCCATCTTCCATGAACCCACTCCTCGCCTTCACCCTTCACTTACCCTTCGGCTTTGCCCCCCACGTCGATATGCTCGTCGTGATCTTCGCCTTCGTGCTCTGCGTGATCATCATCAAGCAGATCTCGCGTTACCAGCGGGCAAAGATGTGGCACGAGACCGCCCGCCTCGCCTTGGAAAAAGGCCAGCCGCTGCCCGACCGCGCGGACGACCCGGGCCGGGGGGCCCGCGACTACCGCGGTACCGGCCGCTGTGATCGCTGGAATCGCTGGGACCGGCGGGATCATTGGGGCTATTTGCGCCGCGGCCTCATCCAACTCGCGGTCGGCGCGGCGCTCTATTTCGCCCTGTCGGACGAGAGCCGGGTGTGGGCGCTCATCCCCGCTTTCATCGGCGTGGCCAATCTCGTGATGTGGCTCATCTTCGCCCTGCGCGCCGACAAATCCGACGACCGCCGCGATCCGCCGACCCAAGCGTGAGTCCGCCCGACTCCGAGCTTATCACGCGCGCCGTCCGGCAGGATGACCGCGCGGCCTTCGGCGAACTGGTGCTGCGGCACCAGGACGCCGTGCGGCGTTTCCTGCGGCACCTCACGCGCGGCGATGCGGCGCTGGCCGACGACCTCGCACAGGACACTTTTGTGCAGGCCCACCGCTCGCTGAGCCGCTTCCGGAGCGACAGTCCCTTCTCCACCTGGCTCCTCGGCATCGCGCACAACCACTTCCGCAACGCCCGCCGCCGTCAGCGCGAGACCGAGCTGACCGCGGCTGACGAACCCACCGAGCCGGCCACCGCCCCGCGCAGCGTCGCATTGCAGGCCGATCTGAGCGCCGCCATCGCCCGGCTCGATGCAGATGAACAAACGGCGCTGTTTCTTTTCTATCAGGAAGACCTCAGCCACCCGGAAATCGCGGCCGTCACCGGCTGGCCGCTCGGGACCGTCAAGACCCACCTCGCCCGCGCCAAGGACAACCTCCGCCCGCTCCTCGCCGACTGGAACCCACGCCCATGAACGATCCGCTCGACCAAAAGCTCTCCGCCCACTTCCAGGCCCGGAAAACCGCCCCGCTGCCCGGCGATGATTTCTCCGCCCGCGTGCTCGCCGCCCTGCCGCCCGCCAAGCCGGCGGTCGCGCCGCGTCCGGTGGGTTGGCTCGCGGGCCTGCTCGCGTGGGACAATATCCTGATCGCCGCCGGCCTCGGGCTCGCGGTGGCCTGGGGCGCGCCGGCCGGCCTGCGCGGCATACCGGGCCTCGATGCGATCGAATCCGCCTTCGTCTCGCTGCAAAACTGGCCCGCCCTCTCTTCCGTCGCCCTCGTTGTCGGCCTCACCATGGCGACCGCCTATCTTTTCAACGGGGACGACGAGGAGGACGAAACGATCTGAGACGGCGCTCCGGCAGACGGGGGAATTGATTTTTTACAGGAGGAATACCGAGGGAACGGAGGACGAGCCGAGCCAAGGCCGCTCCGTTCCCTCGGTTTCCTCCTGTAAAAATCCGCCCGCAAAAAAGCCGGCCCGTTTTTTGGGCCGGCTTTGAAATAATGCGTATCCGTTTCCGATTACGCCACGCGCTCGACGATGAGTGGCGGGGGCGTCGGGCGCTTCGGGGCGAGGCGGTAGGCGTTCTTGAAGTACTCCAGGGCCTGCTCGAGCTTGGCCTCGTCGTTGTAGTGGATCATCATCAGCGGCTCGCCCTGCTTGACCTGCGTGCCGACCTTCTTGATCTCGGAGACGCCGACCGAGTAGTCGATCTTGTCGCCCGGGTTTTCCTTGCCGGCGCCGAGGAGGTGCACGCCGCGGGCGATCATCGCCGCGTTGATGGTGTGCACGTAGCCGCGCTTGGGGGCCGGGAGCTTGCGGATGTGCTTCGCCGCCGGGAATTTCTCCGGGTGGTCGATGAGGGTGGTGTCGCCGCCCTGCGCCTTCACGAGGTCCTTGAACTTCGCGAGCGCGGAGCCGTCGGTGAGGTGGCGCTGCACGGTCTGCTTGGCCGAGAGCGTGGAGCCCGCGACGCCGGCGAGGCGCACGATCTCCATGCCGAGCTTGAGGACGAGTTCCTTCATGTCCTCGGGGCCTTCGCCCTTGAGGAGCGCGATGGCTTCCTTGACCTCGAGGGCGGTGCCGACGGTGTCGCCGAGCGGCTGGTTCATGTCGGTGACGAGGGCGACGCAGCGGCGCTTCATGGAGCGGCCGACGCGGGTCATGGAGCGGGCGAGCTGCTTGGCCTGCTCGAGGTCCTTGATGAAGGAGCCGTTGCCCCACTTCACATCGATCACGAGGCCCTCGGAGCCCTCGGCGAGCTTCTTGGAGAGGACGCTGCCGGTGATGAGCGGGAGGGACGGGATGGTGCCGGTCTCCTTGCGGAGCTCGTAGAACTTGGCGTCCGCGGGGGCGAGGCCCTCGTTCTGCGCGACGATGGCGCCGCCGATGCGGGAAAGCTGGGAGGTGAACTGCTCGATGCTCGCGCCGCCCTTGAAGCCGGCGAAGCAGCTGAGCTTGTCGAGGGTGTTGATCACGTAGTCGTGCTCGACGCCGCACATCATCGGGACGACGACGCCGCTGGCCATCGCGAGGGGCACGAGGACGAGGGCGGTCTTGTCGCCGACGCCGCCGGTGGAGTACTTGTCGATCTTCGGCTTGGCGATGTGGGAAAGGTCGATCACGTCGCCGGAAAGCATCATTTCCTCGGTGAGGTCCGCCGTCTCCTGCGCCGACATGTTGGAGAAGTAGATCGCCATCATCAGGGCCGCCAGCTGGTGCTGGGGCATCTCGCCGTCGAGCGTGCTGTCAATGATGTAGCGAATTTCCTCTTGCGTGAACTCGCCGCCATCGCGTTTCTTTTCGATCAGAAATTCGAACGAGGGCTTGATGAAGCGGCGGGCTGGAATGGTGCGTTTCGTCATGTGTATAGTGTGTGAGTAACCGCGGTAGGCCGCGGAGCGGAAAAGTTTTCGAGCAAAGCGCCTTCAGGCGTTTTGTCGAGCCTAAACCGTCCCCGCTACCCACTCTTAACTGGGGGCCAGCCCCTACGGTACCACTCAATTGCCCTTCGCGCCATCGGCCACCCAAGCCGCGATGATAGCTCTTTCTTGATCAGTGGCTTGGGTAACATTACCCAAAGGCATGATGCGCGTCACGACCACCTGTTGGTAGATACGCTGGGCGTTTTGAGTGATGGCGGCAGGTGTATTTAAGACCACCCCGGCGGGCGGCTGCGTGAGCCCCGCAAAGGTCGGTACCGGCGAGTGACACGTCACACACCGCTGTCCTACGATCGTGCGCACCTGATCAAATGTCACGGGTCGCGTCACGGGCGGTAGCGGTGCCACACGCGGCGCGGTCCACCACGCCACCACGCCGAGCAGCACCGCGGCGAGGATCGGGTACTGCCACGCGAGCACACCCTTGTGCCGGCGGTTGAAGAAGTGCCGGATCGCCACACCCGCCGCGGCCATCAGCGCGAGGATCGCCCAGTTGTGCGGGTGGCTGTAGGTGGAGGCGTAGTGGTTGCTGATCATGATGAACAGCACCGGGAGCGTGAAGTAGTTGTTGTGCACGCTGCGCTGCTTGCCGCGCTTGCCGTAGATCGGATCTGGGGTCTGGCCAGCGCGCATCGCCTCCACCATCCGGCGCTGCCCGGGGATGATCACGAAAAAGACATTGGCCGCCATGATCGTGCCGATCGACGTGCCCACGTGGATGAACGCCGCGCGCCCGCCTAGGGTCTGCGACAGGCCCCACGCCAGCAGCGTGAGGAGCCCGAAGATAATCACGCCGAGCAGCGCGTTGTTCTTACCGAGCTTCGAGCGGCACAGCAAATCGTAGATCACCCATGAGCCCACCATGCTCGCGAGGCCGATGCCCACCGCCTGCCACGCGCTCAGCTCGCGCACCGCCGGGTCGATCATCATCGTCTGCGCGCGCAACCAGTACACCACGACCAACAGCGCCGTGCCGGAGAGCCACGTCGTGTACGCCTCCCATTTGAACCAGTGGAGTTTTTCCGGCAACGCGGCGGGCGCGACCGCGTACTTCTGCGGATTGTAGAAACCGCCGCCGTGCACGGCCCAGAGTTCGCCGGCCACGCCCTTCTTCGCCGCGTCGGAGTCGGGCGGCGGCGCGTCGAGGCTGTTGTCGAGCCAGATGAAATAAAACGACGAACCAATCCACGCGATGCCTGCAATCACATGCAGCCAGCGAAGCAGTAGACCAAGAAATTCGACCAGGTGTGCGTCCATCGGGGTAAGCGCGGTAGCTGGACTGATGCCAACCACCCCGCCTGCGCGCCGCAAGCCCGCAGACGGCCGCTCCACCAACAGGCTTGCGTCGCCCGCGGCGCTCTTGGTTTCCTTGCGGGATGCCTACAGCGTTCAACCTCGCCGCCGATCTCGACACGGCCCTCCAGTCCGCCGCCCACGCGGCCGGCCTCGCCGATGCCGCCGCCTTCGCGCCCGAGGTGCGACCGGCCGACCCCAAGCATGGCGACTATCAGGCCAACGGCGTCCTCGGCTACGCGAAGGCCCGCAAGCTCAACCCCCGCGGCGTCGCCGAGCAGCTGATCGCCGCCCTGCCCGCCTCGGTCACGGCGGACTATGAGGCCACCATCGCCGGCCCCGGCTTCATCAATTTCACCCTGAAGCCCGCCGCCCTCGTCGCGTGGCTCCGCGCACACGATTCCGCGGAGCACCTCGCGGCCGGCGCCGCGGCGGCCCACGCGGGCCAGACCTGGGTCGTCGATTACTCCTCGCCCAACACCGCGAAGCAGATGCACGTCGGCCACCTCCGCTCCGCCGTCATCGGCGAGGCGATCTGCCGCCTCCTCGCCTTCACCGGCGCGACCGTCATCCGCGACAACCATCTCGGCGACTGGGGCACGCAGTTCGGCAAACTCATCTACGCCTACAAGCGCTGGGCCGATCCCGCCGCGCTCGAGGCCGACGCCATCGCGGAGCTCGAACGGCTCTACAAGCTCGGCAACGACGCCACGCCCGACGGCTCGCCCGAGCTGGAGGAGGCAAAGCGCGAACTCGTGAAGCTCCAGACCGGCGATCCCGAGAACCTCGCGCTCTGGCAGAAGTTCTCCGAGGTCTCCCTCGCCGCGTTCCAGACCATCTACGACCGGCTCGGCATCACCTTCGACCACAACCTCGGCGAGAGCTTTTACAACGACAAGCTCGACCGCGTTTACGCGGAGCTCACCGCGACCACCCCGCCGATCGCCGAGGTCAGCGAGGGCGCGCTCGTGGTGTTTCATCCCGAGCACCCGCGTTTCAAGACCCAGCCCTTCCTCATCCGCAAGGCCGACGGCGCCTCCAACTACGGCTCCACCGACCTCGCCACCGCGCTGTATCGCACGGAGCACTTCAAGGCCGACGGCATCGTCGTTGTCACCGACTTCCGCCAGGGCGACCATTTCGAGCAGCTCTTCCTCACGGTGAAAAAATGGTTCGCCGCCAAGGGCTACCGCCTGCCCGAGCTGCACCACGTCACCTTCGGCGCCGTCACCGGCGAGGATGGCAAGGCCCTCAAGACCCGCGACGGCGGCACGATCAAGCTCAAGGCCCTGCTCGACGAGGCCGAGGAGCGCGCCTACGCGATCGTCTCCGAGAAAAACGCCGAGCTCCCCGAGGCCGAGCGCCGCGCCATCGCGCAGGTCGTCGGTATTGGTGCCGTGCAGTACGCCGACCTCTCGCAGAACCGCAGCAGCAACTACGTGTTCTCCTGGGAAAAGATGCTCGCGCTCGACGGCAACACCGCGCCGTACCTCCTCTACGCCGTCACGCGCGTCCACTCGATCTTCCGCAAGCTCGGCATCACCCCCGGCGACGCCGCCACCGAGTCCGCCGCGAGCCCGCTGGAGACGCCCGCCGAGTTCGCCCTCGCGCGCAAGCTCGTGAAATTCCCCAACGCGCTCGATACCGCGCTCACGACCCTGCGCCCGCACTTCCTGTGCATCTACCTCTACGAACTGGCCGGTGAGTTCAGCTCGTTCTACAACGCGGAAAAAGTCGCGGTCGACGACCCCGCCGTCCGCGCCCGCCGTCTGCAGCTCTGCGCCCGCACGCTCCTCACCCTGGAGACCGGCCTGCACCTCCTCGGCCTGCGCACGCTGACGCGCATGTAAGCGCCGCCACTAATCGCTTGCTGCGCCTCCGCGGCCCCGCCACAGTCCCGCCCTATCGCCATGGAGGAATTATACATCCGCAATCCCACGGAGACCGAGGCCCGCGGCCCCTACAACCTCGAGAAAGTCACCTCCCTGGCCGAGGCCGGACAGGTCACGGCTGACACCCTTTTCTACGATACCACCACCGAGCAGTGGGTGGCCATCAGCGCCAACGAGCACCTCAAGAGCCTCCTCTTCCCCGAGAAGCGCAAGCTCACCGTCCGCGCCAAGCAGAAGCTCGAGACGCTCAACCAGGAAAAGGACACGCGCCCGCCCATCACGGTTGACGACATGCTCGCCGCCGCCGAGGGCCGCACGGCCGACACGAAGGACAAGCAGGACCCCGCGGAGGCCATGGCCCGCGCCGCCAATCTGGGCCGCTGGTCGGCCATCGCCATCCTCCTGGTCAGCGCCGCGGGGGAAGTGCTCCCTTCGACCGACGTCGTGATGTCGATGGACCCCGCCAAGATCATCGCCCACCCGCTCGTGATCTTCGGCGCGCTCGACCTCGCGCTGGCCGTGCTGCTCGCCCTCGGCGTCGTCTCGATCTATCCCTTCGTCCGTTTCCGCGCCGCGCTTGGCCTCGGTTTCCTCGGTTTCATTTTCTGGACGCATGGCCAGCCCGCGTCGCTCGCACTGCTCTGCGCCGGGTCGGCCGGCCTGTACCTGAGCACCGTGTTCGTGAGCTACGTGCCCGTCATCATCGCCGCCGTCGCCGGTCTCGGCGGGATCGGGCTGCTGGCGTGGAAGTTCATCTCCACCTGATCCCCGCCGGATCAACTTATGTCCTGGCTGGCCTCGAAATGGCACCACGCCGCGCACCTCTGCCGCGTTAGGATCTGGGAACCCGCCGCCATGCAGGACAGGTCGCTGCGCGGCCGCGCCTACGCCGTGTTGCGCGTCTGCTCGATCACCTTCACCGCCTTCAACGAGACCAACGCCGCCAGCCGCGCCGCCGCCCTGAGCTTCAGCTCGCTCCTCGGCCTCGGGCCCGTCATCGCGCTCGTCGTGCTCGTCGCGGGCTTCGCCATGGGCGGGCAGAACGACCCCAATCGCGTCGCCCACACGCTGAACCAGATCATCAAGTTCGTCGCGCCGCAGGTAAACCAGTACGAGGCGATCCCCGATCCCTCGCTCCACCACGTCCCGGGCGAGGTCGCGCTCAACCCCAAGCTCGTCGATCTCCTCAACGACATCATCGCCGGCGCGCAATCCGGCTCGGCCGGCCTCTTCGGCGTGCTCTCGCTGATCTTGATCGTGCTGCTGCTCTTCAAATCGATTGAGGACGCGTTCAACGACATCTGGGGCGTGCGCACGGGGCGCTCGTGGCTCATGCGCGTGGCGTTCTATTGGACGATCCTCACCCTCGGCGCGGTGCTGTTCTTCGCCGCCATCACGCTCCTTGGCGCAGGCACCTTCATCAACGTCTTCATGGAGCGCCTGCCCTTCGGCGTGGAGTTGCTCAAGGTCCTCAGCTGGTCGCTGCCGCTGTTCTCGGTGACGCTGCTTGTTTCGCTGCTCACGCTCTTTTACCGCCTGATCCCCAACACCCGCGTCTTCTGGGGCTCCGCCCTCGCCGGCGCCGTCGTCGTGGCCGGGCTCATGCTGCTCAACAACTACCTCGCCTTCCTCTACCTGCGCCGCGTGTACCTGACGAAGAGCCTGTACGGCTCCCTCGGCGTGCTGCCCGTACTGATGCTGGGGCTCTACATCTTCTGGCTCTACGTCCTCATCGGAGGCGTCATCAGCTACGCCGTCCAAAACGTCCATTTCCGCAACAGCCAGGCCGCGTGGACCCGCCTCTCCGAGGCCATGCGCGAGCGGCTTTCGCTGGTCGTGTTGCTCACGGTTTGCCGCCGCTTCCAGAGCTGCCTGCCGCCGGTCTCCGCCTCGCACCTCGGCACGCTCATCAAGGTCCCCACCCAGATCCTCAACGCCTCGCTCAACCGCCTCGTGGACCTCGGCCTCATCACCCCGCTGCCGCCGCCCCCCGGCACGCCCGACGCCGAGGCCTGCTACCAACCCGCCCGGCCGCTGAGCCGCATCTACCTCCTCGATTTCAAGACCCTCAATGAAAACTACGGCGAGGATCCCGTGGGCGACACCCTCCAGCAGATCGACCCGATCCTCCTGCGTTACAAGACGGCCTTTGCCTGCCTCGGCGAGCAGGAGCTGTTTCAGAAGAGCTTGGAGCAGCTGATCACCGAGTTCGACTTCGACGTCTCCCGCCCGCCCTTCGCCCTCGGCGAGTCCACGCGCCCGGCCGCCCAATAGATTGAAGCAGCGGGGCTTCACGGGCTATCCGACCCCGCCAGTGAGTTGCGCCGGCTGTCCCCCCTGCCGCGCCCACTTCACCCTTGCCACCGCCCGGCCGTGACCTAGCGTCCGTCCTTTTCTCCCCATGATTTCCTGGATCCAGCGCACTTTTCAGCAGCACTTCCGCATTGTTTTCGGTCTCGTCCTGATCGGCACGATCATCTCGTTTATCATCGGGTTCAGCCCGACGGGCGGCATCAACCAGGCCGACCGCCAGTCGCTCGAGCGCCACTTCTTTGGCTACAACCTCGGCTCCCGCGAGGACCAGTCCAAGATCATCAACGACGCCAATCTCAGCATCCAGCTCCAGTACGGCTACAGCGGTCTTGATGAGAGCCAGCTCCAGAACTACGGCCTCCAGCGCATCGCCGCCCTCGAGCTGGCCGACCGCCACCACCTCCCGGCCACCACCGCGCAGGAAATCACCGAGCACATCAAGACCCTGCGCACCTTCGCCGGCGACAACGGCCAGTTCGACGCCAAGCGCTACGACACTTTCCGCACCTCCCTCAGCAAGTCCGGCAGCGGTCTCACCGAGGCCACCGTCGCCCGTGTGATGGGCGACGACGTGCGCATCGAGAAGCTCCGCAAGCTCATCTCCGGCCCCGGCTACGTCCTCCCCGCCGATGTGAAGGCCCAGCTCGAGCGCGTCGATTCCCAGTGGACCCTCGGCGTCGCCACGGTTGATTACGCCAGCTTCAATCCTGCCATCTCCGTCAACGATGCCGATCTCGCGAAGTTCTTCGCCGAGCGCAGCAGCTCCTATCAGATCCCGCCCCGCATCTCCGTCAGCTACGTGGATTTCTCCGCCGTCAGCTACCTCGCCGCCGTCACCGTGACCGAGGCCGAGGTCCGCGCCTTTTACGACGCCAATCCCGGCCGCTTCCCCAAGCCCCCGGTCGATCCCAAGGCCGCCGCCAAGCCCGACGCCGCCGGCGACTTCGCCGCGGTCCGTGCCCAGGTTGAAGCCGAGCTGAAGCTCGAGCGCGCCCGTCAGGTCGCCGCCAAGGCCGCCTCGGATTTCTCCTTCGCCCTCTACGACGGCAAGATCACCATCGGCAGCCCCGCCTTCGAGCAGCTCCTCGCCGCCCACAAGCTCACGCTCAAGCCCCTCGCCCCCTTCTCCCGCGAGAACGGCCCCGCCGAGTTCGGCGGCTCCCCGGATGTCGCCGAGGCCGCCTTCTCCCTCAACGCCAGCCGCGTTTATTCCGATGCCGTCAGCACGCCCGTCGGCGCCGTGGTGCTTTTCTGGAAGGAACTTATCCCGGCCCGCAATCCTCTCCTCTCCGAGGTGCACGACAAGGTCGTCGCCGACTACAAGAAGGTCGAGAAGAGCAAGCGCATCGTCGATCTCGGCCGTACTCTCCGCACCGTCCTCGAGGGCAAACTGAAGGCCGGCGAGACCTTCGAGAAGGCCGTCGCCGACGCCGCCAGCAGCGCCTCCGTGAAGATCACGGCCAAGCTGCTGCCGCCCTTCACCCGCCGCCAGCCCCCGCAGGACCTCAACCCCTCCGTGGCCTCCGCCCTCGATTACCTTGAAAAGGGCCGCGTCAGCGACCTCCGCACCGTCGGTGACCAGGGCATCATGATTTACGTCGCCGACAAGAAGCTCCCCGACCTGAGCGAGACCAACCCGCAGTACGTCGCCACGCGCGAGCAGCTGGCCGAGCAAAACGCCCAGCAGGCCGCCGGCAGCTACCTCAACGAGGTCGTGCAGCAGGAGCTCAAGAAGTCCGAGCCCGCCTCGAAGTAAGGCGCGCCCGCTCCCCGTGGTGGCCCTTGCGCGGGCGACCACTCATCCCCCTGCGCAACCGCTCGGCCTGTTTCGTCTCGAAACCAGCCCGGGCGGTCGCGAACCTGTTTCCGCCATGGCCCGCCCAATCGCGCAAAATCCGTCCGCCCGGAAACCCCGGGCTTCCGGCTCCGTCTCACGCGCCGAACCGGCTGGTTTCGCGTAACTTTTCGACACCCGCGGTGTTCTTATCGTAAATCCAGCCCTCCTTTCCCTCCACATGTCCCGCCCACTCGCCCGCGCCCTCCTCCTCGCCCTTAGTTGCACCGCCTTCGCCGGCCTCCGCGCCCAGGATGCCGCCCCCGTGCCCGACCTCTCCCTCGACCAGGCCGTCGCCCGCGCCATGCAGAAGAACTTCGATCTGAAGATCGAGAGCTTCTCCACCGAGATCGCGAAGGAGTCGTTCAACGCCGCCGACACCCTCTTCGAGCCCACCTTCATCGCCGGCACCACGCGCACTGTTGTCCAAGGCGATCCCGCCGTCGGCTCCGGCCAGAAAACCGACTTTACGGATTCGCGCCTCGGGGTGCAGCAGCTCATCTCGACCGGCGCCTCGGTCAACCTCAGCACCTCCCTCGACCGCAACGCCTACAACCCCGGCACCGGCCTGAGCCTCAATCCGTCCTTCAATAGCGACGTCTCCCTCAATATCGTGCAGCCCCTCCTCCGCGGCGCCGGCAGCACCGTCACCAAGGCCACCCTCGAGCGCACCCGCATCGGCGTCACCATCGCGGGCCTCAGCTACAAGGGCCGCGTCCTTCAGGTCATCCGCGACACCGAGGCCGCCTACTACAACCTCATCTTCGCCCGCGGCCAGCTTGCCGTGAAGGAGAAGAGCCAGCAGCTCGCCGAGCAGCTCCTCGAGGAAAACAAGACCCGCAAGCTCACCGGCGTCGCCACCGACCTGGACGTCCTCTCCGCCGAGGTCGGCGTCGCCAACGCCCGCAACGGCGTCCTCCTCGCCCACCAGGCCGTCCGCAACAGCGAGGACGCCCTCACCGCCCTCATCGGGCAGTTCGAGTTCAGCACCCCGGTCGGCGCCGTGGCCCTCCCCGCCGACACCGAGGCCGTCCCCACCTTCGACCGCTCGTATCAGCTCGCCCGTGACAACCAGCCCGACTACGTCGCCACGCAGCACAGCATCCGCCAGCTCGAGATCGACGCCGCCACCGCGAAGAACGGCGCCCTCCCCACCCTCAACCTCGGCGGCACCGTCGGCTACAACGGCACCGACCGCACCTACGGCAAGGCCATCGGCAACGTCCCCAACGGCGACGCCTACAACTGGCAGCTCGATCTCTCCCTCTCCGTGCCGTGGGGCCTGCACGCCGACAAGGCCCGCTACCGCAGCGCCATGGCCAGTCTCCGCCAGCAGCAGACCCGCCTTCAGCAGATCGAGCAGAACCTCCTCGTGAACGTCCGCACCGCGGTGCGCGCCGTGGACACCAACCGCCAGAGCGTCGAGATCGTCGCCAAGGCCACCGAGCTCGCCCAGCGCCAGTACGAGCTTGAGCTCGCCCGCTTCAAGGCCGGCCTCTCCACCAGCCGCCAGGTGCTGCAGACGCAGGACGACCTCGAGACCGCGCGCGTCAACGAGTTGCAGGCCATCGTCAATCTGCGCACCGCCGTCGCCAACCTGCACCAGCTCGACAGCACGTCGATCGCGCGCTTCCACGTCGCGGTGCAGTAAGCCGCGGTGGTGGCTGCGGCGTCCCCCCCGCAGAATCCGAGAACTGGAACGTGTTGACCCCAATGCATTCCGAGCCGATAGAGGCTGATATTCGCTTCAGTCCGCCCCGCTCTGATTGCCGCCATAAACCGCATCGCGCTCACATTCGAAGCGGCCTAATCATTATCCTTCTGTGATTGGATAGTCCGGCCAAATTAGCCAACGAAACACCGATGAATGACTCAGAGCCAACCCCTCAGCCTGAGGAAAACAGCCATAGTTCGGCCTGCCACAAAGCAGCCAATATCGGAGTCATAATCATTGTCATTCAAGCTGTCCTCATGCTGCTATTACGGTCCGTCATCCGTCCCCATGGAGAATCGGCCGCCGTCTGGTTCGTTTACGCGATTGGGATTTTAAATACAGTGCTTTTCCTCGCGTGCACTGTCTGTGGCGTGATCGCTTTAGCGGGCATCGCGCGGCACGGTATGCGACAATTGCTCTGGAAGGGGTTGCTTTGTCTGCTCCCCGCGGCGGGCTTTGTAGCAGCGCTGGTTCTTGCTGGCCGTTGATCCAACGGATATCACGAAACTCGAAATTTGCCCGGCCTTTTAAATGCAACTCGCTAGATACCTGCGTCTTTATTCCCGGTAGGTCTTGAACGTCGCGGCTCCTTTTGCCTAGCTCGGGACCGCTCCCCGCGAAACCGCGATCATGTTTATCCCAGCTCAACGCGCCACATCCCGCCGCCCGGCGAATGCCGCCTTCACGCTGGTCGAGATCGCCGTGGTCGTGACGATCATCAGTCTGATCATCGCCATCGCCGTGCCCGCGACGAAAAACATGATCCTGCGCGCCCGCGCGAGCGCCGTGCAAAACGACCTCCGCGTCTTTGCCGCCGCGTTCCAGACCTACGCCCATGAGAAGGGCGACTGGCCCGCTGGCGACGGCACGCCCGGCACGATCCCCCCCGGCATGGACGCCTATCTCGGCGCCACCGGCTGGCAGCGCAAGACCCCCATCGGCGGCAACTACGCCTGGGATCCCAACAGCCTGCAGCAGGGCGTCCGCTACCGCGCAGTCATCACCATTGTCTCCACCGACAACAATCCCGTCAGCTCCGACCGCGCCCAGCTCCTGGAGATCGACCGCGCGATCGACGACAACAGCCTCGACTCGGGGAACTTCCTTCTGGGGTTCCGCAACTATCCCGTTTACGTGCTCGAGCACTGAGCCTCCGCCCCTCCGCCTCATGTTCACCGTCTCCCTTTTCAACCTCTCCGCCGATGCCCGCGTGGCCAGCCCGCGCTTCGGCCCGCGTGAGCTGGGCGAGGTCACGGAAGCCGATCTGCTCGCCCTGCTCGAGGCCTTCAGCCTCCTCCCGACGCTCCAGGTCCATGAGTCCGAGCCGCAAATCATCATCGCGAGCGACGCGGGTAAATTCATCGTCCGCACCGGCCAGGGTAAGCTTTTCCTCTACGACGCCCGCGACACCGCCGAGCCCTACGTCGAGCTGACCGCCGCCGAGATCGTACGCGAGATCGGCGGCACCGCCTCCGTCGAGGCGTCCGCCACCGCCGCGCCCGAGGCCGCCGCCCCGAACCGCACGCCCCACCGCGGCATCGCCATCTGCATGCTGGCCGCCGGCCTGTGCCTCAACGGCTACACCCTCTACTCCGTCTTCTACATCGACGACGTGAACCAGAAGCCCGCCGTCAAGGTGATCACCGATACCACCGAGCTCGCCTCGCGCCAGGCCGCCGTCATCGGCCGCTACGCCACGGGTGCCGAGACCGGCGACCGCTATATCGTGGTCGGCAGCGACGGCCGCGTGCGCTTCGGCGAGATCTCCGCCGGCCCCGCCCGCCCGGAATCGAGCGATACCTACCGCATCGGCCGATACGACGAGCAGCTCTGCCTGACGACCCCGGACAGCGGCGTCATCGACATCACGGGCCTCAACACCCTCGTGTACTACCGCGACATCTACCGTCGCACGAAGTAGTCCGGCGGGCCTACGGAAACAGCTCCGTGCCCACTTCCAGTTCCCGCGCCGGTATCACCCGGTGCGCCGGCAATTGCGTGCGAAACCACGTCCGCTGCTTCTTCACGAGGCCACGGGTGTTCCTCGCGATTTCTTCGGCTAGCTTTTCGCGCGGCAGGCGTCCTTCCAGCGCGTCGATCACCTCGCGATAGCCGATCGCCAGCGCTGCGCTCGGATTGGTCTTCAACCCCGCCGCCACCAGCGCGCGCACCTCTTCCTCCAGCCCTGCGCGCAGCATCGCCGCCACGCGCAGGTCGATGCGTTGCGCCAGCTCCGCCGGAGCCCGCTCGATCTGAGTAAGCTTCACTTCCCAGTCCGCAAAGGCCGAGGGTCGCCGCGCGAACTCCTCCGCCAGCTCCGCCAGCGGGCGGCCTGCGGCCAGGCACCGCTCCAACGCCCGCGTGACGCGGCGGGGATTCGCCACGTCGAGCGGGCCGAGCCCCGCCGGGTTGAGGCCGCGCAGTTTTTCCAGTGCCGCCTCCGGACTCAGCGCGGCTACCTCCTCGCGCAGCGCCGGCGGCACCGCGAGGTCGTCCGTCACCGGGGCAAGAAATGCCTTCAGATAAAAACCGCTCCCACCCGTCACGAGCACCGCGCGCCCGCGGCCCGCGATCTCCTCCACGGCGCGGCGGGCGAGCGCCACGTAGCGCGTGATATCCATCCGCTCGGTGACGCCGCATACGTCGATCAGGTGGTGCGGCACGCGCGCCCGCTCCTCCGCCGTCGGCTTCGCCGTGCCAATGTCCATCCCGCGGTAAAACAGCAGCGAGTCGCACGACACGATTTCCGCGCCGTGCTTTTCCGCCCAGCGCAGCGCCCACTCCGTCTTGCCGACGGCCGTGCAACCCGTGAGCACCTGCAAAACCCGTTTCATCCCCGCCAGCGAAACGCTTGCGCTCGCCCCCGGCAAGCCCGCCTGCCTCACTTCCGGAGTGCAGACCCGCTTCATCGTGAATCCCCGCTCGGGCGCCGCCCTCCAGGCCATCGGCGCCGTACGCGCCTTCGCCGCAGCTCACGGAGCCTCCGTCGTCCTCACCGAGCGGCCCGCCCACGCCAGCGACCTGGCCGCGCAGGCGCTCGCTGATGGTTGCGCACTCATCGTCGCCGTCGGTGGCGACGGCACGATGAACGAGGTGGCCCGGGTGCTCACTGGCACCCCTGCCATCCTCGGGCTCCTTCCCTGTGGCTCCGGCGACGGCCTCGGCCGCCACCTCGGCCTCCACGGCTCCATCGCCCGCGCCCTCGGCATCCTGCGCACCGGTCGGCCTAGGCTGATCGACACCGGGCTCGCCGACGGGCACCCGTTTTTCACCGTCGCCGGCCTGGGCTTCGAGGCGGAGATATCCGCGCGTTTCAACCGCCTCACCCAACGCGGCTTCTTCCGCTACCTCACCACCAGCGCCGCCACCCTCCGTTCGTATTCGCCTGAAACCTACAGAATCACGCATGAAGGCGGTGTCTGCACCACGCCCGCCTTCACCCTCGCCGTCGCCAATGTGGACCAGTACGGCAACTCCGCCCGCATCGCCCCGGCCGCGCAGGTGGACGATGGCCGGCTCGATCTCACCATCGTGCCGCCCGTCCGTTTCCTCAACGGCCTCCCCCTCCTCACCCGGCTCTTCGCCGGCTCCCTCCGCGCTGGGCGCGATGTTACATGCCTGATCGGCCCTCGTTTCACCGTCGAACGACCCGCCCCGGGCCTGATCCACACCGACGGTGAGACTCACCTCGCGGGTACGACCGTGGAGTTCGCCGTCCGCCCCGCCAGCCTACATGTGCTCTGCCCGAAGTAAGGGCGTCGCTGTTACGCCCCGAACGCCACGGCGCGATTGCGTCCCGCTTTCTTGGCGGCGTACAGGGCCTTGTCCGCCGCGGCCACGAGTTCGTCGGCCGATTTCGCGTGCGCCGGCATCGCAGCCACGCCCGCGCTCACGGTGATGTTGAGCGGCAGGGTCTCCTTGGCCAGCACCGGGTCGCGGCGCACCGCGGCGCAGATCCGGTTGGCCACGGCCAGCGCCATCGCCTCGTCACCCTCCATCACGATCACGGCGAACTCCTCGCCGCCGAAACGGGCGAGACGGTCCACGGAGCGCATCTCCGCGCCGAGCCGGCGGGCCACTTCGCGCAGCACCGCGTCGCCGACGGGATGGCCGTGCGTGTCGTTGACGGACTTGAAGTGGTCGATGTCGATCATCACGAGCCCCAGCGGGCGGCCGAACCGGAAGGAGCGCTCCCGCTCCTCGGCGAGGATGCGGTCGAACTCGCGGCGGTTGAGGAGGCCGGTGAGCTGGTCGCGCGTCGCGAGGCGGCGCAGGGCCTCCAGCGTCTCGCCCAGCTTGAGCGCATACCGCAGCGAGCGCTCCAATGTGCGCGAGGAGATTTCGCCCTTCACGAGGTAGTCGAGCGCGCCTGCGTTCATCGCGAGGATGTCCACCTTCTCGGAGGAATCCGCCGTGAGGAAGATGATCGGCGTGCGGCAGCCCTTGGCCACCGCCTCGCGGATCAGCTCGAGGCCGTCGCGTTTGCCGAGCCGGTAGTCGAGCAGGCACGCGTCGTAGTTACCCGTCAGCAGCGCCGCCAACCCTTCCTCGTAGGTGCCGGACCAATCGAGGCCGAAGTTGTCCGCGTGGAAATTCCGAAAATACGCCTGCGTGAGCGGAAACTGCATCCGGTCATCGTCGATCAGCAGAATGCGGCGGTTCATGGCGGTGGATCAGGCGGCGGTTGCGGCGGCCAGCTCGGCCAGACCGTCCGCCACGCTCGTGTTGGCCGTGAAATCCAGTTCCGCTTTCGCACGCGCAGCGGTGCCGAGCGAGCGCAGGATGTCACCGGTCCGCGCCGGAGCATGCACCGGCGCGGCGGCACCCGGATACAGCCGGGCGAAGACCGCCGCGACGTCGAGCAGCGAGGTCTCGCGGCCCGTGCAGATATTGGCCACGCCGGAGACGAGGCCGGGGCGCGTCGCCGCGATCACGTTGGCCCGCGCCACATCGCGCACCGCGATGAAATCCCGCGTCTGCCGGCCGTCGCCGTAGATCGTCACAGCCTTCCCCTCGCGGTAGCGCCGATCAAAAATCGAGATCACGCCCGAGTACGGCGACGCCGGGTCCTGCCGCGGGCCGAAGACGTTGAAATACCGCTGGCAACGCACCGTGAACCCGTAGGCCGCACCGTGGCCAAGCAGCAACGCCTCAGACGCCAGCTTCGCCGCGCCGTAGGGGCTGATCGGTTTTTTCTCGGTGTTTTCGGTGATCGGCAGGTCGGTCGTGTCGCCGTAGATCGCCGCCGAGGAGGCGAAGACCACGCGGCCGACCCGGTGCTTGCGCGCGGCCTCGGCCACGAGTTGCGTGGCCTGCACGTTAAGCAGGAAATTCAGGCCCGGGTCCGCGATGCTTTCCTGCACGCTCACCAGCGCTGCGAGGTGGATGATCGCGTCGGGCCGCTCGGCCGCGACGAGGGCGTCCAGCGCCCCCGGCTGCGCGACATCGATCTCGTGCAGCGCAAACGCCCCCGAGCGCAGGGCCGCGGTCAGGTTGGCGCGCCGGCCGGTGCGGAAATTATCCGCGCCCACCACGGTGTGCCCCGCCGCCAGCAGCTGGTCCGTAGTGTGGCTGCCAATGAATCCGGCGGCACCGGTGACAACAATCTTCGCCATGACGCGTGTCTCCCGTTCAGCGCCGCGTGCCCACGGTCAGGTCCGCCGTGACGGCGGCGAGACGCGCGGTGATCTTCGCCGGCGCGCCGAGGTTTTCCTTGATGCAGTTCACCAACACGCTGCCGACCACCACGCCGTCGGCGTGGGCCGCGACCTGCGCAACCTGCGCGCGGGTCGAGATGCCGAAGCCCACCGCCACCGGCAGCCGCGTGTGCGCCTTGATGCGGGCGACAGCCTCCGGGATGTTGGCCGCGACCTGGTCGCGCACGCCCGTCACGCCCTCGCGCGACACGTAGTAAATGAAACCCGTCGCCGCGGCCGCGATCTTCGCGATGCGGGCATCAGGCGTCGTGGGCGCCACAATGAACACCGTCTCGACGCCGTGCGTGCGGCATGCGGTCATGATGTCGCCCGCCTCCTCCGGCGGCAGGTCGAGCGTGAGCAGGCCATCGACGCCGGCAGCCTTCGCCGCCTTCACGTACGCGTCGACGCCATTGGCGAACACGAGGTTGTAATAAGTATAAAACACCACCGGCACCTCCGGGAACTCCGCGCGCACCCGGCGCACCAACTCGAAGACCTTCGCCGCCGTCATGCCGCCCTCGAGCGCCCGCTGCGCCGCGAGCTGGTTGGTGAGGCCGTCGGCCAGCGGATCGGAAAACGGCACGCCCAGCTCCAGCACATCCACGCCACCGGCCAGCAACGTGCGGCACGCCGCCAGCGACGTGTCGAAATCCGGGTCGCCTGCGCACAGGTAG
This sequence comes from Verrucomicrobiota bacterium, assembly GCA_018239845.1. Lineage (GTDB taxonomy): Bacteria > Verrucomicrobiota > Verrucomicrobiia > Opitutales > Opitutaceae > CAIRCN01. The sequence goes on from JAFEGO010000094.1 coordinate 36,869, forward strand.
GCCACAAAGGCGGCGCGGTTCTGGGCTTGGGCACGTTGGAAGGCGGCGGCGATGCGGGACATGGAGCCCTCACTTCAAACGCAAACTTCTTTCCGCGCAACGGCAGTTTTGCCTAAAGATGCAACCGCCTACGGCAGCTCGAAATCCACCCGCACCGGCCGGTGGTCCGACAGCATCGACCGCACCACCTCGCTGCTCGCTCTGGGACACGTCGAGGGTAGGAACACGAAGTCCAGCAGCCGGCCCGGCAGCGGCGAGGGAAAGGTCCGTCCGCTGACCGGGTGCAACGAATAGTCGCCGTAGTCCGAGAGGTGGCTGAGCAGCGAGGCCGTGGCATCGTCCTTGGTGCCGGCGTTGTTGAAATCGCCGCACACGATCGGCGACATGGCCCACGACGAGCGCCGCAGCTTCTGCTTGTCGCGCAGCCACGCCAGCAGCCGGTCGAGCTGCCGCAGCCGGTGCGCGCGCGAGCTGAAGTGCAGGTGGAGGTTGACCAGCGGTACGAGCCGGCCGGCGACCTCGATCTCGGCGAACAGAAACCCTTTCTCCCCCACCCGCCGCTGGCCGAAGACCACGGTCTCGCTCGTCACCAGCGGATGCCGCGAGAGGATCGCATTGCCGTAGCAGAGGTTGAGCAGGCCCGCGCGCCGGTTGTTGATGCCAAACACTGCGTGCTTGAACCCCGCGTGCAGCCGCAGGTACTCGAGGTGGTCGAAATTGCCGGCCCACCGCGAGCGCTCGTCGATTTCCTGCAGCGCCACGACGTCCGGGTTGAGCTCGACGAGGAGCTTGGCGATCTTGCGCAGGTTGCGCTTGAGCTTCTGCGCCAAGGTCAACCCCTGGATCGGGTTGAGCCCGCGCGCATGCGCGATGTTAAACGTGACAAGACGCAGCCGCGGCATGGACCCTGATTGGTAAATCCTACCCCCGCCGAGGCAACGGCAAACCCACCGGGGAAAATCCGATCCCTGCCCGCCGCCCATCGTTTGAAATTTCCCGTTTTCCCCCGGGAACTAGGGATTGACAGCCCCAAGATGACTCGCGAAGTTGTCCAGCTCTTTACGGCGGTCATAGCTCAGTTGGTTAGAGCACAAGATTGTGATTCTTGGGGTCGCGGGTTCGAATCCCGTTGACCGCCCCATTTTTGATCAGAGGCATCCGGCGAAGCCAATTCTCTGCAAAATCCGCTTCCCGCGCCGCCCGCTTCGCGCATGCTGCGGTTTGTGGAGCCGAAACGACCTTCCGCCAACCTCACTGACCTGCAGAAACCGCTCGAGCATTTCCGGGCCCGTCCGCAGCGACTGCGCATTCACCCGCTCGAGTCCGCCCTGCTCTGGGTCGTCTGCGCGCATCTCGTCCTGCTGCCCTGGGCTCTCGGCGGCCGGTTGCTCTGGACCCAGTACGTCAGCCTCGGTTTCTCGCTCGTCGAGCTGGGTCTCGCGCTGATGCCGCGCCACTATACCGCGGAGTTCAGCGGTGAGGGCGAATTCAAGCTCTACACCTTTCCGAAGCTCTTCCGCTTCGGCGTGTTCTGGACCGGCCTCGCCCTGCTGCTCTATATCGTGGTCCAAGGCCTCAATCCCGCCTGGCACCAGCTCTCGGATCACCGCGGCTCGTGGATGGAGGCCATCGCGCATGTGAAATGGCTGCCGTCCGGCGTGGATGTGCCCTACAAGGTGGGCGGACCATGGCGCGTGCTCGTAATCTACCTGCCGGTCTGGCTGCTCGTGTGCGCGATCTGGGTCGGATTCACCCGCCGGCGCACGTTGCAGTACTTTTTCACGGTCCTTGCGGCCAACGCATTTCTCATCGCCGTCTTCGGTGTGATTCAGCGGCTCACCTCCAACGGCAAGATTTTCTGGACGCTCCCCTCCCTCAACCCGTCGTTCTTCGCCAGCTTCGTTTACAAGAACCACGCCGGCGCCTACTTCAATCTCACCCTCGCTCTCTGCTGCGGCCTCGCGGCCTGGCACTATCTGCGCAGCCTGCGGCGTCTCGAGAAGTCCAATCCCGCCGGCCTATTTGTCTTTTTCGCCGTCCTGATCGCCATCGACATCGTGATCAGCTTCGCGCGTGCCGCCACGATCCTGATGCTCGTGTACCTTTTGCTGGCCCTGATCCTCCTGCTCATTTACCAGCGCGCGAACCCGCAGCTCATGCGGCGCCCGGTCGTTACCTTCATTCTCGTCGGCGGATTCGGCGTCTTTGCCGTCACCGGGCTCGGCGCCTTGGACAAGGGTCAGGCGTGGGACAAACTCATGAAGCTCACCTCGGAGCATGATGCCTCGGTTTCCGGCCGTCTGGAGGTCAATCGTGCTTCCTGGGATATGCTGAAGGACTACTGGCACACCGGCTCCGGGGCCGGCAGCTACCAATTCCTGTTTCCCATTTACCAGCAGCACTACCCCTCCATTTGGATGGAAGGAAGATACCGCATGATCTGGGAGCACGCCCATAACGACTGGCTGGAGTTTCCCATCGAGCTCGGGCTGCCCGGCGCGCTCCTCATCCTGGCCTCGTTCGGTTACCTGGCATTCCAGCTGGGCAAAAACTATTTCTGGGAAAACCCGCTGAGCCTGCTGGTCGTGCTCGGCGCCCTCCTCGTGCTCGCGCACGCCTGGGTGGATCTCATCTTCGTCAATCCCGCCGTGCTCACGACGTGGTGCGCGCTCTGGCCGGCGGTCGTCCACTGGACCGAGCTGGAGGAAAAGAACCTGCGGCCGTAAGCCCGGGCGGGAGCCGCACGGCCTCAGTCCTGAAACGGTGAATACTCCGGCACGAGGCGCTGGATCTCGCGCTTGATGTCGTTGGCGTCGAGCGCGTACAGCCGGCCCTCCAGCGCATCAAGCTGGCCCTGACCGGCGGCGGACGCGCCGCCCTTGCTGACGAAACGCATGACCTTCGGGTGCGCCGTGGTGACGTGCTCCTCGGTGTTGTGCCGGAGTTCCTCGAAGAGTTTTTCGCCCGGCTTGAGCCCGGTGAAGACGATCTCGATATCATCGCCGACCTGCAGGCCGCTCAGCTCGATCATCTGCCGCGCGAGGTCCACGATCTTGATCGGCTGGCCCATATCGAGGACGAAGATCTCGCCGCCCTCGCCCAGCACGGAGGTCTGCAGCACGAGACCCACCGCCTCGGGGATCGTCATGAAATAGCGCGTGACATCCGGGTGCGTCACGGTGATCGGGCCGCCGCGCTCGATCTGGCGCTTGAAAATCGGGATCACGCTGCCGGATGAGCCAAGCACATTGCCGAAGCGCACCGCCATGAAGCGCGTGCCCTGCGGGTTCGCCGCCTGCAGGCCGAGCAGCTGGAGCTCGGCGAGGCGCTTCGTGGCGCCCATCACACTCGTGGGATTGATCGCCTTGTCGGTCGAGATGAGCACGAAGGTCTTCACGCCATGCTTCACCGCCAGCCGGGCCAGCAGCCGTGTGCCGAGCACATTATTGCGAAACGCTTCCGCCGGCTGGCGCTCCATGAGGTACACGTGCTTGTGCGCCGCCGCGTGGAAGATCACCGCCGGATGGTAACGACCGTACACGTAGTCCATCCGCGCCTCGTCCAGGATGTCGCCGACCAGCGGCAGGATCACGCCGGACATGCCCATCTCATTCAACTCCTGCTCGATCACGAACAGGCTGCCCTCGGACTGCTCGACCATGAGGAGCCGCTGCGGATTGAGCCGCGCGATCTGCCGGCAAAGTTCGCTGCCGATGCTGCCGCCCGCCCCGGTGACCATGACGATCCTGCCGGTGACGAGTTCGCGGATGGCTGCGGAATCCAGGCCGATCTCCGTGCGGCCGAGCAAATCCTGCACCTCCACCGGACGGATGCGATTGGCGGTCACTCGGCCCGAGGCGAGCTCCTCGATGGCGGGGAGCGTCTCGACCTTGAGGCCGTGCCGGGTCATCACGCTGACGACCTCGCGGATGCGCTTGGCGGGGGCGGAGGGCATTGCGATCACGACCTTGTCGATCTCAGGCAGGCCCTTCAGCCGGTCGATCGCCTCGGGCGGGCCCACGACCGGCACGCCGTGGACGAGCTTGCCGTGCTTCTCGGGATTGTCGTCGAAAAAGATCACCGGCTTGAAGCCGCGCGCCGGCGCGTTGATGAAATCCTTCGCCAGCGAGGCGCCCGCGTCGCCGGCGCCCACGATCGCGATCGGCTGCCGGCGCTCCGGCATGCCCTTGCGGCCCATCGTCACGCGCTCGCGGAAGAGACGTGTGGAAAGACGCATGGCGCACAGGGCGCTGACACAGAGAAAATAATCCACCAGCACCGCACCGCGCGGCGGCGAGAGGAGCGTGATGCCCATCAGGCGGGGCAGGAGGAGCACCAGGCTGGCCACCGCCATCGACCAGATCAGCCGCAGGAGGTCGGGGATGCTGAAATACGTCAGCACGGTGCCGAGCTGGCGCACCCAGATGAGCGCCACGAGCTTGACCCCGATCACCCACCAGATGAGGTGCAGCCGCTCCGCTTGGTACACCGCGGGCACCTGGAAATCGAACCGCACCTCGTAGGCCATGTAGTAGGCCAGGCCGATCACCGCGCCATAGATGATGGCCAGCAGCAGCGAGCGGCGGTTGCGCGAGAGGTCGAAGATTGGATTGCCCATGAAAATTTGCCTCCCGGATCAGGCCCGCGAATCCCGCCCCGTCGGGTTGAACTCCGGCATCGTCGCCTCGTTTTGCGCGCTGATGCCCGTGCGGAACAGGACGGTTTTCACCGTGAGAAAAAGGATCTTCAGGTCGAGCCACAGGCTCTGCTGCTCGACGTAGGTGACATCCCACTCGAACTTCTCCTCCCAGCTGAGGGCGTTGCGGCCCATCACCTGCGCCAAGCCGGTGAGCCCCGGCCGCACCTCATGGCGGCGCGCCTGGCGGGCCGAGTAGCGCGGCAGGTACGCGATCAGCAGCGGCCGCGGGCCGACCAGACTCATCTCGCCGCGCAGGATGTTGAGGAGTTCCGGCAGCTCATCCAGCGACGTGGCCCGCAGCCAGCGGCCAAACGCGGTCAGACGCACCTCGTCAGGCAGGAGTTTCCCATCGGGCCCGCACTCGCTCGTCATGCTGCGAAACTTGATCAGCTCGAAAATCTCGCCCTGATAGCCCGGGCGCTTTTGCCGGAAGAGCACGGGCGAGCCCAGTTTCCGTCGGACCATCCAAGCCACGATGGCGAGCAGCGGAAGCCAAAGCGGTGCCGTCAGCAGCACGGCCAGCAGGTCAAACAGCCGCTTCAGCATGGGTCCTTCCCGACGTCGCGGCGGGCCGGTGACACCGGCGCACCGCGGCCGCAACGCGCTGCAAATCCGCCTCGGTAAGATTGGAGCCCGAGGGCAGGCACAAGCCGCGCGCAAACAAGTCCGCCGCGACCTCGCCGCCGTAGCGGCGGCAGCCCGCGAACACCGGCTGCTGGCTCATCGGCTTCCAGACCGGGCGCGCCTCGATGTTTTCATCCTGCAGTGCCAGCCGCATCGCCTCGCGGTCGCAGCCAAATTTAGCCGGATCGATCACGACACAGGTCAGCCAGCGCGTGGAGCGGCCAAACGGCGCCTCGGGCATGAACTCGATGCCCGGCAGGTCCGCAAACGCCTGCTGGTAAAACGCACAGTTGGCCCGGCGCTGCTGCACCCGTTGTTCCAATACGCGTAACTGGCCGCGGCCGATGCCGGCCAGGACGTTGCTGAGGCGGTAGTTGAAACCGATCTGCGAATGCTGGTAGTGTGGTGCGGGATCGCGCGCCTGCGTCGAGAGAAACCGCGCCTTCTCCGCCAGCGCTTGGTCGGCCGTCACGAGCATGCCGCCACCCGAGGTGGTGATGATCTTGTTGCCGTTGAAGGAGTAGATGCCGATCCGCCCACGCGTACCCGGCACGATGCCCTTGTAGCTCGCGCCCAGCGCCTCGGCGGCATCCTCGATGAGCGTCACCCCGTAGCGGGTGCACAATTCCACGACGGGGTCGATGTCCGCGCTCTGGCCGTACAGGTGCACCAGCACCACGGCCTTGGGTAGCCGGCCCCGCTTCGCCGCATCGGCCAGCCCCTCGGCTAGACGGGCCGGATCCATGTTCCACGTCGCACGGTCGCTGTCGATGAAGACGGGCTTCGCCCCTTCGTAAACGATCGGGTTGGCGCTCGCGCTGAAGGTCAGGTCGGAGCAAAAGACTTCGTCGCCCGGCCCCACCCCGCTCATCCGCAGGGCCAGGTGCAACGCCGCCGTACCCGAAGAAAGCGCCACGGCATGCGGCGAGCCGACGCACGCTGCAAACTCCCGCTCAAACGCGTCCACATGCGGTCCGACCGGGGCAATCCAGTTGGTGGCGAAGGCTTCCTGCACCAAACCAAGCTCATCGCCACCCATATGCGGTGAGGAAAGATAGATTCGCGGAAGCGTCATGGATTAGAACCACCGAGACTGCGTCAGGCCATAGCTTAACGCAAGCCTGTTACCGTCAAATTACGGTATCGCCTGCAGGCTGAAATCCCGCGCCTCGGCCCAATCGCCTGCGACCTGATATTGCACGCGGAGCCCCACGCCCACCCTGACCGCCTGAGGGGGCGGAGCCTCGATGATATTCAGTTCCACCCAATCATCGGTCTCACCTTCAGGCAGCCGCACCACCTGGCTGCCGAGGTTTTTCCCAGTCCGGTCGAGCCAGCCAATGGTCAGCATGACCGCCGTGCCCGGTGAAACCCGCCCGCGCACCGCCACGCGGGCCGCATAACGGTCATAATCCCGCGGCAGCGGACACCATTGGAAAAGGGCGCTATCGGCACTGCCGGAAATATGCAGCACGCTCCCCCCCTCGCCGTGCCCGATCAGCTCGGCGTGCTGGAACTCCGCCGGCTCCACCTTACTGCCCCACTCCGCCGGCAAGGCCAGACCGTAGGGAAGTCCCGCGATTTGGCGCGCCGGCAGCACCGGGCCGTGCAGACCGCCGTTTTTCACCAGCTCGAGCCCCGTGCGCGTGCGTGACACGAGCGCCGCGAGCCAGGTGCGCGTGATCGCCTCGTCACCCCGGTTGCGCACCAGGGTCTCCGCGACATCAAACTCCGCCGCCGCCTCGGCCGCGGTCTGGATCGCCACCACGGCAGCCGGCATCGGATCGTGCCGCAGGTAGTCCTCCCCCAAAAACGGCCGCAGCGCGAGCGGCTGCCGCTGCCGCAGGCTCTTAACGTAGCTTTCGAACTCGTTGCGCGCCGCGCGGAAATCCCACAGGGCCGCGACCAGCCCGCGCCAGTCGCGCCCAGGCCGGAGCGAGCGCCGGTTCAGCGCCTCGCGGGCCTCCTGCATGGCGACGAAGCGCTCCGTCACGCCAAAGGCTTCGCTCACCAGCGTCACCCGCGCGCGCACCCTCGTGGACTTCGTCGCCTGGGCGGCCGCGGTCAGCTGCGCCCGCAGTTCCCGGCAGACCGCCAGGGGGAAGATATCCGCCTGCGACTCGTTCCGGTAATGCTTCAGCCAGTAGCCCGGCCCCGGCTGCCGCATCCATTGCTCCTCGCACCGGGTGAAAAACGCGCGCATCGGCTCCGCGGCCTCGCGGAAATATCGCGTGTAGTACTCGTCGAGCAGCGGCTCCAGCGGCTGCGCCGGATCGAGGGTCAGCTGGGCCGCCAGCCAGGGCATCGGCCCGTCAAGTCCCCAGTTTGGATACACTTCCGCGTAGTAATCGGTGAACCCCGCCTGCCGCGCCCGCCGGAGGTTTTCCGCCAGCAGGCCGGTATGGATGCGCGGGATTAAAAACCCGCCGCCATAGAGGTAGTCGTAGAGTCCCAACCGCCGGGGTCCGCCGCCTGCGTTCTCGCCCGCGATCGCCGCCCAGCGCCGTTGCAGGTCGTATTCCTCCTCGCGCAACGCCGTGTCGTATCCCTGCGACCGGTCCGTGGTGAGGAATGGCACGATCTGCCGGTTGACCGGGAAACCCGGCGTGTTCTCCGCCCAGTAATACGCGAGGCAGCCGAGGTACTTGTCCGGATACGTGCGGCTCAGCTCCGCCGCCGCGCGGTTCATGAAGGTAAACACCAGCGGCGCGTAGTCCGGCCGGCCGCGGAACCACTTCACCGGCGTCGTCAGGGCCAGGGTCTCCGGCGACTCGCCAAAGAGCAGTCCGTCGTTGGTGCCGAGGCTGAAACTCACGCTGGCCGGATGCGTGGAAAAATAGTCCGCCGCCACCCCCGCCGCGTACCGGGCGACATCCTCGCGCCCGAGGTCCGGATTCCAGTCGATGATCTTCGGCGCAGGTTTCAGCCGCTCGCCTCCGATCAGGGGAAAAAACTCCGGATGACTCGCGTACAGGGCCGGCGGAAACACCCGGTGCAGGTTATGGGAGAACGGCAGCGGCTGCGTCACCTGGTTGGCCGCCTGCCAGCGCCGGCCGTCCCGCCCGTCGCCGGGCATCGAGAAGCCGCGCGTGAGAAAGGCCCCCGGCCCCGGGGCCGGCGCCGGCGCTCCCGCTTCATAGCCCAGCGCCCCGGGCACAAACTGTCGCGCTCGCGGCTGCGGCCCGCGCGCGATGGCGTACCAGAGCAAGCCGCCGCCGAGCACCGCTACGGCGCCCAGTCCCAGTCCGCGGAAACTCCGGAAAATGCTCACGTTCCTCCCGAGCAAAGCCCCCGTCCTCCCGGCAGCAAGACCACAAAGCGCGCGCCGGCGCCTCAGGCCTTCGGCTCCAGCAGCCCGACCGGCTCCAGCGCCAGCATCAGCCGGCGGAAATCTTCCCTCCCGAACAAATCCGCGAACCGCGCCTGGGTCGAGATGCGCACGAACATCTGCTCCTGCGCCAAGTTGAAGGAGTAACGCTTCAGGTCGCGGAAAACCAGGGGCAGGCGCTGCAGGTGGCCCTTGAAGCCGTCCGCCCAGCCTTCCAGCCCGTAGCCATCGTGAGGCCGGCCGCCGACGAGGTGCCAGAACAGGACGTCCGTCTGCCCGCCGCCCTGCCGGGGCGTGTAGCCGCCCTCCTCGCCGGGCTTCAGGGTGCGTCCGTCCACCTCGCGCACGAAGGCGTGGGTGCGGCTGACACAATCCCAACCGTTGTTGATCCAGCAAGTATCCGGATTATGGGCACCGACGAGGCTGTAGGGCGCTTTGCCCGCCTTCCAGTAGGCCGCATAAACCTCGACCACAATCCCATCCGCGCTGGTGTACTGCACCACTTCCGCTTCATCAAACTGCAGGATGCCGCTGACCGCCTGGCGCATCTCGGGCGTGTTGGCCACCGGCACCACCTTCGCCGTCCAGCCCGGCACCGCCTGCGGTAGCGCCTCCGCCAGCGGCACATGCTGCACTGCAGGCGGCTTCGACACCAAGGCGGGCAAAATCTCCACCAGCAGGACCGCGGCCAGCACCACCCCCAGGATCGCAAAGACCCACCGGCGGCCGCGTGGAGCGGTGGCAGGAGCGGCGGTGAAGGGCATGGGCTTGGCGGGGTTCATGGCAGTAAATCGCAGTCGGCGCTTATGGCACCTCGTACACTTCCATGAGCATGATGCCCGCGGAGCTGTTCGCGCCGTAGGCCACGGCCGAATACACCCCGGGGTCGAGCGTGACCAGCACGGCCGCGTCCTTGCTCGCGGAATTTGTCAGGGCCGAGGCGCCCACCCGGTCGCCCACGCTCGTGATCTGGGTGTCGCCGCCCCAGTTGTCCGCGGTGAGCAGCGTGACACTGCCCGAGTCTGTCGACTTGTTAAGAGTCACGACCGGGTCGGCGAGCGCATCGCTGCCAACGGCGGAGGCAAAGGCCGGGTTGGGGCCGATACCGCGGATCAGCATGGTCTTCGCCGTGTCGCCCGTCACCACAAAGCCCGCGATCAGCACGTTGGCCGCGTTCACATACGCACGGGCCGAGATGTTCACCAACCGTGGCTTCGTCGCGTCGTACACCGCGGGCACCGTCGCGTCGTAAATTTCCGCCAGCACCGAGCCGGCCGCACCCGTCTTGTCGCTCACGATCACCGAGTACACGCCGCCCGGCAGGCTGCTCAGCAACGCCGCATCCTTGCTCGTGTCGCTGATCAGCGGAAATGCGCCCGTCGCCGTCGCGGCCGCCTTCAGCGCGGCATCCCCGCCCCAATTGTCATTGCTCGCCAGTACCGCGCCACCCTGCGGGATGATCTGGATCACGGGATCAGGCAGGGCATCCGGCAGCTGCGACAGGATCGTGGGACCCACGCCGCGGATCAGCATCGGCGTGCTACCGCCCGTCCCTGCGCCCGCGACAAAGCCCATGATCAGCACGCGGTTACCCGTGCCCGAACCGGCCCGGATCGAGAGGTTGGAAATGCGCCCGGGATTCGTGCTCGTCACCACGCTCAGCACCGCCGGATCGCTCGTTACCGAGGTGTTGTTCGGGCCGCCCACCGTCACGGTGTAACTGCCAGCATCGCCCGCCTGCGCCGTCGTCAGTACGAGGCGGGGCGAGGTCGCACCGGTGAGGACGTTGCCGTCCTTCTTCCACTGGTAGGTCAGGGCCGTGCCCGTGGCGGTGACGTTGAACACGGTGGTCGTGCCCGCGGCGATCGTGTGCCCCAGCGGCTGGGCCGTGATCGTCGGTGCCGCAAAGGACTGCACGGAGGCGAGGAAGGATCCGACGATGAGGTTGCCGTTCACGTCCGAGGCGCTGACCGTCACCGTGGCGGCGCCAGGGGTGACCGGGGTGAGGGTCAGGTTGCTGCCACTCAGCGCGACGGTGACCACGCTGGTCGCGTTGCTCGTGGCGCTGAAGTTGAGCAGCGAGGTGCCGCCACCCGCGGTCGGATAGATCGGAATCACCGCAATCTTGGACACATTCACCAGATTGGCCAGCGCCACGGGCTTGGTGTTGTCGTAATTTTGCAGGGGAAGATTGTTGAACGGCCCGTTGGGGTTGCTCGACGAGTTGGCGTTGAAGGTCTTCACGGCATAGATGGCGTCCACCACGGTCATGCCCGTACCCAGCACTCGGCCAAACACCGCGTAACCGCCGTTGTTCGAGGCGCCGAGGATATCGCTGTTGTTATCCTGATTGATGAACCACTCGCTGGTCGCGCTGTTCAGGTCGCTCGTCCGCGCCATCGCGATCGTGCCGCGGATATTGGGTAGCTTATATTCAAGCACAATGGGGTTCTTCTTCGGCACCGTGGTGGGCGGTATCGCATAAAGGTAACCGCCGCCTTGGATGATACCGTTGGTATACACTCCGTTGACCTGGTTCAGCGGGGTCGAACGGTGGATGATCGTGCCGTTGTAGCTGCCGTCATTAACGTAAGAGAGGAAGTTCGCGACCGACAACGGCGCATCGCTGCCATACAGCTCCACGTTGAATTTGCCGAGATCCGTGGTGAACTGCGTGATCGTGCCCGTCACGCCGGGGACGTAAAACAGCCCGCGCAAGTCCAGGGTCAGGCTGCCGGTGGCGATCGCCAGGCTCTGGTTGGGCATCGTCTGGGCAAGCGCCGGCACGGTGGCGGTTTGCGCAGAGAGCGGCAATACGGCGGCAAGGGCTAGGCCCAGGGCGGCGAGGCGTCGGACAAAACTCATGGTTGAAGCAAGGTTGAACGATGCATGACGTTGCCGCCAACCCGATAGTTCCGAAAATATTTGCCGTCGCACGCCAAGCCGCGCTCAAGGGACGTCATAAACCTCGATCAGCGTGATCCCCGGGGTGGCATTGGCGCTGTAGGCCATGGCCGAATAGACCCCGGGATCCAGCGTGAGCAGCAGCGCCGCGTCCTTGCTTGCCGTATCGGTCAGGACTGACGCGCCGACCCGCTGGCCCGCGCTGGTGAGCTGCGGATCACCGCCCCAATTGTCGTTGGTCTGCACCACGGAGCCCACCCCGCCCTGCGAGCGGTAGAGGGTCACCTGCGGATCGGTCAGCACCTCGCTGCCCACCGCCGCCGCAAAGGCGGGATTGGGACCGATCGCCCGGATCAGCACGGTCGTGGCCGTATCCCCCGTCACCACAAAGCCCGCGATCAGCGTGCCGGTCGCAGTCACGTACGCACGGGCCGAGATGTTCATCAGCCGCGGCGTCACCGCATTGTAACCTTGCGGCACGCTGGCGTCGTACATTTCCGCCAGCACCGAGCCGGTCGCGCCCGTCTTGTCGCTCACGATCACCGAGAACACCCCGCCCGGCAGGTTGCTCAACAGCGCCGCATCCTTGCTCGTATCGCTGATCAGGTCGAAGGCTCCGGTCGCCGTCGCTGCCGCCTTCACCGCCGCATCCCCGGCCCAGTCGTCGTTCCGCGCCAGTTCCAGCCCAGTTTGCTGCGCGACCACCTGGATCAGCGGGTCGGGCAGCGCATCCGTCACTCCGTAGGGCGGCGGCACGATCGACGGTCCTACTCCGCGGATCAGCAGCGGCGTGCTGCCGCTCGTCCCGACGCCGCCGGTCACAAAGCCCATGATCAACACCTTGGTCCCGGTCCCAGAGGTGCCGCGGATCGAAAGGTTGGCGATCCGGCCGGGATTGGCACTGGCCGTCACCGTCAGCGCCGCCGGAGCGCTCGTCACCGCGCCGGCAGTGTTGGCAAGGGTGACGGTGTAGGTGCCTGCATCCGCCGGCTGGATATCCGTGAGCACCAGACGCAAGGCGTTGCCGCCCGCCACCGCCACGCCGTCCTTCTTCCACTGCACCGAGCCGATGGTGCCCGTGGCCCCGACATTGAACACCGCCGTGCGGCCCGCGATCAGGGCGTGCCCCGCCGGTTGCGCCGTGATGATCGGCGCCCCGTTATTGACGGTGAGCACCGCCGCGTTGCTCGTGATGCTCCCGACCGAATTGGTCGCGACCACCGTGTAATTCCCCGCATCCGCCACCTGCACGCTGGCCAAGGTCAACGTACCCGCCGTACCCGCCGGAGCCGCGATCGCCACCCCGTTTTTGCTCCATTGGTAAACCGGGGCCGGCGTGCCTGAGGCCACCACCGTGAAGCTCACGCTGGCCCCGACTGCGACGGTCTGGCTCTGCGGCTGGGTCGTGATCGTCGGCGCGCCCAAGATCCCCAGCACCGCCGCCGCGCTCGTCACGGCGCCCTCGCTATTGGTCGCCACGACGGTGTAAGTCCCCGCATCCCCCGCCTGCACCAGCGGCAGGTTGAGGGAGCTGCCGATCTGGCTGGGCAGATTCACCCCGTCCTTCCGCCACTGGTAGGTCGGGACCGGCGCCCCGTCCGCGAGCGCGTTGAACGTGACGTTGGTGTTGGCCGCCACAGTCTGGCTCTGCGGCTGGAGCGTGAAGACCGGTGGCGTCGCGGCCGTCGCGACGCCCGTGCCGAGCAGCGCGAGCACGACCAAGACGACCTGTCTCCATCCCGTTTTTCGCATGACCTGACCCTACCGCCAACCGCAGCGGAGGCGAGCCCAGTCGCGCTACGTCCTTACCAAGGACGAATCCTTGCATTCGGACCCGCGGCGTACTACACAATCACTACCCTCGTCATCCCCGTGACGTCCCCTGGGCCTTCCTAAAATCGATCGCCAATACCTTAACCGTTGATGCGACGAACTGTGCGGCGCGTCGTCCAAGTCCGGCCCGCCGTCTGTTCGCCTAGTTAGCGCCATACTGAAGCTCCGGACAACCCGGGGCCGATAGAGAGGAGTAATCCACGCCTTGCTCTTCCCCACTCTTGCAGCACCCCCATCTCCTCGCTCGCGATGGGCGGCCTTTTTGGTCGCCGTCGTCTCCGTGGCCGCCGCGCTCTGGCTGCGGCTGAAAATGGATCCGTGGCTGGCCGGCCAGCCCAACTTCATCATGTTTACCCTGCCGATCATGCTGAGCGCCTATGCCGGCGGGCTCTGGCCCGGTCTGCTGGCCACCGCGCTCTCCGGCTTGGCGGTCGGTTGCTACGTGCCGGCACTGGCGGGACAAACCTTCGCGACTTGGTGGCAGGAGGGCTTCCTGATGCTCGCCGGCGTGATCATCAGCGGGTTGAGCGAAAGCCTGCACCGCACCCGGCGCCGCGCGGGCGAAGGCCAGGAGCTTTTCGCCCGCTCCTTTCGCCTCAGCCCGGACTGCGTCACGCTCACCCGGCTCCGCGATCGGATGATCCTGGAGGCCAACGACGGGCTGTGCGCCCTCTGGCAGGCCCGGCGGGAGGAGGTCGTCGGGCAGCCCGCCGGCCGCTTCATCGTGTGGGCGGACGAGGCGGAGCGGAGCCGATTTCTGCAGCGGCTCCACGCGCAGGGCGAATGCCTCAACCACGAGGCGAAGCTGCGGATCCGCGACGGACGCGAACTGGATTTCAACCTTTCGTCCCGGCTGATCACGTTTGGCAACGAAACCTGCGCGCTGAGCGTCATGCGCGACATCACCGGGCACAAACGCGCGGAGATCGCGACCGCCCGGCTGGCCGCCATCGTCGATTCGTCTTCCGACGCCATCGTCGGCAAGGATCTGGCCGGGATCGTGACCAGCTGGAACTCCGGCGCGGAGCAGCTCTTCGGCTACCGCGCCGATGAAATGGTCGGACAGTCGATCCTGCGGCTGATCCCGGATGAGCGCCAGGCCGAGGAGACGCAGATCATGGATTCGATCCGGCACAACCGGACGGTGCGGCCGTTCGAGACCGTGCGGCGGTGCAAGGACGGCTCCACCGTCGAGGTGTCGGTAACCGTGTCCCCCATCAGGGACGCCGCCGGCCGCGTCGTGGGTGCGTCGAAGGTCGCCCGCGACATCACCGAGCGCCGCCGCGCCGAGCAGCAGATCCGCCAGCTCAACGCGGAGCTGGAGCAACGCGTGCGCCTCCGCACCGAGGAGCTCGAGGCGGCCAACCGCGAGCTGGAGGCCTTTTCGTATTCGATTTCTCATGACCTCCGGGCGCCGCTGCGCGCGGTGGACGGGTTCTCGCAGGCGGTCATGGAGGATTTCGGGCCGCAGCTGCCCGCGGACGGACGGCGCCAGCTCGATGTGATCCAGGAGAGCGCCCGCCGCATGGGCTGCCTGATCGACGACCTGCTGGCCTTCTCCCGGCTCAGCCGCCAGCCCTTGGAAAAGCAACCAGTGGACATGGCCCGGCTCGTCCGCTCCGTGCTCGAAGACTTCGCCGGCGAGTGCGCCACCCGGCAGGTCGAGGTCAGCCTCGGCGAGCTGCCCCCCTGCGCAGGCGACCACCGGCTGCTGCGGCAGGTAATGGTCAACCTCATCTCCAACGCGCTCAAGTACTCCCGCAAGCGCACGCAGCCGACGCTCGCCATCGGCTGCCAGACGGCGACGCACCCTCCGGTGTACTACGTCCGGGATAATGGCAGCGGCTTCGACATGCGCTATGCCGACAAACTGTTCGGCGTGTTCCAACGGCTGCACCGGGCCGAGGACTACGAGGGAACCGGCGTGGGCCTCGCCATTGTGCAGCGGATCGTAAACCGCCACGGCGGCCGCATCTGGGCCGAGAGCGCGCCCGACGCCGGGGCTACGTTCTATTTCACCCTGCAACGGAGCGACGCATCATGATTCCCGCCGAACCACTCGAACTGCTACTGGTTGAGGACAACCCCGAGGACCTAGAGCTCACGCTGCGCGCGCTGCGCAAGGCCAAAATTGCCAACCAGATCCAGGTTGCGCGCGATGGCGCGGAGGCGCTGGATTTTGTCTTTTGCGAGGGAGCCTACGCCGGCCGCCGGCCTGATTTCCCGAAGGTGATCCTGCTCGACCTGAAATTGCCCAAGGTAGATGGCCTCGAGGTCCTCCAGCGCCTCAAGGGCGATCCCCGGACCCGGACCATCCCGGTCGTGATGCTGACCTCCTCCAAGGAACAGTCCGACCTCGTGAAAAGCTACGAGCTGGGCGTGAACAGCTACATCGTGAAACCGGTGAACTTCGAGCAGTTCGCGGCCGCCGTGCAAGAGCTGGGCTTCTACTGGCTGCTACTCAACCAAATCTCCGCGCCCTCCCCTCTGCCATGAGCGCCCGCCCCATCAAAATCCTGCTCCTGGAGGACAATCCCGCCGACGCGGAGCTGATCCTGCGCCATATCCGCGATGCGGGCTTCGACGTCGAATGCCAGCGGATTGACAGCGAAGCTGCGTACAAGGAGCGGCTGAAACTCAACTTCGACCTCATCCTGTCGGACTTCCAGATGCCGCAGTTCGACGCCCTGCGCGCGCTGGCCCTGCTGCAACAAGCCGACCTGGATATCCCGTTTATCCTGATATCGGGTACCATTGGCGAGGATACCGCGGTTCAGGCGATGAAGCTGGGAGCGGCGGATTATCTGCTCAAGGACCGCCTCGCGCGCCTGGGGACCGCGGTCGGACATGCGTTGGAGCAATCGGCCCTCCGGCAAAACCGCCGGCAAAACGAGCTGGCCCTGCAGGAGTCGGAGCGGCGCCACCGCCTGATGTTTGAAAACAACCCGGCGCCGATGTGGGTGTACGAACCTGAGACCCTGCGATTCCTCGCAATTAACCAAGCCGCCGTGAACCACTATGGCTATTCCCGGGACGAATTCCTTGCGATGACCATCCGGGACATCCGGCCTGCGGAGGAATTGCCGGCGTTGGAAAGCCGGCTTTCCGGCGCCTTGGACGTACCATCCCACCGGACCTGGCGCCACCGCAAGAAAGACGGCACGTTCATCCAAGTCGCGATCACATCGCATCAGATCCCCTTTGCGGGCCGGCTCGGCCAACTGGTGATGGCCACCGACATCACGGCGCGGACTGAGGCGGAGGAACGGCTCCGCGCCAGCGAACTCCGGCTGCGCACGGTGACCGACAATGCCCGGGTCGGGCTGGTCATGGTCAATGAAGAGCGGCGCTATACCTTTGCCAATGCGACCTACGGAGAATTCCTCGGCCTCGGGCCGCGCGAGATCGTGGGCGAAGCAGTGGCGGAAGTCTTGCCGGCGCTGTACGAAAGCCAGATCCGGCCCCGGCTGGACCAGGCGTTCAGCGGCGAACGGGTCGAGTATGAACTCCAGCGACCCGCCGGGGAAAAGGTCCGCCATTTTACCGTGCGGTACGAGCCCGCCCAACACGACGGCAGCGGTCGGACCGCGTTGGTCATCGTGGTGATCACGGATATCACCGCGCGCAAACTCGCGGAAGAGTCCCTGCGGGCCAGTGAAGAGCGGTTTCGCGGCGCGTTGGACAGCCTGATCGAAGGCTGCCAGATCCTGGACCACGAGCTGCGCTTCCGCTACATCAACGAAGCGGCGGCGCGCCACGGTCATCACCAGCGGGAGGAACTCCTCGGGCGGCGTCTCATCGAGTGCTACCCCGGTTTCGAGCAGACCACAGCCTACGCCCAATTGCAGCGGTGCCTGCGGGAGCGCACGTCCGCGCGGGTGGAAGATGAGCTCGTCCTGGCCGACGGCACCAAGACTTATTTCGAACTCAGCATCCATCCGGTGCCGGAAGGCCTCTTCGTCCTTTCGCTCGATACCACGGAGCGCAGGCTGGCCGGGGAGAAAATCCGCGAACAACTCGGCGAACTGCTCCGGTGGCAGGAGGTCATGCTCGGGCGCGAGGACCGCGTCCAGGCCCTGAAGGCCGAGGTCAACGCCCTGCTCGCCGAACAGGGCAAGCCCGCGCGCTACGCAGCGCCCGCCATCCCATGAACGCGCCCATCCCCCCGGACGAAACCAACCGGCTGGCCGCCCTGCGGCGGTACGATGTGCTCGATACGGCACCCGAGGAGGCCTTCGACGACCTCATGCAGCTCGCCGCGCACATCTGCGAGATGCCCATGGCGCTCATTTCGTTGGTCGATTCCGACCGTCAGTGGTTCAAGTCCCGGCTGGGCGTATCCGCCGGCGAAACACCGCGGAACATCGCTTTTTGCGCCCATACCATTTTGCACCGCGACGAGATCTTCGAGGTGCGGGATGCCCGCAACGATCCGCGCTTTGCGGACAGCCCGCTTGTGACCGGCGATCCCCGCATCTGCGCCTACGCCGGCGCGCCGCTGGTCACATCCGACGGGCATGCGCTGGGCGCCCTCTGCGTCATGGACCACTCGCCGCGCCGCCTGAGCGAGGCGCAGGCCGCGGCCCTCCGCACCCTGGGCCGGCAGGTGGTGGCGCAGCTCGAGCTGCGCCGCCGGACCGGCGAACTGCAGCGCAAGGTGGCCCAGCTCGAGGCCTCCGAGCGGGAGGCCGAGCGTTCGCGTCGGGCGCTCCTCGGCATCCTGGAAGATGAAAAGCTTACCGGCCAGAATTTGCGGGAAAGCGAGGAACGCTTCCGCCAGCTCGCCGACAGCATCGACGAGGTGTTCTGGCTGACCGATCCGGTCAAAAGCCTGATGCTCTACATCAGCCCCGCCTACGAACGCATCTGGGGGCGCACCTGCGCGAGCCTGCATGAGTCGCCGATGAACTGGGCGCAGGCGATCCACCCCGAGGACCGGGAGCGAGTGCTTTCCGCGATGGCCCGCCAGCAGCACGGCGGCTATGACGAGACGTACCGGATCATCCGCCCCGATCTGGCGGAGCGCTGGATCCACGACCGCGCCTTCCCGGTGCGCAACGCCGCGGGCGAGGTCTTCCGCATCGCCGGCGTGGCCAAGGATATCACGGAAAAGAAGCAGCTCGAGGCGCAGTTTTTCCGCGCGCAGCGGCTGGAGTCCATCGGCACGCTGGCCAGCGGGATCGCCCACGACCTCAACAACATCCTCGCGCCGATCATGATGTCCGCACCGCTCATCCGCATGGGCGGCGCGGACGCCAGCACGGAGCGCATGCTGGCCACCATCGAGTCGAGCGCAGAGCGCGGGGCGCGTCTCGTGCAGCAGCTGCTCACCTTCGGCCGCGGCTTGGAGGGCAAGCGGCTGCCGATCCCGCTGCAGCCGCTCATCCGCGAGATGCGGACCATCGTGCAGCAGACCTTTCCCAAGAACATCACGATCGACCTCCGGCTGGCACCCCAGCTCGGCCTCGTCGTGGGCGACGCCACCCAGCTCCACCAGATCCTGCTGAACCTCTGCGTCAACGCCCGCGACGCGATGCCCGACGGCGGCCAGCTGACGATCGCGGCCGCCAATGTGGCCTTCGACGCAAACCAAGCCGGCATGATCCCCGGCGCCAAGCCGGGGGCGTACGTGCGATTGAGCGTGATCGACACCGGCACAGGTATGACGCCCCAGATCATCGACAAGATCTTTGAGCCGTTTTTCACCACCAAGGCACCGGGCAAGGGCACCGGTCTCGGCCTCGCGACGACGATGGGGCTCGTCAAGAGCCACGGGGGATTCCTGACGCTGACCAGCGAAGTAGGCAAGGGCACCACCTTCCACGTACACCTGCCCGTCGCGCCGGAGGGCGCGGCCCAGGAAGCCCCGGCCGCCTCCGCCGCCGTGCCCTCCGGCCACGGCGAACTCATC
This sequence comes from Verrucomicrobiota bacterium, assembly GCA_018239845.1. Classification (GTDB taxonomy): domain Bacteria; phylum Verrucomicrobiota; class Verrucomicrobiia; order Opitutales; family Opitutaceae; genus CAIRCN01. The sequence continues at coordinate 56,168 of JAFEGO010000094.1, forward strand.
CTGCTGGTGGAGGATGAGGCGAACATCCGCGACGCCATGGGCGAAGCGCTCCTCAAGCACGGCTACAAGGTGCTGACCGCCGGCGACGGGATCGAGGCGCTGGCGGTTTACCCCGCGCACGCCAATGAGGTCCGCCTGGTGATTTCCGACCTGGATATGCCCAACATGAACGGCGCGAACCTGCTGCGGGTTTTAAAGAAAATGCAACCGGCCCTGCCCCTCATGGTTTCAACAGGGCTCGCCGCCAAGGCGGACGGCTCCCGCGCCGACGAGCTGCGGGAACTCCGGCCCTTTGCCGTCCTCGCCAAGCCCTATTCGCTGGATCAACTGCTCCGGACGGTGCACGCCGCGCTCGCCGGTGAATCCGCCTGATCCGACCGGGCGACAGGCCGGGCTTGCTTGCGGCCCTGCCCGGCGGCTTCCTTCCCGCCATGGGGTTCTGGGTCAAAAAATTCGTCGCATTCTGGTTCATGCCGCTGCCGTTCAGCCTGCTGTTTTTGATCAGCGGCTGGTTGCTCGTGCGCTCGAAGCGCCGGGGCCGCGCGGGCTGGGCCCTCCTCGGTATCGGCATCGCGCTGCTCCTCGTGTTGAGCAACAAGGCTTTCAGCGCCGCGATCCTCCGCCCGCTCGAGCTCACCTACCCGCCCATCCCGGAGTTCAGCGCCGCCACCCCGCCCCCCGCCGCGCTCAACGCCTGCCGGTACATCGTCGTCCTCGGCGGCGGCCACCGCGATGCCCCGGGTGTCTCCGCCATCAACAAGCTTTCCCCCGCCGCCCGCGGCCGGCTCATGGAGGGTCTGCGGCTTCTGCGCGCCGAGCCCGGCGCGAAACTCATTGTCAGCGGCGGCGCGGACCCCGGTGGCGCGCCCCATGCCGCCGTGCTCGCCGACGCAGCCATCTCCCTCGGAGCCGACCCGGCGCGCATCATCCGCTTTGACGCCACGCGTGATACCGAGGACGAGGCCCAGGCCCTCCGCCAGACCGTGGGCGGCGCGCCATTTGCCCTCGTCACGTCCGCCTGGCATATGCCGCGGGCCATGGCCCTTATGCGCCAGGCCGGGCTGCATCCCTTGGCCTGTCCCGCCGATTTCTCCGCCCTGCCCGCTCCGGGCTTCCGTTTTAGGGATTATACCTGGGATACCGACTCCTTGGAGCGGAGCACCAAGGCCGTTTATGAGCGCCTCGGCTACCTTTGGCTCCGGCTGCGGGGCAAAACACCGGCTCCCGAGAAATTTGTTTCGCCATCGTAACCCACTGCGTTACTTCCAAACCTTCCCATATGCAGTGGCTCAAAAAAATCCTGGGTAAAGAGGACAAGTTTTTCGACCTGCTCGAAGCGGGGGCCGAGGAGGCCAAGACCAGCGTGAACCTGCTCGCTGCCTACTTGGAGACGCTCAGCTCCGGCGGTCCGCCCGCCAATCTCGATGATTTTGTCCAGAGCCGCCGCAAGGAGAAGCGCATCCGTTATGAGATGCAGGAGGCCCTCAGCCGCACGTTTGTGACGCCGCTCGAGCGCGAGGACATCGAGGCGCTTTCCTTCGCCCTCTATCGCATCCCCAAGACCGTCGAGAAGATCGTCGAGCGCCTTTCCATCTATCCCGGCCGCGTGCCGCACTCCGCCTTTGCCCGCCAGGCCGACCTCATGAAGCAGGCCGCCGAGGCCGTCTCCTTCATGGTGCAGCAGCTCCGCGGCGGCACCAACATCGAAAAGATCCGCGCCGCCAACGACCGCCTCCAGTACGCCGAGGGCGAGGCCGACAAGGTCATGCTCACCCTCCTCAAGGATCTCTACAGCGGCCCCTACGATGCCCGCGAACTCATCATCCTCTCCGATCTCTACGAAATGGTCGAGCAGGCCGTGGACCGCTGCCGCAACGCCGGCAACGTCGTCGTCCAGATCGTCCTCAAGCATTCGTAACGCGCCGCCCGTCCCCGCGCCATGACGCTGTTCCTGCTCGTTCTGCTGGCCGCGCTGGTCTTCGAGTACATCAACGGTTTTCACGACACCGCCAACGCCATCGCGACGGTCGTCTCGACGAAGGTGCTGTCCACGCGCCAGGCCATTTTCATGGCGGCGTTCTTCAACCTGATCGGCGCCCTCGCCGGCACCGCCGTGGCCCAGACCATCAGCAGCGGCCTGGTCGCCGCCGGTGCGGTCACGATGGCAACCGTGTTCGCCGCCCTGCTCGGGGCGATTATCTGGAATCTCTTCACCTGGTGGCTGGGCCTGCCGTCCAGTTCCAGCCACGCCCTCATCGGCGGCCTTTGCGGCGCCGCCCTCGGCACCGCGCGGGGCAACTGGTCCGTCCTCATCTGGTCGGACCACAATGCGAAGGGCGCCGCCATCGGCCTGTGGCCCAAGGTCGTGCTGCCGATGTTCACCTCGCCGCTCCTCGGCTTCATCGGCGGTGCGCTGCTGATGTGGCTCCTGATGATCGTCCTCCGCAAGACCACGCCCCGCCTCGTCGGCCTTATCTTCGGCAAGGCCCAGCTTTTCAGCGCCGCGTTCATGGCCTACGGCCACGGCAAGAACGACGCCCAGAAGACCATGGGCATCATCACGCTCGCCCTCTACACCGGCACCGCCGCCGGCGTCTTCAACGATCTGCCGTCATGGCTGTCGTTCCTCCACGTCTCCGAGTTCAAGGACATCCCCTACTGGGTCGTCGTCACCTGCGCGCTCACCATGGCGGCCGGCACCGCCGCCGGCGGCTACCGCATCATCCGCACCATGGGCCACAAGATGGTGAAGCTCCAGCCCGTGCACGGCTTCGCCGCCGAGACGACCGCCGCCATTATCATCGACGGCGCGTCCATGATCGGCGTCCCGGTCTCCACCACCCACGTCATCTCGGCCTCCATCATGGGCGTCGGCGCCACCAAGCGCCTGAGCGCCGTGAAGTGGGGCGTCGTCCAGCGCATCGTCTGGGCCTGGGTCCTCACCATGCCCATCACCGGTCTCCTCGGCTACGCCATCGTCCGTCTGGCCCACGCCCTCGGGCACTGAGGCCAAAACATCTTCCGTAAAACGAACAAAATCGGACAAAACCCCACCGATTTTGATTTAACTCATTTTCAGGCAATTACTTCCGGAAAACGCCGCGCGCCTCGCCAGCGATTCCAGCCAGCTAAGGTCCCCTCACCGCACCGCCAGCACGCGCAGCCGCGCCATCGGGGGCAGTTCGCCCAGGCGATGCAACAGCTCCTCGCTGCTGATCAGCCCGATGCCGTGCTCTCCGGCGAATTTCCGCGCTTCCGCGGTGAAACCGCCCGGCGATACCACCCAGCCTTGCGCGACACCTTCCGACACCATCGTGCCGAGCAGCTCGCGCACAAATTTCCCGGTCGCCAGGCCCACGCGGCCCGAGAGGCACTGCACCAAGATCTCCGTGCCCTCGGCGTTGCCCCGGGTCAGCGCGAGCTCCGCGCCGCTCGCCCCGGGCCGCAGTTTCACCCGGTAGCCCTCCATCTCAAACACCGCCGCGCACACGTCGCGCAACCGCTCCGGCGTCCAGCCCGCGATGTCCGCCGGCGTCGCTGTCTGCCCCTGCCCTTCGCCGGTCGTCACGGGCTCCTCGGTTTCCCGGGCGATGCGCTGCCGGCGCAGCATCAGCCAGATCGCGACCGAGAGCACCACCGCGCCCGCCAGCAGCATCAGTCGTAAAAAATCCTCCTCCGGCTCGGGCTCGGGCGCAGCGGCTGTCCCCTCGCCCGCCTTCGCGGCCGGGTTGCTGGCCGCCGCGGCTTTTTGTTCGAGTTGCCTTTTTATCTCGTCCACCGCCGCGCGCACCTGCGCCGACCCGTCGAGCTTCGCGAGTTCGACCACCGCGAGCCGCTCCCCGCTGGCCGACAGCACCAGCAGCGCCGGATAAGTCGTCACGCCGTAACGTTCGCGCAGCCGCGCGTTTTGCTCGCGCAGCTCCTTCGGCTGCGGCGTGTGCGTGGGAAAATCCAGCTGCAGCAGCACGTAGTCGCCCAGCACCGCCGTCACGAAATCCTCCCGCAACGCCACCGCCTCGCGGAAACGCTTTGATGGCGGCGACCAGTCGCTGCCGGTGAACAGCGCCAAAATCCGCGCATGCCGCGCCGTCGCCTCCTCCACCGCCTCCGGGTAGCTCGTGCCCCAGTAATCCGTCGGCGGCGCCGGGGTCGCGGGCTTCGGCGCCTTGGGCTTCACCGCCGTCGGCGGGGCGGGCCGCGGTTTCGGCGCGGGCCAAGCCACGCCGGGCGCGAAGTCCACCTGCTCCACCTTGCCATCGACCAGCGTGATCCGCCCCTGCGGGTAGGTGAAGATTTCCTTCGCGTCCGCCTGCGACTGGCCGCTCGGCCAGCCGTAGGCCGCGATCACTTCCTCGCGCGTCGCCCCGGGCCCGACCACGGGCTTGATGTCCGCCGCGCCGAGGGCCGCGGTCAGCAGCAACACTCCGCCGAGGCCGCGAAGCAGGCGGCGGGGCGTCTTCCGCGCGAACTGGTAGGGTGAAAGCACAGACCCGATGCTCGACTCCAACTCCTTCCTTGGCAACGCCAAGCTGGCCGCTCCGGGGCGATTTCCCCGCGCCCCGGCCGTTTTTTCATGGGCAAACCGCCCGCGCGCCCTCCATCGTCAGGCGCCCGTGGCCACTCTCCCGCAACTTCTCAAATCCACCTTCGGCTACTCCACGTTTCGCCCGCTCCAGCGCGAGATCTGCGAGGCTTCGCTCGCGGGCCGCGATGTCTTCGCCTTGCTCCCCACCGGCGGCGGCAAGTCCCTTTGCTTTCAACTCCCCGCCCTCGCCCGCCCCGGCCTCACCGTCGTCGTCTCGCCGCTCATCGCCTTGATGAAGGATCAGGTCGACGCCCTGCAGGCCAGCGGTGTCGCCGCCACGTTTCTCAATTCCACCCTCGGCGAAAAGGAGGCGCGCTCGCGTCTCGCCGGCCTCCACCGCGGTGAGTTCAAGCTCCTCTACGCCGCCCCCGAGCGCCTCATGCTCGACGGCTGGGTCGAAAACCTGAAGGCGTGGAACGTCACCGCCATCGCCATCGACGAGGCGCACTGCGTCTCCGAGTGGGGCCACGATTTCCGCCCCGAGTACCGCCAGCTCTCCAAGCTCCGCGCCGCCCTCCCCGGCGTGCCGGTCATGGCCCTCACCGCGACCGCCACCGAGCGCGTGCGCACCGATATCATCACCCACCTGCGCCTCAAGGAGCCGGAGATTTTCGTCGCGAGTTTCAACCGCCCCAACCTCACCTACCGCGTCATCCCCAAGGACCAGCCGCAGAAGCAGATCATCGACTTCATCCGCAAGCGGGAGCACGAGAGCGGCATCATCTACTGCGCGAGCCGCGCCGCCGCCGAGCGTGTCGCCGACTTTCTCGCCGGCCGCGGCTTCTCCGCCCGCGCCTACCACGCCGGCCTCACCCCCACCGAGCGCGCCAACAACCAGGAGAATTTCCTCCGCGACGACACGCGCATCATCTGCGCCACGATCGCCTTCGGCATGGGCATCAACAAGCCCAACGTCCGCTGGGTCATCCACCACGATCTCCCCAAAAACATCGAGGGCTACTACCAGGAGACCGGCCGCGCCGGTCGCGACGGCCTGCCGGGTGACTGTCTCCTGCTTTTCAGCACGGGCGACATCGCGAAGCAGACCCATTTCCTCGACGAGATCACCAACGCGCAGGAGCAGCAGATCGCCCGCGCCCAGCTCCGCCAGATCGTCCACTACGCCGAGAGCGCCGGCTGCCGCCGCGCCGAGCTGCTCGAGTACTTCGCCGAAAAATTCCCCCTCGATAACTGCGGTGCCTGCGACAACTGCCTCGAGCCGCGCGAGACGTACGACGGCACGCTCGTCGCGCAAAAATTTCTCTCCTGCATCTACCGCATCATGCAGAACAGCCGCTTCAGCGTCGGCATGAACCACATCATCGAGGTCCTCACCGGCGCCGAGACCGAAAAGATCCAGCGCTGGGGCCACGACCGTCTCACCACCTACGGCATCGGCCGCGAACTCTCCCGTCCCGCGTGGGCCGCGGTCGGTCGCGAATTGATGCGCCTCGGCTTCGTCGCGGTCGCCGCGAGCGAATTCGCCACGCTCGAGCTCACCGAGGCCGGCCGCGAATTTCTCCGCACCCGCGCCTCCGTCACGCTCACCAAGCCCCTTGATCTGCCCAAGGCCAAACGCGTCGTCCGCCGCGAGGGCGACATCGCATGCGACGAGATCCTCTTCGAGCGCCTGCGCACCCTCCGCAAGCAGCTCGCCGACGAGCGCCACGTCCCCGCCTACATCGTCTTTGGCGACAACACCCTCCGCGCCATGGCCCGTTATTATCCCGAGACCCTCAACGCCATGGAGGGCATCCCGGGTCTAGGCGAAAAGAAGCGCGCCGAGTTCGGCGAGATCTTCGCCACCGCCATCGCCGACTACCTCCGGACCAACTCACGCCAGTCGTTTGATTAAACCACGAAACACACGAAATACACGAAAGCAGACCCTCCGACTTTCGTGTATTTCGTGTGTTTCGTGGTTCCCTCATCGGTAATTCTCCATTCCCTTGCGGTGATTCATGGATTCCATTCCGCCGATTGATTTCCGGGCCGAGCTCAACGACGAGCAGTTCAACGCCGTCACCGCGGAGCCGGGTCCGCTCCTCGTGCTCGCCGGCGCCGGCTCCGGCAAGACCCGCACCCTCACCTACCGCGTCGCGTACCTCCTCTCGCAGGGCGTGAAGCCCTCGGAAATCCTCCTCCTCACCTTCACCAACAAGGCCGCCAAGGAGATGCTGCACCGCGTGCACCAGCTCACCGGCGTCGAGCCGCAGCGGTTCTGGGGCGGCACGTTTCACTCCCTCGGCCACCGCGCCCTCCGCATCTACGGCGAGGCCGCCGGCCTCCCGCGCAACTTCACCATCCTCGACGCCGACGAGTCCGAGTCCCTCCTCAAGCAGGCCGTCGAGTCCGAGGACAAGCTGTTCTTCAAGGACAAGGTCAACCCCCGCCCCGGCCCGCTCTTCAGCGTCCTCTCCCTCGCGCGCAACACCCAGCTCTCCATCGCCGAGACGATCAAGAACCAGTTCGCGCAGTACGACGACATCGCCCACCGCCTCCCCGCCTTCGCCACCAAGTACGAGAAGATGAAGCGCGAGCAGAGCGTCGTGGACTACGACGATCTCCTCACCGGCTGGCTCGCCCTCCTCGAAAAATCCCCCGAGGTCGCCGAGTATTTCTCGCACCGTTTCCGCCACCTCCTCGTGGACGAGTATCAGGATACCAACGCCATCCAGTCCCGCCTCGTGGACAAGCTCGCCTCGCACCACCGCATCATGGCGGTCGGCGACGACGCGCAGTGCATCTACTCGTGGCGCGGCGCCGATTTCGAGAACATCATGTCGTTCCCCGAGCGGCATCCCGGCACCGTCATCCACCGCATCGAGACCAACTACCGCTCGACCCCCGAGATCCTCAACCTCGCCAACGGCGTCCTCCTCGCCCAGCCCAAGGGCCGCCACTTCGACAAGGAGCTCCGCGCCGCCCGCGGCCACGCGCAAAAGCCCTTCCTCGTGCAGGCGATGGACGACCGCGAGCAGGCCGACTTCATCCTCAAGCGCATCCGCTCCCTCGTGGAGGACGACGGCGTCTCGCTCAACGAGATCGCCATCCTCTACCGCTCCCACTTCCTCGCCCTCGAGGTCCAGCTCGCCCTCTCACGCGTCGGCATCCCCTACCACATCACGAGCGGCGTGAAATTCTTCGAGCGCCAGCACATCCGCGACCTCGTCGCCCTCATCCGCTTCGTCTATAATCCCTCCGACGCCCAGGCCTGGCAGCGCATCGCCATCCTTCTCCCCAAGGTCGGCGAAAAGGGCGCGCAGAAGATCTACTCCGCCGCGGCGGACCTCGCGCGGCTCATGCAGAAAAACTTCATCGACGTCCTCCCGACCGATGACGTGAAGAGCAAGGTCGCCAAGGATGCCCGCGAGGACTGGGACAACTTCTGCGCCTCCCTCGCGCAAGTCGCCGCCAGCATGCAGACCGCCAAGCCCGCCGACGTCGTCGCCACCGCCATCGACGGCTGGTACGGCGACTACCTCAAGGGCGCCTTCGCCGACTACACCGACCGCCTCGACGAATTGAAGGCCATGATCGGCTTCGCCCAGCGCTTCGAGGAGATGCAGGACCTCCTCGCCCAGATCGTCCTCCTCAACGGCGAGACCAGCGACCGCCACGTCGAAGCCGACGCCGAGGCCGTGAAGCTCACCACCGTCCACCAGTCGAAGGGCCTCGAGTACGATGTCGTCTTTTTGATCGGCCTCGCCGACGGCCAGTTCCCCGGCCGCCGCGCCATCGAGGACGGCGACGTCGAGGAGGAGCGCCGCCTCTTCTACGTGGCCGTCACCCGCGCCCGCAACGAACTCTACCTGACGTATCCGAAAGTGGCGACCCGCGCCGGCCCCGGCGGCATGATGCTGACCCCGAGCCGCTTCATCACCGAGCTCGACCCCAGCCTCTATGAGCCCCTCCGCATCAAGCGCAGTTACAGCTGGTAACTTCCGTTCCCCACATGAACAAATTGAAAGAACTGTGGGGACTGCGCGTTGTCATCGGGATTTTTCTCTCCTTCGGTCTGTTCGTTTATTTGTCCATTTGGTGCCTGATGCACTATCCTCTCTATGTCGTAGCCGGCATAGCCCTGCTCATCGTGGTCGTGAAAGCGGTCGTGAAAGTCACGCAACCCGCCATTAGGCGGGAAAAAGCGCGAACCGATGGACTGGTTGCCGCAGCCTTTCAGGAAGCTTACGGGCATCTTGCACCCCCACCCGCACTCAAAGCTTCTTCATCTTACGGCTACCCCGCTTTCGAAGTAATATTTAATTCGAAGGCAGAGCTAGAGTCTGCCGCTTCAGGAAATGAAGCATTTAAAGCTGCCATAGGGCGGATCTACCAACGCATCGGCTCCGGCAGCTTGGCATTCAACGCCGACAAAGCCATTTACTTCACTTATAGCGAGCCTCTCGCCGAACCTGTAGCCAGCCAAGGGGCTCAAGGATGAAACTCTCTCGCCCCATCCGAAGGGGCATCGCAGTTCTCGTGTTGGGGTTTGTTGGATTCGCCGGCGTCTCTGTGTTCTTCGCGTGGCGTTTCACCACTCCACCGCGCCGCGCGGTGGAGGCTCCTTCGCCCGGCTATCTTTCCAGCTACGAGTCCGTCACCTTCCCCGCCCGCGACGGCATCCCGCTTTCCGGCTGGTTCGTCCCCTGCCCCGGCTCGACCTCCGCCGTCGTCCTGCTGCATGGCAACGGCTCGTCTCGCGCACAGATGCTGGCCCGCGCGAGGTTTTTCCACGCGCGCGGTTTTGCCGTCCTGCTGTACGATGCCCGCGGCCAGGGCCAGAGCGGCGGTAACCTCGTTTCCTTCGGCTGGTACGAGACGCGCGACCTGCTCGGCGCGCTCGACTGGCTTCGCGCCCGCGGCTTTTCCTCGCTCGGCTGCGACGGCGTTTCGCAGGGCGGCGCCACTATCGCCCTCGCCGCCGCGGACCTGCACGGGCTCCGCTGGGCCATTCTGGAAAGCACCTACCCCACGCTGACCGATGCCATCGACTGCCGCTTCCGCCACAAGGTCCATGTGCCCGGCTGGCTCGCCGCCTGCCTCATGGTGCCCATCGCCGAACTCCGACTGGGCGTAAACATCCGCGACATCAGCCCGCGCGACACCATCGCTAAACTCTCCTGCCCCGTCCTCATCATGAGTGGCGAGCGCGACGAACACACCCCACTCGCCCATGCCCGCGAGGTTTTTGACCGCGCGCCTGAGCCCAAATTCTGGCATGCCGTCCCCGGCGCCGCCCATATTGATCTCTACAGTTTCGATCCGGCGGCTTACGAAAGACAGCTCGACGCTTTCCTTGCCACCGTACGCTGACCGCACGCTTACCCGCGCCGGTCGAGCAGCCAAAGGATCGTCCAGGCCGCGGCGATCTGCGTCGTGGGGTCCTTGTCGTCGAGCAGCGGCGTGACTTTCGCCACATCGGCTGTGCTGAAGCGCCGCATCAGCGTCTGGCAGGCCTCGAAGCGGATCGCCGGCGTGCCCGTGATCAGCAGTTTTTCCAGCTTGTCCTGCCACTCGGCCAGGCGCGAGCGGTCGGCGCGCAACGCCACGGCCGCGCTCAGGACGTAGGGATAGGCCACCGAGTCCTCGGGCTCCTTCTCCAGCGCGCGGACCAGCGCCTGCCGTGCCGACACGTCAAAGGGTTCCAGGCAGCGCAGGGCGTAGGCCGCGTGCTGCCGCGCGGACGCATCCGGCGAGGCCAGGGCCTTGGTCAGGCCGGCCATGCTGCCTGTTTCGCTCACGCCCTGCAGCACCCACTGCGCCGCGATCACATCCTCCTCCGGTCCGGCTGCGGCGCGCGCCCGCAGGGCCTCGCGCACCTTGCCCTTGACCCGGTGGTTGAGCCGCCCGAGGGCCTCCATCGCCTGCAATTGGTCCGCCGCACGCGGATTCAGGATCACACCCTCGATCCGCTCGATCCATTGCATGCGCTCGTAGGGGCTGCTCGTGGTGTTGGCGAGGATGCGCCAGATGCCGACGCGATAAACGCTCGCCTCGTTGCCCGCCCGCTCGCGCATGAGCTGGTCGCGCACAGCGCGGCCTTCGCCGGTGGCCACCAGGGCGTCCATCGCGTCCACGCGCACCGACGACTGGTTGGTATCCACAATATGATGCAGCATCGCCCGGGCGCGCTTCGCCAGCGCCGCGTCGGCCGCATCATCGGCCCGCAGTCCCGCCGCCAGCGTCAAGGCGGCCACCATCGCGATCTTCCACCATTGCATGCCCTTCGACTATCGGGTTGCCCGGTTCCAATTCAATTCCGGAAACCCCGCAGCCTTATATTGCCACTGACTTTCGACGCGCCTCCCGCTGCGCCACGGCCCAGCGCGGTGGAAGTTTTTCCGATCCGCTCCGATTTTAAAGGGAGCTTCGTTTCCGGTATTGCCTGCCTACTCTCCCGACCTTACCAAACTCTCCTACACTATTACTTATGGGACGTCAGTGGCTCCACGCTAAACGCGCTATCGTCAACCTGAAGAAGGGTCAGGTTGTCGGGAAACTTGTTAAGGAAATCACCGTCGCGGCCAAGCTCGGCGGTCCCGACCCCGAGGGCAACGCCCGGCTCTTCGCCGTGCTCGAAAAGGCCAAGAAGGCCAGCGTCACCCGCGACGCCATCGAGCGCGCCATCGCCAAGGGCGCCGGCACCGGGGGCGACAAGACCTCCCTCGAGCATATCGTCTTCGAGGGCTACGCCCCGCACAAGGTGCCCGTCATCGTCGAGGTGTACACCGACAACCACCAGCGCACCGCGCCCGAGATGCGCGTGCTCTTCAAGAAGGGCGTCCTCGGCACCACCGGCAGCAACAAGTTCCTCTTCGAACACGTCGGCCTCGTCGAGGCCCACCACGCCGACGCCAAGGCCGACCTCGAGGCCGCCGCCATCGAGGCGGGCGCCAATGACTTCGAGCCCCTCACCCACGCGCAGAACGACGACATCCCCGAGGGCCACACCGGCGCGCGCTTCATCACCGACCGCACCGCCGTCCACGCCGTCTCCTCCTGGCTCAAGCAAAACGGCTGGGCCGTGATCACCGCCGAAATCGGCTACCTCGCGAAGACCTATCCGGAGCTCGACGACACCGCGCGCGCCGAGGTCGGCGAATTCCTGCAGGAGCTCGAGGACCACGACGACGTCCAGCGCGTCTGGGCCGCGGTGAAGTAACCCGCCATGCATTTCCGCGAGCTCAACGAGGCCCAGTTGCTCGCCCTCGCCATCACGGCCGAGGAAGAGGATGGCCGCATCTACCACGACTTCGCCGAGTCGCTGCGGAAGGATTATCCCGCCTCCGCCGATCTCTTCGTGCGCATGGCCGAGGAGGAGTCGGGCCACCGCCACCGCCTGATCGACCTCTACCGCCAGCGCTTCGGCGACCACATCCCCCTCATCCGCCGGCAGGACGTGAAAGGCTTCCTCGTCCGCCGCCCCAGCTGGCTCGGCCGCACCCTGCGCCCCGAGAAGGCCCGCGCCGAAGCCGCGCTGATGGAGATCGCCGCGCACAATTTCTACCTCGCCGCCGCCCAGCGCGCCACCGACGCCTCCGTGCGCCAGCTCCTCGGCGACCTCGCGGAGGAGGAGCGCAAGCACGAGCACGCCGCCGAACAGATCAACGAGGCCCAGGCCGCCTCCGGCGCCGTCGAGCACGAGAGCGAGACCGCGCGGCGCATCTTCGTCCTGCGCTTCGTGCAGCCCGGCCTCGCCGGCCTGATGGATGGCTCCGTCTCCACCCTCGCCCCGCTCTTCGCCGCCGCCTTTGCCACGAGCAGCACCACCGACACGTTCAAGGTCGGCCTCGCCGCCTCGGTCGGCGCGGGCATCAGCATGGGCTTCGCCGAGGCGCTGTCCGACGACGGCAAGCTCAGCGGCCGCGGCGCCCCGGCGCTGCGCGGCGTCGTCTGCGGCCTGATGACGACCCTCGGCGGCATCGGCCACACGCTCCCCTACCTGATCGGCAATTTTCATCTGGCGACCGGCATCGCCATCGGCGTCGTGGTGGCCGAGCTGGCCGCGATCTCCTGGATCCGCTGGCGCTACATGGACACCCGGCTCCTCGCCGCGACCTTCCAAGTCGTGGTCGGCGGCGTCCTCGTCTTCCTCGCTGGCTGGCTGATCGGCGCGGGTTAGGAAAATCTCTCGCGACGCTCGCGACGAACGCGACGTCAGACTACGTCAGATTCGCGATCAAGGTGCCTTGTAACGTCGCGCCCTTCGCGAGCGTCGCGAGACCCTGCCAAAGCCGAGTCGCAGCCCTCTTATCCGCGAGCCGGCTCTGCCGACGGAGACCACGGCCAGCTCGGAGTGGCTGCGGCGTCCCCGCCGCAGATCCGATCCTCCGATCCCTGCGGCGAGGACGCCGCAGCCACTCAATCTCTCACCCGCGCGCCGGCTCGGCCATCGTCTCGCGCGCCTGCCTTGAGAGTTCGGCGAGGTGGCCGTCGTTGGCCATCACCTGCTCGAGGTGGCGCATGCGCTGCGGGCCCGCGGTATTCATCATGATGTCGCCGTACGCGCGCGTCACCCAGAAGCGCGAGACGCCATTCAGGTAGTCGCGCAAATCCTGGATCTTCTCCTGCGGGTAGCGCTGGCAGAGGTTCATCGTGAACATGCGCCGCCAGCCGCTGCCGCCGAAGGCCGCGTGCTTGGTGTTGTGGTTGAACACGAGGATGTCGCCGGGCTTCGTTTCCAGCGCCATGCAGGGCACATCGCGCCCGTGGAGGCCCCAGTTGGCCTCGCACTTGTAGATCTGGTCGTTGACCGCGCCGGCGAACTTGTCGCCGTCCTTGTGGCTGCCGGGAATCACGCGCAGGCAGCCGGTGTCGCGGGTCAGCGGATCGAGGTAGAAGGCGATCTTGATGTGCAGGATGTCCTTGGACCAGCCGTCGGAGTGCCAGCCCGTGTCGCCGGCGTAGTAGTTGCCGTCGCTCGGCATGAAATTGAAGTCGTCGCCCAGCAGCGACGACGCCAGACCGTGGATACGGGGATCATCCAGCAGGCCCGAAAGCATTTCGCTCTGGTCGATGAACGGCACGATGCACGAGCGCTGCTTGCCCTCGTGGGGCTTGCCGTGGTGGCCGCCGCCGCGCTTGGCAAAGATGGCCTCGAACTCGCGGATGATCTCATCGATCCGATCCTTCATCAGACCCGGAAACGCGAGGAATCCAAAGGTGTTGAAATACGAAACCTGCTGCGGGGTGAGCGTGCCGTCGGCCATGGGGGTATGGGGTTGCTGGTACGCATCGCACACCCGCCCCACAACCGTCAACACCGCGCCGCGACTTGCCTCGAACCACGATTATACTAAGGTGCCGACATGAGCACGACCGAGATCATCGCCCAATTGCCACAGCTGACTGCGGTGGAACGCGATGCGATCCGCGCTCAGCTCGACGCCTTGGAATCAGCCCTCCCGGTGTCGGCGGAGGAAAAGCGCCTGATCGACGCGCGGGTGGCCGCCTACCGCCAGAATCCCGGGGCCACGGTCTCATGGGCCGTCGCAGAGGACGAAATTCGCAAGCAGGCCGGGCTGTGAATCCAAACCTGGTCCTGACCCGCGAAGCGCGGGCAGACATCGCGGAAGCAACCCTTTGGTATCGGGAGCGCAGCATACAGGCCTCGGAGGATTTCCTGCATGCGATCACCGCGGCCTTCGTCCGCATAACCAGTCAACCGACGGCGCAGGTGGTCGTTGATCCCGGCACTGGCGCACGTCGAGCCCTGCTGAGAAAATTTCCGCACCGTGTGCTCTACCTGATCGATGGCGAGAGGATCGTGGTTTTCGCCGTGGTGCATCATCGGCGCGACGAGCCGGCTTGGCGCGACCGCCTGAAGTAAGCGAGAGCTGCTTACGACTTACCCGCCTGCTCGCGCCACCGCTTCAGCGCCGCGCCGGTCTTGGAGCGCTCGCTTTTTTCGATGCCGGCGCGGTTGCCCGCGTAGACCAGCTCGCCGCCTTCGCGGCCGCCGCCGGGGCCGAGGTCGATCAGCCAGTCGGCAAGGTTGATCACGTCGAGGTTGTGCTCGATCACGATCACGGTGTTGCCCGCGTCGCGCAGCTTGAAGAGGAGGTCCATCAGCTTCTGGATGTCCACCCAGTGCAGGCCCGTCGTGGGCTCGTCCAGGATGTAGAGCGTGCTCCCCTGCTGGCGCTTGCTCAGCTCGAGCGAGAGCTTGATGCGCTGGGCCTCGCCGCCGGAAAGCGTCGTCGCCGACTGGCCGAGCGTGAGGTAGCCGAGGCCCACGGCGTCGAGCGTCTGGAGCTTGTCCATCACGCGCGGGATGTTGCGAAAAAGCACCGTCGCCTCGCGCACCGTCATCGCGAGCACGTCGGCGATCGAGCGGCCGTGGAAAAGGATCTCGAGGGTCTCGCGGTTGAAGCGTTTGCCGCCGCAGGCCGGGCACGGTGCGTAGGCGTCGGCCATGAACTGCATGTCGAGCTGGATCACGCCGTCGCCCTGGCAGCGTTCGCAGCGCCCGCCGCGCACGTTGAAGGAGAAGCGGCTCGCCTTGTAGCCGCGGACCTTCGCGAGGGGCACCTGCGCAAAGAGGTCGCGCAGCAGGTCGAGCAGGCCGACGTAGGTGGCGGGATTGGAGCGCGGGCTGCGACCGATCGGCTCCTGGTCCACCTGCACCAGCCGTTCAAACATATCCAGATTCTCAATATGGCGGTGCTTGCCCGGGATGGCCTTTGCGCCGTTGAGCTTGCGCGCGGCCGCGGCCGCAAGGACGTCGTTGACCAGCGTGCTCTTACCCGAGCCGCTGACGCCCGTGACCACCGTGAGGAGGCCGAGCGGAAATTTCGCGTCGATCCCGCGGAGGTTGTTGGCCCGCGCCTCGCGCACCGCGAGCCACGCGCCATCGGGCTCCTTGGTCTTCGCGTCCTTCGTGACACCGAGGGTGCGCGCGAGGTACGGCCCGGTGCGCGAGACCTTGGCGGAGAGTTTCATGCACTGCGCCGGCGTGCCCTGGAAAAGGATCTGCCCGCCCTCGGTACCGGCCTCGGGGCCGAGCTCAAGGATCTCGTCGGCGAGGCGCATCGTGTCCTCGTCGTGCTCGACCACGAGCACGGTGTTGCCGCGGTCGCGCAGGCCGACGAGCGTGTCGAGGAGCTTCTGGTTGTCGTGCGGGTGCAGGCCGATGCTCGGCTCGTCGAGCACGTAGATCACGCCCATCAGGCCCATGCCGAGCTGCGTCGCGAGCCGCACGCGCTGCGCCTCGCCGCCCGAGAGCGTCGCATAGTCGCGCTCCAGCGTCAGGTAGCTCAGGCCCGTCTCGACGAGGAAGTGCAGACGCTGCTCGATCCCCTCGATCACGTCGCGTGCCGCCTCGTCTTTCTCATGCTTCACTCCGGTTTCCCGCGCGAAGGCGTGGGCCTCGCCGATGTCGAGCGCCATGAATTCGGGGAACGTCTTGCCGTCCACCCGCACCGCGCCGCTGCGGGCATTGAGCCGCGTGCCGTGGCACTCCGGACACTCGCCGGCGATCATGTAGGTCGTGAGCCGCGCCTGGAATCCCTCGCTGTCCGTGTGGCGCCAGCTGTCCTCGAGGTCCGCGATCACGCCGGGGAACGGCTGCTCCTTCGCCTCGCGCATACGGCGCAACTTGAAGGCGAACTGGCGCTCGCCGCCGCCAAAGAGGATCGTGTTGCGCGTCGCCTCGGGGAGGTCCTTCCACGGCGTGTCGGGGTCGAAGGGCAGCTGCGCGGCGAGCTGCTTCAGCAAGGCGTTGTGCTTGATGATGAGATTTTTTCCGCCGATGCGCCACGGCTTGATTGCGCCTTCGCTCACGCTCTTGTCGGGATCTGGGATCACGAGCTCGGGCACGAAGCGCAGCTTGCGCCCCAGACCGCCGCAGGTCGCGCAGGCGCCCTCGGCGTGGTTGAAGGAGAACTGCCGCGGCGTGAGTTTTTCGAACAGGTCGCCGCAAATTTCGCAGGCGAGCGACTGGCTGAGCGCGATCTCGCGCCACGGCGCATCCGCCGTCGCCTGCGCCAGCACAATCGCGCGGTCCTTGCCTTCGCGGAAGGCCAGCTCGAGCGAGTCCGCCAGCCGGCTCCGTTGGTCGGCCGTCGCCACGAGGCGGTCCACCACCAACTCAACCGCGAGTTCGCGCGTGCCGAGGCCGCCCGGCAGGAGCTTGGGATCGTCGAGCTGCTTGATCTCACCGGCGAGGCGCACGCGTTGGAAGCCCCGCTGGCGCAGCCGCGGCAGCTCGTCACGCAGCACGCTGGGTTTCGCGCGCATGCAGGGCGCGAGCAACATCACGCGCTGACCCGCGCAGGCGGTGAGGATGTGCTGGACGTTGTCGTCGAGTGAGCGTTGCACGACGCGGCCGCCGTCCTTCGGGCAGAGCTGCACGCCGGAGAGCGCCCAGAGCAGGCGCGCGTAGTCGGCGATCTCCGTCGCCGTCGCGATCGTGCTGCGCGGCCCGCCGGCGCCTGTGCGCTGCTCGATCGCGAGGACCGGGGAGAGCCCGTGGATGAAATCCACGTCGGGTCGCTTCAATTGGTCGAGGAGCTGCCGCGCATGCGTGGAGAGGCTCTCCATGTATTTCCGGTAGCCCTCCGCGTAGATCGTATCGAAGGCCAGCGACGACTTGCCCGAGCCCGAGGGGCCGGTGATGACCACGAGTTTGCCGCGCGGCAGGCGCACCTCGAGATTCCGGAGGTTGTGCTCGCGCGCGCCTTTGACGTGGATGTGGGTCGCTGCCTGCATGGCGAAAACCGTCACCATTATGGGATTCCCCATTTTGGCAAAGCCCGAACTGCAAATATCATGCGATCTTTTGCCCGGTGGTTTCCCCTCAGTTCGTTCTTGAACCGTCCGGGCCGCCGTCGATTCTTCCCCTCCAGAAACCCAGCAACCGCTCCAGCCCCCCACGTTTATGAAAGCTGCCTCGTCCCTCCACACCCGTCTCGCCCGCGCCGCGCTGCTTGTCGGCGTCGGTGCCGCGCTCCTCAGCCCGGCCCGCGCCATCCAGTTCAGCTCCGGCGAACTGACCGGCAGCTTTGACACGACCTTCTCCGTCGGCGGGCTCTACCGCTTGCAAAATCCCTCGCCCGATTACTACGGCACGAGCAGCTCCTTCAACGGCATCGCCGGCCACCAGACCTCCGTCAACGCCGACGATGGCAACCTCAATTACGGCAAGGGCTGGGTCTCCGAGCTCTTCAAGGGTTCGCACGACCTCGAGCTCAAGTGGCGCAACTATGGCGCCTTCGTCCGCGGCTACTATTTCGCCGACGCCAAGGCGAACGACACGCTCCGCACGCCCCTCAGCGACCAAGCCAAGGACCGCGTCGTCCGCGGCGCCGAGTTCCTCGACATGTATGTGCGGGCCTCGTTCAACACCGGCTCCGACCATCCCTTCGACATCCGCGTCGGCCGCCAGGTCCTCAGCCTCGGCGAGAGCACGTTCATCCCCAACGGCGTCAACGTCGTCAACCCGGTCGATCTCTCCAAGCTCCGCAGCCCCGGCTCCGAACTCAAGGAAGCCCTCCTCCCGGTCAACATGGTGAAGGCCTCCATCGGCCTCACGAAGAACATCACCATCGAGCCCTTCTGGCTCCTCGAATTCCGCCGCAACGAGCTTGAGCCGGCCGGCACCTATTTCTCGACCAACGACATCGCCACCCGCGGCGCCAAGAACGTCCTCCTCGGCTTCGGCAGCCTCCCCGACAGCGGCCCGCTCGGCGTCATCCCGCGCAACCCCGACCGCGACGGCCATAACTTCAACCAGTACGGCGTCGATCTCCACGCGGTCGTCCCCGCGGTCAACGACACCGACTTCGGCCTCTACTTCGTGCACTACAACAGCCGCTCGCCGGTAATCAGCGCGCGCACGCCGACCACGCCGATCAACCCGAATCTCACCGGGCCCCTCACCAGCGTCTTCATGAAGGCCGGCCAGGACGCCACCACGGCCGCCGCCAACGCCGCCAACATCTTCGGCCTCATCGTCCTCTCGCAGACCAATCCCTCCGCGATGACGCCCATCCAGATCGCGACGCTCCAGGCTCCCTCCACCCAGCTCGCCATCTCCAACGCCAAGACCATCGCCCTCCTCACCGCCGCCGCCACGGGCCGCTACTTCACCGAGTATCCGGACGGCATCAACATGGTCGGCGCGAGCTTCAACACCTCCCTCGGCAAGACCGGCATCTCCTGGCAGGGCGACGTCTCCTACAAGCACGACCAGCCCCTGCAGGTCGATGACGTCGAGCTCCTCTTCGCCACGCTCTCCTCGCTCACGCAGCCCTTCGGCGACAACAACCAGGTCGGCAACTATCTCGGCCAGCTCAACCGCGAGATCCCCGGCTACCGCCGCCACGATGTTTGGACCGCCCAGAGCACCCTCACCAAGGTCTTCGGCCCTACCCTCGGCGCACAGCAGTTCACGCTCCTCGGCGAGGTCGGCGGCATCTGGGCCGACCTTCCCTCGAAGGATACGCTCCGCTACGACGGCCCCGGCACCTTTGCCGCCGGCAGCCTCAGCGAGATGGTCAACACCGGCAACGGCGCCTACGGCTCCGCGCCCTACAGCTCCTTTGCCGACAAGTTCTCCTGGGGCTACCAGGTCCTCGGCAAGCTCGAGTACACCAATGTCTTCGCCGGCGTGAACGTGGCGCCCACCCTCGCCTTCACCCACGACGTCAGCGGCAACACCCCGCTGCCCCTCGGCAACTACGTCCACGGCCGCAAGAGCGTGAACGTCTCCGTCGAGTTCACCTTCCAGAACGCCTGGTCCCTCGAGGTCCGCTACGTGAACTTCTTCGGCGGCGGCCGCTACAATCTCCTCTCCGACCGCGACTACGTCGCCACGACCCTGAAGTACTCCTTCTAAGTCGGGTAGAAACCTCCGCTCACGGAAAGGATAACCACGAAACACGCGAAATACACGAAAGCCGAGCCCTCGGGTTCCTTTCGTGTATTTCGTGTGTTTCGTGGTTAATTTTTTTGCCGCCTTCCGCGGAGGTAGCCCTTGCTCCGCCCCTTCGCTTCTGCCACAAGTTTCCTCACCCCCACCCCATGAAATCCAAGCTACTGCTGTCGCTGTTTTGCCTCGCCCCCTTTGCCCTTCTGCGTGCCGGGATCAGTGATACGGATGCGGCCCGGCTCGGGCAGGATCTCACCCCCCTTGGCGCGGAAAAAGCCGGCAACGCCGCCGGCACCATCCCCGCCTGGACCGGCGGCATCACCACCCCGCCCGCGGGCTACAAGGTCGGCGATCATCACCCCGATCCCTACGCCGGCGACGCCCCGCTCTACACGGTCACGCCGGCCAACGCCGGGCAGTACGAGGCCCAGCTCACCGCCGGCTCCGTCGCGCTCCTCAAGGCGTATCCGGATTACAAGCTCATTGTTTATCCCACCCACCGCAGCGCGTCCAATCCCCAGCGCATCTACGACGCCACCAAGGCCCACGCCACCACCGCGCACCTCACCGAGGGCGGCAACGGGTTCGCCGGGGCCATCGTCGGCATCCCCTTCCCGATTCCGCAAAACGGCCTCGAGGCCATCTGGAACCATCTCGTCCGCTACCGCGGCATCGCGGCCTCGCGCCACATCGCGCAGGCCGCCCCGCAGGTCAACGGCAGCTACTCCCTCGTGCAGTTCGAGGACGAGTTTCTCTTCAACTACGTGCGCGACGACATCCAGGAAAAGGATCTCGATAACACGCTGATCTTCTTCAAGCAGGCCGTCGTCGCCCCGCCCCGCCTCGCCGGCACGATCCTCCTCGCGCAGGAGACCATGGACCAGGTGAAGGAGAAGCGCCGCGCCTGGGTTTACAATGCCGGCCGCCGCCGCGTGACGCGCGCCCCCGATGTCGCCTACGACAATCCCGGCACCGCCGCCGACGGCCAGCGCACCAGCGACCAGTTCGACATGTTCAACGGCGCGCCCGACCGCTACAATTGGAACCTCGTCGGCAAGAAGGAGATGATCGTCCCCTACAACTCCTACAAGCTCCACAGCGACAAGGTGAAGTACGACGACATCCTGAAGCCCAAGCACATCAACCAGGACCTCGCCCGCTACGAGCTGCACCGCGTGTGGGTGGTCGATGCCACGCTGAAGCCCGGCGCCAGCCACCTCTACTCCCGCCGCACCTTCTACATCGACGAGGACAGCTGGCAGGTGCTCGCCGTCGACCAGTACGACTCCCGCGGCCAGCTCTGGCGCGTCTCCGAGGCCCACTGTATCAATTATTATGATGCGCTGGTCTTCTGGAGCACGCTCGAGGTCCACACCGACCTCCACAGCGGCCGCTACCTCGCCATCGGCCTCGACAACGACAACCCGATGTACGACTTCACCATCAAGCGCACCCCGTCGGACTTCACCCCCGAGTCCCTGCGCCGCTCCGGCGTCCGCTGAGGCCCGGGAACCGCGCGATGCGCCGCTACCGCTGGCTCCTCGGTCTGCTGGTCTTCGCGACCTTCCTCCGCCCGGCCTCCGCCGGGACCGTGGCGGCCAACATGCTGCTGCTCGACGCCGCGCGCGCCGGCGACCTCATCGTCGCCGTCGGCGAGCGCGGCACCATCCTTCGCTCCGCCGACTCCGGCCGCACGTGGCAGGATGCCCCTTCCGGCACCTTCGCCGCGCTCACCGCCGTCGCCTTCGCCCCCGACGCGCGCCACGGCTGGGCCGTCGGCCACGACGCCACCTTGCTTGCCACGGATGACGCCGGTGCCACCTGGCGCAGGGCCTGGTCGGGCGGCAGCCTGGAGCTGTCCTTCCTCGACGTCTGCGCCCTCGACGCCGGCCACGTCATCGCCGTGGGCGCCTACGGGCTCTTCCTCGAAACCACCGACGGCGGCAAGAGGTGGACGCAGCGCAAGGTCCTCGCCGACGACATGCATCTCAACCGCCTCAGCCGCGGGCCCGATGGCACACTCTACCTCGCCGGCGAGCGCGGCACCCTCCTCCGCTCCATCGACGCCGGCCAGACCTGGACGCCCCTCGCCGCGCCTTACGAGGGCTCCTTCTACGGCATCCTGCCGCTCGGTCCGCATACCCTGCTCGCCTACGGCTTGCGCGGCCGCCTGTACCGCTCATCCGACGACGGCGAGACGTGGGAGGCCATCGCCACGCCCCAGCCCACGCTCCTCGCCACCGCCCTGCCGCTGTCGGACAGCGTCATCGTCTTCGCCGGGCAGTCCCGCAGCTTTCGCGTGAGCCGCGACGGCGGCCATACCGTCGGCGCGTGGGATACCCCGCTGACTGCCGCCGTGGCCGAGCTGCTGATCGCCCCCGATGGCGGCCTGATCGCCTTTGGCGAAGCCGGCGCCACCCGCCTCAACCCGCCCTGACGCCGCCATGCTCGAGAGATTCGCCAACTGGATGTTTCGCTGGCGCACGCCGCTCGTCGTCGTGCTGGCTGCGCTCACGGGCGTCATGGCTTGGTTCGCCGCCCACCTCCGCGTGGATGCGAGCTTCAACAAGACCCTCCCGCTCGACCACCCGTACATCGCCACCTTCACGAAATACCAGAGCGAATTCGGCGGCGCCAACCGCGTCATGGTCGCCCTCATGGCGAAGCAGGGCGACATCTTCACCCCGGAGTTTTTCCGCGAGCTGAAAACCGTCACCGACGAGGTCACGTTTCTCCCGGCGGTCGAGCGCTCGCAGGTCCAGTCCCTCTTCACGCCCAACGTCCGCTACATCGAGGTCGTCGAGGACGGGTTTTCGGGCGGCAACGTCATCCCCGCGGACTTCGCCCCCACGCCCGCGGGCTTCGCCAAGGTCCGCGAAAACATCATCAAGTCCGGCAAGCTCGGCCAGCTCGTCGCCAACGATTTCACGGGCGCCATCGTCAGTGCGCAGCTGGTCGAAGTCGATCCGCGCACCGGTAAAAAAATCGACTACATCCAGGTCGCCGCCGCGCTCGAGGCCATCCGCGCACGCGTGGAGCGCGACACCCAGGGCGCCGTCGAGGTGCGCATCATCGGCTTCGCGAAGGTTATCGGCGACATCAGCGACGGCGCGCGCGGCGTGCTCGTGCTCTTCGGGGTCTCGATTATCATCACGGGGCTTTTCGTGTGGAACTACGCCGGCCGCTGGAAGCTCGCCGCCGCCCCCATCCTCTGCTCGCTCGTCGCCGTCGTCTGGCAGCTCGGCGCGCTGACTGCGCTCGGCTACGGCATCGACCCGTTTTCGATCCTCGTGCCGTTCCTCATCTTCGCCATCGGCGTCAGCCACGGCATCCAGAAGATCTGCACCTTCCGCAACGAGATGTTCGACGGCCACGACGGCCCCACCGCCGCGCGCCACGCTTTTATGCGCCTGATCGTCCCCGGCGTCGTCGCGCTGATGACCGACACCGTGGGCTTCATCACCATGCTCGTGATCAAGATCCCCGTGATCCGCGAGCTCGCCATCACCGCCAGCATCGGCGTGAGCGTCATCGTCATCACCAATTTCTTCCTGCTGCCGATCCTGCTCTCCTACCTGCACCTGCCCGACAGCTACCGCGCGTGGGTCGCCCGCCGCCGCGAACACGGCAACCAGCTCTGGGACCGCCTCGCCAAGGCCATGAAGCCCGGCCCCTCGAAGGTCGTCATGGCCGTCTGCTTCCTCCTCGGCGCATGGGGTTGGTGGAAGGCCGAGCAGGTCCACATCGGCGACACGGCCGCAGGCGTCCCCGAGCTCCGCCAGAACTCCCGCTACAACGAGGATACGCGCGTCATCACCTCCAAGTTCAGCATCGGGGCCGACATCCTCACCGTGATCGTCGAGACCGTGCCCAACGGCTGCGTCGATTACGACGTCGTCTCGCTCATGGACCGCTTCGACGGCCGCATGCGCGCCGTGCCCGGGGTGCAGTCCGTCGTCTCCCTCCCCTCGGTAGCGAAGATGATCAACTCCGGCTACAGCGAGGGCTCGCTCAAGTGGCGCATCCTCCCGCGCAACCCGCAGGCGCTCGCCCAATGCGTCTCCCCCATCGAGACGGCCACCGGCCTCCTCAACAATGACGCCAGCGTCATGCCCGTGATGATTTTCCTCACCGACCACAAGGCGGAGACGCTCCGCGCCGTGACCGACGCCGTGAAGGCCTTCGCCGCCGCCACCCCCTCGCCCAAGGTCAAGTTCCTCCTCGCCAGCGGCAACGCCGGCGTCATGGCCGCGACCAACGAGGTCGTGGCGGCCGCGCAAACCCCCATTTTGCTCTGGGTCTTCGGCGCGGTGATCGCGCTCTGCCTCGTCACCTTCCGCAGCCTCCGCGCCACCGTCTGCATCGTGGTGCCCCTCGCCATCGTCAGCTGGCTCGCCTACGCGCTCATGGTGTACCTCGGCATCGGCCTGAAGACCTCGACGCTCCCCGTCGTGGCGCTCGGCGTGGGCATCGGCGTGGACTACGGCATCTATCTCTTCGCCCGCCTCCAGTCCGCCCTCGATGCGGGCGAGTATTTCGAGGATGCGATGAGCCTCGCCTTCCGCGATACCGGGGCCGCGATCCTCTTCACCGGCCTGACCCTCGCCATCGGCGTGAGCATGTGGCTCTTCTCCGACCTGAAGTTCCAGGCCGACATGGGCCTGCTGCTCACCTTCATGTTCCTCGTGAACATGCTGGGCGCCCTGATCCTGCTCCCCGCGATGGCGCGCTGGTTCTGGCGCCACCACACCGGCCGCACCCAGGCCCCCTGGCAGGTGAAGTAAAGGAATCGGCGAAACCAATTGCAGGCTGGCGGGTCCGGGTAAATTCCCTCCTGATCACGCCATGTCCGCGCCCGCCGCACCGCTCCTCTCCGCCACCCAGCGCCGCATCGCCGGTTTTGCGCTGACGCTCCTGGCGTTGCTCGGCTCCGCGGCCCTCCTGATCACGGCCATCATCGTGCTCGGGCGGCTGGTGAGCTTTTTCTCCAGCGTGCTCTGGCCGCTGGCGGTCGCCGGGGTGCTCGCCCTCATTTTGCGCCCGCTGGTCGATGCCCTCCAGCGGCGCATGAAGATCCGGCGCGTGTTCGCGGTCGTCGTGCTCTACGCGGTGTGCAGCCTCGTCGTGCTCGCCCTGCTCCTCACCATCCTCCCGCCGGTGATCGGGCAGCTCATCGACTTCATCGCCTACCTGCCTTCGCTCTGGCAAAACGCCCAGGCCTATCTCGACCAGCACTACGCGGACTGGGTCGCGCTCGCCCAGAAGCAGATGGCCAATCCCACGGTGCGCCAGATCGCCGACCAGATTTCCGGCGAGGCCCGCACACTGGTGGCGCATGCCCTGCCGTCGCTGAAGGCCGCCGGGGTCGGCCTGCTCGGGCTCCTCGCCTTCACCACCCACGTGGCGATCATCCCGGTGTACCTGTTCTTCTTCCTGATGGCGCGCGGCGAAAAGGTGAAGGACTTGCCCGAGCACCTGCCCTTCCTCCGGCCCGGCGTGCGGGACGACATCGTGTTTCTGGTCCGCGAATTCATCAGCATCGTCGAGGCCTTCTTCCGCGGGCAGCTCATCATCGGCCTCATCATGGGCGGGCTGCTCGCCCTCGGCTTCACCCTCGTCGGCCTGAAGTTCGGCCTCGTCGTGGGTCTCGTCATCGGCGTGCTCAACATCGTGCCCTACCTCGGCACCATCCTCGGCCTGGTCATCGCGGTGCCGCTGGCGTTTTTCCAACCCGAGGGCGGCTGGCACCTCGTCGGCCTCGTGCTGCTGGTGAAGGTCATCGTGCAGCTCCTCGAGGGCTGGGTGCTCACGCCCAAGATCATGGGGCACCAGACCGGCCTGCACCCGGTCACGATCATCGTCGCGGTCTTCTTCTGGGGCACGGCCTTTGACGGTGTGCTCGGCATGCTGCTTGCGATTCCCCTCACAGCCTTCGTCGTCACCGCCTGGCGTCTCGTGCGGCGGAAGTACCTGACCGTCGCCGCGGAGTAATCGCCATGGCCAGCCGTCCGCCTCCGCCCGCCGAGTGCGCCCAGTGCGGCGCAGAGATCCCGCCCCGCGCCCTCGCCTGCCCGGAATGCGGCGCCGATGAGCGGACCGGCTGGCGCGAAACCTCCATCTACGATGGCCTCGACCTGCCCGACTCCGAAGATACCGAGGCCACCCCGCCGCGCTCCGGTCTCCGCTGGTACTGGATCGTCGCGGCGGCCGTCGTGCTCGCCGTCCTCATCCTCGGCGGCCTCGCGCTGCGCTGACCGCCGCCATGTGGGACATCAAATACGGCAAGGGCGTCCACCTCCCGCAGATCGGCTGGTCGCTCGATGCGCAGATGCGCGTCGCCCGCTCCTTCGTCTCGCACGCGCACGGCGACCACATCGCCCGGCACCCCGAGGTGCTCTGCTCCGCGCCCACCGCACGCTTCATGCACGCGCGCATGCCCGGCAAGCGCTCCTTCACCACGCCGGCCTACGGCCGTCCGCAGCCCATTGACTTCGGCACCACGGCCACGCTGCACCCGGCGGGGCACATCCTAGGCTCCAGCCAGATCCTGCTCGATTCGCCGGAGCACGGAAAACTCCTCTACACCGGCGATTTCAAGCTCCGCCCCAGCCTCGCCGCCGAGGCCTGCGCCACCCCGCAGGCCGATCTCCTGATCATGGAGACGACGTTCGGACTGCCGAAGTACGTCTTCCCTTCCGACGAGGTGGTGATCGGCCAGATCCTCGATTTCTGCCGCCAGGCCGTCGAGACCGGCGCCGTGCCCGTCCTGCTTTGTTACAGCCTCGGCAAGAGCCAGGAGATCCTCCGCGCGCTCGGGCCGCTGGGCCTGCCCGTGATGCTCCATGCGGAGACGTTGCGCCTGACCAAAATCTACGAGCAACACGGCGTCACCTTCCCAGCTTACCGTGAGTTCGACCGTGATAGCTGCGGCGGCCACGTCGTCATCTGCCCGCCGCATTCGCAGGGCCTGCTCAACCACATCCCGGCGCGCCGCACCGCCGCCCTCACCGGCTGGGCGCTGGACAGTGGCGTCACCTACCGCATGCGCTGCGACGCGGCATTCCCCCTCTCCGACCACGCGGGCTACGACGACCTCCTGAAATTCGTCGAACTCGTGCAGCCCAAACGCGTGCTTACGCTCCACGGTTTCGCCAAGGAGTTCGCCCGCGATCTCCGCGCCCGCGGCACCGAGGCTTTTGCCCTCGGCCACGCCCAGCAGCTCGATCTGACCCTGCCTGATTGATCCGACCCCTGGTTTCGACAGAATGGACAGAATGGCCAAAATGAAATCCCCTGATTCCGGAAATTTTGTTCATTCTGTCCAAAAAATGCGCCTCCTGATCTTATTTTTGGTCACGACCCTCGGGAGCTTTGCCGCGCCGCTCCCGCTCCGCGTCGGCGAAACCATGACGTTCCGCGTCGGCTGGGGTATTTTTCAAAACGCCGGCGAGATCAAGGTCGCGGCCAAAGCCGACTCGTCGGACGGCAAACCCGAGGTCACGATCACGACGCTTACCACCACGCGCGGCCTGCTGGGAAAACTCTATAAATTCGAGGCCCGCGCCGACGCCGTCTTTGACGCGGCCACCGGCCGGATGAAGGTCCACACCGAGAAAAGTTTCTCCGGCCGCAAATCCACCAGCAACGCGATGCAGTTCGACTATGCCAAGGGCACGGCGGACTACATCGACCTGCTCAACTCCGACAAAAACCTCACCGTCGCCCTCCCCGCCGGCGACCCGCCGCTTGATCTCATCACGAGCCTCCTGCAGACCCGCACCTGGGACCTCAAGCCCGGCGAGACCCGCGACGCCAACGTGATCTTCGAGGAGGAAATCTACCAGCTCACGCTGCACGCCATCGCCTACGAAAAGATCACCACCCCGCTCGGCACCTTCGACACCATCGTGTACGAACCGCGCATGGAAAAGACCCCGCCGCGCGGCATGTTCAAAAAAGGCTCCACCGTGCGGGTGTGGATCGCGCAGGACGGGACACACCTGCCCGTACGCTTCCAGGTGGATTTCAAGTTCGGCGCCGGCGTGGCTACGCTGGTCGCCCACGACGACGCGCCGTAAATCCGGGGAGACTTTTACACGAATGGCACGAATTTATCACGAATACGGAAAATTCTTCAGCCTTAACTCCTGCGCCCCACCCTTCGTGCGGAATCCGTGAAATTCGTGTCCACCCTCTTCGCCCGGGAAAAAATCCCGTGGCTCTTCCTCGCACTCTCGGCGTTCGCCCTCGTCGTCCAGTGCAACCTGTCGTGGCGCGGCGCGCTCATCTATGACCGCGGCCTGATTGGCGCCGGCGAATGGTGGCGGCTCTGGACCGGGCACTTCGTCCACTTCGGCTGGCCGCACTTCATCGCCGACGCCGGGCTCTTCCTCATCCTCGGCCGGCTGCTGGAGCGCGAGCACCCCGTCGCCCTGCGCCTCACGACGGTGCTGATGCCGCTCACGATCTCGGGCGCGATTTACTTTTTCGATCCCGGCCTCGCCCGCTACGCCGGGCTGAGCGCAGTGAACCTCGGGCTCCTGCTCTTCTACGCCGCGCAGGGCTGGCAGCGTAACAAACTGGACTGGTTCTGGCCGAGCATTCTCGCGATCTACGTCGGCGAGGTCGTCTATGAGGCCACGTTAAAAGGCGGCCACGGCGGCGGCCTGATCAAGTTTGACGACCCCACGATCCACGTCGCCACCTCCGCCCACATTGCCGGCGGCCTCTACGGCCTGGGCCTGTGGTTCGTGCTCTGGCTCCGCGCCCGGAAAGCGTAACGCGGCCACCCGACTGGCGTCAGGGCGTATCGACGGTCAGCTCGGCGCTCGCGCTCGTCGCGGTCGCGGGCAGCGCGGCCGGGGTGAGCTGGTGGGCCTTCACGTCGTAGAGATCGAGGGCGGTGGTCGCGACAGCCGCATACCGGCCGGCCGTGGCGGGTTGCACGCCGGTGACGACCAGCGTGCCCGTCTCCGCGCCGGCGATGGTTTCACCCCCGGGCTGCGGGCCGTCAGCCAGCGGCCGGCCGTCGCGGGTCCAGCGGACCGTGGCGCGATGGTCGGCCACCGTCACGCTGAAGCGGGCGCTGCCGCCGGGCTTGGTGTGCTGGTCCGCCGGCTGCGCCGTGATCGCGAGGGCGTTGTGCACCGCGAAAGCCGGCACATTCCCCTTCATGGCCACAGTGGAGCCGATGAACTGCGCGTCGCGGGCGTTGTAGAGCAAAAAGCTTTTTTCCCCGGCGTAGCGGAGGTTGATGAAGCGAACGTTGCTAAAAAATCCCTGCGCGAGCGGCAGCCCCCAGATCACACTGCTGCCGGTCGCGCCGGTGACCGTGACGTCGCGGACCGTGATGTTTTCCCACGTGGGGATCGTGGACGAGGCGAGCGAATTGGGCGGGGTGATGTTCCAGGCCGCGGCGGCCACCGGAGCGAACTTCCCGTTGCCCGGATTGCCGGCCTTGTTGTAGTAGCTGTAGAAGACAAACGGATACTTCACGTTTTTCATCGTGAGGTTCGCGTAGGTGATATTGCGCACGGGGCCGCCCTGCGTGGGGTCGGCCTTGAGCCGCAGGCCGCTCGTGGTGCCCTCGAAGGTGCAGTTCGTCACCGTCATGCCGTCGAGCCCGCGGTTGCTCTGGCCGCCGACCGAGAGGCCGTGGCCGGTGCCGAACACACAATTGGTGATGGTGAGATCGCTGCAGTAGCTGCCGCCGGCCTTCACCGCGATGTTGTCGTCGCCCGTCGATACGCGGCAGCCGCGGATCAGGTAGTGTGAGCCGCCGGGGTCGATGCCATCGGTGTTGGGCGCATCCTCCGGGGCCTGCACGGTGACTCCTTCGATGGTGACGTGGTCGGTCGTGTTGAACGCGAGGTGGAAGCACGGTGAATTGACGAGCGAAACGCCGGCGACGAGTACGTTGGTGCAGCCACGGAAGCGGACGAGGTCGGGCCGGCGCGGCATCTGCTTGTTGGCGCGAAACGCCGCCCACCACGCGGCGCCGTCGCCGTTGATGGTGCCCGCACCGATGATCGCGACATCGTGCACCTTTTCCGCCGTGATGAAGTTCGCATGGGCGCGGCCTTCCAGCGGATATTTGCCGTAAGG
This sequence comes from Verrucomicrobiota bacterium, assembly GCA_018239845.1. Taxonomy (GTDB): domain Bacteria; phylum Verrucomicrobiota; class Verrucomicrobiia; order Opitutales; family Opitutaceae; genus CAIRCN01. The sequence goes on from JAFEGO010000094.1 coordinate 85,729, forward strand.
CAGCGGCTGGAGCGTGGCCCCGGCCTCGAGTTGCAAGGCCACGCGGCTTTGCAGCGCGATCGGGCCGGAGAGAAAAGGCTTCGCCGCCGCGGGGATGACCACCGCTCCCCCACCCGCGGCGACCGCGGCCTCGATCGCGCGGTGGATGGCCGGCGCATTGTCCGTCTGGCCGTCACCTTTCGCGCCGTAGGCCGTGACCTCAAATTTTTTGGCCGGGATCGAAGGCAACGCCGGGGCGGACCGGCCGGCGACAGCCGACACGGCCAAGGCGACGAGGAACAGGCGGATCAGAGCCAGGGGTGAAGCGGACATGGTGGGCTGACGCGGGCGGCGGACCGGGGGTTACGGCGATAAAAAAGGCCTGCCATTGCGAGGAAGCGAAACGCCCCGAGGACGGAGCCGTGAGGCCCCGGCCGTCGTTTCGCGCTCACAATGGCAGGCAAGTCTGTGGATCAAGGCGTGGAGGAACCGATCTCGTAAACCTCGACGAGCGCGATGCCGGTGGTGGCGTTGGCCCCCGAGACGATCACGGTGTAGGCCCCGGGCTGCAGCGTCACGAGGAGGGCAGCGTCCTTGCTGCCGGAGGCCAGCGCGTTGGCGCCCACCGAGGACGCGGCGGCCGTCAGCGCAGCGACGTTGCCGGTGCCCCAGTTGTCGTTCTGAGCGATGATCGCGCCGTTCTGATAGACCGTGAGCACCGGATCGGCGAGCGCGCCGGCGACATTCAGCGGGATGAGCGCCGGGCCGACGCCGCGGATCAGCACCTGCTTGGGCTGGTCGCCGCTGATCACGAAGCCGCCGATGATGACATTGTCGCCCGTGCCCACCTGGCCGCGGCTGGAGACATTCACCAGGCGCGACGACGTGGCCGTGTAGGTGGTGCCGGCGTCGTAGATTTCGACGAGGGCCACGCCGGTGCGGATCTTGCCGGCGCCGGAGACGATGGCGGTGTAAACGCCGGGCTGCAGCGTCGTGTAGATCACGGAGTCGAGCGAGCCGGCCGGCAGGGCGAAGGCGCCGAGACGCGTGGCCTCGGAGGCGATCGTCGCCGGATTGCCCGCGGTGCCCCAGTTGTCGTTGCTGCCGATGGCCGTGTTCTTCTGGTACAGATCGAGCACGGGATCAGGGAGGGTGCGGCTGAGGTTCTGCGCCGCGAGCGCGGGGCCGGAACCGCGGATCATCACGGGCTTCGGATCCGTGCCGGTGATGACGAAGCCGACGATCAGCACATCGTCGCCGGTGCCGACGGCAGCACGGCTGGAGAGATTCACGATGCGCGAGCCGGATACCCCCGGGTTGGGCGTGCCGTCATTCGGCAGCACCGTCAGCGTGATCACCTGCGCGGAGCCGGTGCCGGCGAGGTTGTTCGCCGAGACCGTGACGGTGTAGGAACCGGGAACCGTCGGGATGCCGCTGATGACACCGGTCGTGGTATTGGCCGTGAGACCGGCGGGCAGCGCCGAGATATTGTAGCTCAGCGGGGAATTCGTCGCGCTGAGCACGTAGGTAAGGTTGCTGCCAGCCGTGACGGTCACAGAGGCGGCGCTGTTGATCACCGACGTCGCCGAGGCGGGCGCGACCGTGATCGTGAGCGTGAACGGCGCGCTGGCACCGGTGGCGTTGCGCGCGGTGAGCGTGGCGCTGAACTGGCCGTCCGTCACCGGCGTGCCGGTGATCGCGCCCGTCGTGGGATTGAGCGTGAGGCCCGCAGCGAGGCCGGAGGCCGTGTAGGACGTGGGCGTGTTGCTCGCCGCCACCTGGTAGGTGAAGGCCGTGCCGACCGTGCCCGCGGCGGACGCAGAGCTCGATATGACCGGCGTGCCCGCGGCGGGCGCGATGGTGAGGACGAGCGTGGCCTGCGCACCGGTGCCGGAGGCGTTGTTGGCGCTCAGCAGCACGGCGTAGGTGCCGGGGACAGTGGTGGTGCCGCCAATGGCGCCGGACGTCGCATCGAACGTGAGACCGGCCGGCAGACCCGAGGCGTTGAAGCTCGTCGGCGTATTGCTGGCGGTCGCCTGGTAGGCCACGGCCTGGCCGGCGGTACCACTGGCCGAGAGGCCGCTGGTGATGACCGGTGCGAGCGCGGGCGGCGCGATGGTGATGACGAGCGGCACCGGGGCGCCGAAGCCGATGGAGTTACCCGCGCTGATCTGCGCGTTGAATGTGCCGGCGACCGTGGGCACACCGGAGATCACGCCGGTGGCGGGATTGAGCACGAGGCCCGCGGGCAGGCCGGTGGCGGCGTAGCTCGTCGGACTGTTGCTCGCCGCGATCTGGTAAATGAACGACGCGCCGACGGTGCCGGAGGTCGTCAGCGACGTGTCGACGCCGGCCGCGCGGCGGGTCTCGTCGGAGCGATTGGAACCGGTGCTGACCACCGGACTGCCCGCCGCGGCATCGATCGTGACGAGGAGCGTCTTGGCTGCGCCGATACCGGCGGCATTGGCGGCGCTGATGGGCAGCGAATACGTGCCGGGCGCCGTGGGCGTGCCGCTGATCACGCCCGTGGCGGGATCGAGCGCGAGACCGCCCGGGAGCACCGTGCCGACGAGGTAGCCTGTGATCGGGCCGGGGCTGGCGACAGTCGTGTAGGTAAACGCGGCGTTGGCCGTGCCCGCCGCGGTCAGCAGGCTCATGATGACCGGGCTGCCCGGCGCCGCGGTGACCGTGATCGTGAGCGTGACCGTGGCGCTGGTGCCCGTGGCGTTGGTCGCGGTGAGCTTCGCCGTGAACGTGCCGGGGCTGGTCGGTGTGCCGGAGAGGAGGCCGGTGGCGGTATTGACCGCAAGCCAGGCCGGACGGTCCGTGGCATCAAAGCGCGTCGGCGAACCGCTCGCGGCGATCTGATACGTGAAGGCCGTGCCGGCGGTCGCCGCCGCCGTGTCGCCGCTGCCGATGATCGGTGCGTTGGGCGCAGGGTTCACCGTGAGCACCAAGGTCTTGGTTTCGCTCGTACCGGTGCCGTTGGTCGCGGTGAGCGCGACGTTGAAGGCGCCGAGCATGCTGGGCGTACCGGAAATGAGGCCGTTGGCGGGATTGAGCGCGAGGCCGACCGGCAGGCCCGTAGCGGCGAAGCCCGTCGGATTGTTGCTCGCCGCAATCGTGTAGCTGAAGGCCGCGCCCTGCGTGCCGGACGCGGTGAGCGAACTCGTGATCACCGGCGCCTCGGCGGCGGCCTGGATCGTGATGACGAGGTTGAGGGGCGCGCTGGTGGCGGTGGCGTTACGCGCGGTGACCGGCACCGTCGTCGAGCCCACGGCAGTGGGCGTGCCAGAGATGACGCCGGTGGCGGTGTTAACACTGAGGCCCGCGGGCAAGCCCGTGGCGACGTAGCCCGTGAGCGGGCCGTTGGTCGCCGTGATCTGGTAGCTGAAGGCCGCGCCCTGCGTACCGATGGCGGCGGCATCGCTCGTCACGACCGGCGCCTGGGCGGCAGCCGCGATGGTGAGCGTGAGCGTGAAGGCCGCGCCGGAGCCCGCGGAGTTCCCGGCCGTGAGCGTGACGGCGAATGTGCCCGCCGCGATGGGCGTGCCGGCGATGACGCCGGTGGTGGTGCTGAGGCTCAGGCCCGCGGGCAGGCCGGACGCAGCGAAGGACGTCGGGCTGTTGCTCGCCTTGATCGTGTAAGTGAAGGCCACTCCCACCTGGCCGGACGCGGAGCCGCTGCTCGTGATCGCCGGAGCGGAGAGGCCCGGCACAACCTTGAGCTGGAGCACCGCGCTGCCGAGGCCGGCGGTGTTGCTGGCGCCGAGTGTGATGGAATAGTCACCCGCGGTCGTCGGAGTGCCGGAGATGAGGCCGGTACCATTGACGCTCAGACCCGCAGGCAGCCCGGCGGCTCCGAACGACGTGGGCGTGTTGGTCGCCACGATCTGATAGGAGAACGCCGAGCCCACCGTCGCCGTGGCGCTGGTGGAGCTGGTGATCACCGGCGCGGCGGCGGCCGACGCGATGGTGACCTGCACCGCGAGGACCGCGCTGGTACCGGTGGCATTGGTCGCAGAGACGCTAAGCGTAAAGGTGCCGGCCGTGGTGGGCGTGCCACTTACCACACCGGTCGTGGCATTGACCGTGAAGCCGGGGACGCCGGAAGCCGCATAGGACGTCGGGCTGTTGCTCGCGGTGATGGTATAGGTGAACGCATCCCCCACCCGACCGCTGGCCGCGGCCGCGCTGGTGACGACCGGCACCGGCTGATTGACGGTGAGCACAGCCGCACTGCTGGTGACGGAGGTGACCGAGTTGGTCGTGACGACGGTGTAGCTGCCGGCGGCTGCGACCTGGACGTTGGTGAGCGTCAGCGTCGTGTCTGTGGCACCGGAAATGGCATTGCCATCCTTCAGCCACTGGAAGGTCGGAGCCGGGTTGCCCGTGGCAGCCGCGGTGAACGTGACGTTCGCACCGACAGTAACGGTCTGGCCCTGCGGTTGCGTCGTGATGACCGGAGCGAAGTTAACCGTGAGCGTGGCGACGGAGCTGGTGAGGCTGGAGACGCTGTTGGTCACGATGACATCGTAGGTGCTGCCGTTGTCCGAGGCGGCGACGGCGGCCAACGTGAGCGTGGCGGTGGTTTCGCCACTGATGGGCTGGCCATTCTTGCGCCACTGATAGCTCAGCGGAGCCGAGCCGGCAGCGGTGACACTGAAGGTCGCGCTGCCACCGGCCATAACCGTCTGATCGGCGGGTCCGGTCGTGATCGACGGGGCCAGCGCAATGACCGTCACCACGGCCGGATCGCTCGTGATGCTGTCGAGGGTATTGGTGACCGTGACGCTGTAGCTGCCGCTGTCGGCAGGCGTGGCGCCATGAATGCTGTAAGTGGCGGAGGTGGCACCCGTGACCGGCGAACCATTCTTGTTCCACTGGTAGGTCAACGGCTCGGTGCCGCTGGCCACGACGGAGAGCGTGGCGGTGTCACCATCGTTGACGGAGACGGGCGCCGGCGGCATGACGATAGCGGGCGCCACGGTGGTCTTGGTGATGTTAAGGTCGGTGACCGCAATCGCCGCGTTGTAGGTGCTCAGGAGCACGAGCGTGTCGAAGGCCGTGACCGGCGTATCGGACGTCTCCGTGAGCGAGTAGGTCATCACGGTGGTGGAACCACTGGTCACCGTGTAGGTGAGCACGGTGGTCGTGGCCGACGCCCGAGTGAGCTTGAGCGTGGCGAAGTAGCTGCTGCTGTCATTCATGATGGCGCCCACGGTGCCGCCACCGCTCACGCCGATCTGACCGAAGCTCGTGCTGGGCACCAAGTCGCCGGACGTCGGGCCCGCCCACTGCTGGCTCTTACCCTGCCCACCGGTGCGACGCCAGAACGACATCGTATTGCTGCTGGCCGTCACCGCGGCCGTCGCATCGGCAATGTAGCCGGAGTAACCGCGCGGGGTGTTGCCACCACCCGTGAGACTGAAGTTGTCCACCAAGATGCGAGCGTTGGGAGCCAGTTCACCCTCCGGCCGGGGCGATGTGGAGGCCCCATCGTTGGTGGGGCCGCCGTTGCCACCGCTGTTAAGCAACGCGAAGCGGAAGTCACCGACGCTGGAAGCACCCGTGCCGCCGGTGTACTTGAAGGTGACGGCAGCAGTGAGGGTTTCACCCACGGAGAGGCTTGTAGCGGAGGTGGAAGGCGCGAAGTAGGCCAGCAACCCGCGGTTGCCGGCAGAGAGGCCGATCGAAGTGCCCGTGGTGTACACGCTGGCCGCACCGCCGCCGTACCAGACCGCCTGCGTGGCGGTCGGGGCGAGGAAGCCGTTGGTATCGACCGACAGCCCGGCGTTCACCGCGGAGGCGGCGAAGGTATCGTGGAGCACGCTCACGACGGCGAAGGCCTTGTCGTGCGTCGTGATGGAGATCACGGACGAGGAACTGCCCGTACCGAAGGTATTGATCGCCCGGACCCGATAGTAATAGGTCGTGTTGGCCGACAAGCCGGTGACGGCCTGGCTCAGCGCGGTGCCGACATCGAGGTCGGCGTAGCCGGTGACGAGATGGGCGAAGGCGCTGTCAGTCGCGACATCGAGGCGGTAGCCGGTGGCACCGGTAACCGCGCTCCAGTTGGCCGTGAAGCCGGTGGCGGTGAGCGCGGTGGCCGGGGACGTCACGGGCGCCACCGGAGCGGCTTCCACATCGAGGACGGCGGCGGTGCTGGTGACGGCGCCGTAGCCGTTGGTGAGGACGACGGTGTAGCTGCCCGAATCGATCGCCTGCACCCCGGTGAGCAGGAGGGAGGCCGTGGCGGAGCCGGCGATATGGCCGACGGAGTCGGTCAGCGCCGTGCCATCCTTGAACCAGGCGTAGGTGACCGCCGTGGTGCTGCTCGCGGTGACGCTGAGCGTGACATTCGCCCCGAGGGCCGCGGACTGGCCGGCGGGCTGGGTCGTGATGGTGAGCGGCGTGGCCCCGCTGTCGTAGGTGAGCGTGGTGGCCCGCGACGTGGCGGAGACCGGCAGGCTGCCGGGGACGAGCACGCTGTTGATCACGTCGTAGCCGTCGAGCTGGTTCGAGACGGTGCAGGTGTAATCGCCGGAGTCGGCGGTCTTGAGCGAGGTGATCTGGAGGTCCGCCGTGGTGGCGCCGCTGACGGACGAGCCGCCGGGCTGGGCGCCGTTGAGGAGCGCGACACCGTTGCGCTTCCACTGGTAGGTGGCCGCCGTGCTGTTGATACCGGAGGCCCCGACCGCGGTGACATGGGCGGTGTAGGTGCTGCCATTCACCACCCCCGCAGGCTGCGCGGTGATCGCGAGGGAGTTGCCCGTGGTGATGTTGCCGACGCTGGTGGTGCCGGTGAACTGGACGTTGGTCGCGTCGAAGATCTCGAGACCCGGGCCGCCGGTGATCGAGACGTTGTTAAGCGTGACGTTGGCGATCAGGCCGTTGGCCAGCGGGAGGCCCCAGATCGTGCTGTAGCCGGTGGTGCCCGTGGCGGTGAGGTTATTAATCGTGATATTCTTCCAGACCGGGAGGGTGCCAGTGGCGAGGGAGTTGGGCGGCGTGGTGTTCCACGTGTTAACCTTGGTCGGCGTGGTCTGGCTGCTGCCGGAAATCGCGCCGGGGCTGCCGATCTGGTTGTAGTAACTGTAGAAGGTGATCGGATACTGCACGTTGGTCATCGTGAGGTCCGAGTACGTGACATTCTGCACAAGGCCGCCCTGCGTGGCATCGGCCTTCATGCGGAGGCCGAACTGGGTGCCGTTGAAGGTGCAGCGCATGACCGTCATGCCATCGAGGCCGGCCGTGGTCTGGCCGCCGATGGAGAGACCGTGGCCGGTGCCGAAGGTGCAGTCCGCGATGGTGATGTTGGAGCAGGCGTCGCCGGCCTTGACCGCGATGTTGTCGTCGCCGGTCGAGATGGAGCAGCCCTGGATGAGGAACGTGGAGCCAGCGGGGTCGATGCCGTCGGTGTTGGGCGACGTCGAAGGCGCGGTGACGGTGACGCCGTATACGGTGACGTTGCTGTTGACGCCGGAGAACGAGAGGTGGAACTGCGGCGAATTGCGCAGCGTGAGACCGCTGACCAGGACGTTGGTCGCGCGGGTGACCAAGATCAGGCGCGGGCGGGTGATGCCGCCGGCGTTGGCGTCGGCCGCCCACCAGGCGGAGCCATTGCCCTCGATCGCACCGCCACCGGTGAGGGCGACGTTGGTCGAGCCGTTGACCACGGTGATGAAGTGGATGTTGGCATTCGCGTAGGTGCCGTAGGGCAGCGCCTGCAACGTGGCGCCGCTGTCGATCTGCAGGTTCATGTTGCTGCGGAGCGTGAGCGGGCCGGAGAGGTACGCACCTGCGGCGGCCGGGATCTCGATGGTACCGCCGCCCGCGTTCTGCGCGGCGGTGATCGCGGCGGCGATGGCCGCGGTGTTGTCCGTGGTGCCGTCGCCCACCGCGCCGTAATCGGTGACGCGGAAGAGACCGACGGGAATCACGGGCTGCGTGGGCAGCGTCGCAGCGGGCGCGACGAGCGTGAGCGCGGCCGGATTGCTCACGGTGGTACCGCCGGCGTTGGTGACAGCGACCGTGTAACCGGTGGCATCAGCGGACTGGAGGCCGCTGAGCGAGAGCACCGGGGCGGTGGCGCCGGCGATGGGCGTGCCATTCTTGCTCCACTGGTAGGTCAAGGTGCCGAAGCCAGTGGCGGCGACGCTAAAGTTGACCCGGGTGCCGGTGAGCGCGGACTGGGCCTGGGGCTGGACCGAGATGACCGGCGCGGGGATCGTGACCGTAAGCACCGCGGCGGCGCTGGTGACGCTGCTGACGGCGTTGGTGACGGTGACGGTGTAGCTGCCGGCGGCGGCGGGCTGCACGTTGGTAAGCGACAGCGTGGACGAGGTGGCGCCGGAGATAGGCGTGCCATCCTTGTTCCACTGATAGCTGAGCGGCGCGGTGCCGGAGGCGACCACGGAGAAGCTGACACTGCCGGTGACCGTAACCGACTGCGACTGCGGCGGCGTGGTGACGGCGGGCGCGACGGCGTCGGCCGTGACGGTTAGCGTGGCGGCCGAGCTGGTGAGGGAGCCAAAGTCGTTGGTGACAACGACCGTGTAATCGCCCGCGTCGGACAGCTGGACGGCGTGAAGCGTGAGCGAGGCGGAGGTGGCGCCGGAGATGGCGCTGCCATTGAGACGCCACTGATAGCTGAGCGGATCATCGCCGGTGGCGGCGACAGTGAATGTGACATCGGACCCGACGACCGCGGAGTGGCCCTGCGGCTGGGTCGTGATGGCCGGCGGCGTCTGCACGGTGAGCAACGCCGGGTTGCTGGTGACGGAGCCCGCGGTGTTGGTGACGACGAGACGGTAGCCCGCGGCATCGGCCGAGGTGACGTTGGACAAGGTGAGCGTATTGCTCGTGGCACCGGGGATGGCGGCGTCATTCTTCGTCCACTGGTAGGCGAGCGGCGCGGTGCCGTTGGCCGTACCGGTGAAGGTGGCGGTCGCACCCGCGAGCACGGTCTGGCTGACCGGCGGGGTGCCGATGGTCGGAGCGATGGCGGGAGCCGAGGTGACCTTGGTGATATTCAGATCCTTCACGGCGAACGCGGGACCGTAGGTGGAAAAGAGCATCAACGAATCAAAGCTGGTGACAAACGTGCCGCTGGTCTGGCTGACGGCATAGCTCATGACGGTCGTGCCGCCGGACTTCACGTTGTAGGCGAGGTCGATCTGGGAAGCACTGACGCGGGTGACCGTGAAGGTCAGCGTGTAGGCGGTGCCATCGTTGGCGATCGCGCCGGCCGTGCCGCCGCCCGTGGCACCGAGCTGCACGAAGGTCGAGGTCGCGGCCTGATCCGTGGAGGTCGGCCCGACAATTTGCGTGGAACCGCCGGTGGCCGAGTTGCTCGGCACGCGGAACCAGAAGGACTGCGTGTCAGTCGAGGCGGTCGAGGCGGCTTTCGAGTCCACGATGTAACCCGTGTAGTTGCGCGCGGTGTTGCCTGTGGTCCCAGCGGTGAGGCTGTTGGAGGTGGCGGTGGCGTAGCGAGCGCTGATACCCGTGTTGTTGAGAGCCGTGCCGTTGCCATTGCTGTTGAGCAGAGCGACGCGGAAGTTGCCGGGAGTTTCCGCCAGCGTGCCGGCGGTGAACGTGAAGGTGACGGAGGCCGACAACGTTTCGCCAATTGCCAGCGAGGTCGTGGACGTCGAGGGCTGGAAGTAGGCCATGAGACCGCGGCCCGTGCCCGCCGAGACGCCGAGGGACGTACCTTGCGTGTAGGCGATGTTAGCCGTGCCGAAGGAGGCCCAAACCGCCTGGGTGCTGGTCGGCACGAGGAAGCTGTTGGCGTCGGTCGCGAGACCGGCGTGCAGGGTCGCGGCGGAAACTGTGTCGTGCACGATGGTCGTGGACGAACCCTCTGGCACGGGGATCGTGACGCTGACGACATTGGACGACACACTCGTGCCAGCGGCGGTGACGGCGCGGACGCGATAGTAGAACGTCGTACCCGGGCTGCCGTCGACGATGGCCGAGAGATTCGGACCCGTGTCCAGATCGTTATAATCGCCAATAAAGGTGCCGAAGAGCGTACTCACCGAGACATCAAGGTGGTAGGTGATGGCGTCGGGGACGGCGGTCCAGTTGGCGATGAAGGAAGAAGTCGTGACGCTGGTCGCGGCGGTGGCCGTCGGCGCCGGCGGACCCGCCGGGAGCGAGAGTGTGGCGACGTTGCTGGTCACGGAGGCGACGGAGTCGGTGACAGTGACAGTGTAGTCGCCGAGGTCGGCGGACTGGAGGCCATTGATCGTAAGCGTCGCGCTGGTGGCGCCGGCGATCGGCGTACCATTATGCTGCCACTGATAGGTAATGGTACCGGTGCCGGTGGCGACGACGGTGAGGCTCGTGTTGGCCCCGAGCGCGACCGTGCGCGACTGCGGCTGCGTGGTGATGACCGGCGCGGGGTTGACCGCGAGCGTGGCGGCCGCACTGGTGACGGAGCCGGCGGTGTTGGTGACCACCACGGTGTAGCTGCCGGCGGCGGCGGGCTGCACGGCGGTGAGCGTGAGGCTGTCGCCGGTCTCGCCGACGAGGTCGGTGCCGTCCTTCTTCCACTGGTAGCTGAAGGGGCCGGTGCCGGTGGCGACGACGGTGAACTCGACGTCGGTGCCGGCGTTGGCGGTCTGCGACTGCGGCGGCGTCGCGATCACGGGCTGCGTGGCGGTGACGACCGTCAGCCCGGCGGCGTTGCTGGTGGCATTGCCGATGGAGTTGGTGATCGTGACGGTGTAGCTGCCGTTGTCGGCCGAAGTGGCGGTGGCGATCGTGAGCACGGCCGAGGTGGCGCCGGAGATGCGGCCGCCATCGGTGAGCGCATTGCCATCCTTCTTCCATTGGTAGGTCAGCGTCGGGCTGCCCGAGGCCTGCACGGTGAACGTGGCGTCGGCGCCGGAAGCGACGCTCTGCGTCTGCGGCTGCGCGGTGACGGTGGGGGCGACGTTGGTGTCGGCGACGTAGGTGGTGCGGAGCCAGTTGTCCTTGCTCCAGGTCACGGCGCCGGCACCGGCGCCGATCGTGAGGATGCTCTCGAGCTGGGCCGGATCATCCATCGTGTAGGTGTACGGCAGCACGCCGCCGGAGAGATCCCATGCGAAGGGAATGATCGTGGCTTGGAACGGCCCCATCGGGTTGCCGACATCGGTGCTGTCGCCGCGGACGATGGTGCGGGTGTTGTCGGTGTTGAGGAAGCTGTAGATCGTATCCAGCGACTTGATCTTGCCGGTGTAGGCGGCGTTGGTCGGATCGGTCTGGTTGTTGCGCAGGGGCCACAAGCAGTCCTTGTAGATCGACTTCTCAACGAGGATGGAACCGCCCTCGGTGGAGATGGAGCCATTGAGCGGCGGGTTGAAGCTGTAGGTGTTATTCAGCGTGTTGAGCAGCGCGGTGCTGAGGGCGTTGGCCTTCGTATCACGGAGACGCTTGGCGATGAGGGCGTCGGTGTCGTCGATGAACATGTTGTAGTCATGCACATTGCCGCCGCGGAGCCGCGGGACGGCGCGGTCCCACACGTTCTTCATCCAGTTGTGGTGGAAGGTCGCGGTGAGGGAGTCGTTCTCGGTCTTGAGCGAATTGGAGCCCATTAGGTGGCCCTTGTCGTGGCCCTGGATGATCTGGGCGATGTCATCGACGGAGTAGCCGTTCGTGCGGAGGAAATTGTAGAACGCATACGAGGACCGGTTGGCCTCGAGGGCCGCGAGCTGGACGCGGACGGGGCTGTTGGGATTGGTCGCGCCGTCGTCACCGATGTAGCGGCACCAGGAGAGGGTGACGTTGGTGGTGCCGGCCTTGAGATCGACGATGCCGTCGTAGGCCTTGGTGAAGGTGCAGTGGTCGATCCAGACATTGGAGACGTCGCCGCCATTGGAGACGGTGATGAAGTCCCAGTCGTTGGAGTCGTAGTTACCCTTCGACGCCTCGTCCCACTCCCACATCTCGTCGAACTTGAGGTTGCGGATGATGATGTTGGAGGTGCCCTTGATGTTGAAGTTGACGTGCTTGATGGTTACGCCGCTGGCGGAGAAGATCGTGAGCGGGCTCTTGGCCTTGATGTCGAGGACGCTGACGCCGCTGGCGATGAGCGTCGGATGGAGCTTGGGGGCGTTGTGCGAACGTAGCGGATTGCTCAAGAGATTCTGCACGGTGGCGCCCACCTCGTTCCAACCGAGGTTCAGGTTATTCATGATCTCGATGACCTTCACCTTGCCGGCGGTCTTGTTGGAATCGATGATGGCCTGGACGAACTCCTGCGGGGTCGTTACCTTGCGGTAGGCCGCGTCGGTATCGGGGATGACGCCGCCGCCGGTGGTGCCGGTGCCGACCGTGGCGAAGCCCGCGAGATTGTATTCGGTGAAGGCGAGGCCGGTGTTGAGGCTCAGCGTAGCCGCGGAGCTGGTGACGGAGCCGGCGGTGTTGGTAACCGTGACGGTGTAGGCGCCGGTATTGGCGGACTGGACATTGGACACCGTGAGCGTCGCGCTGGTGGCGCCGGAGAGGACGTTGCCATCCTGCTTCCACTGATAGCTGAGCGGCGAGGTGCCGGTGGCGGTGACGCTGAACGTGGCGGTGGCGCCGGCGGCCACGGTCTGCGGCTGCGGCTGCGCGGTGATGACCGGAGCGACGGGCGTCACGGTGAGGACGGCCGCGGAGCTGGTGGCGGAGCTGACGGTGTTGGTGACAACCACGGTGTAGCTGCCCGCGCTGGCCGGCGTGACGCCGGTGATCGTGTAGCTGGACGCGGTGGCGCCGACGATCGGCGAGCTGTCCTTGCTCCACTGGTAAGTGAGGGGGACGCTGCCGGTAGCGGTGACACTGAAGGTGACGTTGCCACCGTCATTCACGGTCTGCGACTGCGGCTGCGCCGTGATGGAAGGAGCCTGCGGCGTCGTGACGGTCAGCGTGGCGGCGGAACTGGTGACGCTGGTGACAGAGTTGGTGACCGTGACGCTGTAGTCGGCGGCGTCGGAGGACTGCACACCGGTGATGGTGTAGCTGGCGGCAGTGGCGCCGCTGATGATGTTACCGTTCTTCAGCCACTGGTAGCTGAGCGGCGCGGTGCCCTGAGCGACGACGGTGAAGGTGGCGTTGGCCCCCTGCACGATGGTCTGGGCAACGGGCTGGGTCGTGATCGACGGCGCGACCGGCGTCACGGTGAGCAACGCAGCGGAGCTGGTGACGGTGGTGACGCTGTTGGTCACGGCCACGGTGTAGCTTCCCGCGCTAGCCGGCGTGACGCCGGTGATCGTGTAGCTCAACGCGGTGGCGCCGACGATCGGCGAGCTGTCCTTGCTCCACTGGTAGGTGAGCGGCGCGCTGCCGGTGGCGGTGACGGTGAACGTGGCGTTAGCACCGTCGTTCACGGTCAGTGCCTGCGGCTGCGCCGTGATCACCGGCGGCTGGGCCGCGCCGACCGTGAGGTTGGCCACGGCACTGGTGACGGAGCTGACGCCGTTGGTGACGATCACGCGATAGTCACCGGAATCGCTGCTCTGCGTGGTGGCGATGGCATAGGTGGCGGCATTGGCTCCGGCGATATCCGAGCCGTTCTTCTGCCACTGATAAGTCAGCGGGCCGGTGCCGTAGGCGGAAACCGAGAACGACGCGGCGGCACCGAGCAGCACGGTCTGGCCCGCGGGCTGCGTGAGGATCGCGGGCGCGTTGGCGGTCGCGGCCTCGAGGCTGTAGGCGAGATTGGAGAGCGTGACGGAGCTGAGCGCGCCGGTGCCGCCGGCGACGCGGACGGCGAACTCATCGTACGAGCCATTGCCGAGGGATCCGCTGGCGGTGTCGCTCGAGGTCAGCAGGTAGTTGACCGCAGAGCCGCCATTGATGCTGAGCGAAACATCCGTCGCGCTGGCAAAGCGGCTGATAACGAAGGTAACCGCGTAGCTGGTGGAAGGCGCGAAGGCGGCCGCAGTGCCGGAAGGGCTGACCGCACCGAGGCTGGTGTACTGGCCCGTGGTGCCCATCAGCTGGGTGTTGGTGCCACCGGGAGTACGGCCATAGAGGGCGCCGGTGCCGGTGTTCAGCGTATAGCTGGCCATGTAACCTGTGTCGTTGAGGAAGGCGTTGTCCGCATCGCCGCTGGGGTTGGCCGTGATGACGGTGCCATTGGTGCCGAAGAGGCCGAGGCGCAGAGCGTTGGCCGAGCTGGGCACGGTGGCGCCGGTCTGGAGCGTGAAGCTGACCGTGAGCTTCTGGCCGACGGCGAGACTGACGGCCGACGGGAGATGCGCCACGAAGAGCGAGGCCGAGGTCTGGTTCTCGGTGAACGTGACGGAGTGCGCCGAGGTGTTGGCCGCGACGGAGTCAGCGGTGCGGGACTTGTACCAGGTGAGCAGCGAGGCATCGACCGTGGTGGACGCGGCGCCGGAGGTGACGACGGAGACCACATTGGACGACGGGCTCGTGGCGCCGGCGTACACCGCGCGGACGCGGTAGGAATAACCCGTGCCGGAGGTGAGACCCGAGATGGTGCGCGAGAGATCCGTGCCGACATCGAGGTTTTGGTAGCCGGAGAGGAAGCTCGTGAAGTCGGACGAAGTCGAAATATCGAGACGGTAGCCGATGGCACCGCTGGTGGCGGACCAGGAGGCGGTGAAACCGGAGCTGGTGACATTGGTCGCGGCGGCGGCCACCGGGGAGTCCGGTGCGGCGTTGACCGTAAGGACGGCGGCGGTGCTGGTGACGCTGCCGGTGTTGTTGGTCACCGTGACGGTGTAGCTGCCGGCGTCGGAGACCTGCGCGCTGGCGAGGGTGAAGGTCGCGGCCGTGGCGCCGGAGATCGGCGCGCTGTCCTTGCTCCACTGATAAGTGAGCGGCGCGGTGCCGGCGGCCACAACGGTGAGCGACACGGTGTCGCCAGCGGTGACGGTCTGCGCCTGCGGCTGCGTGGTGATCGACGGCGCGGTCGGACCGGAGACGGTGAGGACACCGGCGGCGCTGGTCACGGTGCCGACCGAGTTGGTCGCGGTGACGGTGTAGCTGCCGGAGTCGGAGATCTGCGCGGCGGCGATCGTGTAGGCGGCGGACGTGGCCCCGGCGATGGCGTTGCCATCCTTGTTCCACTGCAAGGTGATCGGCGTGGTGCCAGCGAGGGTGACGCTGAACGTGACGGCAGAGCCGGTGGTGACGGACTGCGTCGCCGGACTCGTGAGGAAAGTCGGCGCCGTGTGCAGGTAGGTTTCAACTACGCCGACATCGGGCGCGTCCTCGTAGTACGCGGTGGTGTAAGGCAGCTGGGCGAGCGCGTCGCTCGGCGGGAGCACGCCGGCATTGATGAGGGCGCTGCCGCCGACCGGGCGGGCAAAGTCGCCGAGGTTGATGCTGCCGTCGGCGTTGCGGGTGAAGCCGCCCACCGGGACGGTGAGCGAGACGAAGCCCGTCTTGTAGGCGGTGAGGCCGTTGTCGTTGATGCTGGGGCCGCGCGAGGAGGAGGCGACATACCAGAAGACATTGCTCGCGCCGGTGGGGGCGCCGCTGGTGCTGGCGTAGCGGTCGTTGATGCCGGTGCGATTGCCGGGGCCGGAGCTGGTGGTCCAGAGCGAGACGTTGTTGTAGAACGTGGCCGCGCCGGAATCGAACTTGAAGTTACCTTCAACATTGTCGAAGGCCAGGTTGTTGACGAGGACGATGGCGCCGGGGTTGCTGTTCCAGGTGAAGCCGTTCTTGCCGTTGTTGAACGAGATGTTGCGCGAGACGTAGTGGACGACCGCGATGCTCTCGCCGCCGAGCTTGAAGCCGTTCTTGTCGCCGGCCGGATTCTGCGTGCCGTCGGTGAGCGTACCGTTGCCGTAGGAAATACACTGGTCGATCACGACGGGATCGATGGGGCCGGTCTCGGTCTTGGTGAAGAGATCCCAGCCGTCGTCGATGTTGTTGTGCGAGATACAGCCGCGGAACACGTTGCCGGGGCCCGAGGTGAGCTTGGCGGCAAAGCCGTCGGCGTTTTCACCGGTGCCGGGGGCGACGTCGTTGTTGTCGTTGGATTCGCAGTTGAGGATCAGGTTGTACGAGGGCCACTCGCTGCGCGGAGCGGCGGAGGAGTAGCGGCCGATCTGCAGGCCCGTGTCGCGGTTGTGGTGCAGATGGCAGAGCTCGACGATGTTGTGATTGCCGACGACATACATGCCGTTGTCGGCCGCGCCCATGATCTCGAGGCCCTTGATGTGCCAGTAATCGCCGCCGAGCCAGAGGCCGCGCGGATTGCTGACCGAGGAAGGATTGCCGTAGGGCTGCGAGGAGAAATCGAGGACGGGCTTCTCCACGCTGCCACCCGGGGGCGTGTAGGCGAAGATGCGCTTGGGCGAGCCGGCGGCGCCGTTGTTGCCGCGGGCGATGTCGATCTCGACGTTGAAGGTGTAGGTGCCGCCGCGCAGGTAAATCGTGCCACCCGCGGGGACCAAGGCGATGGCGTGCGCGAGCGTGGTGGGCTGGGCGTAAGTGCCGGGATCGGCGGCCCCACCGGTCGGCGAGACAAAGATCGCGGTGTCGGAGCCGTCGGGGGGATTGGTGACGGTCAGCGTGGCGGCCGTGCTGACGGTGGTGCCGCCGGCATTGGTGACCGCGACGGTGTAGTCGCCGGCGTCGGTGAGCGCGACGTTGCTCAGCGAGAGCGACGGCGTGGTAGCGCCATCGATGGCGTTGCCGTTCTTGCTCCACTGATAGGTGAAGGGCGCGGTGCCCGCGGCGGTGACGCTGAAGGCCACGGTGCCGCCGACCACGACGGACTGGGAGCCGGACTGCGCGGTGATAACCGGCGCGGTGATGGTGCCCGTGAGGCCGAGGATCGCGGTCGAACTGGTGACCGAGCCCGCGGAGTTGGTGACGGTGACGGCGTAACCGCCCGCATCGCCCGCGGCGACATTCTCAATTGTGTAGGTGGACGCGATGGCGTTGGCGATGGGCGAACCGTTCTTGGTCCACTGATAGTTGAGCGGGGCGCCACCGGTGGCGGTGACGCTGAGGGTGACGCTGGCGCCGGCATCGACGGTCTGCGACTGGGGCTGCACCGTGATCACGGGCGCCTGCACGACGTTGGTGACGGTGAGCGTGGCGGCGGCGCTGGTGGCGCTGCCCTTACCGTTGGTCACGGTAACAGTGTAGGCACCGGCATCGGTGTCCTGCACCCCGGTGATGGTGAGGGAAGCGTTCGTCGCGCCGGGGAGGGCGTTGCCGTCCTTGCTCCACTGGTAGGTCAGCGTGGCGTCGCCAGTGGCGGTGACGCTAAAGGTGACGTCGGTCGGGATGCCCGTGCCGAGATTGACACTCTGCGCCTGGGGCTGGGCGGTGATAAGCGGGCTGCCGTCGGGCGCGGCGGTGAAGGCGACGCTTACATTGTCGAGCGCAAGGGTGTCCTGCGAACTCGTCGAGGACGTGGCATCATTGGCCGTGACCCAGCGGAACCAGATGGTCGAGCCATTGGGCACGCTGACCGTCACTCCGGAGGCGGTGAGCGTCGAGGTGGCGGTGGCCGAGCCGTTGAGCGTGGTTGCCCCGAGGCCGCTGATCGTGGTCCAGCCGGTGGTGGCGTTGAGATCCGAAGCGGTCGCGCCGACCCGGTACTGGACGGTGAAGGTGAGCGTGCGCTGGTTGGTGCCCTCGCGCCACTGCTCGGGCGTGTAGCTCAGGGTGAAGGTGTTGAGCTCGCGGCCGGAGTTGTTGGTGAAGGCCAGGCCGAGGTAGGTCGGCGCGGTGCTGAGACGCGTGTGGTAGGCCAGCGCGCGCTCGGTGCTGGCGGTGGTGCCGACGCTGGCGATCTTGAGGTCGGCCAGGTTGCCGGAGCCATCGGAGACAACGGCCGCGGCGTCGAACGTGCCCGCGGTGTTCATCGCGGACCAGCCGGGCAGCGTAGAATCGTTGGCCCAGGTGAAAGCCGAGGTGGGCAGCGTGTCGAAGTTCTGCGTGTAGGCCGTGCTGTTCAGCGCGTACGTGCGGCCTGCGGTGGTGCCGGTGTTGACGATGACGAGGTTGGCCACGGACGACGACGTCGCGACGGTGATTGCGTTGGACGAGGCGCTGGTGCCGCCGGTATTCACCGACCGGACACGATAGTAATACGTCGTGGAGGCAGAGAGACCGGAGACGGCGCGCGTGAGGTTGTTGCCGACGTCGAGATCCTGATAACCCGAGACGAAGGTCGAGAAATCCGAGGCCGCCGAAACATCGAGGCGGTAGCCCGTGGCGCCGGAGGCGGCGTTCCACGTGGCGGTGAAGCCGGCGCTGGTGACGGACGTCGCAGCAGTGGCGACCGGCGCGGCAGGCGCCGGGACATTGATCGTGAGAACGGCGGCGGAGCTCTCAACCGAGCTGACACTGTTGGTGGCGACCACCGTGTAGCTGCCGGCGGCGGAGGCCTGCACGTTGGTGAGGGTCAGCGTGGCACTGGTGGCGCCGGCGAGGACGTTGCCGTCCTTCTTCCACTGGTAAGTCGGAGCCGGGTTGCCGGTGGCGGCCGCGGTAAACGTGACGGTATCGCCGACATTCGCAGTTTGCGCCTGCGGCTGGGTCGTGATGACGGGGGCGGCGGTGACGGTCAGCGCGGCAGCGGCGCTGGTGACGCTGCCGGCGGTGTTGGTCACCGTGACGGTGTAGTCGCCGGCGTCGGCGAGCGCGGCGGCGGTGATGCTGTAGGTCGCCGCGGTGGCGCCCGAGATCGGGCTGCCGTTCAGGCTCCACTGGTAGGTCAGTGCCACGGGCACGCCGGTGGCCTCCACCGTCAACGAGACGGCGGAGCCGGCGGTCGTGCTGACGGCCGCGGGAGCCGTGATGATCTGCGGCGTGAGGGCGGGCGTCCACGTGGTGGGCGTGGTCTTCGCGGTGCCGTCCTTCTGGGTGTTGAGCACCCAGCTGACGTTGCTGTAATTGGCGATGTCGGCGGCGTTGGCCGTGGCGTCCCAGGTCTTGGCCCAGGTGACGCGGCCGGCGAGGCTCACCGGCGTGCCGGCGGTCTGCGCGGTGCAGTTGTACTCGACAACGAGGGTGTTGGCGGCGGCCTGCTGCGTGGTGTTGGTGTTCAGATCCCAGCCGAGGGGATTGAGCATCGTGTCGTTCTCGCGGCAGTTGATCAGCACGACTTCGGTGGTGGCCGGTGCGTTCTGGTTCAGGCGGCCGAGGTAGGCGCCGGTGACACCGTCGGCGGCGCTGAAGAGACAGTTATAATAAACGAAGCCGTGGTTCGTCGCGGGATTGCGGACCTGCGTGAAGTACGTGTTGGAGCTGCGCATGTGCAGCTCGCAGTTCTCGAAGAAGATCGGGCCGTTGCCCCACATGAAGTCGGTGTCGCCCTCGATGTAGGTGTTCGCGATGTAGGTCGGGCCGTTGACGTTCAGCGTGTCCTGGTAGCTGGACAGGTTGACGTTGAGGATCGTGGTCTGGGAGTTGTCGGCGTTGTTGAAGTACAGCGCCTCGGCCTGGGTGCCGCCGAGCGGGGTGAAGTTCTTCACCGTGAGGTTGGTGAGAAGCGTACCGGTGCTGCTGCGGCCCTCGAAGGCGGCGCGGCCGTTGGTGCCCTGCGGATTGAGCGTGTTGTTGTTGGCGTAGCCCACGATCGTGCCGGTGCGGCTCTCACCCCGGATCGTGAGGTTGTTCTTCGCGATCCAGTACACGATCTCGGTGTAGGTGCCCTGCTTGATGAAGAGCGTGGTCGGCGTGGTGTTGTTGGCCGGGACGTAGTCGAGGGCGGCCTGCACGCTGGCAAAGTCGCCGGAGCCGTCGGTCGCCACGGTGTAGGTGGCGGCGTTGGCCGCGGGGGCGCTGCGGGTGGTGAAGCTCCATGCGGCGCTGTCGCTGAAGCCGGCGAAGGTCGCACCCGTGCTGTCGAGGAAGACGCCGGCGTCGATCGTGACGTAGTAGGTCTTGCCGTAGGTCAGCGTGAGGTTGCGCGGGTAGATCGTGACCGTGCTGCCGTTGATCAGGATCGGGTAGTAGCTGAAGCCGGCGAGCGTGCCGATGGTCTTGGTCTGGATCGGCAGCGGGAGCAGTGCCGCACTGGACGTGCGCGCGCCGCTCGCAGTGAAGTCGATGGTATCGACCGGCGTGCCGGGGGCGCTCGAGTCGAAGATCTTGATCTTACCGGAAAGGCCGGCGGTGACCGTCTGGTTGAACGTGAGGGTCAGCGGCGCGTCGGGGAAGACGCCGGTGGCCGCGGCCAGGGGCGCGCGGGCGGTGACGCTGAGCGCGGTGGAGACCAGGTTGACCGAGGCGATGGCGCTGGTGGTGGAGCCGGCGGAGTTGGTCACGACGACGGTGTAGTTACCCGCGTCGGCGGCCGAGGCGCTGGCGATCGTGTAGGTGCTGCTCGTGGCGTTGGAGATCGCGACGCCGTTCTTCTTCCATTGGTAGGTGGCGGCGGGGACGGCATCCACGCCGACGGAGAGATTAACCGCGGCGCCGGCGGCGACCGTCGCGCTGGCGGGCTGCGTCGTGATGATCGGGGCGTAGTTGACCGTGAGGACGGCGGCGGCGCTGGTGACGCTCCCCTGCCCGTTCGTGACGACCACCGTGTAGGTGCCGCCGTCGCTGACGGCGGTGCTGGCGATCGTGTAGGTGGCCGAGGTCGCGCCGTCGATGGCGGTGCCGTTCTTCTGCCACTGGTAGGTGACCGGGGCGGTGCCGCTGGCCACGACATTGAGAGAAACGGCGACGCCGGTCGAGACCGTGCGGCCGGTGGGCTGGACTTCGATGATCGGGGCGAAGGGCGCGGCGGTGACCGTGACGGCGGTCGGCAGGCTCGTGACGCTGCCGCCGGCGTTGGTGATGATCACGCGGTAGCTGCCGGCTTGGGCCAGCTGGGCGTTGGTCAGCGTGAGCGCGGCGGTCGCGGCGGAGGCGTTGGCCCCCGAGTCGAGGTCGGCGTAGCTGCTGCCGTCGGCGCTGTACTGCCAGCGGTAGGTGGTGGCGCCGGCGGCGCTGGTCGTGAGGGTGAGGCTGTCACCCACGGTGACGGTGGAGCTCGCGGGCGGCTCGGTGAGGAAGTACGGCGCGGAGACGAGCCCGGCGAAGTTGCTCAGCTGGAGGGTGACCGGGTTCGAGGTCGAGTTCTGGAAGTGGTAGCCAAACTCGTTGAACGTGATCGAGGCGCTCGCGACGGAGAGACCGGAGGAGCCGCTGCTGTACACCCGGCGGTTGAGCACGGTGCCGGCGGTGGCGTGGTCCAGGAGGACACCGCCGCTGACGTTCACGGCGTTGGAGTTGGTGCCGAGGGTCACGGTGCCGGAGGTCGCGGCGGAGGGGCGGACGATCATGTCGACCAACTGGTTGTCGTTGATGGTGCCCAATGCGCCGCCGGTGCCGGTGCCCATGCCGTAGGGCGTGTTGATGTCGCTTTGGAACAGGCTGACCGGGCAGAACGGCACCGTGCTGGTGACGCTCTGCGGCTTCATGCTGACCGCGCCGGTGCTCTGGTAGAGTTCGATCCAGAGGCCCTTGTCGTCGGTGAAGTTGCCCGTGACCCCGGCGGGCGTGCCGCCGTCGTTGAAGAGGCCGAAGCCGGTGTACTTGAAGGCGACCGAGCCGTTGGTGCCGTAGCCGCCGTCGGCCAGCATCGAGAACGAGACCGGGAGGTTGTTGGTGCCCGAGACGGGCTTGCTGAGGACCAGCGGCTGGAAGCTGCTCGTGACCAGTGTGACCGTCGTGTTGGCGGGGATCGTGAACGTGTAGGTGTTGGTCTCGGCGTTGAAGCTCGCGGCGTTGGCGCTCAGGCGCGCGCCCGTCTGGTCGTAGGACTGCCAGGTCATCCCGCCGGCCGAAGCCACGGTGAGGCGGCTGCCGCCGCTGACTACGGTCGTGCCGGAGCTGGTGATGGCCACGGTGTATACGCCGGAGTCGGCGGAGGTCGGAGCGGCGATCGTGTAGGTCGCGGACGTCGCGCCGGCGATGTCGGCGCCGTCCTTGCGCCACTGGTAGCTCAGGCCGCTGCCGCTCGCGGTCACGGCGAACGTCACGCCCGTGCCGGCCAACACAGCCTGGTTGGCTACGGGCTGCACGCTGATGACCGGGGCGGGCGACGAGACCGCGACGACGGCGGCCGCGCTGACGGTGGTGCCGGCGGTGTTGGTGACGGCGACGGTGTAGCTGCCGGCGTCGGCGCCGGTGGCGCTGGCGATGCCGTAGGTGGCGGCGGTGGCGCCGGGGATGTCATTGCCGTCCTTCTTCCACTGATACGTGGCGGCCGGGATGGCGGCGACGGAAACCCCGAGGGTGGCGGCGTCGCCGGCGTTGAGGGAGGCGCCCGCGGGCGATGAGAGGATGATCGGCGCGAGCGCGGGGGCCCACGACGTGGTGGAGGTGCCGGACATCGAGGTGTTGAGCACCCAGACCGGGTCGGTGAAATTGGCGATCTGCGTGTCGTTGGCGGGCGAGGTCCACTGGTAGGACCACGAGGCGCGCTGGCTCACATCGACGAGCGAATTGTCGCTGATCTTGCGGCTGTTGTACTCGGTGCAGTTGGTGAGCGCGGTGCCGGCGGGGATGGCCTGGCCGTTGGCATTCCAGCCGACGGGGAGGATGTGGTCGCCCAGGGTGCAGTTGAGGAGCACCATCTCGGTGTGGGGGCCGGCGTTCTGGTCGAGGCGGCCGAGGTAGCAGCCGGAGACGGGATTGGCGGAATTCTGGCTGTCGCCGGCGGCGGCGCTGAACTTGCAGTTCACATAGACGAAGCCGTGGTTGGTGGCGGGATTGCGGACCTGCGTGTAGTAGCTCTGGATGCTCATGGCCTTGAGCTCGCAGTTCACGAAGTACACCGGGCCGTTGCCCCACATGAAGTCGGTGTCGCCCTCGATGTAGCTGTCGCTGACGTAGGCCTGGCCGTTGATGAGGAGCGTGTCCTGGTAGCTGATCAGGTTAACGCCGGTGAGGATGGCCTGCATGCCGGTGGCGCTGCCGCTGAGGTAGATCGTCTCGGCCTGCGAGCCGGTCTTGGCGGTGAAGTTCTTCAGCGTGAGGTTGGTGATGACGATGCCGGTGCTGGTGCCGCGGCAGGTGAAAGCGGCGCGCCACGCGGTGCCGGTGGGGTTGAAGTTGTTGTTGTTGGCGTAGCCGATGACCACCCCGGCCCGACTCTCGCCGACAAACGTGAGGTTGCTCTTATTGATCCAGGAAACGAGCTCGGTGTAGGTGCCGTTCTTCACGAAAATCGTGGTCGGCGTGGTGTTGGCGGCGGGGATGAAGTCGAGCGCGGCCTGCACGGTGCAGAAATCGCCTGAGCCGTCAGCAGCGACGGTCAGCTTGGTCGTGCCGACGGCGGGGCCGGCGGCCTTGGTGGAGAAGGTCCACGTCGAGTTGGCGCTGATGCCGCCGAAGGCCGCACCCGTGGAATCGACGATCGCGCCCTCGTCGATCGTCACGTAATACGATTTTCCATACGTGAGCGTGCCGTTGCGCGGGAAGATCTTCAGCGTGTTGCCCGAGATCGTGACCGGGTAGTAATTCATGCCGGACTGGCCGCCGATGGTCTGGCTCTGCACGGGCAGCGCGGCGATGGAGGCGTTGGCCGTGCGCACCGCGGCGGAGGCAAAGTTGATCGTGTCGACCGGGGTCGAGGGGCTGGACGCGTCGTAGAGCTTGATCGTGCCGGAGAGGCCGGCGGCGATGGCCTGGTTGAAGGTGATCGAGAGCGGGCGGTCGGGGAAGACGCCGGTCGCGGCGTTGGCCGGGAACGTCGAGGCGACTGCGAGCGACGGCGCGAGGACGTTGACGGTGGCGGTGGTGCTGGTGACGGAGCTGACGGCATTGGTCGCGACGACAGTGTAGTTGCCGGCGGTGGCCCCGCTGGCGCCGGTGATCGTGTAGCTGGCGGACGTCGCACCGGGGATGATGACGTTGTTAAACTTCCACTGGTAGGTGGGAGCGGGCGTGCCGCTGGCGACGGCGGTGAGCGTGAGCGAGTCGCCGGAGTTGAGGTTGCCGCCGACGGGCTGCGTCGTGAAGGCCGGAGCCTGGTTGACGGTGAGCTGGGCCGCGGCGCTCGGGGTGGAGCCGGTGGGATTGGTGACAACCACCCGGTAGAAGCCAGCGTCGGAGAGCTGGGCGGAGGAAATGGCGTAGGTCGCGGAGGTGGCGCCGGCGATGTCCGTGTAGGACGAACCATCGGGGCTGTAGCGCCACTGGTAGGTGGGCGTGGCCACGCTGACGGCGGTCACGCTGAACGTATTGGCGCCCCCGACCAAAATGGTCGCGGACTGCGGATCGGCGGAGATGGCGGGGGCGGCGTCGGTCGCGCTGACGTTGAGCGTGGCGGCATCGCTGGTCGCGGTGCCGGAGGAATTGGAGACAATGACGCGGTAGTCGGCGGCATCGGAGCTCTGCACGCCGGTGATCGTGTAGGAGCTGGCCGTGGCGCCGGCGATATCGGCGAATGAGCCGCCGGAGGGCTTCTTCTGCCACTGGTACGTGAGCGTGGGGGCGCCGTTGGCGACGACGGTGAAGGTGACGTCGGTGCCGCTGCTGGCGGTCTGCGTGGCCGGCTGGGTGGTGATGCCGGGCAGCAGGGCGTTGGTGTACTCGACCTTGAAGAGCGTGGTGTCGATGGTGCTCGCGGCGGTCGCCTCGGAGGAGGGACGGACGTCGAAGGTGTCGAAGTTGAAGTTAACCGGGGCGGTGTCGGTGGCCGAGACCGTGGCGGTGCCCGTGTTGTTGAGCGTGCCGCCCGTCATGGTGGCGACGATGTTGAGGCTGGTGGGCGTCGTCGCATCGCGGGTGAACGTGACGGTCAGGGTGTAAGTGGTGCCGCTGTCGTAGCCGTGGTTGCCGCTGGTGGCGCCGTTGCCGAGGCTCGTGCCCCAGGCGCTGGAGGTGCCGAGCAAATTGGCGGAGGAGGAGGCGCTCCACTTCTTCAGGTTGAACGGAGCGCTGTTGCCGAGCGTCTGGCCCATGTTGGTGAGCAGCGCGTAGCCGGTGTACACGCCGCTGGGCACGCTGAGGTTGCCGGAGACATTGGCGGAGCGGGTGACGCTGGCCGGCGTCTGGACGATCGCGATGTTGAAGCCCTGGCTGCTGTTGGTGGCGTTGACGTTGGTCGGCGTGAAGACCCAGGTCAGCTTCATGCTGTCGCCGGGATTGACGAGGGAGACCGGTGTCGCGGCCGGCGTGAAATAGGTGTAGTAGTGCTGCGAGGACGTGCTCTGGCCGGTGGCGGTGAGCTTGCCCGTGCTCGCGGTCAACGTGCCCGTGCCGCCGAAGAACCACATGGACTCGATGTCGCCATCCGAGTCGGCATCCGTGCCGAGCACGCCATTGTTCTCCGCGTAGGTGGGCGGAGCGGGATCGAGCCGGGTGCCATCCTGCCAGGTGTCGCGGACAATGATGCTGGTCGAGGCCGCCTCGAGCGTGGCCACCGCACCGAGGGCGGCCAGCAGGACGGTGAAGACAGCGGACAGGACGGAACGACGGGGAGTCATCATGGCAAAGGAAGGGGTCGGGAAAAAACCGGACGGGGAAAAATGGGGCACGGACGCGGGGCGGACAGTGGGGACCGGGACCAGGCGGAAAGACCGCCCGGGAGGCCGGTGGGGAGCGCAAAACGATTGTAAACGCGGCGCGCCCTCAACGCAGGCACTGCGCGCATTGTTGACTCCGGATATTTTCATCCGAGGAGCGGTTTTTCCTTGGCGGCCAGTCCCGCGTCCCATCCGACGAAATCCGGTGCAGACCGGCAAAAACGAGCACGCCGCAGGCACAGAAAATCCGCGATTCCCGACTCCGCAACGGTGCAGGGAAACCGGCGAACGCGGCATCGGCGGAAGCGCCCAGGCTCCGCTTGGAAATAAAAAAGCGAGGCCGCGAACAAGTCGCGGCCTCGCCGAAATCCGGGAAACGAATCCGATCAGGCCGTCCGGGCGCGGGAGCGGCGCACCGCTACGAAGCCCAGCGTGGCGAGCCCGGCGAGCAGCGCATACGTGGCAGGCTCGGGCACGGGGGCGAGGGCGACATTGGTCGACACCGACACGCTGCTGTAGTTGATGGCGCTGCTGGCCGAGGCCTTGTTGTAAAAGCCCAGGGCGAAGGAATCGAAGATCGTCGTGGCCGTGCCGCTCGCCTGAGTGCCGGTGCCGGTGAGAATCGGCGTGCCGGTGGCCGAAGCGCCGGTGTAAAGATTGTAGGTGGTGACGCTGGCGAGGGAGGAGTTGAGCGAGACGTCAAAGGTGGCGGTGTAAACCGTGCTATCCGTCAGGGAAGGCTTGGTCGAGTTGCTCGTGCCGATCTGCACCGGTAGGGTGTAGGCAGAGCCGAGGCCGCCATAGATCAGATCCTGATTGTTGGCCGTGAGCGCCGTCTGCGTCGGGCGGGCAAACATCTTGGTCGAGCTGCTGCCCGAGACCACCGCCATGCCGACATTGTAACCCGTCCAGCCCGCGGTGCCGCCACTGAAGGTCGCGCTGGTGTAATTGGTCAGGCCGGTGAGCGGGGTCGTGCCATGGGAGTTGAACAAGCCGGTGAGGACGTAGCCGTTGCTCGTGGCGATGCCCGTGCCGGAGAAGGTGAAGGTGAGCCGGACGTAGTCGCCGCTGGCCGCGAGGGTGATCGGGCTCGTGGTGAAGAGCGCAGCCGCCTCGACGACACTGCCCGTGGAAGCGGTGCCGAGATTGAGGCCGCTGCTCAGGCTGGAGGTGACGGTGGTCTTGTTGGCGATCGTCTCCCACGTGGTCGAGGTCGAGGTGGGATTCACGTAGCTGCCGGGGTTCAGGCTGTCGGAGGAGAACGAATCGTTCAGCACCGTGGTCTGGGCACCCGCGGTGAGCGCGGCGCAGACCATGACAAACGAGGCGAGGTAACGGGATTTCATAATACCGGGGGTTAAAGGTAGGGTCCGAGCAGGGGTAATCCGTCGGGGCGCGAGCAGAGCACGCTAATGAAAGCAAGCCCGCAATTGGTCGCCTGCGCTCATTGTTGACTCGGTAATGTCGGCTACCCCGCCCCGCCCCCCCGGGGGAAGTCACCGCCCAACTTCAGCCTGGCGCCGGGCCGCCGCTAGATGGATGCGGGCCGCGGCGTGCGCCGGATCGAGCGCCAGCACCGTCTCATATTCGGGAATCGCCTCGGCGGCGCGACCTTGGCGCTCCAGGGCCAGGGCGAGGCTGAAACGGACGGGGACGAAATCAGGCGCAACGGCGACCACCGCGCGGGCGTGTTCCGCGGCGGCGGCGAAGTCACCGGCGGCTAACTCGCTGTCGGCCAGCCGCCAGAGCACGTCCGACTGGCCGGGGTGGAGCCGCAGCGCTGCGAGGTAGTGCGGCTTGGCTGCCGCGGGGCGGCCTGCCGCGACGAGGGCGTTGGCGAGGTTGAAGTGCGCCGCGGCGAAATCAGGGGCGATGGCGAGGGCGGCTTCGAACGCTGCCATGGCCTCGGTCAGGCGCTCCTGCCTGGCCCGCAGCACGCCGAGATCGTTGCGCGCCTCGACGTAGCGCGGATCGACCCGCTGGGCCGCCTGAAACTGCTCCGCCGCCTCGTCGGCCCGGCCGGCATCGGCCAGGACGTTGCCCAGCGCATCGTAGGCGCGGGGATTGGTCGGGAGCTTGGCAATCGTGTCGCGCCAGAGGCCCACGTCGGTGCGGTAGTCGGCGTTGCGCGCGAGCGTCGCCCCGCCCCACCCCAGCGCGACGACGATCCAGATGGCGAGGCTGCGGCGGCCCAGCCACGCGTAGGCGCCGAGCACGAGCAGCGTCACGACCGCCGCCAGCGGCAGGTACATGCGGCGCTCCGCCATGGTCTGCGTGATGACCCGCACCAGGCTCGAGGTGGGCGCGAGGATCGCGAAGAACCACAGGCCGAGAAAGCCGATGTAGTGTTTTTTAATTACAGAAAAAAGCGTCGCCGCGCCCAGTGCGAGGAGCAGCAGCGCCTGCGGCAGGACGGCCGCCGGATCGCGCACCAGCGCCATGCCGTAGTCGAAGACCAGCGGCTGCGGCCAGAGCGCCAGCCGGAGGTAGTGCACGACTGCGCGGCACTGGGTGAGGGCGTAATGCCACGCCGGGAGGTCCGGGCCGAAGCCCGCGCTGCCATCGCGCTGCCCCGCCTGCCAGACGAGCCAGCCGAGCCAGAGCCAGGTCGCCGCCAGCGCCACGTAGTACCACCGGCGCGCGCGCCACGCTGCGGCCCAACCACCGGCGACAAACAGGGCGTCGTAGCTCAGGACGAGCAGCGGCGCGGAGACCATCACCTCCTTTGTCCCCATGCCCAGCAGGCAGGCGGCCACGGAGCCAACCAGCCAGCGCGACGAGGGCGCCGGCCCGGTCGCACCGCGCACAAAGGCATACAGCGTGAACAGGTAAAACAGGCCCATCAGCGACTCCACGCGTTGCACGATGTAAGTCACCGCTTCCGTCTGCAGCGGATGCACCGCCCACAGCGCGGCGACCGCCAGCGCCAGCGGCCGTGATGCCGCGCCAAATTTCGCCGCCAGCGGAGGAAGCAGCAGCGTTCGCCGGACCAGCCCGAAGAGCGTGAGCGCCGCGCCGAGGTGGATCAGCAGGTTCACCGCGTGGTAGCCGATGGGATCGACGCCGCCGGCCAGCCGGTTGAGCGCGAAAGTGACATTGGCCACCGGCCGCCCGCTGACCGTGCGGTGCGAAGGCGGGTGCAAGGCCGCGCCGAGGGAGGCGAGCGAGTCGTTGTTCACGATCGCGTCCACATCGTCGAAGACCAGCGGCCCGAGCAGGCTGTTGGCGTACGCGATGAGCGTGACGGCGAGCAGCAACCCCACCGCCCAGGTCTGGGCGATCGCGTCCTTAACCAACGGGGATGCGGTCGTTTCCGCCCGGCGTGCCATGCGCGGAATGCAGCACGACATCAACCCAACCGCAGCGCAATCCCCGGCGCGCCGGACCCGTGGATTATAACTTAACTATTTTAAATAAAATGAGATAAGCAATATTACGCCATCGGATAAAACCGTGTTGTGTGCGTTTGTGTTCAAATCGGCTGCTCGCCCCAGGCCTTCTTGGCAAAGCGAGTCACTTCGGCGCACAGCCGCTGCCTTTTCGCCAAATCCCCTCGCCCGGCGCAGGCTTTTTGTCCCATCGTGTCCCTTTCCATGTCCGCCGACCTCACCGTCCCCGCCAGCCATCTCCCGAGCTTCGTCCCCGGCACCTCCGCCGCGGACCGGCTCGCGGCCTGCAAGGCATTCCTGCAGGCGGTCGGCGCGGACCTGCTCGCGCGGCATCGGGCGGGCGCGCCAGGCCTGGACATCGTACATGAGCGGGCGGCCGCGCTCGACCTGATGCTGGTGCGGCTCTTCGACCACGCGATCGCCACCTACACACAGGCCCACGGCAAGCCCCCCGCGCCGGTCGCGCTCGTCGCCCTCGGCGGCTACGGCCGCAGCGAGCTCAGCCCGCTGAGTGACGTGGACGTGATGTTTCTTTTCCCCGCGAAGACGAAGCCCGCGGCCACCAAGACGTTCATGGAACATCTCATCAACGAGGTGCTCTACCCGCTCTGGGACAGCGGCCTCAAGGTCGGCCACTCCACGCGCAACGTGGACGAGGTCTTCGTCGAGGCGCGCAAGGACATCCAGACCCTCACCTCCCTGCTCGAGGCCCGCTTGATCGCCGGCTCCGCGACGCTGTACGAAAACTTCGCGTCGGCCTACCGCGCGTTTTCCACCACGGAAAACCCCAAGGGCTACATCGCCGCGCGCCTCGACGACCAGGCCCAGCGCCGCGCGAAGTACGGCGACACGATCTTCCTCCAGGAGCCCGACCTGAAGAATGGCGTGGGCGCCCTGCGCGATTATCAAAACGCGTTCTGGATGGCGCGCGTGAAGCTCGGCCTCACCCGCATCGCCGAGCTTGCGGAGCAGCGCTACCTCTCGGCGGATGAACTCACGGAGTTCACGCGCGCATACGATTTTCTCCTGCGCGTGCGCAACGAGCTGCATTTCCAGAGCACGCGCCCGACCGACGTACTCAACCTCGACCTCCAGCCGAAGATCGCGCTCAACCTCGGCTACACCGACGAGGACATGCTGCAGCGCGTCGAGCGGTTCATGCAGGATTACTACCGCGCGGCACAGGCGATCTTCCGCATCTCCAAGCGCATCGAGAGCCGCCTGGCCCTCACCATCGGCCGCGATGCGCAGGGCGGCACCATCTCCGTCCGCGAGAGCTTGATCGCGTCGCGTTTCCGCCGCAGCAAGCGCCTCGACGGCTTCGTGCTCCGCGGCCGCGAGCTCGCCGCGGAAAAGCCCGAGGTGTTCCGCGAGGACCCGGTGCGCCTCGTC
>JAFEGO010000095.1 GCA_018239845.1 Verrucomicrobiota bacterium
CAAGGTCAGCGGCTACGACGTCGTCATCGGCACCACCAACGCCATCTCCGCCACCACCCAGCAGGTCACCCGCTACAAGCCCTGACCCTCGCGCCCGCACGGCGCCAGGCGCTCGGCCGGGCTCACGGAACGCTGGGGATGCAGGGGAGCGAGGGGAGAGGGATCGAAACAGGACTGCTCCCAGCACGCTGCCCGACGCTCCAGGCTACTTGGTCACTTCTGCGGCCCAAGCACCTTTACCGTATCGTGGGTGAAGGCGTCCCAGAGGGACACGAGGCGGTCGTCGAAGGGATCGGATTCGGCAGGCTCGATCTTTTTATGTTGATCCAGCCATGCGACGGTTTGGCGGATGCCGCTTTCGAGGGCCGTGGTGGGATTGTACTCGGGGACGTCGCGGCGGAGTTTGGCTGAGCTATAGACGCCGTGATAGCGGAAGATCTCGCCCAGTGAGGAGATGAAACGGGCTTCGTCGATAGCGACGAGTAAGTCCGTCGGGATGTGCACGAGTCGCGGAGCGGGAGCGCCGATGGCGACGGCGGTGCGCTGAGTGTATTGATCCCAGGTGAAGACTTCCTCGCGCACGATATTGTAGGCTTGGCCGAAGCAGCGGGGGTTTCCGGCGGCATAGGCAAAGCCGACGCCGACGTCCTCAGAGAAGGAACTTTGCCAGAGGCCGTGGCCGTCGCCGCTCACAATGATGGGCAGACCGCGGCGCAGGCGGTCGATGAAGGTGGGGCCCCAGCCGATATTGTTAATCACGGGGCCGCCCGGGCCGTAGGTGTGCGAGGGACGGAAGATGGTGACCGGCAGTTTTCCGGCGGCGTGGGCGCGGAGGAAGAGCTGTTCGCAGGCCACCTTGTTTCGACCGTATTCGGAAAGCGGACTCTGGTGGCAGGACTCGTCGGTGGGGAGGATGGTCTGGGTATTGCCGTAGGTGCAGACCGTGCTGCAGAAGATGAAATGCCCGCAGCGCCCCGCGAAGGCGCGGAGATCGCTCTCCGCCTGCGCGGGGTTGAAACAGATCATGTCGATGACGACGTCCCACGGGCCCGCGGCGGCGACCATGGCCTCGAAGGCGGTGAAGTCGTTGCGGTCGCCCTGCAGGTAGCGGATGCCCTCGCCGAGGCGGTCCTCGGTGCGGCCGCGGTTGAGGACCGTGATGTCAGCCCCGCGGGTCTTGAGGGCCTTGACGATGCCCGAGGAGATTAGGCCGGTGCCGCCAATGAGGAGGGTTTTCACGGGGAATGACGACACTTGGGCGGAGGAGGGCAGGCAAGGGGATTGGCAAAGAATGTTCGGCGCGGCGGGGCGAACAGGATTTGCCAAGGCGGCGCGGAGGGTGTCTGTTGAGCGGAGTCTGATTTCCCCAATCGAACACTATCGGACACAAACCACGGGCAGGCTGCCCGTGTCGCCGGTCACCCCATGAAAACTCCCCCGCCGCTTACCCCGCAACAGGTGCAGTTCTTCCACGAGGAAGGCTACGTCATCGCCCCGGATGTCTTCGATCCGGCGGAACTCGAGCCGTTGCGCCGCGAGCTCGCGGCGGCGATCGAGGAAAAGGTCCAGGCCCTGAAGGCCGAGGGCAAGCTGACCACCACGCACGCGGAGCTGGACTTCGACCACCGGCTCGCGGCGATCTACCGCGACTCCAAGGACAACGGCGAGGCGGTGATGCACCATCTCGAAGGGCGCAACAGCGGCGGCTTCCGCGCCAAGGAGATGTTCGACATGATCGCGCATCCCAAGCTGCTCGCGAAGGTGGCCTCGCTGCTCGACACGGAGGAGATCGTGGGGTCGTCGGTGTACCGCCTGCGGCCGAAGCTGCCGAACATCGGGCGCGGCATCGTGCCATGGCATCAGGATAGTGGATACCTCAAGGCTTCGTGCGACCGCGATCTGATCATCACCTGCTGGGTGCCGCTGGTGGATGCCACGGTGGAAAACGGCTGCATGCAGATCCTGCCCCGCACCCATCGCGGCGAGGTGGCGTTGCACCACAACGGCGGCAACGCCGGATTCCTCGTGATCCGCGACGGCGACCTGCCGGCCGACCCGGGGCAGGCGATCCCGGCGATCTGCCCGCGCGGCGGCGTGGTCTTCATGACCAACCGCACGCCGCACTGCTCGACGCCGAACTATTCGGACCACGTGCGCTGGAGCATCGACCTGCGCTACCAGTCGGCGGCGACGCCGAACAACCTCGCGGCCACCCCCGCGACGCTCGACGCCGAGGGACGGGCGGACGAAAAATATTACGAACAGGCCGAAATCGCGTGCTATCCGCCGGAGGCGGATTTCATCGTGCACAGCAAGGCGCACCCGGAGACGGTGGCGGATTACGCGGAGTTTGTGCGGCGCCGGGAGACCTTTGACCGGGTGAAAAAAGGGTACCGGTCGATCCGCGACTGGCCGACGCTGGCGCGCGGGTGAGAAGGTAGAGCGGCTTGGCCCGAGACGCTGGATCGACGGTAGGTTGCGTGCTTGCACGCAACAACGATGGAGCGGTGAGGCACGGTTGTTGCGCGCAAGCGCGCAACCTACCTGGGGAAACGAGGGGCGGTGCCCACTCGCTCACGCTCGCAGTTACGAAGACTGGCTTACTTTCCGAGCGGGATGTCCACCGAGGCTCCGGCGTGCGGGGAACGGCCGGTGCCGCCGCCGGCCCAGCCGTGGACCATGGCGCAGCTACTGAGCAGGGCCGTGAGGGCGAGGGCGGCGAGCAGGCGGAGGAAGCGGCGCATGGGCCAATGGGTCAGGCGCGGACCTGGCCGGTTCCCTCGATCAGGAACTTGTGCGAGCAGAGCTCGCGCAAGCCCATCGGGCCGCGGGCGTGGAGGCGGTCGGTGCTGATGCCGATCTCGGCGCCGTAGCCGAACTCGAAGCCATCGGTAAAACGCGTGCTCGCGTTCCAGTAAACCGTGGCGCTGTCCACTTCCGCGAGGAAACGCCGCGCGGCAGGCTCGTCAGCGGTCACGATGGCGTCGCTGTGGTTGGAGCTGTCGCGATTGATCGTGGCGATGGCGGCGTCGAGCGAATCGACGACGCGGACGGCGATCACGTAATCGAGAAACTCGGTGGTGTAATCGGCCGCGGTCGCAGCGGTGAATGGGATGCCCGCGGTGGTCAGGATCGCGGCGGAGGCGTCGTCGCAGCGGAGCTGGACGTGCTTCGCGTGCAGGGCCCCGGCGATAGTCGGGAGCATCTTTTCGGCGACAGACCGGTGGACGAGGAGCTGCTCGGCGGCGTTGCAGGCGCTGGGGCGCTGGGCCTTGGCGTTGAGCGTGATGGCGGTGGCCATCCTGAGGTCGGCCGCAGCATCGACGTACACGAAGCACACGCCGTTGTAGTGCTTGATGACGGGGATGGTGGAGTTTTCCGCGACGAAGCGGATGAGGCTCTCGCCGCCGCGCGGGATGAGGCAGTGGATCAGCGTGTTGAGCTTGAGCAGGGTGTTGAGCGCGGCGCGATCGGTGGTGGGGACGAGCTGCACGGCCGCGGCGGGCAGACCGGCGGCGCCGAGGGCCTGCTGGATGAGGGCGGCGAGCGCGGTGTTGGTGTGGAAGCACTCCTTGCCGCCGCGGAGGATGCAGGCGTTGCCGCTCTTCAGGCAAAGGATCGCGCAGTCCACGGTGACGTTGGGCCGCGACTCGTAAATGATGCCGATCACGCCGATGGGCACGCGGAGCTTGCGGATGCGGATGCCATTCGGGCGCGTGAACTCTTCCAACACTTCGCCGACCGGATCGGGCAAGGCGATGACCTCGCGGACCGACTGGGCCAGGGCGGAGAGACGGGCGGGCGTGAGCGTGAGGCGGTCGCGGGCGGCCGCAGAGAGGGCGGCGGCCTCGGGGCTCGCGAGATCAATGGAGTTGGCGGCGAGCAGGGGCTCGTGCGCGGTGTCGAGCAGGTCGGCGAGGCGGGCCAGGGCGGCGTTCTTGGCGGCGGTAGGCACGGTCGCGAGCGTAAGCGACGCAGCGCGGGCGCGCTGGGCGAGCGTCGTGACAAGGGCGGCAAGATCGGTGGTGGCGGACGGAGCGGACATAACGGCTAGGACTGTCGCTCAAAGGGGGCGCAGCGCAAAAAGTATTTTCGGGGCCCGCGAATGACGCGAATGAACGCGAATATCACGCCGGGACATTTTCCTCCGGGATTCGCGGGCGGCGGATCGGGGCAGGCGGGACGCCTGCGCTACTCGGCGCGGGCGTAGAGGAGGGCCTTGGGGCGGGCGCCGTGGTCGAGCGTTTCGAGCCGCGTGACCTGGAGGTGGGCGCCCTGGCTGGCGAAGAGCGTGCGCAGGGCGGCGGGGTCGTCGTGATCCTCGGTGACGACCTGACCGGCGCGGCGGTAGGTGACGCGGTAGGCCGTCTCGCGGCCCTCCAGGGGGCGGACGGGGTCGGCGGCGGCGCGGGCGGCCTTGCGCTTGGGCTTCGTCTGGTCGCTGGGGAGCGCGGGGCGCGTGAAGGGGTAGGGCTCCCCGAGGATGGCGGACGCGGCGCGCTCCAGTTCGTGGATACGCACGAACAGCCCCTCCCGCTCAAGGAGGAGGGTGTTGATCTGGATCTGTTGATCAGCGCGCACTACGGGTGCTCAGGGGAACGCGGAAGAAGGCTCGGACGCGGGAGCGCGTCAGGCCTTCGCGTCGGTGTCGTCAGCGGACTCGTCGTTGTCGGAATCGTCGTCGTCGGTGGTGACGGCGGCGCGCTTGGCGGGCTTGGTCTCGAAGCCGGAGACGGGCAGCGGGGGCGCGGGGAAGGGATAGACGCCCGGCTCGCCGACGATGGTGGCGACCTGGGTTTCCAGCGCGGCGATCTTCTCGTACGCGGCCTGACGCTCGACGATGAGGGCGTCGATCTTCACGCGGGCGTCGAGCGCCTGGCGAATGACGTCGGCCTCGGCTCCGAGCACGATGTCGCGGAAGGTGAGGGTGGTGGGTTTTTTAGCCATGATGTTTGATATGAAAGGGACTGGGTGGAGAAAGGGAGTGGCGCGGGATTATTGCCAGAGCAGACGCTTGAGCTGGGTGAGCGTGGAGGCATTGGCCTCGCGCTGCTTCGGCGTGAGCCGCGGTACGGGGGCGGCCTCGCGGACCTTGGGCGCGACGGGCGCGGGGGCCGAGCGGGAGGGCTTGGCGGTGATCGTGGCGAGGGAGCGGGCGGCGCGCAGATCGGCGGCAGCGGTGGCGATCTCGGGCACAGGATCCTGCTCGAGCATTTCGAGCAGGTCGTCGGGGCTGTTGCGGTGGTTCAGCACGGCGAGGCGGACGAGCGCGGCGGGGTCGCGGGAGAAATCGTAGAGATCGGCGCGGCGCCAGTTGTGACCGGAGACGGCGAGGGCGCGGATGGTGGGCAGCGGATCGGCGATCAGACGGCGCGCGACCTCGGCGTCGGGCAGGCTCGCGGGCTTTTGCTGGATGGCCCAGTGGCGCAGGAAATCGGGGCTGTGCTCCAGCAGGAACGGGATGAGATCAGCGTAAAGATCGTCGCGGTACGCGAGGGCCGTGAGCACCGCGGCGTGGCGCGTGGCGGCGAGCGCCTGAACCTGCTCGGAGGAGAGCGCCGGATTTGTCGCGAGGGCGGCGCAGGTCGCGGGATCGGCCTGGGTGATGTAGTAATCGGCGATGTCGGGATCGAGCGACGGGTTGGCGGCGAGGGCGAGATGGGTCGCGGGATTTTCCGTCTGCGCCAGCTGGCGCTGGAGGGCGGACGGCAAGGGATTGCGGGCGGCCACCCACGCGTGCTCCTCGGCCTCGCCATTCAGGATGAAGTGGAGCAGGGCCACGGAGTCGGGCGCGGTGAGGTTGCGCGCGACGCGGCGGACGGCGGCGTGCGAGGAAAGCTGGAGAAGCGCGGCGACGGCCCCCGGCAGATGGGGGCGCGTGGCGAGGGCCAGCTGCACGTCTTCCTCATCGGAGGCGGCCCAGCCGAGCAGGAGCGGCTCGTCGGCGGTGGCGGAGGCGAGGGTGCGGGCGCGGACGACGTTGCTGGCATCAGCGGCGAGGACGAGGGCGACCTGCGACGACAACGCAGGCTGCGCGACGAGCCGGAGCCGGACCGTGGGCGACGCATCGGTCACCAGCGACGCGTAATGGGGCAGGCGCAGGGAAACATTGGTGGCGACGGAGCGGCGGACGTTGACGTCGGAGTCGGTCGCGAGGTTGAGAAGTTCGCGCGCGGCAAGCTGCGGGTGGGTGGCGACGTGGGCGCGGACCTCGGGGTTTTCGTGGACGGCGAACTCGGAAAGCAGGTGCGGGGGCGTGCGGGGATTGGTCGCGAGGTACGGGAAGACCTCGGGGTCCTGCGCGGTGCGGGCGAGGTTTTCGAGAAGATGGCTCGGCGAAAGCGGATAGGCGGCGACGAATTGCTGCGCGATCGTGGGGTCCTGCAGCTCGGCGAGTTCCTGGAGCAGGCGGGAGGACAGCGGGGGCTTGCGCAGGGCGGTGGCGGTGCGGCGCACGCCGTCGCGCTTCAGACGCTCGAGGAGGTCGGAGACAGTGAGTTGGACTGGAGCGGCGGGAGGCAAGGGGACGGGAAGAGTTCCGGGTTTCGGGTTCCGGGTTTCGCGTTACGGAAAGTTTATTGGCTGAACGTCAGGGACGACGGATCGATGTAGATCTCGCGGGGGTTGTTGCCGACCTGGGGGCCGATGTAGCGGCGCTGCTCCATCTCCTCCATCAGGCTGGCGGCGCGGTTGTAGCCGATCTTCAGGCGGCGCTGGAGGTAGCTCGTGCTGGCGCGGCCGTTGGCGACGATGGCTTCGAGGGCCTCCTTGATCATCGGGTCGGCTCCGGCGTGGAGCGTGGGGTCGTCGGTGGCGGCGCCGGGGGCATCCTCGGCGCGGAGCTCGACGCGGTAGCGCGGGGCGAGCTGGGACTTGAGCGTGCCGACGATCTTCTCGATCTCGCCGTCATCGACGAACGGCGCCTGGAGACGCTGCAGGCGGCCGAGGCCGGGCGGGCTGAACAACATGTCACCGCGGCCTTGGAGGGTTTCGGCGCCCTTGCCGTCGAGGACGGTGCGGCTGTCGATCTGCGAGGCGACCTGGAAGGCGATGCGCGTGGGGTAGTTGGCCTTGATGACGCCGGTGATGACGTTGACCGAGGGGCGCTGCGTCGCGAGGACGGTGTGGATGCCGACGGCGCGGGACATCTGCGCGAGGCGGGCGATGGGGGCCTCGACCTCGGCGGAGGCGGTCATCATCAGGTCGGCGAGCTCGTCGATGATGAGGACGATGTAAGGCAGCTTGGGGAAACCCTCGGCGACGGCCTTGGCGTTGTAACCGGCGAGATTGCGGACGGATTTCTCGGCGAGCGTGGCGTAGCGGCGCTCCATCTCGCGCGTCAGCCACTTGAGGGCCTGCACGGCCTGCTTGGGTTCGGTGACGACCGGGTGGATGAGGTGGGGGAGGTCGCGGTAGATGGCGAACTCGACGATCTTCGGGTCGATCAGAACGAGCTCGAGTTCGTCGGGCCGGAAACGGTAGATCAGCGAAAGAATCAGATTGCTGATACAGACGGATTTGCCCGCGCCGGTGGCACCGGCGATGAGGGCGTGCGGGGCCTTGGCGAGATCGAGGAGGATGTGGCGGCCCGCGATATCGACGCCGAGGATCAGGGGCAGCTCGGCGGTGGTGGAGCGCCACGCGGTGTCCTCAAAGCTCGCGCGGAGGGCGAGCGGGGCGGAGTGGCGGTTGGGGATCTCGACGCCGACGTAGCTCTCGCCGGGGATGGGCGCCTGGATGCGCACGGCGTTGGCGGAGAGGGCGAGGGCGAGATTCTTCTCGAGGGCGACGATAGACTCGACGCGGACGCCGAAGCCGGGCTTGACGCGGAACTGCGTGACGCGCGGGCCCACGATCGAGTCATGCACGAAGGCATCGATGGCGAAGCTGTCGAGCGTGTCCTGGAGGATGCGCTTGTTGTTGGCGATCTCCTCCGGGGTGCTGAACGGCTGGGCGTTGACCGGCGCGGCGCGGAGCAGTTCGAGCGAAGGCAGGTGGTAGCCCGCGAGATCGGAGGCGGTGAACGGCTCGACGGCCGGGGGCGGGGGGGCGACGGGCGCGGCCTCGGGGGCGGCGGCGGGCTCGGCCGGGTCCGCATTGCGGTCCTGGGCGGTCTGGCGGACGGTGGCGAGGTGGTCGAGGGCGTCCTCCAGCTGGTCGCGATGCCGGGCCTGCAACGTCAGGCGCTCCTCCAACCGGGCGGCCAGCTGCTCGCGCCACTGGGTGAGCTGGGTCTCGTCGGCCGCCAGACGAGCCGCAGGCGTCGCCGGAGGGGCGGCGGGAGCGGATCGGGTGGCGGAGGTGCGGGCCGGCATGAAAGATGGCTGGAGCGTGGAGGAGTGCTAAAAAGGGCGGGTTATGAGGCGTGGTTTTCGCGCTGCAAGCGCGCAGGTGAAAAATATTTTTTGAGCGCTCAGCCGAAGAGCCGGCCGCGGTTGAAACGCCAGACGGCGACGGCCATGACGAGGGCGGTCATGCCGCCGAGGATGGCGAGGATCGGGAGCAACTGGACGAACGACTGGCCGGCCCAGAGCACGGCGCTGAAACCCTCCATCGACCAGTACACGAGGGTGAACTTGCTGAACTGTTGGATGAAGACCGGCATGAGCGTGATCGGGAACCACGCGCCGCCGAGGGCGCTCATCAGCATGATCGACAGGGTGGCGAGCCCCTGGGCGGCCTCGGCGTTGGGCGCGCAGGCGGCGAGGAGCATGCCGAAGGCGGTGCAGGCCCCGGCGGCGAAGAGGCAGACCAAGATCAGCAGGCCGAGGTGGCCGAAGATATCGATGCCGAAGAGGAAGTGACCGGCCATAAAGAGCGTCGCGAGCTGGATGCCGCCGAGCACGACGCCGTAGAGAAACTTGCTCCACAGGATGTGGGCGCGTGTGACCGGCGCAGCGAGCAGACGCTGGAAGAGACCGGCGTCGCGCTCGCGGAAAAGCCCCGTGGCCGACGCGCTCAGGGCGAAGAGCAGGAACTGGATGGCCCAGCCGCCGACGATGCTGGTGGCGAAGGGACTCTTCACGTTGGCGCCGACGACCTGGACGGTCTCGAAGTTGATGAGCTGGGCGAACGGCGAGGACGTGGAGCTTGATGCGCCGGGTTTGGCGGCCGTGGACGAGGCGGAACCATCGGCGGCGAACGTGAAGTCGCCGGACGCGATGTGCTGCTCGATCACGGCGGGATCGCCGCCGTAGGTGCGGGCAACGGTGGAGGCGATGGTGTGGTTGAATTCGTTGAAGCGGGATTCACCGAGGTGGGCTTTCGCGCGGGCCTGGAGCGACTGGCCCAGGAGCTGCGGCACCTGCATGAAGACGGTTTTCTGGAGGATGCCGTTGACCGTCTGGGTCTCGATCTCGTTGCGGGGGTTGGAGAGGAGCTTGAAGTGCAGGCCGAGTTTTTCCGGACTAATGAGGTCGGCGGGGATGACGAGGGCGAAACGGAAATCGGCGCCGGGCGCCTCCATGAGCGGACGCAGGTCGGCCTCGGTGAGCAGGCGCTGGGTCTTGTCGGGGTTGGTGAACGTGGTGATGAGGCGGAAGCTCTTTTCGGTGCGCAGGGTCTCGATGAGCTTTTGCGCGGCGGGGGAGGAGCTGGCGTTGACGACGGCGAGCGGGATGCCGCTGGGGCCGGAGTCCTTTTTGTTCACGCCGAAGATGACGCCGAAGAGCCAGATCATCGTGAAGGGCACGACGAAAGTGAGGATGACGGCGGCGCGGTTGCGGCGGAAATTGACGAGGTCCTTGCGGAGGAGAACGAAGATCGGGTGCATAGCGGGCGCGGGAGAAAGATTAAGGGAAATAGGGAAGAGAAAGATGGGTTACTCGCGGAGGGTGCGGCCGGTGAGGTGGAGGAAGACGGCTTCGAGGGTGGGGCGCTGCATGGTGAAGAGACGGCCGGGGAGGGCGTGGGATTCGGCGAGGGCGTAGAAGGCCGAGAGCGGGAAGGCGGGGTGCGGGCGGAAGCGGCGGACGTCGTCCTCCACGGTGAGTTCGCCGTGCGCGGCGAGCTGAGCGGCAAAGTCGATGGTCGCGGGCGTGGCGGGGAAACGGATCTCCTCCTCAAACGGCAGGCGCGTGAGCAGCTCGTCGAGCGTGCCGAGGGCGTGGAGCCGGCCGTGGTCGATGATCCCGATGCGGGAGCAGAGGCGTGTGGCCTCCTCCATGTAGTGCGTGGAGTAGATGATGGTGAGGCCCTCGCGGTTGAGCTGCTCGAGGTAATCGAAGATCGCATTGCGCGACTGGGGATCGACGCCGACGGTGGGCTCGTCGCAGAGCAAAAGCTTCGGGCGGTGGAGGAGGGCGGCGACGAGGTTGAGCCGGCGCTGCATGCCGCCGGAGAAGTTTTTCACGGGCTCCTTGGCGCGGTCGGCGAGCTGGACGGCCTCGAGCGCGGCGGCGATGCGGGTGCGGAGATCGGCGCCGTGGAGCCCGTAGAGTTCGCCGAAGATGCGGAGGTTTTCCACAGCGTTGAGTTCGGGGTAGAGCGCGAGGTGCTGGGGCACAAGGCCGAGGGCGGTGCGGGTGGCGGCGTGGCGCGCGGTGAGCGGCTGGCCGTCGAGCGTGAGCGTGCCGGCGTCGGGCGCGGTGAGACCGGCAATGAGGGCCATGGTGGTGGACTTGCCGGCGCCGTTGGGCCCGAGCAGGCCGAAGAACTCGCCGCGGGCGAGATCGAGGGAGATGCCATCGACGGCGGTGAGGGCGCCGAAGCGCTTGGTGACGGAGGTGAGGGAGAGCATGGCGGGATTTTCGATTTGGGATTCTCGATTTTCGATTGGGTGAGGATAGCAGGCGCCGGGGGTAGGACGCATCGCGCGGAAGTCATCCCGGGGTCATGGTGCGGGCATGACTTTCTTCCTATGGCGCAAGGGCGGGGAATCGTGGTAGGGTGCGGCGATGGCAACGGTGGCACCTGCACAACGGAAACGCGGACGGATCTACGGGACGCTCGCGTACGGGAGCGTGGTCCTCTCGTGCTACGCGGGCTTTTTCAACGCGCCGCGGTACTACACGTCGGAGTGGATGGTGATCACGGTGTTCACGCTCGGCGCGATCTATGCGGTGCTGGGGATATTCGGGGCGGCCTGCGTCGATGGCCGCGGCCGGGCGGCGCTGGGGGCGTATTTCGCGGTGCAATGCGCGATCCTCACGGCGATTATTTTTCTGAGCCCGATCCGCGGATTCATCGGGATCATCGTGCTGCCGGTGGTGAGCCAGGCGGTGTTTGACCTGCGGGCGCGGACGGCGCTGCTGATCGGCCTGTATCTCTTTGGCATCAACATCGCGATCTGGGCGATCCCCTACGGCTGGGACGGCATGAAGGATGCGCTCATCAGCTACTCGACGGCGTTCGCGTTCACGGTGGCCTTCACGATCATCACGAAACAGGCGCTGAACTCCCATGCGCGGGAGGAAAAGCTGCGGCAGGAGACGGAGGCGGCCAACGCCCTGCTCCGCGCCAACGCCGCGCAGGCGGACGAACTCGCGACGACGCGCGAGCGCAACCGCGTGGCGCGCGAGATCCACGACGGCGTGGGCCACTACCTCACCGTGGTGAAGACACAGCTCGACGCCGCGCTGGCGCTGATGCCGACGCAGCCGGAGCGGGCGCGCGACACGGTCGAGAAGGCGGCGCGGCTCGCGAGCGAGGCGCTGGAGGACGTGCGCCGCTCGGTCGGCACGCTGCGCACGGAGACGCCGCCGGCGAGCCTCGTGGACCGCCTGCGGGCGCTGGTGCGGGAGGCCGGCGAGGGGGCCGTGACCCTGCGCGTGGAAGGCGCGGCGCGCCCGCTGGCGCCGGGGGTGGAGCACGCGCTGTTTCGCGCGGCGCAGGAAGGGCTCACCAACGTGCGCAAGCACGCCGGCGACGCGGCGCAGGCCGAGGTGGTTTTGCACTTCCGGGAAAACGGCCGGGTGACGCTCGCGGTGACCGACAACGGCCGCGGCCCCGCCGGGGCGAAAAGCGCGGCCGGTGGCTACGGCCTGGTGGGCATCCGCGAACGCATCGAAGTGCTCGGCGGCCGGGTGGCGGCGGGGAACGCCGCCGGAGCAGGTGGCTTCGCCCTGACGATCGAGGTGCCGGCATGAGCACGCGAACGAACGCGAACGCGGGAAGGAAAATCCGGCTGATGCTGGTCGATGACCAGTCGCTGTTTCGCGAGGCGCTGCGCACGCTGCTGGCGCTGCAGCCAGACTTCGAGATCGTGGCGGAGGCGGAGAACGGGGAGCGCGCGGTGGCCCTCGCGAAGACGCACCGGCCCGAGGTGATTTTGATGGACCTGCGCATGCCGGTGCTGGGCGGCGTGGAGGCGACGCGGCGGCTGCTCGCCGAGAGTGGAAAAACGGATACAGCGCCGCGCGTGGTGGTGCTGACGACCTTCGAGGAGGACGGGGAGATCTTCGAGGCGATGCGCGCGGGGGCCGTGGGCTACCTGCTGAAGGCCTGCTCGGCGGAAAAACTCTGCGACTCGGTGCGCGCCGCGGCGCAGGGGACGGCGGTGCTCGAGCCCTCGGTCGCGGCGCGGCTGATGGCCGGGCTGAACCGGTCCGCCCCGCCGCCGGCGACCCCGCTGGCCGACCCGCTGTCGGAGCGCGAGCTGGCGGTGCTCCGGCTGCTGGCCGAGGGCTGCAGCAACAAGGAGATCGGCGCCCGCCTGGCCATCGCCGAAGGCACGGTGAAAAACCACATGACGAACGTGCTCGGCAAACTCGGCGCGCTCGACCGCACGCAGGCCGCGCTCAAGGCGAGGGAACTGGGGTACCTGTAAACCGTGTGCCGTCCCGCGCAAGCGGTGGCGGAAGTGATGGAGTGAATACACTAGCTGGACCGAGACTCGGTCGGGAAAGCCTCCGTGAAACTACGGCATGATGCCCTGACCTGTGGATAAATGGGTGAATATCCCGGTCTCTGTTGCCAGTATGTGGTGATATTTTGGGGTTAGACCATCTTTCCGGCCCTCGGCGGATTGGTCGGCTTGACGTGCTGTGGAGGCGCTGTGCTCTTATCTGCGGTCGGCTACTTACTCAGGCCGACCGCCCGGACAATCCGGGCACTCACTCACCCACCTATGTCTCGACCCACTTTGTTTCGCGTGTGCGCCTTGGGCGCCGGCCTGATTTTCGGCGGAGTGCTCTCGGCGCAGGCCTCAGGATTGGACGACGCGCGCGCCGCCATCGAACGCGGCGACCTGAACCAGGCCGCCGGGCTGCTCGCGCCGGTGACGCAGGCCAACAGCACCGATGCGGAGGCCTTCAGCCTGCTGAGCCGTCTGCGGCTCAAGCAGCACAAGATCGGCGAAGCCGTGGACTGCGCGCAAAAGGCCGCGGACCTGGCGCCGACTAATGCGCGGTATTTCGCCGAGCTCGGCCTCGTGCTGGAGCTGCAGATCGACGAGGTCGAGTTCATGCAAAAGGCCGTCGTCTCCAACCGCGTGCGCAAGGCCTACCTGAAAGCCATCGAGCTCAATCCCCGTGACATCCCCACCTACTGCGCGCTCGTGCGCTTCTACAGTACGACCCCGCCGGTCCTCGGCGGCAACCTCACGAAGGCGCAGGAAATGGCCATGCGCGTGCAGCAGCTCGACCGCTTCGTCGGTGAGATCCAGCTGGGCAGCGTGGCGGACCAGAATTCCGACTACGACGTGGCGCTCGAGCATTTCGAAACCGCGGCGAAGATGAACAAGAAGAGCGCGGTCGCGCTCAGCTCCTGCGGCGAGATGCTCGCCAAGCTCGGCGAGAAGAAGAAGGCGAAGTCCCGCTTCGAGGCCGCGCTTAAGATCGATCCGAATCTGGAAGCGGCGCGCAAAGGCCTCGACGACCTGAACGCGCCGTCGCCGGAGTAAGAGGATCAGCCGGGACTATTCAGGAACGCGCGACCGGCCCGAGGGCCATCGCGCGGGGGTGCAGTTCGCGCCAGATGTCGTCGGGGATGATCGGGCCGAGGTGGCGCACGGTCTCCGCACCCACGAGGGAGGCCAGCGCGCCGCTGTGCGGCAGCGTCCAGCCGAGGAGATGCCCGGTGAGGAAGCCCGCGGCCCAGGCATCGCCCGCGCCGTTGGTGTCGATGGAGTCGTGGACGTGGACAGGCTCGATGCGGTGGAGCTCGTTGCCCTGCGCGATCCAGGCGCCGTCCTTGCCGACCTTCACGCAGGCGAGCACGCCGTGGCCGGCGAGGCGGCGGGCGAGGTCGGCGT
This sequence comes from Verrucomicrobiota bacterium, assembly GCA_018239845.1. Taxonomy (GTDB): domain Bacteria; phylum Verrucomicrobiota; class Verrucomicrobiia; order Opitutales; family Opitutaceae; genus CAIRCN01. The sequence continues at coordinate 14,192 of JAFEGO010000095.1, forward strand.
AGCTGGAGGTGCGGTCCTCGAAGAGGGCGCGGATCTCGTCCTCGTTGGCGAAGACGATGTCGAGGCCGCGCTTGAACTGGCGGAAGAGCCAGTCGCGCGAGGCGCCGACCACCTCGAAGGAGGAGAGGTCGAGGCTGGTGGTGCAGCCGGCGGTGCGCGCGGCGGCGAGCACGGCGTCGGCCAGGGCCTGGTTGAAGACGAGGTAGCCCTCGATGTGCGCGTGGCGGGCGCCGGCGAAATCGGCGGGCGCGATCTCGGCGGGGGAGAGGGTCATGGCCGCGCCGAGGTCGGTGCGCATGGTGCGCTGGGCGTCGGGCGTGATGAGGGCGAGGCAGCGGGCGTTGGGCACGGGGCCGGACTTGAAGCGCGTGCCGTTGACGCCGGCCTGCTCGAAGCGCGCGCGGTAGGTGCCGGCAAGCGCGTCATTGCCGAGCTTGCCGAGGAAGGCGGTGCGGAGGCCGAGGCGGGCGGCGTTGAAGGTGGCGTTGGCCGCGGAGCCGCCGGTGGAGAGGCTGGGCGGAGCGGGCAGGAGGCCGACGATGCGGGCCATCTCCGCGCTGTCCACGAGGACCATGCCGCCCTTGTCGCCGGGGACGTGGGCGAGAAACGCGTCGGGCACGGTGGCCGTGAGGTCCATGATCGGCGAACCGACGCCGATGAGGTCGAAGGAGGAGTCAGTGACGGAGGCAGGCATTGTTACTGGGATCGTTACGAGAGAGGGCAGGCGGCTCAGTTGCTCACCGTGATGCTGGTGGCGAGGATGGGCTCGTCGTCCACGTCGATCATGATCGAGTAGTCGCCGGGGGCGGGGAAGGAGAGGTTGCGGATCTCGTTGATGAGGTTGATGCGCTGGAGGGGGCTCTGCGACTCGAAGGTGCGGTCGAGGAGCTGCTGCATCTTGGTCGGGTCGAGGCCCATCGTGATGCGGATGCGGTGCGGACCCTGCGCGCAGTCGCTGATGGTGAGGAACCAGACCATGAACGGGTGTGTGACGGGAAACTGGCGGGCCTTGATGTTGGAAAAGACGCCGAGGAGGGTGTGCTTGCCGGAGCCGGGGTCGATGTGGACGCCGTCGCAGGTGAGCCAGGCAAGGAGCTGGGGCTTGGAATGCATGGGGGCAGTGGGAGGCGGGGCACGGCGGGGGGCAAATCATTTTGCTTGGAGGCGGCGCGGCGAAGGGGCTTAACGGCGGTTGCATGCCGCTGGAACCGCACAGCACGTCCACGATGCTCGACTCGCTCGCGGGTTATCCGCGGTGGTTTGTCGCGCTTTGCCTGACGATTGTGGCCGCGGCGGCGCTCTGGTTGCTCGCCAAACTGCTGAAATGGGGCCTCTACGTGCTGGCGGCGCTGGTGCTCATCGCGGGTCTGGCGGCGACGGGGTGGCTGATTTTCCGCTGAGCGCCGCAGGCATTTCGGGGTTTTTCTTGTCACGGATAGAAGGCCCCGCTTAACCGGGGTCCGTGAAATATATCTTCGTGACGGGCGGAGTGGTTTCGTCGTTGGGCAAAGGCCTCACGGCGGCATCGTTGGGCGCGCTGCTTGAGCTGCGCGGCCTGACTGTCCGCATCCAAAAGTTCGACCCCTATCTCAACGTCGATCCGGGCACCATGAGCCCGTATCAGCACGGCGAAGTTTACGTCCTCGAAGACGGCGCGGAGACCGACCTCGACCTCGGGCACTACGAGCGTTTCACGAGCGGCAAGCTCTCGCGCATGAACAGCCTGAGCTCCGGCCAAGTGTACGAAAACGTCATCCAGCGCGAGCGCCGCGGCGACTACCTCGGCAAGACCGTGCAGGTGATCCCGCACGTCACGAACGAGATCAAGGAGCGCATTTATTCCGCCGCGAAGGATGTCGATGTGCTCATCACCGAGATCGGTGGCACCACGGGCGACATCGAGGGCCTGCCCTTCCTCGAGGCCATGCGCCAGTTCGCCCTCGAGGTCGGCCGGCAGGACGTCGTTTTCCTGCACGTCACGCTCGTGCCCTTCCTCGCCGCGGCCGGCGAGCTGAAGACGAAGCCCACGCAGCAATCCGTCGCGAAGCTCCGCGAGATCGGCATCCAGCCGCACGTGCTCGTGTGCCGCACGGACCACCACCTCGACGCGGGCCTGCGCGACAAGCTCTCGATGTTCTGCAACGTGCCGGTGAAGGCCGTCATCGAGTGCGGGGACGTCGCCAACTCCATCTACGAACTCCCCCTCGCGCTACAAAAGGAAGGCCTCGACCAGCTCGTGATCGACCTCTTCGGCCTGACCAACCCCCCGCCGAAGGAGAACATCTGGAACAAGATCGTCCACCGTCTCCTCAATCCGAAGCACGAGGTGAAGATCGGCGTCGTCGGCAAGTACATCGAGCTGCAGGACGCGTACAAATCCGTTTACGAATCCATCACGCACGCCGGCATCGCGAACAACTGCCGCGTGAACATCGTGCGCATCGACGCCGAGGACTTGGAGAAGAAGGGCGGCCTCGCCCGCCTGAAGGGCCTCGACGGCATCCTCGTGCCCGGCGGCTTTGGCGACCGCGGCACCGAGGGCAAGATCGCCGCGGCGCGCTACGCCCGCGAACACAAGATCCCTTACTACGGCCTCTGCCTCGGCCTGCAGATCGCGGTCATCGAGTACGCGCGCAACGTCCTGAAGCTCGCCGGTGCCAACAGCACGGAGTTTGAGGCCGCGCCGCGCCACCCCGTCATCAACATGATGGAAGAGCAGAAGACCGTCCTGGACAAGGGCGCCACGATGCGCCTCGGCAGCTACGAGTGCGCGCTCACGCCCGGCACCCTTGCGGCCAAGGCCTACGGTGCCGCCAGCGTCCGCGAGCGCCACCGCCATCGCTACGAGGTCAACAACGCCTACGTGGAGCAGCTCCAGAAAGGCGGCCTTGTGATCAGCGGCCGCAACCCGCTCCGCAATCTCGTCGAGATCATCGAGCTGAAGAACCATCCGTGGTTCCTCGCCGTGCAGTTCCATCCCGAGTTCCAGTCGAAGCCCAACCGCGCGCACCCGCTCTTCGCGGCGTTCATCGCGGCCTCGATCAAGAACAAGAAGAAGCTCGGGAAGTGAAGTAGTGGCTGCGGCGTCCCGCCGCAGAGCAGTGGAGTGGGAAC
>JAFEGO010000096.1 GCA_018239845.1 Verrucomicrobiota bacterium
ATCAACGGAAAAACCTTGCAGCGAGTGATTTACGTGCCCGGAAAGATCCTCAATCTGGTCGTGCCGAATTAGACTTGCGTTTCTGCATGGAATCTGGGGACTATTCCCTATTAATAGAATTGAGCACCCTCAAACATTCCATGCAGCCATGAAAGTATTTAAGCTCCACTATCTCTTTCTAGGTCTAGCTATTGGGCTTTTCCCCCTAGCAGCGCAGGCGAAGCTGGGCGGTCAGAACAATATCCTAGGGAAATTTTTCGTCAGCAACATCAAGGGCAAGGTCACGTGTGTCGTTAACAGCCGGATATATGAGCTGAAAAAGGGCGACACCATGCCCGCCCGCGGTGCCATCGTGGACACCCTGAAGGGTGCCAATGCCACGTTGATTTTCTCCAACGGCACGGGCGTTTACGTCGATGAGAAGACCCATTTCGAGGTGAAGCGCTTCGAGCAGGAGTTTTTCGCGCCCAACAACAACCTGCGCGTGGAGCCCTCAAACTCGCTGACGCTCATCTCCCTCTCCGTCGGCCGCGTCGTACTCAGCACGCCGCAGCTGCTGAGTGGCACGATCATGATCTACGAGACGCCGCACGCCTCGGTGAACATCCGCGGCGAAAAGCTGCTGATCGAGGTCAACGACAAGCAGACTCAGACTCACGTCGCGATGATTGCCGGCGTCGCCAGCGTCGTGCCGCGCGGCGCCGACGGCAACTTCCTCTCCATCGGCAAGCGCGTGACCACGGGCCGTGAAGCCTACGTCACTTACGCCGTCAGCAACAGCGGCGGCGGTGCGTCGGGCATCTCCGACAACGATCCGAGCAAGAAGCCCGCGATCCAGTCCGTCGCCGAGGCCCAGGCTGGCAACGCCAGCGGCAACGGCTACCTCGGACCCAAGAACTCCGCGCCCGCGGCCACCGGGCCGTCCAAGACCGTAGACAGCTCGGCCAAGGTCCTCAGCGTCATCGGCAATGTCACCATCGAGCTCCCCGGCGTCTCCGGCCAGATGATACCTAAGGAGGGCGACATCCTCCCCAAGGGCACCATTGTAAAGACGGAGGCCGCCTCCGAACTCTATTTCGCCCCGTACCAGGGCGTGATCGCCACGCTCCGCCCTGAGGGCCAGCTGGAGGTTGAAAAGATCAGCCTCACCACCGCGCAGGGCGCGCTGAAGAAGCAGACCGCCGTCATCAAGTTGAAGAATGGCACGCTGGTCTCCATGATCGACCCGACGTTCCGCGACATCACCGACTACGGTGTCCGCACGCCCAAGGGTGTCGCCCACGCCAACGGCACGGCCTTCTCCGTCACCGTGCAGAGCGACCAGGTGAACGTCACCACCACCGCGGATACGGTGACCTTCAGCACGCCGGGCGGCCAGTCCTTTGCGATCAAGGCCGGCAACGTCGTCGCCACCGCGGCCGACGGCACGGTGCAGCCGCCCATGTCCCTCAGCCAGGCCATGGTGAGCAATCCCTCCCTCGCCCCGCTGATCCAGAACGCCGTCACCACCGTCACCTCTGTCGTGCAGCACAATGTCGGCGGTCTCAGCAACGATGCCGCGTTGAACCTGCTCACCAAGGTGCTCGCCACCGCCTCCGCCGCCCTGCCCGCCCAGACGGTCGCCTTTACCAACCAGGCGCTCAACGCCGTCTCGGCCAGCACTTCTTCCACCGCGGGCAATATCCCCGCCGCCGTCTCCGCCGTGCTGCTCACCACGACCGGCACCACTCCCTCCCAGGCGGTCGCTATCGCCGCCGCCGCTGCCACCGCCCTGCCGGCGCAGGCCACGGTGATCGCCTCGGCCGTCGCCAAGGCCGCACCCGCCTCTGCCGCGCAGTCTGCCGCGGCCGTCGTGAAGGCCGTCACGCCGACTTCCAGCGGCAGCCCCAGCCAGGCCACGGTGCAGCAGGCTGCGGCCATCGCCGCCGCCGCGACCAGTTCAGCGCCCAATCAGGCCGCCCCGGTCGCCGCTGCGGTCATGCAGGCGATCACCTCCGCCTCGCCGCAGGCCACAGCGGAGGCCAATGCGGCCACGGCCTCGACCATCGCCGCTGGTGTGACCAACGCCGCGCCCAGTCAGGCCGTGCCGGTCGCCTCGGTCCTCATGCAGGCGATCGTGCAAGCCACGCCCGAGGCTCAGATCAGTTCCATTGTGCAAGGTGCCGCGGTGCTTGCGGGCGCCGTCACCACCGTCGTCCCCTCTCAGTCCCAGGAAGTGGCCACCGCAGTCATGCAGGGCCTGAGCAACAACCTCCCCGGTGCCACCAGCGGCAACAGCGGCTTGCTGAATCAGGCCGCCGGGCTCGTGGCCGCCACGGTCAATCAGATCGCCCCCGGCAACCAGCAGGGTGTGGCGCAGGCGATAGCCGGCGCCATCGGCTCCACCGCCGCCGCCGTCACGCAGGGAGCCCAGCAGGCCTCAGGTCAGGTTGGCCAGGTCGCCAGCCAGGTCCAAAGCTCCAGCCAGGCCGGCGAGCAGGCTTCCGCGCAAGGCAATCAGGCCAGCTCGACGGTCGCCCAGACCGACTCACAGATTTCTTCGCCCGGCTGGGCTTCCGGCGCGGGTCTGGCCTCCAGCACCGGCACCTCCGGCGCGGGTAATGGCAATGGTGGCGGCTCCGGTGGTGGTGGTTCTTCCGGCAACGGCGCAGGTGGCTCCTCCTCTTCCACGACGGCCAGCAACGGCTCCTCCGGCAATGGTGCCGGCGGCGGCAATGGCTCGGGAAACTCCGGCGCTGGCTCCGGCGGCGCGGGCGGCAACGGCGGCGCTTCGGGCGGCTCGGCCCTCTTCGCCGGCGATGATTCCTCGGGTGGTGGCGCAGGTGGCCGCTCTGCCGGCGGCGGTGGAGCTGGGGGCGGCGCGGGCACGGGAGGTGCTGGCGGTGGAGCCGGCGACGGCAGCGAAAAGTCCACCTCCATCATTGTCATCCAATTCGATCCCTCCTTGTTTGATGATGTTGTCACACCCTTGACGGCGGCCGTGGGCACTAACACTTGGATTCCCATTGATACCGGCGCGGGTTCTCCTCCCGACATCAATCCCATCCCGACCACTCCGTCCCAACTGCCGCCTGATACGACTGCCAGCACCGCCGTGATCAACGGCAACGGCTGATTTTCCGTCTGACGAACAATGCAATGATCCAACGCTGCCGCACACTGCTCATTTTGCTCATGATCTGGGCAATCGCGGCTCCTCCGGCCGATGCATTGTTCAACATGAACCAAGGCAAGGACCTCGTCTTCGTGAACGCCACGTACAGCATCGGATTCGACTCCAATGTGTTCACCCGGAAGGCCGGCCGTGAGTCCTTCACTCAGTCCGCCAGCGCGTCGGTCGATTACACGCGCCAGGCGGGCTTGATCGCGATTGCAGCCAGCGCCTCCGTCTCGGTCGGTAGCTTCGCCTCGATCCGCAGCCAGGATTTCACCGACCCCGCCCTCTCGATCTCCTTCCGCAAGCGCTACGGCCGCACCACCGGCTCCCTCTCGATCAACGCCCGTCACGACAGCTCGCCCGACCCCGACGCCGGCGAGCGCACGAAATCGTGGAACTACGGCACCGCGCTCAGCGCCCGCTACCCCGTCAATGACCGCTACTACCTGACGAACGACTTCGGGTTCAGCGGCAAGTACTACACCAATAAGAGCCTCTTCAGCGACCTCGACAGCTACAGCGACGCCATCTTCGTCAACTACATCTACTCGTCCAAGCTCGACCTCAACGGCGGCTATTCGATCCGTCTCAGCAACACCTCCCGCCACACCAACGCCATCGACCATAATTTCTCGATCGGCGCCAGCGGCGGCATCCTCCCCAAGCTCAGCGGCACCGTGCGCTTCGGCTACCAGATCCGCGACAGCTCCTCCCGTATCGGCGGCAACGAGACGTTCAAGTCCTTCTCGGCCGGCACCAGCCTCAAGTGGCTCTACTCGCGCAAGCTCAGCATCAGAGGCGACATCAACGACGATTTCAGCACCAGCTCCACCGACATCTCGACCGACCGCCTCAGCATCGGCCTGCACACCAGCACGCCGCTCACCAAGAAACTTATCGGCAATTTCGGCGTCACTTACTCCTCCACCGACTTCCTCGGCATCGCGGGTGACGGCCGCCACGATGACATGTGGATGTTCGACGCCAGCGTCGGCCTCGCCCTCACCACGCACATCCGCACGAACCTTTCCTACGCCTACATGATCAACATGTCCAACCGCTCGGCCTACGACTTCGAGCGGCAGACTCTCACCCTGACCATCGCCGCCTCCTACTGAGCCCTTTCCATCCATGACCGCGAAATTCACGTCCTTCCTCCGCTTCCTCCTGCCCGCGCTCGTCGCCCTGCTGGGCCTCGTCCCCGTGGCGCACGCCCAGGAGGCCAAGGCCGCCAAGGGCATCTTCATTTATAAGCTCACGATCACCGACCGTATCCGCGTCAGCATCTTCCAGGAGGATGACCTCGCCGTCCTCGCGCGCATCGATGCGCAGGGCAACGTCAACCTCAAGCTCGTGGGCGATCTCCACGTGGCCGACCTCACTGTCAACGAGGCCCAGAAGGCCATCGAAGATGCCTACCGCGACGGCCGCTTCCTGCGCAATCCGCAGGTCACTGTGAGCGTCGAGGACTACGCGCCCCGCGAAGTTTCCATCCAGGGCCAGGTCAAGGCGCCCGGACGTTACCTCCTGCCCGTCGAGTCCACCTTCTCGGTGGTTGAGCTCGTCACGAAGGCGGGCGGCTTCACCGACATCGCCAAGGGCGAGGTGGTGAAGATCACCCGCAAGCTGCCCAACGGCACCCAGAAGGTCTTCATCGAGGACGTGGACAGCGCCATCCGCGGCAAGGACAAGACCAAGAGCAAGCCGCCGCTGCTCCTCGAGCCCGGCGATATTGTCTTTGTGGACGAACGCTTTATTTAAGGACCCACTCCAATGGCCGAAACCGCTGTCAAGCTCCCCCCGCCCGCCGCCCACAAGGACGGTGAGGACGTGGCCGAACGCCGCTCACTGCGGGATTACTACATCATCCTGCGCGAGCGGCTTTGGATCGCCCTGCCGCTCGCCCTGCTCGTCGCGGTGACCCTCGGCTATTTCAAGGCCCGGGTGACGCCGATGTATGCCAGCACGGCCAACATGCAGTTCGAAAAGGCCGAGGTCGTCGTCACCACCACCGGCGTCATCGACCCTTCGGTGCGCAACGAAATCGAGCTTAACAACAACCTCGCCATCCTGCGCAGCGCCAAGCTCCGCACCCGGGTCTTCGAGTCCTTCAGCCCCGAGCAGATCCAGATCCTCCAGCGCGGCTTCCTCAAGAACGCCAAGCCCGGCACCGCGCCCATGCAGGGCCTCGGCCTCCTCGGCAGCGTCGATGTCGATGCCGCCCGCAACAGCCTGCTCATTAACATCACCGTCCGTCATCCCGATCCCCAGGCCGCTGCCCTCGTCGCCAACCAGTACGTCAAGGAGTTCATGGGCTTCCTGTTCGACCAGAGCTCCAACGTGAACGACAACGCCGTCGAGTTCCTGCGCAACCGGTCCGATCAGCTGCGCAAGGAGTCCGAGGACGCCGAGTCCAAACTCGCGGCGTACATGACGCTCCACAACCTCGTCTCCCTCGACAAGAGCCGCGACATCGTCGGCGCCCGCCTCCAGACGATCAGCAGCACGCTCACGTCCGCCCGGCTCAACCGCCTCAACCTCGAGAACCAGGCCGCCCAGGTCGAGGAGTACCGCAAGACCCACCGCGACCTCATCGAGATCCAGTACATCGCCTCGCACGGCACCGTGCCCAACCTCAAGGGCCAGCTCGCCGGCCTGCTCCAGACCCAGTCGGTCCTTTCCGAGCGCTACCTCGAGCGCCACCCCAAGATGGTCGATGTCGCCAACAATATTGCCGTGGTGCAGGAGCAGCTCGACCGCGCTATCAGCCTCGCCATCGCCGACCTCAGCGCCCGCCTCAACGAAGCCCGACAGTCCGAGAAGAGCCTGCTCGTGGAGTTTGAGAAGGCCCAGAAGGAGTCCCTCGAACTCAGCGACCTCTCCGTCGAGTTCAAATCGCTGGAAAACCAGGCCCAGGTCGCCAAGACCAACTATCTGCAGATCCTTGACCGCCTCCAGCAGCTCACCACGACGCGCAGCTTGGAGAAGATCCCGCTGCACCCCCTCGATTCCGCCGTCCCGGCCGGAGCGCCCTACCAGCCCAACATGCAGAGCATCATCCGCACCTGCGTCGGTGTCGGCGTGCTCGTTTTCATCGGCGTCGCCGTCGGCCTGAGCTTCATTGACGACCGCATCAAGAGCGCGTGGGACGTCGAGTCCTTCATCGGCGCCAACCTCCTCGGCATCATCCCCGACCTCTCCGCCATCAAGGACGACGAGAAATACACCCTTCTCCTCCAGAACAAGCAGGCTCCCGGCGTCGAGGCGTTCCTGAGCGTTTACAGCTCGGTCAAGATCCACTCCAAGCTCGACTTCCCCAAGTCGATCCTCGTCACCAGCACGATCCCCGGCGAGGGCAAGACCCTCATCTCCTGCAACCTCGCGGGCAGCTTCGCCCGCCACGGCCGCAAGACCCTCCTCATCGACTGCGACCTTCGCCGCCCGATGCTGCACCGCCACTACAAGCAGCAGAACACCAACGGACTCATCTCGTGGTTCGAGGCCGGCGCCGCGCTCGACACCGACCTCGCCACCGATCCTACGCTCGGCATCATCAAGGTCGGCGAAAACCTCTCCCTCCTCTGCTCCGGCGGCCGCTCCAAGAGCCCCACCGAACTCCTGGAGAATCCCGTCTTCGGCCAGCTGCTGGAGAAGTTGAAACGCGAATACGAGCTCCTCGTCATCGACTCGCCGCCGCTGGGCGCCGTCACGGACAGCCTCCTCATCGCCGAGCGCACCGACGAGGTAATCTACGTCTGCCGTTTCAACCGCGCCTACCGCAAGCACATCCAGCTCTACATGAAGGCGCTGCGCGGCGGCAAAAACGAGGTCCTCGGCATCGTGCTCAACGGTCTCTCGCCGCGCCGCATCGAGTACTACTCGAACTACCGGTATTACCGGAGTTACAAGAAGTACTACGGCTCGCAGAGCTGATGATTTTCAAAGCGCCGGCCTCCGCCGGCGCTTTTTTATCGGCCGCTGACGCCGCATTTCCGGCTTCTATCGCCGCGGGCCCGTGCTCAAGCTTCCGGTGTGGCTTCGTCTCCTCTCTCCGCCTTTCTGCCTGCCGGCTACAATCCCGCGGCCCCCGTCGCGCTGATCGCCGGGCAGGGACTGTATCCCAAGCTCGTCGCGGACGCCGTACGCCGGGCCGGGGTGCCGCTGCGGCTCATCGCTTTCGAGGAGGAGACCCCGCCCGAACTCGTCCAGAGCTTTCCCGAATCCGAACGCCGCGTCCTCCTCGTGGGCCAGCTCGGCAAGATGCTCAAGGCGCTGCGCGAGTTCGGCGCCGGCTATGCCATCATGGCCGGGCAAATTTCCCCGCGCCGGCTTTTCAAGGGTTTGCACCCGGATCTCAAGGCCGTGCGCATTCTCGCTTCGTTAAAGCGGCGCAATGCCGAGACCATCTTCGGCGCCATCGCCGCGGAGATCGAGGCCATCGATGTCCGCCTGCTCGACGCCCGCGCCTTCATTGACGACCAGCTCGCCACCAAGGGCTGCATGACGGGCCGGAGCTTTCCCATCGGGCAGGACTACCTCGACCATGGCATCCTCATCGCCCGCGAGTGCGCCCGCCTCGACATCGGCCAGGGCTGTGTGGTGCGCAAGGGCACCGTCCTCGCCGTCGAGGCCTATGAAGGCACGGATGAGATGCTGCGCCGCGCCGGCGGCCTGAAGACCGACGACATGCTCTTCGTTAAGACCGTCAAGGCCGGCCAGGATTTCCGCTTCGATGTGCCGTGCTTTGGCCTCCGCACCCTCGAGACCATGCGACAGGCCGGTATCCGCGCCGCCGCGCTGGAGGCCGGCAAGGCCATCATCCTCGACCGCGCCGCGGTGATCGCGCAGGCCCGTTCCTGGGATATCAGCCTCTACGGCTTCGAGTGAGCCCGGCTTGCGCTTTACCCGCCGAGGCGCATTTCTTCGTCCATGCAAAACAACGTCGTCGCCGTCGCTATCAAGGGCGTCATGCCCACGGCCAATGGCTGCGCGATCTTCCTCGGCAACGAGGAGAAGACCTTCGTCATCTACGTTGATCACTCCGTCGGCAACGCCATCCAGATGACACTCGACGGCGTGAAAAAGGAGCGGCCCCTCACCCACGACCTCATCGGCAGCATTTTGCTCGGGCTGAGCGCCAAGCTCGACCATGTTGTCATCAACGACGCGCGTGAGGGCACGTTCTTCGCCCGCATCATCCTCCGCATGGAAAACGAGCTCGGCATCAAGATCGTCGAAATCGACGCCCGCCCGAGCGATTCCATCGTGCTCGCCCTACAGCAGACTCGCCCGATCTACGTGGCCAAGCCCGTCTTCGAGCGGGCCGAGGATATGACCGAAATCCTCGAGCGCGTGCGCAAGCAGCAGGCCGAGGATTCCGCCGAGGAAGGCGAAGGCGATTGAGCCGGCCGCCCATGTCCACCGCAGTCCGCGCCTCCCTGCCTTACGGAATCCAGTCCGGCGGTCCCCTCACGGCCCTCGCGCCGATGCAGGATGTCACCGACCTCGCCTTCATGCGCGTGATCGCGCACTACGGCGCGCCCGACTACTATTTCACGGAGTTCCTGCGGGTCCACGGCCAGTCGCACCCCGAGAAGCACATCCTCCGCTCCATCGACGAAAACACCACCGGTCGCCCGGTCTTCGCCCAGCTGATCGGCGAGGATATCTTCCACCTCACGCGCACGGTGGACGAGCTGCGCGACCATCCCATCGCCGGCATTGATCTCAACCTCGGCTGCCCCGCTCCCAAGGTGTACAAGAAAAACGTCGGCGGCGGTCTCCTGCGTGACCCCGATCATGTTGACCGCATCCTCGGTGCGCTGCGCGCTGCGACACCCGGCGGTCTCTTCACGGTGAAGATGCGCATCGGCTTTGAGAACACGGACAACTTCGACCGCCTGCTCGACCTGATCAATGCCCACCACGTCGACCTGCTGAGCGTGCACGGCCGCACCGTGCGCGAGATGTACCGCTGCGAGGTGCACTACGATTTCATCGCCCGCGCCGTCGCCCGCGTGAAATGTCCCGTGCTCGCCAACGGCAACGTCACCTCCGCCGCGCGGGCCGCGGAGATTCTCAAGGAGACGGGCGCCGCCGGCGTCATGATCGGCCGCCACGCGATCCGCAATCCCTGGCTCTTCCGTCAGTGCCGCGAGATTTTCTCCGGTCAGCCGGTCACGCGCCTCACCCTCGCCGATGTGCGCGAGTACGTGGAGCGGCTGTATCGCTCGACTTGGCACGAGGGTTTTCCCGAGCGGGCCCACGTGAACAAGATGAAGAAGTACCTTAACTTCGTCGGCCAGAGCGTCGATGCCGACGGCGCGTTTCTGCACGCCATGCGCCGCACCGAGACCGAGGCTCAGCTTTTCGCCGTCTGCGACCAGCACCTCCTCGCTGAGCCGGAGCGCGAGTTCGTGCCCGAGCCCTATCCCGGCGTGATCGCCCGCCCCAATTGCGAAACGCCTGCCGCCGTCGACGGCTGCTCGCTCGAATCAATCACGGCCTGATTTCAGACAGAATGAACACAATTTACGGAATCCCGATCCACATTCCGTAAATTCTGTTTCTGTCCAAATCACATCGTCGCTCACTCCAAGCCGAGCACTTTGCGCCCTTGCTCGGAGATCATCTGCGGACCCCAGACCGGGTCCCAGACGATGTGAACCTTGGCCGCTTCCACCGTAGGCAATGCCGCGATTTTTTGCCGCGCATCCTCCGCGATCACCGGGCCCATGCCACAGCCGGGAGCAGTCAGCGTCATCTTCACATCGACGTTATGCCCGCCCGCGCCAGTCGGCTCGATGGACAAATCGTACACGAGCCCGAGGTCCACGATGTTCACCGGGATCTCAGGATCGAAACAGGTCTTCAGCGCCTCCCACACCGCCTGCTCGCTGAATGCACCCGCCTGCGCCGTCGGCGCGTGGCCGGGCACATAGCCTGTGATGGCGCCGGCGTGCTCGGCCGCGATGCGAAACAATCCCTGGTCCGTGCGCACGGTCACGTTGCCGCCGAGCGTCTGGGCGATGAATACCTCCGTACCGGCAGGCAGGGTCGCCGCCGTGCCCGCGGGGATCAGCGTCGCGGGACAATCCTTGGAAAGGGTGTGGGTCTGTGCAGCCATGCGGCGAAATCTTCACCGCACGGCGGAAATGACAAACCGAATCACCGGATCACGATTTCCAGCGGTAGGCGCGTATAGATGCCGGCCGGATCATTGAAGCAGCGCAGCGTCTTAAGCTCGGCCTCGATGCGTTGGCTGATCTGCGCGGTCACACCGGTGGCCCGGGCGTTGCTCGGCACGATCTTGCCCAGCGCCTCCTGCATCGCCTCGGCGAAATCCTTTTTGCGCGGGTACTCGGAGACGCGGTAGTGGCCGCCGAGGCCGGCCTTGCCGGCCGCGTAGGCGATGGCCTTATCGAGACCGCCGATCTCGTCGACGAGTCCGAGCTTTTTCGCCTCCACGCCGGACCACACGCGGCCCTGCGCGATTTCCTGCACAAAATCCGGCTTGAGGTGGCGGCCCTCGGCGACCTTCGCCACGAATTCGCCGTAGATCCAGTCCACCATGCGCTGGAACATCGCCATCTCCTCTTCCGTCTTCGGCCGCGCGATCGTAAAGGTATCGGCGAATTTGCCGGTCTTCACACTATCGAAAGTGAAGCCGAAGTCGTTGGCCAGTTTCTTCACGTCGAACTGCATGCCAAAAACACCGATCGAACCGGTAATGGTCGTCGGCTCGGCAAAGATGCGGTCGCCGTAGGCTGAGATCCAATAGCCACCCGAGGCGGCATAGGTACCCATCGAGATGATCACGGGCTTCACCTTCCGCATGAGGCGAAGCTCCCGCTGGATCGCTTCCGCAGCCGTGGCGCTGCCGCCCGGGCTGTTCACGCGCAGGACCACGGCCTTCACGTCATCGTCCTGACGCAGGCGGCGCAGCTCGCGAGAAAGCGTGAGAGAGGCGATCTCGCCCGCCTCATCGCTCTCGCCATCTACGATCGAGCCTTCGGCATACACAATGGCCAGGCGCTCACCTTGCACCGCGGGCTGGACACCGTCCGTCGCGATGTCGCCGTTGCCATCCTTCGCGACGCGGGTGTACTCGGACAGGCCGATCTGCTTGAAAGTTTCCTTCGCGCGATTACGGCCGGTCGCCTTCTTCATCTCTTGAATGACCTCGTCGCGGTAGGCCACGCGGTCCACGAGCTTCGCCGTTTTCGCGGCCTCGGCGCGCACGATGCCCTCGGCATCCACCGTCTGCTGGACCTTGGCGGGTGTGAGACCGCGAGCCTTCGCGATGTCACCCACGAGGTCGCCCCAGATGTCGCCCAACAGCTTTTGCAGCTGTTCACGGCTTTCCGGGCTCATGTCCTTGCGGACAAAAGGCTCCACGTAAGACTTGTACTTGCCCACGCGCGTGACCTGCACGCCGATGCCGAAACGCTCCAACGCCCCCGCATAGAACATCGGCTCGCTCGCCAAACCGGGCATCACGATCATGCCATAGGGGTCGAGCACGACCTCGTCCGCCACGCTCGCGAGGTAATAGTCCTTCGTCGAAGCGAAGCTCAGGTAGGCTTTGACGGGCTTGCCGCTCGCCTTGAAGTCCGCGAGCGCCTGGTGGATCTCCTTCAGCGCCGCATAGCCCGCGCCGCCGCCAAACTCGCTCACGTCGCCCTTGAGAAACACGCCCGCGATACGGCTGTCCTTCGCCGCGGCCCGCAACGCGCGGGTGACCGTGCGCAGCTGCAGCGCCTCATTGCGCTTCTCGCCGGTCAGGTGAAAATCGTACGCCGGGGGCGCATCCGTGATCCGCGCCGAGAGGTCGAAGACCAGGTAGGAGCCGGGCTCCACCGTCACCGTCTTGTTGTGGCTCATCGCAACGATCGCGCCGATGACGCCGATCAGCAGCAGGAGTCCGCCGCCAAAGAAAACACATAGCGCGACCAGGCTGCCGAACAACGAGGAGAAGAATTGTTTCATCAGTGGGTTTTACCTTAAGGCCATTGTCCGGCGTCACCAGTCGAATCGAGACGGACGGTCGCAAAGCTGCGCCCAACGGCGCGCATCCTGCTCCGTCGCTGTTATGTCACCACGATCGGATTGCGTCGCCGCGATTGTCGGCCATGATAACGGCATGAGCGAACAAAAGGAGCTGCTGACCACAAACCGCAAGGCGCTGCAGGTGAATCTCGAGGAGCGCATGTACGGCACTTTCGCCGAGATCGGCGCCGGCCAGGAGGTGGCGCGGGTATTTTTTCAGGCCGGCGGCGCTTCGGGCACCATCGCCAAGTCCATTTCCGCCTACGACATGGCGTTCAGCGATGCGATCTACGGCAAGTCCCCGCGCTACGTCTCGCAGGAGCGGCTCTCGCTCATGCTCGACCACGAGTACGGCCTCCTGCACGAGCGCCTTGCCGCACTGCGCGGTGAGCGCAGCACCTTCTTCGTCTTCGCCGACACGGTCTCGGCCCGCAATTTCAAGGGCACCAACGAGGCCCACGGCTGGATGGGCATCCGCTTCCAGACCGAGCCCGGCGGCCCCACGAGCGACATCATCCTCCACGTCCGCATGTGGGACAAGGAGAACGTCCTCCAGCAGCAGGCCCTCGGTATCATCGGCGTCAACGTCGTGTACGGCGCCTTCTTCTACCACGCCGATCCGGAGAAGTTCATCCAGTCCCTTCTCGACAACCTCAGCCCCGACCGCATCGAGGTCGATATGCTGAAGTTCAGCGGCCCAGCGTTTGCCAATGTGGACAACCGCCTCATGTCGCTCTGCCTCGTGCAGCACGGCCTCACCAACGCCGTGATGTTCGGCCCCAGCGGCAACGTCCTCCAGCCCTCCGAGGTGCTCCACAAGAAGGCCATTCTCGTCGAGCGCGGCAGTTTCCGCCCCGTCACCCACGTCAATGTGGACATGCTCAACTGCGCCACCGCGCAGTTCGTCCAGGAGCCCGCCGTCAAGGGCAAGGATGTCGTCGTCCTCATGGAGATCACGATGAACAACCTCCTCGCCGACGGTCAGCTCGACGCGCAGGACTTCCTCTCGCGCGTGGACCTCCTCGGCGACATCGGCTTCACCGTGCTGATCTCCAACTACTCGGAGTACTACCGCCTGACGTCCTATTTTCGCCGATACACCAAGGAGATGATCGGCGTCGCCATGGGCATCAACAACCTCCTCGAGATTTTCAACGAGAAGTACTACGAAAACCTCGAGGGCGGCATCCTCGAGTCCTTCGGCCGGCTTTTCCGCAACTCCGTCCGGCTCTATATCTACCCGATGCGCCAGGAGGCCTACGATAAGTACCTTGCCACCGGCCAGACTGCCGTCGCCAACGGCAGCACGATTCCCGCCCACGCCTTCGCTTCCAGCGTGCTTATCACCGCGAAGAACGTCCACATGGAGGATCACCTGCGCAACCTCTACGACCACCTCCTCGAGAACCACTACATCGACTGCATCATCGGCTTCGACCGCGACATCCTCCATATCTTTTCCCGCGAGGTGCTCCGGCGCATCCAGGAGCGCGATGCCACCTGGGAGGAGATGGTCCCGCCCCTCGTCGCCTCCGCGATCAAGAAGCGCGGCCTCTTCGGCTACGTCGCCCCGCAATCCGCCGCCACCGCCTGACCCGCCATGCGGTTCCACAAATACCACGCGCTGGGCAACGATTACATCGTCCTCGATCCGCGGGACTTCCCTTCGTGGCAGCCCGCGCCCACGACCCAGCAGATCCGCGTCATCTGCCACCGCAATTTCGGGGTGGGCTCCGACGGCATTCTCTGGGGCCCGCTGCCTTCCCGGGACAGCCAGTTCGCCGTGCGCATCTTCAACCCCGATGGTTCCGAGGCCGAGAAATCCGGCAACGGCTTGCGCATTTTTTCCCGCTACCTCTGGGACCAGCGACTCACCCCGAGCCCTGATTTCTCCGTGGAGACCATCGGCGGCCACGTGCAGGTCGCGGTGAAAGCCGGCGGCGAACTGCTCACCATCGGCATGGGCCAGGTCAGCTTCAACGCGGCGCAGATCCCCGTCGCAGGCGCGCCGCGTGAGGTGATCAACGAAAAAGTCACGATCCTCGACCGCGAGTTCACCTTCTGCGCCGCCACGATCGGCAATCCGCATTGCGTGATCCCGCTCGGGGAAATCTCTCCCGCCCTCGCCCAGCACTACGGCCCGCACCTTGAGCGGCATGCCCTTTTCCCGCGCAAAACCAACGTGCAGTTCATGCGCGTAATCGACCGTGCGAACATCCAGATCGAGATCTGGGAGCGAGGCGCGGGCTACACCCTCGCCTCCGGCAGCAGCTCCAGCGCCTCGGCGGCCGTGGCGCACCGACTCGGCCTCGTGGACCGTGATGTCACCGTGCACATGCCCGGCGGCCGCATCGGCATCGCGATCGGCGACAACTATGCGATCACCATGACCGGCACCGTGAATAAGGTCGCCGAGGGTCTGATGCACCCCGAGCTGTTCAAAGTTCAGGTCTGATCAACCGCGCATAAAAAAGCCCCGGCCATGCGCCGGGGCCTGCAATCCTTGCCGGGATAACAATCAGTACTTCACCGAGCAGCCGTAGGGCTGGGTGTTCGCCTTTGCAACCGGCTCGCCCGCTTTCACCGCGGCCAGTGCGGCGGTGACATAGTTTTGTGCTTTCGCGATGTCCTCGACTTTGGCCGAGCGGATGCTG
Source organism: Verrucomicrobiota bacterium (assembly GCA_018239845.1). GTDB lineage: Bacteria > Verrucomicrobiota > Verrucomicrobiia > Opitutales > Opitutaceae > CAIRCN01. The sequence goes on from JAFEGO010000096.1 coordinate 14,860, forward strand.
TCGATCGCGCCATCATAGGCCAGGACACCGTCCGCCTTGATGACAAACATGTGGGGCGTCGTCTTGGCGCCATAAAGACGGCCAACCTTGCCGTCCTGATCGCGGAAATAAGCGGTCGGCGCAGCGCCGTTCTTCTTCAGCCACGCATTGGCTTCCGCCGGGTTGAAATCGCCCTCGGAGCCGGACCGGCCGGAGTTGATCGAGAGCCAGACCACGCCGTCGGCCTCGGCCTTGCGCTGGACGCTCGGCATGTTGCCGCTGCCATAGTGCTTGATAACAAAGGGGCACTCCGGGTTGACCCATTCGAGGACCACGGTCTTGCCTTTGAAATCGGAGAGCTTGTGCGTCGCGCCATTGATATCCGTGAGCGTGAAATCCGGCGCGGGTTCGCCGACGACGGCAGCGGCGCGGGCGATGGAGACAAAGGCCGCGGCGAGGGCCACGACCGCGATGAGGTGCTTGCGAAGGGTATTCATGGGCAGGAGGAAGTAAGGCTGTGACTCCTATCCTTAGCCAAAGTTTCCCTCGAAGCCAGCGGGGGTTGCAGAATTCAGTTTGCCCGCGCCGGAGCCGTACTTAGCTTCAACCGGTGGTCGGCTTAATTGCGGATTTTTTTCGTCTCGCCGGGGGACTCACCTATTGGAACCTGCGCAAATCCTGGTTCAGGCTGAGGAAAGGCCGCGCCCGGTGCCCGTGCCAGAGCCCCAGCGACTCAGGTCGCGCATTGGAGACCATGTGCGAGGCCTCGATCTCGTGGGACAAACCGAAGCGTTTCCGCCACGTCTGCCCGCTGCTGGTCGAAACGCCCGACGGCCTGCGCTGCTCCGTCAATACCGCGGATGTGCGCCCGTTTTGGCGACGCGCCTTCGCACTCTATGGCGGCGCCCTGCTCGCGCTCTACCTCACGGCGGCGATCAGCTTCTTCATCTTCCTGCGGATTGTCGGCTATCCGGTGAACATCTTCCACACCATCTGGCCGCCGGCATGGCATCACCTGCGCGAAGCGCGGGGCAACTTCTTCTTCAACAAGGCCACCAAGGCCTTTGCCTCCGGCCATCCCTCCGAGGGCGTGCTCTACCTCTCCAACGCCTACACCTTCGATCCCGCCAACTACAGTGCCGGCCTGATGCTGGCCAAAAACATCCAGCTCGGTCAGCCCAACCTCTCCGACTCCATCTACCAACAGCTCTTGGTGGATCATCCCGCCCAGCGTACAGCGACAGCGCAGGAGTGGTTCCGCGCGCTGCTCGCCCGGGGCAACTACCCCGCGATCCAACAGCTGGCCCTGCTTCAGGTGATCGACGATGCGCCGCACGCCTCCGTCTGGATGCGCGCCCTCGTGCTGGCCTGTCGGCAGACGCGCAACGACGCGCCCCTCCGCGCACTGCGGGCCTCCACCCATCCCGCCGCCCAGCCCTGGCGCATGCTGATCGATGTCGAGCTCGCGCTGAACAGCGGCCATACCGACGCGGCCCGCTCCGTGCTCACCCAGGTTTGGGGCCCCGCCCCGGCCTACACGGTCTTTTACCAGGTCCAGAATCTGATCGCGCTGAACGATCCCTTCCGCGCCCTCGATCTGCTCAATATCTATGGCCGTCGCCTCGACGACGAGGCACGCGTCACGCTCCAGCTTGAGGCCTTTGCCCGGCTCGGCTCGCAGCGGTTGCTCCAGCGCCAGACCGACGCGCTGCTCGCCCAAGCCGTTAATTTTCCAACGGTCAAGATCCTCGCCGCGCACCTCATCCGCCACCCGGACAGCGCCCTGCTGGACCAGGTTTATGCGAAGTTCATGGCCGCCAAGTATCCGGTTGATAACGACAGCGCGGGCATTTATCTTTCGCTGTACTGTGCCGCCGGCGTCGCCCAGGACTGGGGCAAGGCCCATGCCATCACCGGTGTGCTCCGGCAGTCCACCGGCGGATCGTTTGTCATGCTGGGGCTGATGGAGTCGTTCTTCCGCGGCGACGGGGGACAAACCCGTGTATCCGTATTCCTGCCGGCCATGCCCATGCCGCTGGAAGTGACTTACGCCCTGCTGGAGCGTTACCCTGGCAGCGTGTACGTCGCGCCCACCGCTCACGCCGCCCGATGAACCCGTCCCTCCGGACCTCGCCCGTCACCGTCCTCGCCCTCGGGCTGCTCGGCGCACTGGGCATCGCTCTGACGCTGCTCCTCTGGCCACACTGGCGGCAAAATCCCGATCTCTCCCACGGATTTTTCATGCCGGTGGTCTTCGTGGTGTTGATTTGGGAAAGCCGCCGGGGCACCCCGCGCTATATCGAAAATCGTTCCTTGGTCTGGTGCCTGCTGCTCGGCGCCTGCGCGCTCGGCCTGCTCGCCCTCGGGGCCAGCGGGCTCTACGCCGCCGCGCTGGAATGGTCGCACGCACTGGTAGGTTTTACCCTGACGGCGGCGTACGTGTGTCTGCTGGCGGCCGGCCTGGCAGTGTTCTCCTCCGGCGATGTCCGCCTCATCCCTTTCAACTGGAGTTCCATTGCCGCCGCCGGCCTGTGGCTGCTCGCGGCCCCCATCCCGCCCGGCAGCTATTCAAAGCTCACGCTCAGCCTGCAGCTCATGGTGACATCCAACGTCATCGGCACCCTGCACCTCCTCGGCATCGCCGCCACACGCGACGGCAACATCATCAACCTCGCCACCACCACCGTCGGCGTCGAGGAGGCGTGCAGCGGCGTGCGGAGCCTCATCTCGTGCATCTTTGCCGGCCTCCTGTTTTCCGCCACGCTAGTGCGACGCCCCTGGGCTCGGGCCTGGGTGATCGGCCTCGCCGCACCGCTTGCGTTGCTGATGAATTTCATCCGCTCGCTGATCCTGACGCTGCTGGCCAACCACGGCGTGCAGATCGCCGGCACCTGGCACGATCTCACGGGCTTCGCCGTGCTGGGCGTCACCGCCATCCTGCTCGGCGGCCTCGCGCTTGCCTTGGAGTCGCGTGTGCCGGCCGTACCAGCCGCACCGGCACCGGCTCAGCGCCGCTTCCCTCCGCTCAGTCTGGCCCTGGCCAGTGGCCTGTTGTTCGCCGTGGCCTTGGCCGGTTTCTTCTACGCAAGCACCCGTCCCTCCATCCGACACGACCTGCCTGCGCCCGATCTCGCGGCGATCTTACCCCCCAAGGTCGAAGGCTGGGCCGTTGAGACGAGCGACGATCTCTATCGCTTCTCCTCCACCCTCAAGACCGACTATCTCGCGCAGCGCACCTACCTGCGTAACACGCCCCAAGGCGTCGAACAGATCACGGTATATCTCGCCTATTGGCGGGCCGGGCAGGCCTCTGTGAGCCTCGTGGCCTCGCATACCCCTGATGCCTGCTGGCCAGGCTCGGGCTGGGAGCCCGCCAAGCAGCCCCCGCCCACCGTGCCCTTGGCGATTAACGGCCGGTCCCTCCCTGCCGTCGAATACCGCCAGTTTCTCGGCAGCGACAACTACCAGCAGAACGTCTGGTTCTGGCACACCTACGACGGCAAGGCCATCGCCTACCGCAATCCCTACTCCGCCCGCGAGCTCCTCAACATCGCGTGGCATTATGGCTTCCGCCGCGATGGCGATCAGATGTTCGTGCGCGTCTCCAGCAACCGCCCTTGGTCCGATCTGGCGCGCGAGCCCTTCCTCGCCGGAATCTTCGACCAACTGCGCGGCTACGGCCTCTGAATCCACCCATGCCTTTGCCCGTAACCAAGTTGGAACGCCGCATCCTCACCCTGCTCGCGGCGCTGATCGTGCTCGGGTTTCTCGGAATGGCGCTGTTGTAGCCTGACCCCGCGGCCGCAAAAGGAACTGGACGCGTCCGTCCGTGCCGTCAGTTTTGGTGGCGTATGATTATCAAGCCCAAGGTTCGCGGATTCGTATGCGTGACCTCCCACCCCGTGGGTTGCGCCGCGCACGTTCAGGAATGGATCGACTACGTCAAGGCCAAGGGCCCCATCAAGGCCGGCCCGAAGAAGGTCCTCGTAATCGGTTCTTCCACTGGCTACGGCCTCGCTTCGCGCATCACCGCGGCCTTTGGCTCCGGTGCCGCGACCCTCGGCATCTTCTTTGACCGGCCCTCCGAGGAAGGCCGCCCGGCCACGCCCGGCTGGTACAACACCATCGCATTCACCGCCGCTGCCCGCAAAGCCGGCCTGTACGCCAAGAACATCATGGGCGATGCGTTTTCCGACGACATCAAGCGCCAGACCCTAGAGACCATCAAGGCCGACCTCGGCCAGGTTGACCTCGTGGTTTACTCCCTCGCCTCCCCGCGCCGCACGCATCCGAAGACCGGCGCGGTTCACAAGTCCTGCCTCAAGCCCGTCGGCGCCTCCTACACCAACAAGACCGTCGACACCGACAAGGGCATCGTCAGCGAGGTCACCATCGAGCCCGCCAACGAGGCCGAGATCGCCGACACGATCGCCGTCATGGGCGGCGAGGACTGGGAGATGTGGATCAACGCCCTGCGCGAGGCCAACCTCCTCGCACCCGGCGCCCAGTCCGTGGCCTATTCCTACATCGGGCCCGAGGTCACCTGGGCCATCTACAAAAATGGCACGATCGGCCTGGCCAAGAACGACCTCGAACGCGCCGCCAAGGCCATAAACGCCCAGCTCGCCGCCAACGGCGGCGGCCGCGGCTTCATCTCGGTCAACAAGGCCCTCGTCACCCAGGCCAGCTCCGCCATCCCCGTGGTGCCGCTCTACATTTCGATCCTCTACAAGATCATGAAGGCGCGGGGCACCCACGAGGGCTGCATCGAGCAGATGCAGCGTCTCTTCGCCACGCACATGTACAACGGCAACACGCCCAAGTTCGACGAGGCCGGCCGCGTGCGCGTCGACGACTGGGAGATGGTGCCCGAAGTACAGGCCGCGGTCCGCGAGATCTGGCCCGGGATCACCACGGAAAACCTCGCCGCCCTCACCGACATCGCCGGCTACCGCGAGGAGTTCCTCAAGCTCTTCGGCTTCGGCCTCCCTGGTGTGAATTACGAGGCCGACGTCGAGCCGCACGTGCCGATGATCTGAGCCGCAACGGCGAACCTCTCCTACAAAGCGCGTTGGCCTCAACGCGCTTTTTCTTTGCTGTCATCCCCCGACCTCCATGCGTGCCGTCATCCAACGCGTCACTGAAGCCCGCGTCACCGTAACGGGCGAGACCATCGGCGAAATTGGTCCGGGCCTGCTCGTCCTCCTCGGCGTACACCAAGCCGATACAGAGGAAGACGCCCGCTGGCTCGTGGAGAAAATCGTCGCCCTCCGGATCTTTGAAGACGACGCCGGGAAGATGAACCGTTCCGTCGCAGAGACCGGCGGTGGCATACTGGTCGTCAGCCAATTCACGCTCTGCGCCAGCACGCGCAAGGGCACGCGGCCCTCGTTCAACGACGCAGCCCGGCCCGATCGCGCCATTCCCCTTTACGAGTTCTTTCTCGCCCAGACCGCGACCCTGCTGGGCCGTCCGGTGCAAACCGGCCGGTTTGGCGCCATGATGGATGTGGCCCTCCACAACGACGGACCCGTAACGCTGGTGATCGATTCGCGGTTGCGGGAATAAGCCTAAGCCAGGCCTCCTACCCGCCTGTAAGTAATTTTAGCTAAGGGCGGGCATAAGTCGGCCGGCCACTCGTGCCGCGTCTTATCCAGCCAAAGAAAAAGCGCCGACTTGCGTCGGCGCTTTGAAAGTCAGCCTGCGATCAGCCGTC
>JAFEGO010000097.1 GCA_018239845.1 Verrucomicrobiota bacterium
AGGCGAGTTGCACGGCCTTCAGCTGAAACTCAAGAAGCTCGCCGGCGATGTCGTGGGGAACCCGAAATTCTTTGATCCCATCGCGAGCATCTTGGGACAGGTGCCACGCAATCTTGAGGTAAATGTGAAATGGGGGAATGAGTCTTTCACCAGCCCAACTCTCCTCAATTATCGCGATCAATTCATCGGTGATGTCCAAACACCGAGTATCGGCCCAACGGTCGTTGAACCAGCGGTGAAGTTTCTCGGCAGCGTCCTTGTCGACCACGTCAACGTTAAGCTCACCCTGCGCACGTAAGCCGGACATTGTCAGGTTACTGCTGCCAACGTAGGCAATGAGCGGCGTAAAGGCATCGTCGCGGTGAGCGAGATAGAGCTTCGCGTGAAGCGGGTGTCGCAGGAACAATTTCACGCGAAGTTTTCCGTCCCGAAGTTGCCGCGCAAGGCGCCGTAAGCCGGCTTCGTCGCTGCCGGTCGGAATACCAATTGTCAGCTGCTTCCTGAACTCTTCAGCAACCTGCCGGCGGAGTTGCGCGACCCGCTTTGCGTCAACGCGGTCGTCGATGGGCTGCGCGGAGAAAAGCGATGCAAGTTCTTCGCTTGGCAATCGCTGCATGCCGACAAGCAGCCGACAAGGAGTGGATCCTGAGTCCGCCGCGGGCCAAGATTCAACGACATCATCGATACGGCTCCATCCCCGGAGATTGAAATAGCCGACGCAAAAATCGCCGCTCCGCGCCAACTTGAGGGCGTCACGCAACCCATTGCCCTGAGGGTTCTCAAGGAACGGAGTGTCGATATTGTCGAAAATTGTAGGCATCTTTCGTGGACCCCCGAATCCGAACCCAATCGGCCTCGTTAGTCGCCCACAAAATTCTGGGTTTTCACGCTTGGTAGCACATTAGCCGGAACGGGGCCGGTCTGGCCGTAGCGAGGGAGCAAAGGCAACGCCGTGCTCCCGCAGCGAAGCGCCAGACGGGGCACGCCGTGGCGCACAAGCTAGCCAACCAGCCTTTCGCGAGGCGGCGCGACAACGGAGCGACGAAGAGCGAAGGGCTGGCGTCGGTGGCGCAGATGATCGTGTTCGAAAACCGGCCGCTACGGCTTCAAAAAATGGGCAACTGCCAACGCGAGTAGCGCGCCTCCTGCCGTGCAGCCAAAATACGGCCACGCGCGAGTTTCGAGAGAGACGCGTGCGACCCAATTCTGCGCCTTGGTCGCTGCGGTCAGATGTTCTTTTGTGGCGGATTGAAGTTCGCCACACGTGGATTGAAGTCGGGCGGCACACTGATTTGCCGTTTCCTCGAATCGTTTCGCGATTCGGTCCAGCGACTGCGCCGCGTGCTGCTCCTTATTCTGCCACGCGGCAATATTTTGCTCCAAGAGCTTTTGATGCGCAGCAAATAGAGTGCGCACATCAGCCGTGGCGTTGGTTGTGGCGGTTTCGTGCTTCGCGCATAGCCGCGCGAATTCCGCGAGTAGTTTCTCTCTCTCGCTACCGAGGGCTTCCGGAACCTGTCGCGCGATGCACGTGAAGAGCGCCATGCCCTCGGCGAGAACGAGTAACTCGTCGTTCGGGTTGAGCGTGCGAAGGTTCGCGACGTAGCGGAAAAACGATGCGCGCTGCTCAGCGGGTAGGTAAAAACCGATGCGGTCGAAAACCGAATCCGGGAAACGGTTGGGCTCGGTCATGGGACAAGCACGTTCTGGGCAGATTCAAGTGCGGCGTCGATCTGGGTGGCGTAGGCCTGGGCCCGGATGCGGGCGGTGCCGCCGTTGAGGAGCGGGCCTCGGCGGTCGGCGTTGGCCGCCGCCATCTGCGCGGGCGTCAGGCCGCGGTTATCGAGTTCGGTCTGGATTTCGCGGGCACGGGCGCGGAGTTCGATCACCGCCGGTTGCGCTGTCGCCATGAACGCTCGACCGGACTCAGTGTCGTCGAAGTAGCCGAAGTCGTCGCCAGCGACCCGGTTCTTAACCACGAGGTAACGGACTCGGTCGCGAAGCGCCGCCGACCAGGTGAACAGCGTCTCCACGCTGCTTGCCGCGCATGTGATAGTCGCGACAGCAGTGAACCGAAAGCCCTCGGCCGAGAGGCCGTCGAACATGGTGTCGATCCACTCGAACGTATCGCGACCGGAGCCCGCCGCGAGATCGGCAAGGGCCACGGGCGTCTCGGCGGTGAGCATGGTGTCAACGAACCGGTCAAGCCCGCGCTCGGCGCGGATGTCGAGCTTGGCGGCATCCGGGAAGAAGTGGCTTAGGGAGCCGCGTTGCTTATTCTCGGTGTCGCAGTCGAAGAGCGTCGCGGGGATCGCGCGCAGGCCGTAGAAATCGGCGATTGCCGTGGCGACGGTGGTTTTACCGACGCCACCTTTGCCGCCGCAGGAAAAGACGATGAGTTTGGAAGATTTGTGCGTTGTCATGATGAGGGAGGCAGTTTTTCGAGTGGCTTGGTGGGATCGTAGAAATTCCAGGTGACGGGCGCGTTGGCCTTAGTCGTGGGCCGGACGTGCTTCGCTGGCGGCGCCGGCTGCGCGGATACACTGACCGCCGGTGCCGGCTCCGACGCGAGTAACGTGATCACGGAACGCCGATGGGCGCGCACTTTCACGAAGGCGAAGATGGTCGAGGGCGCGGCCGACAGATCGAAGCGGGCACGCAATTCGGCGGCGATCTGCGGATAGCTCATCTCCTGCGCGCGGCACTCGCGAATGAATTCCAGGTGCGGACGCAACTTCGATTGAAACGGCTTTCGGGTCATCGAGCGGGCGAGGTGATTCGAGCCGATTCGAGGTGATTCGAGGGCGCAGGTGCCGTCGGCCGGCAGGAATCGAATGAAGCTCGGACGAAGCTCGAATGGTTGCGCGGCGGGAGGGAGCATCCGGCCAACGCCCGTTTTGGGCGTAGGGATATTGCGTCTCTCTTTATCATGGTTGGCATTTTCAGAGAGTTTTGTGGTGCATTTCTTCTGTTCAATTGGCGTGCAGTTTTGAGGTGGTGTGGTGGCTGGTGAACTCAACTTGAGTCGGAGGTTGCGGGTATCGAATGAGCCTTCGTGTTAGGCTTGATCTCGATGCCGGTGATCAGATTTGCGTCCGGTTGAAGCAGGCTTTGGTAACGGTCCTCTTTTACTCTGAGGTGAAGGCCTGTGCTCTTGCTCAACGGTTCGGTGATGAGTTCGAGGTTCTTTCCCTGGATGGTCACCTCGTGTTCGGTCAGGGTGAGAATCAACAACTCGTCCGTGGTTTGCTTCCTCCACTGCCAGCGATAGAGCCAGGTCAGCGGAAATCCTTCGGTGGCTCCGTTTGCTTGGGTGAGGATGAGGCAACGCCCGTTTTCGATCACGGTGCAGCAACCGGGCTCCGGACTCGGGCGGCTGGCGTCGGGGAATTTGCTTTTCAGTGACATGGCAGGGTCGTGAGAAAGTAGTTAGTAGCGCATCCGCATCGCAGGAGCGTGATGCACCGAATGACGTGGTCGCGCAGGTCTGGTGCTCTCGCCGATGGCATGGCGCGGCTTTATTGGCGGGATGATTGCCGGAACCGGAGCGACGGTCGCCGGTATGGGAACAAGCGGTGTGAGCAGCTCGCGCACGCGTTCGACCACGCTGCGCACCCAGCGCAGCCGGTCGCTGTGGGTTGGCGTCCAGACATCGAGCGCCGCCTGGCGGGGTCGATTTACTGCGGGTAACGCGTCGAACAACGCCGCCTTGTCCGGCGTGTAGCCGGTGGCCTGCTGTCGGGCGCGCGAGAACGCCACGTAGGTAGCCTTCGCGTCGAGCCGCGCAGCGCACACGATGACCTCGTCGCAGGTGCGCCCTTGGGCTTTGTGGGAGGTCACAGCGTAGCCGTGGGTGAAGGATCGAAAATCAGCTGGGATCGTCTTGGTGCGACCGTCCGCATCGTGTGCCTCCCACGCCCCCGTCTCATCGCGGGCGGCGAGTGTGAGCACCTCGCCGTTGATCAGACCGGCGACGAGATGATTCTGGCGGATGAGGACGCGATCGCCAGTGGCGAGTTCGACTGTTCGTGGCGCCGACACGGTCCATGCGCAGGCATGGCGACGTGGCGCCACGTCGGATTCCTGGCCTTGGGTGTCCCGCACACGTATCCCGCGACGCCCAACCGAGACGACTTCGACCGTCGTCCCCGCGGTGAGATGCGCTTCGCGGAGCGGGCGATGCAAGGTGAGCAAATGGCCGGGCTGATAGCTCGCGACCGTCTCCGCCTGCGCCTTCGTCCACGTGAGCGGTTCGGCGACCGCGAAGGGCTGGCCCTCGCCGATCAGACCCCGTCGCTTCAATCCGGCGCGGACGGAGTCGGTCAGCCGGTGAATTTCCTCCCACGTGGGTGCCACGAGGATCACATCCCGCTTCGCCGACACGCTCTCCACGTAGTGCTCGGCGGCACGCTTCACGTAGTCGGCGCCGTTCTCTTTGACCCAGCCGAGCCGGTCGAGCGCCTCCAGGCCGGTGCGGGCTTGGCCTTGCGCCATCGATTTCACGGCGTTGCGATAGTCGCGTGCCGTTTGCCGGCGAATATCAGTCAGTTCGCAGGTTTGGAGGCGCGAGTGATTTTCGAGGATCGACAGAAAATCTCCGGCCTCGACGCCACTGTGCTGGCGTGAATCGCCGACGAGAATCAGCCGGGCACCCTGCGCCTGCACCAGGGCGCACAATTCCGCGCCCTGACGCGTGCTCGCGATGCCGGCTTCATCGACGATCACGGTCGCACCGAGCAGGCGCGGCCCGTGCTTCGCTTCTCCGTTCTGGAGAAAATCCGCGAGCGTCGTGGCATTCGAGAATCCTTCCCCGCGTAGGACCGTCGCGGCCGACGTGGTCGGCGCACACGCGAAGACGTCGCGATTGGCCGCGACGAGGCCGCGCTGCACCTCTTGCAATGTGAATGTCTTTCCTGCCCCAGCGACGCCACGGAACGCACACACGCGGTCGTTAGATTCCAGTAGGGATTGAACCGCGCGCCGCTGATCGGGCGAAAGCCGTTCGCTCGGCTGGAAATCCCGGCGACCCAATGATCTGCAGGCATGGCACCCACCGTTGACGACAGCGATGGCCGACAGTTCCTGCACCAATCCTTCCCGCGTAGCGTAGGCGGCGTGGAGACTGTGCTCACCGGTCTTTAGCGGAACGCAATCGGTGGCTGTTCCTTGCACGAGCGCCTGCTTGACGCCGTCGAGCGATAGACCGCCAAGGTTCTGATTGAGGGCCTCTGCGATCACCTCATGGCCATGTTGCACGCTCGTGCGCTCGAACAGGTGGTTGCGTGCCTGCACGAGCGCCGCCACTTCGCCTGACGCGGCAGGCGCGACTGGTCCCCGCAGGCGGGCGGCATCGACCACCGAATCCAGCGCGTGCGCCCGTTCCGGTGAAAAATCCGCGCGCTGCCGGTGCCGGACCTCGGCTGTCGTGATTTCGGCCAGTTTGCCGCTACGGGTTTGCGTTGTGATTCCGTGGATTTCCCGCGTGGTCGGGTCGCGCCCGTGATTTTCTCTGAAGACGGCGATTTCGGCTTCTATCTGAGCGCGGCGCTTCGAGGCGGTGGCGCGGTCCTCAGCGGTCACGCCGACGATCTCAAATCCCTCGACGACGCCGCGCTCGTTGCGTGCGGCTTCGATTTCGTAGCCGGCGGCCATCGTGCCTCGGGCGAGTTCGTTCTGATAAACTTTACCGGCGTAGCGGATTGCTTCGACCATCTCGCGTTCGGTGAGTGCGAACCATTTTTCGACTTTGGCATCGAAGGTGGCGTTGGCCGTGACGAGATGCGTGTGGAGTTGCGCGTCGAGCGCCCGCGACGCGTCGTGCTCGAAACGCGCCGCGCAGAGATTGCCGGTGATTGCCGTTTGCTCCGACCAAGCGGCATCGCCGCCGCGCACCCGCCGCGCGGCGAATCGCTCCAACTCGCCGAAGGCGACGGTGACGGCGTCGCGGTGGGACTGGCGCAATCGCTCGTCGCCAAACGTCACCGCCAGCAATGAAACGCTCTTCGGCGCCGAGCATTGAAAGTCCAGAAAGGCGATGCGGCCCGCGCCATTGCGCGCCGTAAGTTTCCGGCCCGTCAGCGGGTGGCGGTTGCAGCGGAGTCGCTCGAACCCCTCATCATGCGCGCCGATGCTGCGACCGGCGAGCCCGAGGCGCGCGGCGCCCTGGCCAATCCATTCTCCCGTGACAGACTCCTTCTCTGAGTAGTAGTCATTCGCGGAAAGATGGTTCGCGAGGTAGGTCGAACCGTCGCGCAATTTCGCCATCGTGAACATGGCGCGAGAATGCACGCGTAGTGACGCGCAACCAAGCTGACCGGAATAACACCCGGACTATACAGGTGTTAATTTCAGAAGCTCGACTAGCCTCGAATCGCCCTGAAGTGGATCAGCTATCCCAGCGCACCTCGTCGGGTGCCGACAGCACGCGCTCCAACCCGTAGTAGAGCGCGCGCACCGCCGATTCGCGCACACCTTCGTCATGCTTGTAGCCGGGGGCGTGACGGTCGAACCAAGCGTTCACGGTCTCGAATTTTGCGGCAGAGCGCTGTTCGAGCACGGGGTAATGAATGTCCTTCAGGAGGCCGTATCTTTCGCCGTTGGCCTCGCGCCAATCCTGCACGAGCGCGCCAAGGACGAACTTCTGGCCCGGCCTAGTGGATTCTTCCCGGAGCGCCGGCAGAGCCTGGAGCAGGCGGCAATACGACGGGTTGGTTTCCCGGAGGATCGAACGCAACGACCGGAGAAACAGCATCCACCAAAGATCGAATCGAGCGCGCATCTGGGCGATGGCACCATCGGCCGGAACGCTGGCAAAGAATCCCTCGGGCACCCGGCAAGCTGCCACGGCGTTCCAGTAATTTTCGGCGGCAACCCGGCCCGCCCGGCGAGCCTCGGCCATGACCGGACGTCTGAATTCATCGAGGCGCTGCTCGCAGTGGCGCAGTTCGACGGCAAGGCTGGCGGCGCGGTCGGAGCCGCCAACAAACGCGATCGAGTAGCCGCCGCGCGTTGCCTCCAAAGTGTCCTTCGCCGCCAAATAGGCCGCGCCACCAGACCGCCGGTAGATACCTTCGATAGCGGCGATGATCCGTGTTTCGGCCTCCGCCTCGCGCAAGTCGAGCGCCCGAAAACGCAGATAGGCGCTTACTTCTGAGACAAAGGCAGCCTGTGCTCCGGGAAATGGTGCGAGTGGTTCCGGCCAGCCCGAGCCCGCCAATGCCCGAATTACACACCAATCGGTGAGAACTTCGGGCCAGTGAGGCTGGGCGTCGCGTAGATTCAAGGTGTCGGGTGGAGGTCGTGGTTGCTGCAGATACATTATACCATCGCCCACAAGCGCGCCACCGGACGGAGGTAATTTATCAGCGCGGAGTCTTCCTCGGGGCGTCAAGGCGTGCTGGTGAACACAGAGCCGGGCGGGCTGTTCGTCACACTCGCTTCACTTCGGAGATCATGGCGTGGCATTCTTTCGGACAGAAGAACATGCACGGGATTCATCGCACTCACTCACCCGCGAACGCCATCGTCGCCGATGCGTTGGCGGAGTGCGCTGAAGCCGGGTTACTCGAGGAATTGCGCGCGGCGTTGAACCCGGGGCGAGACTGCCAGAACGGCGACGCTCTCCACGCCGTGCGCGATATCGTCTATGAACTTGCCGGCGCAAGCAACCGCGACCTAGCAGTCGATGTCCTGATCTACGCGACGGGCGTCGCCGAGTTCGACCTGACCAGCCTGCGCGAGTATGCTCGGAAACATGGCCTGACTCCCGAGGGGTTTCGGCAGCACGTCTTGAAGATGCAGCGGCGGCTGGGGCTGGCGCCGCGGCCCATGCAGCACGCCGATGCGAGTTGATGTGCCGCAACTCCTGGCGGAGCTACCCTCCGTCGGCATCGAAGGCGCCACGCGGTTGGGTCTATCACTTGCGCCGCAGATGGACACGGATGCCTGGCGGCACCTCGTGACTCGCGTCGCCGGTCTGGCACGCACGGCAACCGGTGCGCGACAGACGTTGACCGCGTGGCTGGGGGATGCACTCGCTTATGGGGGCGTGCGCGGGCGCGGCCTGATCACCGAGTGTGCCGAGGCCGCTGGCTTTGATCCGGGCACATTGCGCAACGCAAAGATGGTGTGCTCGCGCATCCCGGTGTCACGGCGACATGACGCTTTGACCTGGACCCATCACTGCGAGGTAGCCCTCGTGTTCTCCGAACAAACCCAAATCGAGTTGTGGCTCTCGATTGCCGAAGTCGAAGGTCTTTCGACTTCCGCATTGCGGCGCCGGATCCGGGCCAGCGCCGCGTATGAGTATCGACGCCAGTCCCCGGAAGCAGCCGCCGAGACGTCCGTTGCCGTATTCCGCTTGATGCGTGAACTTCGCGCGGCGAGTCGATCATTGGCTCGCACACTTGATGTTTGGGGAAAGTGGTCGCCCACCGCGGCGGAACTTGCCCTTCAAGATCTACAATATCTGGCCGAGTTCATCGACGCCATGCGTTTGAAGGCGACGGTCGGCTCACAATCGGCTCCTCGCCGAGCGCAGCACGGGAAATGAGCGTCCGCGCAACCTCAAGATCCACCCCGTGCGGGCACCCTGAGCTTGGTGCGAATGTGCAGTGCGACCTCGTTGGTATCGTAGTAGACGAAGTGCCCGACCTTGTGATGAGGAATCCGCCGTAGCTTCGTCCAGGAACGAAGCGTGCGAATCGACGGCTCCTTGCCACTCGGAAAAATGCCGCTGGCGCGCAGGCCGACGACGTCGGTGAGTGAGTTAGTGACGGTAGGGGACGGTGAGTTGGTTTCCATGCCTACGCCGCCACGTCAACCGGCAGCGCCATCGTGGCCGGCATCGGTTCATTTGCGGCCCGTCGTTTCGGGAGGATGCTGAAAAACTGCTCCGCCTCCGCGGCGCTCTTCAAATCGAGGTAGTGCTTTCTGATGATCGCTTCAGAATTGCCGGCCTGCAAAGCAGCCTCACCCATCGAGCGGAATTTGGCCACGAACATCGAAATGAACGTGTGGCGGAGCACGTCATGCGAGAGCCCGAATTTTTTGCAGATACGGCGATGCATGTTCACGGCGTTGGGCGGGATGATCGGGAATTTTTGAATTTGGTAGGTCGTGAGCCATGCCGCGAGGTTAGGCTGAATCGTCACGAGCCGTTTCATCCGCACCTTCGAGACCTCTGGCTCGATATGAATTGCCCCGGTCTCTAGGTTCACGGACTCCCGTTGCACTTTCGCGATCTCGCCGAAGCGGATGCATGGGCGGACGCCGGCGAAGAGGCAGATCGCGAAGTAGGGCACCATCTCGCCACCTTCGTAGGTCTCGACGAACTCCATGAGCTTTGCCGCCTTTTCCGCGGTGATCGTGACGGCAGATCCCCGTCGGTGATTGATACGGTGGTGGGGCGTCTTTTCGATGGGGTTCGTGACGACCCAATCTTTTTGGAACGCGAACTTGAAGAACGTCGAGAGGATGCCCCGGCGGTTGTTGTAGGTCTTGAGCGAGTGTTTTCCCCGCTCCAGATGCGGCACCAGCATCGCCGGTGTGAACTGTGAGACAGGCCCTTTCGGGAATTTCTTCGTCAGCACCTCCAATTCGTTCTCGATGGAACGGAGTTGGCGGCCGGAGAGCAGCGTCCGCGTGTGTGCCTCGCGCTTGGTCACCAGGTATTCCGCGACGGCCTCCGAGAGCGACTTCAATTGGTCGGGCGCCTTGTAGTTCGCCATCGCGAAGTCGAGATAGGCGAGCAGCGAGAGCTTTGGCTTTTCGCCCAGCCGCCTGAATGCGGCTTCGGCCTCGTGGAGTTGTTCATCTGTGAGCCGGGTAACGGCGGTGCGCACGTCCGTGTCGCCTTGCAGCGCTTTGACGTTGAGCACCTGTTTTTCCGCCTCGGCCTCGGCCCGTGTGGCGAAATTCTTTCTTACTCGCTGGCCGCAGAGGTATCCCGATACCCGAAAAACGATCTCCCCGGAGGGATTCGTGAAGGTGGTGACCGTAAACGCACTGACTGACTTCATGCAGATTTGCCCACGTCAACTGGCAAATCCGCGACGCCAAAACTTAACTCACGACTATCTCGTGATTTAAGTGGCGGGATGGACGGGACTCGAACCCGCGACCTTCTGCGTGACAGGCAGACGCTCTAACCAACTGAGCTACCACCCCGAAATCGGGAAAGAGGCGGAACGTAGAATCCGACTTAGGCAAGTCAAGCGTGGTTTTGACCTTGTCGGAAATTCTTCCAACCGGTACCCCTGCGGGCCTCTGAACGCGGTGGTAGCTCAGCTGGATAGAGCAGCGGTTTTCTAAACCGCCGGTCGGGTGTTCGAGTCACCTCCACCGCGCCATTTTCACGTAGCGCCGGCCTCGTCAACGCTGCGAGACGGTCGGCTCGCTAGGCGCCCGCCGCTACGAGGTCGCTGTTGCAGGCCCGGCCGGTGGCCGGGCTATTCTCGGGGCGTGCGTGAACCTCGAGCCCGGCCACTGGCCGGGCCTACAACCGGAGAGCGCTGGATCACGGGTGGGACGCCCCTGCCACGCAAGTCGCGAGCACGCCCTGCCAGAGGGCCGTCTCGCCGGGGTGGCCGTGGCGGGCGAGTTGTTCGGCGATCTCGGCGGTGGAGGGCTCGCGGATGACGTGGCGAGGGTCGCCGGGGAGCGACGGTTGGATGGCGCGGGCGAGGGCCCAGCAGGCCCAGGCGCGCCAGCGGCGTTGCTCGCGGCGGGGCTCGTTCATGCGACCGGCGTAGTGCTGGAAGTGCACGCGGGGGTTGCCGATGAAGACGCCTTCGGGCGTGTGCGTGAGGCACCAGGCCATCGCGGCGTAGGGCAGCGGCCACTGCCGGAGGACGGGTTCATCGCCGGTGAGGTCGGCGCCGAGCGCGCGGTCGAGGCAGAGGAGCGAGCGGGCGGCGAGGCGGCGCGTCCAGAGGGTCTGCCCGTACTCGAGGCAGGAGAAATAAAACTCCCCCGCCCGCTCCTCGCCGCGGTGGGCGTGGAGGCTGCGCCAGTCGAGGTCCGCGCGGAGCGGCGGCAGGTGCGGACAGGGCGGGAGCGGCGCGGCGGACTCAGGCATGGGGTATGGAAATGGAGAAAGATAACACGCAGGCAATTTTGAATCTGGAACTCTGGAACGACGGGTACGGAGGAGTGCTTTTCCAGTCGTTCCAGAGTTCCAGATTAAATAAACCTGTCTTCCCACTCTGAGTCTTCGCTTGGCGGCGGCTAAACTTTCGCCGACAACTAACGGCTCTGAATCCTCCGCCCGCCACTCCCTCCCCCGCTCCCGCCAAGCCCGTGCACGTCGTCGCCTGGTGGAAGTACGTGCTGCTCTGGCCGCTGGCGTTGGTGGTGCGGCTGTGGGGCATGACGTTGCGCGTGGAGGTGACGCCCGAGGACCGCGCGCGGCTCAGCAAGCGCGATGTGCCGATGGCGGTGGTGCTGTGGCACAACCGGTTGTTCATGGCCTCGGAGGTGTACCATCGTTTCCGCAAGCCGCGGCCGACGTACGCGCTCATCAGCGCGAGCAAGGACGGGGCGTTGCTCGTGGCGTTTTTCAGCATGGTGGGCGGCATGAAGGCGGCGCGCGGCTCCAGCAATGCCAACGGGCGCGAGGCGGCCAACGCCCTCGTCGAGCTGCAGCGCGCGGGCCACGACCTGGGCATCACGCCCGACGGGCCGAAGGGGCCGCGCTACGTGCTCAAGCCGGGCGTGGTGATCGTGCCGCGCCGGACGGGTGCGCCGCTCCTATTGCTGGGCATCGACATCCAGTCGGCGTGGCGGGTGAAGAGCTGGGACCGGTTCTACATCCCCAAGCCGTTTTCAAAGGTGCGCCTGCGGGGCGAGATCATCGAAAACCACGAGTTGGCCAACCGCGACGCCGCGCTCGCGCACATCCAGGCGCGTCTGCTCGCGCTCAACCCCGACGGCGAGTTCCCCGGCACGGGGGAGACGCAAACTTAAGGTCGCCAACGGTCAGAGGCAGGTCTGCGTGCAGGCGATTTTCTAGGCGACGCCCAAGATCGCCTGCAAGCAGGCTCCTACCTCAATCGACCTTAGAACACCGGCACGGCGGTGATGCTGCCGCCGGTGGGCACGATGTAGTCGCTGTCGGCGCTCCAAAGTTCGTCGTTGATCAGGAACTTGAAGACGATGGGCCGGGCGGACTCGCCAGGGAGGGCGATCTGCCATTGGTCGGGGCCGGTGCACTCCATGAGGAGGCCCTTGTCCCAGCTAAGGCCGGGGCCTTCGCCGCGGATGTGGAGGGAACGACCGAAACCGACGTCGAAGTTCGCCACGATGGTCGTGACGACCGCCTTGGGCGCGACAGCCTTGGCGGCGGGCGCGGCCGGCGTCTTTTTGACAGCAGGTTTCGCGGTTTTCTTCGCCGGGGTGAGCGCTTTCTTGGTGGTGGATTTCACGGGTTTCTTCATGGTGAATACAGGTTAGACGGTCCCTAGATTAATCGGGTTTCCCCGGCGGAAAAAGCAAATACGACGCCAACCCTCGCCACATTTCCCGCATTTGCCAGTGACCAGGGCAAATCGCTTGTTTTATAAGCAGATGCACAAGCGCAGCGGCGCGCGCGCCACGAAATCTTAACCTCCGCTTAATCCTTCCGCGCCGCGAAAATCCGCCGACAAAAGAGAGGATGGTGGAGCAGATCGGGATCAAACCGACGACCTCGTCGTTGCGAACGACGCGCTCTATCAACTGAGCTACTGCCCCAAAATGGAGGGGAGGTTTTGCGCAATTGGCGCGCGAGAGTAAACACCTATTTTGCGGTTCTTTAAAAACGTTTAACCACACCGCGGACAGCGCGGTACCGGCGAACCCGGCGTCAGTCCGCCACCGACACGAGGCGGGCAAAGATCATTTTGCCGCCCCCGGTGGGCAGCACGCTGATGATCTCGACGTGCGCGCGATGGCCGATCTGGGCGCGCGCCTCGTTGACGACGACCATCGAGCCATCCTCGAGGTAGCCCACGGCCTGCCCCTCGTCCTTGCCGGGTTTCACGAGATCCACCTCGAGGGCCTCGCCGAGGAGGAGCTCCGGGCGCATGGACTTGGCGAGGAGGTTGAGGTTGAGCCAGGCGACGCCGTGAAACTCCGCCATCTTCGCGAGATTGTAGTCGGTCGTGAGCAGCTTGGCCCGCATCGACTGGGCGAGGAACACGAGCTTGGCGTCCACGTCCTCGCGCTTGGTCACCTCGCTCTCGGGGATGCGGATATCGAGGTGCTTGATGCGACGCAGCTCATTGAGCACATCGAGGCCCCGGCGGCCGCGCGCCTGCCGGATGGGATCGGTGGAATCGGCCACCGCCTGGAGCTCCGTCAGCACAAAGCGCGGGATGACGATGGCGGCATTGAGAAAACCCGCCTCGCACACCCGCGCGATGCGGCCGTCGATCAGCACACTCGTGTCCACCACCACGAGCGGCACGTCCACCTCATGCGGCACGAAGCGCACGTACGGGATCACGAGGTTGAACTCATCCTTGCCGCGCAGCGCGATGACGGTGCCAAGGTACGAGCAGATCAGAAACAGCGCGAGCCGCACGAGGTACACCACCTGCGGATCGCCCACCGCAAACAGCGGCGAGGTGCTCAGCAAAAAGGAAATAACCACGCCCAGCCCCAATCCCAGCGAGATAGCCGATAGCCCGCGCAGGGAAAAGCCCTTGAGCAGCACGTCCACCAGCACCACGAGCAAGCCGATCAGGACGCCGATCGACACCGCGACGGCACGGTAGCCGTCCCACTCGCGGATCGTGTAGCACACCAGCCAGCCCGCGGCGGCGCAGAGCAGGACGAAGAAGATGCGGATCGGCAGGAGGGTCTTGTTCATGACGCGACGGTTGCGGTGAACTTAGCGCATCCGCAGAAAATAGAAAGCGACCGCGGGCGCAATGATCATGACCGCCATCAGCGCGTAGATCAGCCGCTGCGTGCGGCGGGCTTTTGCCTTTTCAGCGGGGTCGGCGTCCATTTCGATGGAGCGCACCAAACCCCCTTCCGCATGACAACGCAATACTGGCTCGTTAAATCTGAACCCGAGGCTTACGCTTGGTCCGACCTCGTGCGCGACAAGCGCACCGCGTGGACCGGTGTGCGCAATTACCAGGCCCGTATCCATCTCAACGCCATGAAGCCCGGCGACCGCGTCTTTTTCTACGAGAGCGTCACGACGAAGGCCGTGGTCGGCATCGCCGAGGTCACGAAGGCCTCGTTTCCCGACACCACGGCAGACGAGCCCGGCTGGGTTGCGGTCGAGCTCAAGGCCGTGGCCCCCCTCGCCCACCCTGTGACGCTGGAGCAGATCAAGAAAGTGCCTGCGCTCGCCGGCATCGCATTGTTGCGCCAGAGCCGTCTTTCAGTGATGTCGCTCGCGAAGGCGGAGTTCGACCAGATCGCGAAGCTCGGGGCGTGATTGCATAGTGGCTGCGGCGTCTCGCCGCAGGTTTGGAGAAATCTGCGGCGAGACGCCGCAGCCACTACAAAGCCTCCTTTCCGTAGGGCTCGACACCGCCGGGGTTTGCCCTTTGCAAAGAGGGCTGTGTTTGCGCAAATCACCATCCTCGCTCCCGGCCTTCTCGGCGCCTCGGTCGCCCGTGCGGCGCACGCCCGCGGCGTGGCCGGCCGCATCGTGATCTGGGCGCGCCGTCCCGAGGTGCGCCTGCAACTGCGCGAACAACCCTGGTGCAGCGCCGTTGCCGACACGCCCGAGTCCGCCGTGCGCGGCTCTCAGCTCGTGCTCATCGCCTCGCCGGTGGACCGCATCGTGCCGCTCGCGCAGCAGATCGCTCCGCACCTCGACGCTGGCGCCATCGTCACCGACGTCGGCAGCGTGAAGGGGGAAATCTCCCGTCTCGGCCACGCCGCGCTCGGCAGCCACGCGCACTTCGTCGGTTCCCATCCGATGGCCGGCTCCGAGAAAACCGGCTGGGAGCACGGCACCGCCACGCTCTTCGACCGCCGCACGTGCTTCGTCACGCCGCTCGAGGCCACCGATCCCGCGGCCGCGGCTGCGGTCGTCACATTCTGGCGCGATCTCGGCGGCGAACCCGCCACCGTCTCGCCCGACAAACACGACGAGATTGTCGCGCACATCAGCCACCTCCCGCAGGTGATCGCTTCGACGCTGTGCAGCTTCCTCGCGCAGAAGGACCCCGCGTGGCGCAACTTCGCCGGCGGCGGCCTACGCGACACCACGCGCATCGCCGGCAGCGACCCGCAGCTCTGGCGCACGATCCTCGAGCAAAACCACGACGAAGTCCTGCGAGCGCTGCGCCGGTTCGAGGACGAACTGCACGCCTTCAAGACCGCTCTCGCTAACCGCGACTACATCGACGTCACCGCCCGCATCGAGCGCGGCCGGGCCTACCGCAGCCAGTTCCGGCCGATCCCTTAATCGGCGCTACATTTTGAAAGCCGATTGTGCCGTAATAGCCCTTTGATGACGCCCTACCCGCCCACCTTGCCGATCCAGCCTTTCACCCGCCCCGCCCGCGGCACGGTGACGCTGCCCGGCTCCAAGAGCATCACCAACCGCGCGCTCATCCTCGCCGCCCTGGGCCGGAAAACTATCACGCTCCGCGGCGCCCTCTTCAGTCGCGACTCGCGCATCATGGTCGCCGCGCTGCAAACCCTCGGCTTTGCCGTCCAGACCGACGAAACCGCGCTGACCATCACCGTCACCGGCCGCGGCGGCGAGATCCCCGTGCGCGAAGCCAAGATCGAAGTCGGCAACGCCGGTACCGCCGCGCGCTTTCTCACCGCCTTCGTCTGCCTGCGGCCCGATGGCGTCTATCATTTCGACGGCGACGAAGCCATGCGCCGCCGCCCCATCAACGCCCTCCTCGAAGCTCTCCAATCGCAAGGCGCTACGGCCAGCTCCCCGAGTTTCCCCTTCACGTTGAAAACCGCCGGCCTCCGCGGCGGCCTCGTCGAAATTGATGCCTCGGAAAGCAGCCAGATGCTCTCCGCGCTCCTGATGGTCGCACCGCTCGCGCCCCAGCCGCTCACCGTAAAGCTCAAGGGCGAGGCCGGCTCCAAGCCCTTCGTGCGGATGACCGAGGCCATGGTGAAACAGTTCACCGCGCAGCCCACCGACTACGCCATCGAGGCCGACGCCTCCGCCGCGAGCTACTACCTCGCGCTACCCCTTGTCACCGGCGGCACGGTCACCCTCCCCGGCCTCCGCGCCGCGGGCGAAGGCCTGCAGGGCGACTCGGCTTTCGCCGACGTGATTGTGCGCGTGAAACAACGCCCGCCCGGCACGCTCCTCGATCTCAACTTCCGCGAGTTCTCCGACACCTTCCTCACCCTCGCGGCCATCGCACCGCTCCTCTCCGGTCCTACCCGCATCACCGGCATCGCCCACACGCGCAAGCAGGAGACTGATCGCGTCGCCGGCATGGCCCGCGAGCTCATCAAGCTGGGGCAGGACGTCGTCGAGACCGAAGACTCGCTCACCATCACGCCCCGCCCGCTTAAATCCGGCGTCGAGATCGAGACGTACCATGACCACCGCTTCGCCATGAGCTTCGGCATCCTCGGCTGCCACGACCTCCATGGCGACGGCCGCCCGTGGCTCACGATCAAGGATCCGGCCTGCTGCTCGAAAACATTTCCCGACTTTTTTAGGTTGCTCGCTTCGCTCCGCGAAAAATCGTTGGAGTCCTGATGCCCAGCTCCCCCTTCATCATCGTCGCCATCGACGGCGGCGCCGCCTCGGGCAAATCGAGCAGCTCCAAGATCCTCGCGGAGCGTTTCAATCTCCTGCACGTGGACACCGGTTCGTTTTACCGAGGGGTGACGGCGGAGTTGCTCCGCCGCGGCGTGGCCGCCTCCGACCTGCCCGCGGTGCACGCGGCCGCCGCGCAACTCGGCTTCGGCACGCGTCTCGCCGGCCGCTCCGCCGTAATGGAGATCGGCGGCCGCGTGATCCCCGATGCGGAGATCCGCAGCAAGCTGGTCAACGACCACGTCTCCCACTTCGCCGCGATTCCCGAGGTCCGCACCGCCCTGCTCAGCTACCAGCGCGGCCTCGCCGGCTTTGCGCGGGAGCAAAATTTCCGCGGCGTTGTGATGGAGGGCCGCGACATCGGCTCCGTGATTTTCCCCGACGCCGATTTCCGTTTCTTCCTCCACGCCGACCCCGCCGAGCGCGCCCGCCGCCGCGCCCAGGAAGGCGGCCAGGACTCGATTACCGAGCGCGACCGCATCGACTCCTCGCGCAAGACCGCCCCCCTCGCCTGCCCCAACGGCGCGCTTTCCATCGACACCACGCACGTCGGCATCGAGCAGGTCGTGCAGCTGATGGCCGACACCATCGCCACGAAGATCGGCCCCGCATGAGCCGTGCTTTTCCGCAGGTCGACATGGAGCCGGTGTACGGCTTCTGCCACTATCTCGTGAGCGTGGCTTACGGGATGTTTTTCCGCGGCGAAGTCGTCGGCGTGGACCACCTGCCGAAGACCGGCTCTTTTCTCATCGCGGCCAACCACCTGAGTTTTCTCGACCCGCCGTTCATCGGCGCCCAGGTCCCGCGCCAGATCGCCTATTTCGCCCGCAAGACGCTCTGGAAGCCCGGCATCGCCGCGTGGTGGCTCACCACCGTCGGCACGATCCCCGTGGACCGCGACGGCGGCCAGGACGTGAGCGCCATCAAGCGCGTGCTCCGCGCCTTGCAGGACGACAAGGGCCTGATCCTCTTCCCCGAAGGTACGCGCTCCCCCGATGGCCAGCTGCAAAGCGCCAAGGCCGGCGTCGGCCTCATCGCCTGCCGCTCGCAGGTCCCGGTTGTTCCCGCCCGCATCTTCGGCTCCTTCGAAGCCCTCGGCAAAGGCGGCAAGCTGCGCCTCGGCACACCAGTCTCGATCGTCTTCGGCGAACCGATCCCTGCCACCGTTTACGACGCGCCGGAAGCCGGGAAGGAACGCTATCAAGTCGCCAGCGAACGCATCATGGCCCGCATCGCCGCCCTGCAGCCGCCGCGCATCACGGTGATCTGACGGTTCCGGACAGTTAAGTACGCCTCTCCGAGGGTATCGGAGGTTTAGCAGGATGGACAGACGGCTCGGAGAGCCGGCTCTACCTGCAGACCACGCGGCCCAACCCGCGGTCTACCTCAGCGCAGGCCGCAGGCGAGGCGGGCGCGCTTCATCACGGCGTCGGCCACCACACGGGCGCGCTCGGCACCTTCGCGCAGGATGGCATCGACGTGATCTAGATTCGCGGCGAGCTCGGCGCGGCGGGTGCGGGCGGCGGCGAAATAATTCCAGTAGTGCTCAAACAGCGCCTTCTTCAGGTCGCCGTAGCCGAGGCCGCCGGCGCGGAGGCGGTTTTCGTAGTCGAGCGCGACGTCGGCCGGCGCCACGAGCTTGAGCAGCTGAATCGCGAGATTCTGATCGGCGTCGGGCTTGGGCTCGGCGGGCGTGCGCGAGTCCATCTTGATGCCCATGATTTTTTTCCTGAGCGCCTTCTCGTCGCCAAAGATTTCCACCGTGTTGCCGTAGCTTTTGGACATCTTCTGGCCGTCGAGGCCGGGGATCACCGCCACGTCCTCGCGGATCACGGCCTCGGGGACCACGAAGGTCTCGCCGTAGGTCTCGTTGTACTTGATCGCGATGTCGCGCGTCATCTCGAGGTGCTGCTTCTGGTCCTTGCCGACGGGGACAAGGTTGGTGTCGAAGAGCAAAATGTCCGCAGCCATCAGCACCGGGTAGGCGAAGAGGCCGAAGTTGGGCGAGATGCCCTTGGCGGTCTTGTCCTTGTAGCTGTGGGCGCGCTCGAGGAGCCCCATCGGCGTGAGCGAGCCGATGAGCCAGGTGAGTTCGCAGACCTCGGGGATGTCGCTCTGGCGCCAGAAGACGCTCGTCTTCGGGTCGAGACCGCAGGCGAGCCAGTCGAGGGCGATGCCCTGGGTGAAGGCCCGGCGCGCGGCGGCATCGGTGAGGGCCGTCATCGAGTGGTAGTCGGCGATGAAATAGTAGCAGTCGCCACGCACCTGGGCGTCGATGGCGGGGCGCATCGCGCCAAAGTAGTTGCCGATATGGAGCGTGCCGGAGGGCGTGATGCCGGTGAGGGTGCGCATGGGAGTTGGTCAGCTTCGCCGAGGCGGCGCGTCCGCGTCAATCCCGGCGAGCGAGGGTCTTCAGGTTGGGCCGGTCGGTCGCGATGGTCGCCGGGGCGAGCACCCCGCCGAAGGCCGTGAGCGGCATCACCAATGCGCGCGGGCCGAGCAGCGTGCCGGGCTGGAGCACGCAGTTGCAGCCGACCTCCGCCGCGTCGCCGACGATCGAGCCGAATTTCCGCAGGCCGGTCTCATAATTAGCGTCGGGCCCGCGCACGATGATGGGCTGCTGGTCGAGGCGGAGATTAGAGCAGATCACGCCCGCGCCGAAGTGCGCGCCGTTGCCGAGGATGGAGTCGCCGACATAGCTGAAGTGCGGCACCTGCACGCGGTCCATGAGCAGGCAGTTCTTGAACTCGCACGCGTTTCCCAGCACGCAGTTTTCCCCGACAATGACATTGCCACGGATATAGGCTCCGGGGCGGATCTCCGTGCCCGCGCCAATCCAGAGCGGCCCGATCAGTGTCGCGGTGTGCGGCAGCTTCACCGTCGGATGCAGGTAAACAAAGCCTTCCGCGTGCACGCCCGGCGGGAGCTTGGGCAGGGCGGTGTCGAAGGGATGTGCCGCGAGCGCGGGCCCGATGCGCTTGAGCCACTCCCACGGCGCGACCGACGGGGAAAACGCCGTGGCAAACGCGGCGAGCGACGGCGGGAGGGCGAAATAATCGGAGGCTTTCACGCCAGTACGCTGCACAAAAATGCGCCGCAGGAACAGCGGCTTTTTACTCGTCCTTCGGCATACCTAGACGGGCCTCAGGGCTTCTTCGCCTCGACGAGCCGGATGCCGTCGGGGTCGATGAAAATGAGCCGATCGCGAAAGAGCCCGCCGATGGCCTGCTTGAAGGCCTTCTTGCTGACACCGAAGGTCGCGCGGATCGCCTCGGGGTCGCTGTTATCGTGAAAGGGCATGCGGCCGCCGGAAGCCTTGAGCTTTTCGAGGATCTGATCGGACACCGTGGCAACGCGGCGGTAACCGGCGCGGCCGAGTGCGAGGTCGATTTTCCCATCGGGCCGGATGGCGCGCACGTAGCCTTCGACGACCGAGCCGATCTTCAACGGCTCGGACAGGTCGCTGCTGTAGATCAGGCCCCAGTGGGCATGGTTGATGATGAGATTGTAGCCGAGCGGACTGCGGCCCGCGACCAGCAAGTGGACGGACTCGCCTTCGTGGTAGGGCGGCGGCACGAGGTTAAGTCGGCGGTTGAGTCGCGCGGTCGCGATGAGGCGGTCGGACCGCTCGTCGTGCATGACCTGCACGATGATCCACTCATCGGGCCGCACCGGGCCATCCTGCTCGCGCACGGGCAAAAACAGGTCCTTGCCGAGACCCCAGTCGAGAAAGACGCCGATGCGCGGATTGATGCTCACCACCCGCAGGCAGGCGAACTCGCCGACGACGGCCCGCGGTTTCTCGGTCGTGGCCACGAGGCGGTCCTCGGAGTCGCGGTAAACAAAGACCTCGATCTGGCCGCCCACCGCGGCCCCGGCCGCGAATTTGCCGGGCAGGAGAATCTCCCCGTGCGTGCCGCCATCGAGATAGAGGCCCGGCGGCGCGGAGCGGAGGACGGTGAGGAGATTGCGTTTGCCGAGTTGAGCCATGGAACGGAGAGCAGCAGAATGCGCCGGCGGGCCCGACGCAATGCCGCTCTCTTGGCCGCTCAACCTTTGATGAAGCCCAGATCGAGCGGCATGGTGACACTCTTGCCGTTGCGCGCCGTGATGCGCACACCGTCGCCCTCGGGCTTGACCGTGCGCACCGCATCGAAATCCCGCGGGATCGCCGCCAGCGCCATGATGTGGGCGACGCGCAGCGGCTGATCGGGCTTCAACTCGATCGCGGTGGGCACGCCCTTACGGTTGATCACGTTAGCCTTGGCCGACTCGGCGAGGCCGAGGTGGAAATAAGCGGTCACGTCCTCGACGCCGACGACGTTCACGTGCCGGCCGTTCCACGGCGCGTAGTAACGTCCGCCGTTGGACATCCAGAGGATCGTCCCGCGCAGCACGCGCGGGTCCTTGAGCGCGAGAAAGACATAGCCCTCCGACGGCAGCGCCACCGCGCTCCAGGCGAGTGGTGCTTTCGGGTCGTTGATCAGCTCGACGAGTTCCTCGTAGCCGCGGCGCACGGGGAAGCGGCTGATGTCCAGCGTGCCGCCCTCGCGGCCGGGCACGCGCTGCAGTGAGCTGAACGTGGCACCGGTCTTCAGCATCGAGTAGCCCTTGGCCTCGGGCCGCTCCCACGCCTCGGCCACCACGTGGCCGCGTAGGAGCTTGCTGGTCGAGATGTGGCCGGCGCCCTCCTGATCGGGAAACTTCAGCATGGGGTGCGTGCCGATCGACATCGGCCCGCTGAAACCCGAGAGCACGTGCTCGCTATACACCGCCGTGTGGCCGTCGCGCAAAATCAGGCGCTTGTCCACCCGGCCGGGCCGCGTGCGCAGTTTCATCGAAGC
>JAFEGO010000098.1 GCA_018239845.1 Verrucomicrobiota bacterium
AATCCGATCTCCTCGTTGGCGTCCTCGGCTCCGGCGGCCGCGGCAAACACCTCGGCCAGCTGGCCCACCAACCCGGCCGCGGCGCCCGCGTCGTCGCCTGCTGCGACCGCAACCCCGCCACGCTCGCGCAGAACCGCGCCGACTACGGCGCCGACATCTTCACGACGGACGACTACCCCGCGCTGCTGGAGCGCGACCTCGACGCGCTGATCATCGCCACGCCCGATTTCCTCCATGAGGAGCACGCCATTGCCGCGTTGAAGAAAGGCGTCGCCGTTTTCCTCGAAAAACCGATGGCCCTCACCATCGAGGGTTGCGACCGCATCCTCCGCGCCGCGCAAAAAGGCCGCGCCCGCCTCTACGTCGGGCACAACATGCGCCACATGCCCTTCGTGCGGAAGATGAAGGAGCTGATCGACGACGGCGCGATCGGCGAGGTGAAGGCCTGCTGGGTGCGCCACTTCGTCGGCCACGGCGGCGACTTCTATTTCCGCGACTGGCACGCCGAGCGCCGTTACGTCAACGGCCTGCTCCTCCAGAAGGCCGCGCACGACCTCGACATCATCCACTGGCTCTGCGGCGGCTACACCCGCCTCGTCAACGCCCTCGGCGCCGACACGCTCTACGGCGCGCTCCCCGGCCGGCTCCCGGCGGTCCCCGGCCCGCGGGCGATCAACGTCGCCGCGATGGACTTCAAGGGCTTCCCGCCGACCAAGGCCCGGAAGCTCAACCACACGATCGACATCGAGGACCTCAGCACGATGCAGATGCGCCTCGATAACGGTGTCTTCGCCACGTATGCGCAGTGCCATTACACGCCTGACTACTGGCGTAGCTACACCTTCATCGGCACCGAGGGCCGCATCGAGAATTTCGGCAACGGCGAGCCCGGCACCGTGATCCGCCTCTGGAACAAGCGCGCCAACTACAACGCCCGCGGCGATGCCACCTACAAGATCCCTGTCCTCAAGGGCACGCACGGCGGCGCCGATCCGCGCCTGATCAACGAATTCCTCCGCTATGCGCGCGACGGCGGCAAGACCGAGACCTCCCCCGTCGGCGCCCGCGAGAGCGTGGCCGCCGGCTGCCGCGCCACCGAGTCGCTCCGCGCCGGCGGCGTCCCCCTGCGCATCGCCCCCGTGCCCGCCAAGCTGGCGGCGTACTTCCGCTGAAAGGCGCCTTATCTTCCCGCGTAAATTTTCCCGCCGGCGCACTCGCCATGCCCGGCCCGGTCCGTAGCGTTGCGCCATGGCCGAGGCCGACCGCCAGTTTCCCGTCACGCAGAAAAAGCCCAGTTTCCCCGTGGGCGACGGGCTTCGCGGCTACCTGCGGCGCTACAAGCGCGAGCGCGAGCTGCCCGTGACCTACGAGCGCCTCCGCGATTTCCACGAAGCCATCCCGCTCACCGACGCCCGCGGCGAGCCCACGCTCTGGGACAGCGTGATCTACCGCGCCGACGAGATGCACGATCTCTACGAGGGCCTGAAACGCATCTACGCCCTCCTCCGCGTCGACGGCGACCAGTCCGTGATGGAGCACCTTTACATCGACCGCGTCGATTTCTGCAGCTTCGGCAACTCCACGCCCTTCCGCATCCGCGTCGTCAACGCCTACAACGACAACCAGGACTACTTCTACCTCAAGAAGGCCGACGCCTCGCGCCTCTACGGCCTCGAGCTCGAGCACCTGCTCTCGCCCAACCGCCTCAACTTCCTCACCAGCGGCACCACCCTCGTCGAAGAGCACATCGCGGGCATCCCCGGCGACGCCTTCATCACCCGCGAGCAGTACTCCGACCACCAGCTCCGCCCCATCCGCATCGCGAAGGAGCTGGTGAAGTTCAACGAGCGCTGCTTCGTCCGCCTCCTCGGCGACATGCGCTCGTACAACTTCGTCTTCGTTATCACGCCCGACTTCGAGGAGGCGCAGATCCGCATCCGCCCGATGGACTTCGACCAGCAGTCGTACAGCGGGCGAAAAAACTTCTACCGCCCGCAGTATTTCAAGGAAAACGCCCCGCTCGTGCTCTTCTGCCAGAAGCACCTGCACCCACAGACCGCGCTCCAGTACGCCCGCGAAGAACACACCCTTTTGCTCCAGCGCGCCGAGCTCGCTTCGCAGCGCCTCGGCCTGCTCCTCGCCGAGATGGAGCGCGACCGCATCTCCACCCCGGAGAAAGTACACGAGCTGCGCACCGCCCTGGCCGACATCTACCAGCGCCGTGAGTATCTCCGCTGCGAGTCGATGGGCGCCCTTGTCCGCGAAAACCTGGAGTCGATCCGCCTCCAGATCGGCCGCCCGGTGCACCCCGACCTCGCGCCGCAGTGAGGCATTCTCAGTGGCTGCGGCGTCCCCGCCGCAGCCACGGTTTGCCCGGGCTCAGTTCCACCCGTAGCTCGGCGTGGCGCCGGCGCCGATGGCTTCCTCGACCTCGGCTTCCTCGTCGGGCAGCTCGTTGAGCGGCGCGAATCGCTCGGAGGAGAAGCCCAGCTCCTCCTTGCCGGCGTGGAACGGGTCGGGCGGATTCTTCAGTTCCTGCAGCAGGAGTCCGACGGTCGCGGTGTCGCCGCCCTTCACGATTTTTTCACGCCCCAGGAAAACCTCGCGGATCGTGTACACGTTGCCCTTCACCGGCAGTTGCTTGTAGATCGCGACGATGACCGGCGGGAACGTATCATTGATGCAGACGACTTTCTGACCTTTGACCATGCGCCCACTGTAGCACCACACGGCGCAACGTCACGACGAGAGTGCATGCTCCGGCGGTTTCGCGCCGGATTTTTCGCCCGCTTGAGCCGGGATGCCCTGTCTCCACGCGATTTCGCGCGCGCAAAAAAATTTTCCCGATCGTTTCATTTGTGTTGCTCCGACCTGCATCTTGCGTGAATTTCAAAATGTCCCGCAGGCCTGCAATGCTAGATTACCTGGTGTTGGGCCGCTGGTATCAACCAAACCCATACGAGGAAAAACACCATGGCTAAGAAAGCTGCTAAGAAGGCTCCCGCGAAGAAAAAGCCCGCTGCCAAGAAGAAGAAGTAACTTCGGGCTGCTTCATTAAAACAAACGGACCGCTCCTTTCGGGGAGCGGTCCGTTTGCATTTTAAGGGGCCATCACTCGATGCGGCCTTCGTCGAATTCGATCAGGTCCACCACGCTCACGATCTGGTCGACGCGGTCGGCGCAGCCCATCGCAGTGAGCGCCTCCCTGAGGAAGTCGCGGCCGCTCGGCGTCATGCCCTTCTGCACGTACTCGCGGTTCCATTGGGCAACGCGGCAGTCGGCGGGGAAGAGCGCCACCAGCTTGGCATCGATCTCCGTGTCGGTCGCCGACTCAAAGACGATCTTTTCCACCGCCGCCGGCTCGATGCCGAGATGCAGGCTGAGGAAGCGGTCCATGCCGCGCTTGTAGTTCTTGGCGTAACTGGGCGGCAGCGCGCCGTGGGCCTTAACGTACTTGCACTTCGCGATAAAGCGCGGGAGGTGCAGCAGGCCGGTCGCCGCGTGCGGCACATAGGCCGAGGGCAGCTCGGTAAGGATGGCGCCGGATGATCCGGGAATTGGTTTCGAAGGCATGACGGGATCGCAGATATGCCATTAAGCCGCCGCCGGACACAAGCCGCCTGCGCTACTCAGAAATCCTGCAGCTCGCTTTCGAGGGGACCGTGCCGCGGGTCGAGCCGGGCGAGCACTTCGCCCGCGAGGTAGATCGAGCCCGTCACCACCACCGGGGCCGCGCCGCCCGCCGCCGTGCACTGCGCCGGCGCCGGAAACAAACTTTCCACCGTGGCAGTCGCGATCGCGCCGCGAAATTCCGCCGGCACCAGCGCGCGCAGCTGCTCCACGGTCGAGGCCCGCGCCTGCCGGGGCATCACGAGATGGAGCGCGCCGGCGTGGCGCGCGATGACTTCAAACAGCGGCCGCGCCCGCGTGAGGCCGAGCACGCCGGACACAATCGTCGGCGCCCGGCCCGTTTCCGCGCGCAGCTGTGTGAGGTTCGCGTCGAGCACCTGCGCCCCCTCGGCGTTGTGCGAGGCATCGAGCATCACGAGCCGGCCGCCCACGTCGCAGCGCTGCCAGCGGCCGGGCCACGTCACGCGCCCGAGGCCGCGCGCCACCGTGGCCGCATCGAGCCGCCAGCGCGCGGGCAGCAGCCGAGCCGCCAGGGTGGCGGTGGCGGCGTTCCACCGCTGGTAATCGCCCGCGAGATTGGTCTGCGGGTAACGTTCCGTCTCCCCGCCAAACTCCGCCACGACGCTGTGCACCGACGCGTCACGCTCCTTCGCCACGTCGCAGATCACTGCTTCCGCCGTGGCCGGCAGGCGGCCGAGCACGACCGGGCGGCCGGGCTTGATGATGCCGGCCTTTTCCGCGGCGATTTTTTCCAGCGTGTCGCCGAGGATCTCGGCGTGGTCGAGCCCGATGGAGGTGATCACGCTCAGCTCGGGCAGGACCACATTGGTCGCGTCGAGCCGGCCGCCGACGCCGGTCTCAATCACCACGATGTCGCAGCGCCGCGCGGCAAAGTGGCGGAAGGCCAGCCCCGTCATGAATTCAAAGTACGTCGGTCGCCAGTCAGGCACGAGGGTCGCGGCCACCGGCCGCAGCTCCGCCACCGCCGCCGCCAGCTCCGCCTCGGTCAGCGCGGCGCCGTCTACCTGCACGCGCTCGCCGAGCCGCACGAGGTGCGGCGAGGTATAGAGCCCCGTGCGCCAGCCGGCCTCGCGCAACACCGCCGCCAGCATCGCGGCGACGGAGCCCTTGCCGTTGGTGCCGGCGAGATGGATGCAGGGCACGGCGGTCTCCGGGTGCCCGAGCGCCGCGCACCAGCCACGCATGCGGTCGAGCCCGAGCTGCACGCCGCGTTTCTTCAGCGTCAGCAAAAATTCCTTCGCCGCGGCGTAATCGCTCATGACTCCAGGCGTCGTACGCCCTGCTCTACGCCGCCCGGCCCGAGCGCCGCGCGCAACTCCGACCACTTGGATTTGAAGGGCTCTCGCGCCAGCAGCTCGCGCAGCGGCACGGTGACAAATGCGCGTCCGAGCATGCGGGGATGCGGCAGCGTCAAAAAATCCCCCGCCCTCGTCTCGCCCTCGAAGGCGAGCAGATCGAGGTCGAGCGTACGCGGCCCCCAGCGCACCGTGCGCACGCGGCCGAACTCCTGCTCGATGCCCAGCAGCGCCGTCATCAATCCCTCGGGGGTAAGCGTCGTCTCGATGCCCGCCGCGAGGTTGAGGAACGCCGGCTGCTCCAGGAGCCCGACCGGCGCGGTCTCGTAAAACGCCGAGCGCGTGATGGACACGACGCCAGGCTGCGCGCGCAGCTTCGCCAGCGCAGCCTCGAGGGTGGCGCGGCGGTCGCCGAGATTGGCCCCGGCGCCGATGAGGGCCTGGCGCGTGGGTCCGGGCACGGTCATCAGGATTGGGTGCCGCGCTCGCGGCGGATGCGCACGGCAACTCCGGCAAAGTCAAAGGTCACCGGCGGCTCGGGCTTCAGCACCTCGACCGTGACGGCGCTCACGGTGGGAAACCGCGCGAGCAGCGCCGCGGCGATCTGCTCGGCCAGCGTCTCGATGAGCCCGCGCGGGGGACCCTCCATGATCTCGCGCGTGATGGCCTGCACATCGCAGTAGTTGACCGCTTGCCCGATGTCGTCGCTCCGGCCCGCGGGAGCCAGCGGCAGCTCCAGCTCGAGGGTGGCGGCGAAATGCTGGCCGCGCTTGTTCTCCTCGGGAAAAATCCCGTGGTAGCCGAAAAAGCGCAGGTCGCGGAGGATGAGTCGGTCCATGATGCTCAGGCGAAAGTGAGGCCGGCATTGATGGCGTCGGCCATGCGGGCGAAGCGAACCATTTCCGCGACATCGTGGACGCGCAGCATGTGCGCACCCTGCTGGATCGCCCACACCGCCGTCGCGCCCGTGCCCTCGAGCCGCTGATCGACCGTGGTGCCGAGGACCTTGCCCAGCGTCGATTTGCGCGAGGTGCCGACCAGCACCGGATAGCCGAGCGCCACGATGCGGTGCAGCTCGCGCAGCACCTCGAGGTTGTGCGGCACGTCCTTCGCAAAGCCGAAACCCGGATCGAGCCAGAGCTGGTGCTCCGCTACGCCGGCCGCCCGCGCGAGCGCGAGGCTCAGCTGGAAATCGCGCAGCACGTCGGCCCAGAAATCGCCGTAGGCGCGGTCCGGACGGTTGTGCATGAGGATGATCGGGCAGCGCAGCCGCACCGCCGTCTCCGCCATCGGGGATCGCGGAAGCGCCGCGCCGGGCGACCAGGCCTTGCGCTCGTCCGAGGTGAAGCCATGCGCGCAACCCCAGATGTCGTTGATGATGTCCGCCCCCTCTGCGATCGCCGCCGCCGCGACGTCGGGTTTATAGGTATCGATGGAAATCGGCGCCGACGGAAACGCACGACGCACCGCCGCAATCGCCGGCAGCACGCGGTCGAGCTCCTCGGCCGCACCCACCGCGGCGGCCCCGGGCCGCGTCGATTCGCCGCCGAGGTCGAGCACATCGGCCCCGGCCTGGAGCATCGCGCCCGCGCGATCGGCCACCGCCTGCGGCGAAACGAGCTCGCCGCCGTCGGAGAACGAGTCGGGCGTCACGTTGAGCACGCCCATGATGAGCGTGCGCTTCCCGGGGGACGGGAGCGGGCGGCCGTGCGGACTCTGCCAGAGATGCATGACCCGACCCTAGCAGGGTCGCAGGGATTGGCGAGCGGAAGGAGCCTTGAATTGGTGGACCGCACCGGACAGGCTGGCCGCGTTCGATCCACCCCACTTCCCCATGCCTGACCCCGTCATCGCCCAAAAATCGCCCTACGTTAAACTCACCGCACCCGGCACCTACTGGTGGTGCGCCTGTGGCGCCTCCAAGGACCAGCCATTCTGCGACGGCTCGCACAAGGGCACCGGTTTTGCACCGAAGAAGGTCGTGATCACCGAGGAGAAGACCATCGCCTGGTGCGGCTGCAAACACTCCGGCGCCGGCGAGTGCTGCGACGGCACGCACCGGAAGCTCTGATCAGCCCTGCGCGCTTTTCGCCCGTGCGGCCGCGAGGATCTTGAGCAGCGCCGCAAAGTCCTCTTCGCGCGTGCGGCTCTCGATGAGGTAGTCGAACTTGTGCGCCTCGCGCAGCTCGCGCTCCGCCGTCTTCATCCGGCCCGCCATCTCCTCCTCGTTATCCTGCGCCCGGCCGCGCATCCTCGCGAGCAGGCGGTCATGGTCCACCACGATGAAGGCGGTCGTCATCCGGCGGGCGAGCAGCGGATTGGCCGCCGCCGCGCGACGGAAGCTGTCCACGCCCTGCACATCGATCGTAAGGACGAGACTCTGGCCCTGCGCCATCGGCTCCATGACGCTCGACAGCAGCGTGCCATAGCGCTTTTTGCCGTGGACCCAGGCCCACTCGAGGAATTCGCCGGCGGCGACTTTTTCGTCGAACTGCTCCGGCGTAAGAAAATGGTAGTGCACCCCGTCGATCTCCCCGTCGCGCGGCGCGCGCGTGGTCGCGGTGACGACGCGGCCAAAGCCCGGCACCTCCTCGACGAGCCGGTGGGAGAGCGTGCTTTTGCCTGAACCGGCGGGACCGGCGATGATGAGGAGGACGGGCGGCTCGGTGCTCACGGTGCGTTTCAGTAGGTGAACGCCACCACGCTCAGCAGCAGCCCGTAGCCGAGCAGCGCCGCGCCGAAGCCCCGCGTCCGGCCGGGCCGGGCGAAGAGCCACCCGAAGAAATCGCGCAGCCGGTATGGCGACGCCCCGAGCCAGATGGCCAGCGCGATCAGCACATAGACCAGCGTCACCATGAACAGGCGCTGCGGGTGCTCATACTCCATGTAGGCCGCGCCGAGCAGCGGCGTCGCCGCCATCAGCACGAGCACGCACAGGCCGCGCACGGCGAGGAAATCGGGCACGCACTTGAAGGACAGCCCAGCGATGGCCGCGAATGCGACGGTCAGGATCACGTGGTACTCACCGAAGTCGGCCTTGGAGAGGTGCCACACATTCCAGAGAAACCAGAGCGCCCCGACGCCGAAGAAGACCACCGCCGCCGCCGTGGAGCGCGGCAGGGACTTCAGCGACGCGACCACCACCGAGTTGTTCATCAGCAGCGGCAGGCCCAAAATGATGAGCAGCAGGCCGGGTAGGAGCGTGGCGAGGAGAAGGGACATCAGGAAGAGGTGACCACGAAACACACAAAATACCCGAAAGGGAAAGGCATAGTTTTACGGAATTCTTTCGTGTGTTTCGTGTCTTTCGTGGTTTCTCAATTCGCCACGCCCGACAGCACCAATTCACCGTAGAGCGTGCTCACGCTCGCGCGCTCGATGCGCAGCGGCACGAGCTGGCCTACGAGGCGCGGGTCGGCGTCGAACACACAGACGCGGTTGCCGCGGGTGCGGCCCGTGAAGCGCTGGCCGGTCTTGTCGGGGCCTTCCACGAGGACTTCCTCGACCGTGCCGAGGAGCTGCTGGTTGCGGCGCACGGAGTTCTTCTGGAGGATTTCGAGCAGGGCCTGGTTGCGCTGCTCCTTGATCTCGTCGGGGATCTGGTCGCCCAGCTCCGCCGCGGGCGTGCCGGTGCGGATCGAGTACTTGAAGACGTAGGCCATGTCGTAGTTACAGGCCTCGAAGAGCTCACGCGTCTGCGCAAAATCCTCCTCGGTCTCGCCGGGGAAGCCCACGATCACGTCGGTCGAAAAATACATGTCGGCCCGCACGGCGCGCAGCGCATCGACGATCTCGCGGTAGCGCTCGCGGGTGTAGGGGCGGTTCATCGCCTTGAGGATGCGGTTGCTGCCCGACTGCATGGGCAGATGCACGTAGCCGCAGAGCTTCGGCAGACGGCCGTAGGCGGCGACAAGGTCATCCTTGAAGCCGCGCGGGTGCGGCGAGGTGAAGCGGATGCGCTCGATGCCGTCGATGGCGTGCACGCGCTCGAGCAGCTGCACGAAGGGCGTTACACCGCCCGTGTGCACGTAGTCGCGGCGCCCGTAGCTGGTGACGATCTGACCGAGGAGAGTGATCTCGCGGACGCCCTTGGCCGCCAGCGCGCGGCACTCGGCCACGATGTCGTCCATCGGCCGCGAGCGCTCGTCACCGCGCGTCTTCGGGACGATGCAGAAGGCGCAATCCATGTTGCAGCCCTGCTGGATCGAGACGAAGGCGGTGATCTGCCGCTCCTCCAGTTCGTGGTCCTTGATCGTGTTTTGCGAACCGGCCTCCTCGCCGATGTCCACGATGGTCTCGCCGATGGGCACACCCGCCTCCTGCGCGGCGCGGAGGTTTTCGAGGTAACCGGGGACTTGGTGAAACTTCTGCGTGCCGATGATCAGGTCCACGTCGGGCAGCTGCTCAAGCAGCGCGGCGCCGCGGTTCTGTGCCATGCAGCCGAGGATCCCGAGGACGAAATTGGGCTGTCGCTTCTTGCGCGCCTGGAGGTTGGCGGCCTTGCCGATGGCCTTCTGCTCGGCGGCATCGCGCACGGAGCAGGTGTTGAGCAGGAGGACGTCGCAGTCGTTTTCGTCGGCCACGATCCGGTAACCGCGGGCACGGAGCATCGCCGCGACAGCCTCGCTGTCGCGCTCGTTCATCTGACACCCATAGGTTTTGATATGGACGCGGTTCACCGGCGGAGTGGTCCTAGGTAAACACCCCGCCGGAAGGGTCAAACGGGAAACCGCCCCGTCCGGCGGGCCGCCTCAGTCCACGCTGTAAACTTCCACCAGCGCCGTGCCGCCCTCGTTGGTCTCCGAAGTGACATGCGCCG
This sequence comes from Verrucomicrobiota bacterium, assembly GCA_018239845.1. Taxonomy (GTDB): domain Bacteria; phylum Verrucomicrobiota; class Verrucomicrobiia; order Opitutales; family Opitutaceae; genus CAIRCN01. Next base: position 9,766 of record JAFEGO010000098.1, read on the forward strand.
TATAAACCCCGGGCTGGAGCTCGATCAGCAGGGCTGCGTCCTTCGAACCCGCGGGCAGCGCGAAGGCGCCGACTTTGGCCGCCGCGGCCGCGATGTCCGCCGCATTGTAGCGATTGCCCCAGTCGTCGTTGTAATAGTACGTCAGCTTGCCCTTGAAGAGCGTCAGGTAGGGATTCGCAAGCGGGGAGCCGACGCCCATCGCGCCGAGGGTGGGACCCACTGCGCGGATCAGCACCTGCCGGTGCTGCTCAGTGACCACGAAGCCCGCGATCATCGGCTCGTCGGGTGTGACGCGCGCCCGCGAGGAGATATTGACGAGCTTGCCGACCGAGAGCTTGGCATCCTCCCGGACGGTGACCGGAAAGTAATTCCGCAGCCCGATCAGGAAGGGCGTGGCATTTTCATCGATTTGGAAATTGGCCACGGCCTCGGCGCCGAGGCGGTCGTAGGCATACCACGCCTCGGAGGTGATGAGCCACTTGTTCAGCGCCTCGGCCGGCACCGTGACGGTGGAGAGCACGGGCGACTCGTCCGTGCGGTAAAACGACGTGTCGGCGCTGAGCAGACCGCGCTCCAACCAGACCTCCCCGGCCGAACGCTCGGTGAAACGCGCAACCGAGATCTGAAACAGGCGCACCGGTGGCGGCGTCGCCGGCAGGTTGGAAACAAGGCCGCACAGCGAAAGCGCGGCAAGGAAGAGCAGACCGATTTTGTGCATAGGGGGACGCACGCTTTGCAGGCGGTATGCCATGTTTCCATACATTCATAAGTGGCCATTTATCATTATTATAAAATACAGATGGCAGGCATCCCCGGTGCCAACCGTCCCACTGGCGGGAAAAGGCCATCTCGACTTTGGGACGACGACTCACCGGCACCGGCTCTCGCCACAAACGCTGCAACCTGTTCCCCTGATCGTGGTCCGGATGCCCATGCGCCGCATTTTTATTTTCCTCTCCCTGAGCCTCGCCGTCGTCGGGCGCGCGGCGGACCCTGCGCCGGCTCCGCCCGTCCAACCCAGCCCGGCACCCGCCCAGCCGCCCCCGCCCTCCACTGATGAACTGTACGAAGCGGGCAAGGCGCTCTTCGATGAATTCGCCCCGCCCGAGGTGAAGGAGGAGTACGAATTCCCCTCCAAGGTGCAGTGGGACGAGTTTGCCGCGCGCCTCCAGCACGCCCTCGACAACAATGACTTGCAGGCCCTCGCCGCCTACGAGCCCGAGGCCCGCGCCGCCCTCGTCGCCCTGCGCGCCATGCCGGGCTACGAGGACTATGCCGACTGGCTCGCCGAGCGCATCGACTACATGGAGGCCGCGAAACAAACCGCCGCCTTGCCCGCGCCCCAGCCACCCAAGCCCGGGCAACCCAAGCCGCCGGCGGCAGCGGTATCCATTCCCTATTACGATCTCTGGGTGAAACGCGTGCAAGCCCGTCCCCTGCCCGCCCGTGCCGATGAGCTCATGCCGGTGCTGCGCGCCGCCTTTATCGCCGAGGGTGTGCCCGCCGAACTCGCCTGGCTCGCCGAGGCCGAGTCCACGCTCAACCCGGGCGCCCGCAGTCCGGCCGGCGCCAAGGGCCTCTTCCAACTCATGCCCGACACCGCCAAAAACCTCGGGCTCAGCACCTGGTTGCCCGACGAGCGCAGCGACGCGGAAAAATCCGCCCGCGCGGCCGCGCGCTACCTGCGCACCCTGCGCGCGAAGTTCGGCGAATGGCCCCTGGCGTTTGCGGCCTACAATGCCGGCGAGGGCCGCGTGCGCCGCCTCCTCGCGTCCAAGCAGGCTACGACCTTCGCGCAGATCTCCGCCTCGCTTCCGTCGGAGACGCGCATGTACGTCCCCAAGGTCTGCGCCACGGTCGCCGTGCGCTCCGGTGTGACGCCCGACAAGCTGCCGGCCCCGCGGGCCTGAGGAACCGTCACGCTGCCGCGTGCGTGAGCGGCGGCGTCCAGTTTTCTCCGCGCACCACGGCCTCGCTGTGGACCTGCGGGTCGATGTTGCGGCCGGCGACCGGCAGCACCAAGGCGCGGCCCCGCACCTTGCCCGCCAGCACGGCGGCCAGCGCGGCGGCACCGGCCCCCTCGGCCACGATGCCGGTCGTGCGCGCGAGCAGACTCAGCGCCGCGGCTAACTCATCCTCTGTCACCGTCACGCAGTCATCCACCAGCGGCGCGGCCAGCGCGAAGGTCAGGTCACCGATGCGGGCCACCGCGAGTCCATCCGCCAGCGAAGGCCGTACCGGCACGACCTGCGGGCCACCGTGACGGCGGGCCGCGGAAAACTTCGCGGCGTGCTCCGCCTCGACCGCCACGATGCGCACCGACGGACGCAGCGCCTTCAGCACCGTGGCCGAGCCCGCCAACAGACCGCCACCGCCCACCGGCACGACGAACGTGTCGAACGCCGGCACCTGCACCACGGCTTCAAGCGCCATGGTGCCCTGCCCGGCCACGACGCGCGGATCGTTGAAGGGCGACACCATCGTCGCTCCCGTGCTCGCCGCGAGCTCAAGGGCCCGGGCCTGCGCCGCGTCGAAGTTTTCCCCGTGCAGGACGACTTCCGCGCCGAGGCCGCGGCAGCGCGCAACTTTCACGACCGCCGCGCCCGTGGGCATCACGACGGTGACTTTCACCCCGAGCATGCCGCCGTGGTAGGCGAGGCCAAGCGCATGGTTGCCCGCCGAGGCGGCGACGACGCCCCGCGCCCGCTCCTCCGGCGTCAGGCAGAGCAGGGCATGACGTGCCCCGCGCTCCTTGAACGAGCCGGTGCGCTGCAAGTCCTCGCGCTTGAGCCAAATCGTGCTCCCCACCGCGGCGGAAAGCGCGGGCGCGATGGCGCACGGCGTCAGGCGGAGGCCACCGGCGAGGCGCCGGCGGGCGGATTCGACATCGTCGAGGGTGAGGGCGGGCTTCGTATGCATAAAAACAAAAAGCCCTGAGCGGTGAAGCTCAGGGCTGGGAGAGTGGAAAGTTGTGCTTTTAGGAGTTTACACAGCCACGCGCCGCCGCCCTGAGAAGGGGCGAATAATAATGGCGGCGATAATAATGGCGCGGAGGCTCATGGACTGGCTGTAAAGACTAACGGAGCGGAAAAACGGCGTTTTGTCGAATCGGTTTTCCGGACGGGCTATCTCACTCACCCCAGCTCTTGAAGAGCTGGCGCTGCTGCGGGGTGTAGCGCGCGAGGGTGGCGGGGGTGATGTTCTGCTCCTCGTCCATCGTGCCGATGTTCTGGGACTTCATCCAGAACGGGCCGTAGCCGATGTGCAGCGTCTTGCGGGTGCGGCCCGACTTGATCGACTTGCCGCCGTGGCGCAGGTGCTCGGTGAAGAGGATCGCGTCGCCCGCCTTCACCGGCAGGCCGATCATGCCCGGCTCGGCGTCGGAGTCGTTGGTGCCGTACGGGGTGTTGTAATTGCTCTTGTGCGTCGCGGGCACGACGCAGAACGGGCCGTCGTCCTCGCCGACGTCGTGCAGGAAATAGATCATGCGCACCATCATGCAGTCGATGCCGTCGCGGTTGAAGCTGTAGCGGTACTTCGATCCGATCGGGCCGCCCATGTGCGCGCCGGTCTGGTTGCCGCGGTAGCGGATGCGGATCTCGGAGTTGTTGATCGTCGGACGCTCCTGCACGATGGCGCGGATCAGGGCCATCGTGGGCGCGTGCTCGACGAGGAGATCGAACGCCGGGTCGGCGTTGAAGAAATCCTCGATGATCAGTGTGCGGCCCGGCTCGCGCTCGCCGGAGGCGAAATAGCCCTTGTCGGGGCTGTGGTGATACTCAGGGCCCCACACACTGGTCTTGCGCGGCGGGAGTTTCACGTGCGCCGCGGCGTGCTCCTCGAGCGCATCCACTGCGGCCGCGAGTCCCTGCGTCTCCGCGGGGGTGAGGAGGCCCGGGATCACGAGGTAGCCCAGGCGGTCGAATTCGTATTTCTGGATATCGTTCATCGGGGTGGGGTAAGGACGGTGCGGCTTATTTGTGCTCCAGTTTCACGCGCACCGTGAGCCGGCCGCTCCGGCCGCGTTGGGTGAGGGTGAGTCGCGGCTGCGTCTCACCGAGCAGGGTGGCGACGAGGAACATTTCCTTGCGCTCCTTCAGCACCTCTTTCCACGCGGGCTGTTCCAGCGGCAGCGCCTCGACTGCGGCTTCGATGCCTGCGTCCCACGTCAGGATGGCACGGCCGCGGCGGCCTTCGATCACCGCGCGCCGGTTGGCGGCGTCGAGCGTGATCGGCAGCGGCGTGGTCCAGCAGAACGCCACGCCGTCGCCCTGCTCGATCGCCCAGTCGTCGGTGATCGTGAGCGTGTCCGGCGTCGGCGCATCCCAGGTGCGCGTCCAACGCGAGTAGAGGCCCTCCCAGCCGGCGGCGAGGTCCATCGTCGCATGGAAGCTCCGCTCGTCGCCGCGGCCCTTCGGCGTGATGTCGGCGAAGATCGGATTCTTCGGCTTGGCGCGCACGCCGGCGGTGAGCGGCACGAGCATGTTGTGGCGCTGCGCGTGCTTCAGCATGTCGGCGAGCGGATTGCTGTAGTCGCAGCTGCCGAAATCCCACGCAAAAGCATCGCCGGCGAACTCCAGCACGAAGGAGCCCTTGTCCTCGTGCGTGTGCGACGCGCCGGACTTGTTGCCCATGAGGAAAAGTTTCACCCACTCCGCGCCAAATTTCCGGTGCGAGGCCATCTGGCCGATGTCCGGCATGTCGGCCACCGGAGGCAGCACCGGGCCGGACTCGGGCACCTCGCGCAGGAGATTCTGCGCGAGCAGTGTCATCGGCTGCCCGCCGGTGCGCGCGACGGATTTGCGGAAGATCGTCACCCACTGTGTGTCGGGCATGACCCACGCGAGGAAGGCCGCGCCTTCCTGCGGGATGTAGATGGCGTCGCAGATCTGGATCATCTGCGCGTTGTCCGCCGTGCTCACCAGCACCTCGGCCATGCGCGCAGTCGCGTAGAGCGCCGGAGGCACCATCGGGCGGATGTCCTTTCCGCGCGCGCGGGCGTAGTAGTAAAACGTCAGCATCGCCTGCCGCGCCGTGAAGGTGAAATACATCGGCCCCTCCGTGTAGCCGCCGTCGGGCAGGAGGATCTTCGCGAGATTGTCGAGCAGGTCGGTGAGCGCGAGGTCGGTGTAGGGGATGACGCGCGACTGCGGCTTCGGGTAGGGCTCCCACGTCGTGGGTAAGGTTTTCTCCAATACCAGATACGCCAGCATGCGGCCGGGCATGAACCACGCGGCCTGGTTGCACCAGAAGATGTAGGTGTACCACCACGCGTTGTAGTTGTTCGTCCCCTGGCCCTCCTCGGCGAGGCGGCGCAAAATCAGCTGCCGGCCGTAGTCGGTGAACCACTCGCCGCAGAGGTCGAGGATCAGCGCGCAGTCGTACATCACGAGGCTCGGCACGAAGGCGCGGTGCTCCCATTTGCAGCCGGCCATCCAGCTGAGGAACGACGGGTCCCAGCGCGTGCAGTGCGCCATCGCGATCGCGTAGCGCGCGGCGAGACGGCCGAGCTTCTTGTCACGGAAAAGCACGGCGGCCTGCGCGGCGTTGGCGCCGTGGGTGAGCAGGTGGTTGCCCGTGTCGCGGTCCCGGTTGAAGCGCGTGTCGTTCCAGAAATTCACGTACTCCGTCGTCATCTTCTCCGGCGAGAGCGCCGCCGCGTCCTCCGCCAGCTCCCAGAGCGGCGACGAGCGCGGGCCGCCCGTTTTCGCGAGCGCGGCGCGCGCCTCGGTCAGCTCCGCGCCCGTGAGGTGAAGACCGTAGGCCGGCTCGAAATTCGGCTCGTAGCTCTCGGGCTTGAGGTAGTCCTCCCAACGCTCGTCGAAGCGCGCGAGCTGACGCTGGTAACGCTTCAGCTGTTCCGCGTGCTGCAGGCCGAGCCAGTTGAACCAGCCGCAGGCGACGCCCGGCGTGTCGCGGCGGTCCGCGTAGATCTCGATCGCGAGGCCGAGCACGCGCTTCGCGCCGTCGAGCGGGAGGAGCAGCTCGCGCTTCTTGTGGCCCATCGGCGCGCTGATATTTTTCCGCTCGCCCGCATCAGTCTGCGCGATTAGCGCCACGCGCGCGCCGGGCGGGGTGGTCAGCGAGAGCATGATCGCGTCGTAGTCCGCGCAGTCGAAGTCGTAGCTGCGGCTCATGCGTAGCGCGGGCACCGCCGGATCCTCCGGCGCGCGCTGCCAGTCATACTGCACCCAGGCCCATTTCTGCTGGATATAGAGGCCTTCGGCGCCGCCGCCGGCGATCTGCCAGCGAGGAAGCTGGCTCAGCGTTTCGTCGAAGAAGGCCTCGAAAATGGCCTCCGCAGAATTGATGGGGGTAACTTTCATACAGGTAGAATGGGGCGGCCGGAATATTCCCGAGTTTTAACTGGAGACGAGTTCTATCTTCGCCATGTGATGGTAACCGCCCCCGCGTCCCGCCCTTTTCCCCATGAAAAAAATCCGCTACGGCGTCATCGGCGCCGGTGTCATCGCCAACTACATGGCCCGCGCCTTCACCGAAGGCCGCGACTCCGTCGCCACCGTGCTCGCCGACGTCAATGCCGCCGCCGCGGCCAAGCTCGCGCCCCAGCTCGGCGCCCCGAAGATCGTCTCCGACTACCGCGAGGTGCTCGCCGATCCGGAGGTGGACGCCGTCTATCTCGCCACGCCGCCGTTCCTGCACCGCCCGATGACGCTCGAGGCCATCCGCGCCGGCAAACACGTGTGCTGCGAAAAGCCCTTCATGCTCACGCAGGCCGAGGTGCGCGAAGTCATCGCCGCGCTGCGCTCCGCCCCGCATCTCAAGGTCAACTGCGCCTCCTCCCGCTACCTGAGCGCCGGCACCGCCCTGCGCGCGCGGCAGATGGTGGCCGACCGCGCGCTCGGCACGCTCTACCGCGTCTCTTACGAGCAGGTCACCGGCGCCTCCAAGCCCGGCACCACGCTCCCGCCATGGCGCAACGACCCCGCCAAGAATGGCGGCGGCATCTCCTTCGACTGGGGTCCGTACGACCTCGACTGGCTCGCCTTCGTGCTCGGCGACCTCTTCCGCCCGCGCACGGTCTTCGGCACCGTCGGTAACTATTTTCCCCTGACGGCTGAGCGCGTGCCGCCCTGCCTCGGCGTGGACGGCCGCCTCTGCGCCGAGATCATCTGCGATAGCGGCCTCACCATCCACTGGGAGCGCCGCTCCTCCGAGCACGGCCCCAACCGCCACAACATCGAGCTCCGCGGCACGCAGGGCGGCCTCGACGCGTTCTTTATGCCGATGCCGGAAAAGCCCGGCCTCGTGCACTACGCCTACCACGGCACCGACGACCTGAAGACCACCGTGCTCCCCGACGCCCCGCCGAATTGGGACGACTCCATGGTCAACCCCATCCGCGAGCTCAGCCGCGCCATCCTCGATAACCGCGCGCCGAGCAACACCCCGGCCGACAACCTCCGCATCCACGGCATCCTCGACGCGCTCCTCGAGTCCGCACGCACCCAGCAGGCCGTCCGTATCGCCGACTAACTTTTAATTTCCCGTTCATCCCTCCCCGCCATGGCCCTCCCCAACGAGCTCATTCTCTTCAACAACCACTTCGTGATGCACCGCCGCCACTATCCGTGGCGCACGCGCCTCGCGATCGCCGCCGACACCGGCTACGATGGCTACGAGTTTCACCCGATCGAACCCGGCGATGACAAGAACTGGGGCGAGATGACCGCGGGCTTCAAGGCGAGCGGACTCAAGCGCGCCGGCATGTACATCGTCTCCAAGGGTATCAACGACGAGGAGTTCGACAAGTTCGACGCCGAGGTCACGCGCGCGAAGCAGATGATCGACCGCCTCGCCGCGATCGACCCGAAGGCCTTCGTCAACTTCACCATCCTCAGCAACCCCGCCGGCAAATCCACGCCCGACTACCGCGAGGCCGGCTCCGCCAAGGCCGAGGCCCGTCACTGGGAGCGCACCGCGCGCATGCTGAAGGAGATCGATGCCCATATCGCGCTCCGCGGCCTCAGCGGCAATCTCTACAACCACGTCTGGTTCATGATCGACACGCCCGCCGCCGAGGTACGCGCGCTCAAGGACAGCGGCGCCAAGGTCATCAAGCCCGGCGTCGCGCTCTTCCATGCGTTCTTCCACCTCGGCGTGCCCGACCTCCACGAGGTTCTCGCCCAGCCCGGCATGGAAAACCTCGGCTACTTCGCCGTGCTCAACGGCTGGCCCAAGCCCGCCGAGCCTTTCCGCACCCGCCCGCTCGAGGATGGCAACATCGACGTCGCCGCCGCCCTCGGCCTGATCTGGTCGCGCGGCTACAAGGGCCCGATCATCTCACAGGCCTACGATCTCGGCGGCGATGCGTGGCTTACCGCCAAACGCTCCATCGACTACATCCACAGCGTGTACGATCGCTACCAACGCAACCCCGTGCTGAATCCGTGGCACGTATCGTAAAAGTCGAGATCGGCCGCTTCGACTACGCCGTCGCCGGCGAGTTCAAGTTCTTCAAACCGGGCGCCGACGGCCGGGTCGTGCGCCCGAGCGTGCTCGTGCGCCTGACCGATGAGAACGGCCTCGAGGGCTGGGGCCAGGCCGTGCCCGTGCCAACTTGGACCTACGAGACGGTCGAGAGCGTGCTGACCACGCTGGAGCACCACCTTGCCGACCTCGTCCTCGACCGCGATCCCGCGGACTTCGCCGGCCTGCACGCGGTGATGAACACCGCGATCCGCCCCGCCTTCTCCGTCGGCCAGCCCCTCTGCAAGGCCGCCCTCGATCTCGCCTGCCACGACCTCGCCGGCAAGCAGCGCGGCGTGCCGGCGTGGCAGCTCTTCGGCCCAATCGAAAATCGAGAATCAAAAATCGAAAATCCCCTGACTCTCAGCTGGACCGTCGCCTCCCCGAAGATGGAGACCGTCGAGCAACAGCTCGCCGAGGGCCGGGCGCGCGGCTATCGCAATTTCAACATCAAGGTCGGCGCGCCCCAGTCCGCCGACTATGATCTGGCGCTCGCGCGCAAGGTCCGCGCCTTTGCCCCCGATGGTTTTCTCTGGGCGGATGCCAACACCGGCTACACGCCGGCCGAGGCCCTCGCCATCGCCCCCAAGCTGCGCGACGCCGGCGTCGATGTCCTCGAATCCCCGCTCCCGCCCACGCAGATCCGCGGCTACCAGGCGCTGAAAAAGCAGGGCGCCCTCCCCGTGCTGATGGACGAGGGCATCGTCGGGCCCGACGTCGCCGCCGAGTTCATCGCGCTCGACCTGATGGACGGCATGGCGCTCAAGCCCGCGCGCAATGCCGGCCTCTGGCCCTCCGTGCAGATTGTGAACCAGCTCCGCGAACGCGGCCTGATGATCCTCGGCTCCGGCCTCACCGATCCCGATCTCTCGCTCGCCGCCGCCATGCAGCTCTACGCGTGGGCCGGCCTGACCAAACCTTGCGCGCTCAACGGCCCGCAGTTCCTCGCCGACTCCCTCGCCGATAGCCCGCTCGCGCCCACCGCCGACCGGCTCGCGCTGCCAAAAACGCCCGGACTTGGGCTCACGCTCGACATGCGTGCCGCCGCCTGTCTGAAATTAGCGGCCCGTCTCCGTTGACCGCCCCATGCCGCGCCTGCCCCGCAAAGTCACTTTCACCGCCAAATTCCTCCTCGGCCTCGCCGGCGCCGCCGTCCTGCTCACGGCCATCGTCCTCGGTGCGGCGGCTTTTTTCCGTCCGGACATCTCCCACAAACCCGAGATGCCACCCGCCGCCGCCATCGCCGCGGCCAAGGCCGCACGGGCCGTCCCCATGTCGCCCGACCACCCGCCGGTCATCTGGCGCGACGTGGATTACAGCGAAGGCAAGCGCGGTGCCTGGTGGCCCAAGACCGAGTCGCCCATCCTCGCCGGCTTGGTGAAGGCCGGGAAACTTCCCCCCGTGGCCGAGCGCACCGGCCCGGAGCCCGTCGTGCTCGCCGGCGTCGAGGGCAACGGCCGCTACGGCGGCACCTGGTACCGCCTCGCCACCTCGCCCGAGGACATCGACGGCATCATGCCCAATCGCCTTTCCTACCCCTCGCTCGTCCGCTGGTCGCCGCAGGGCTACCCGATCGTGCCCCACCTCGCCAAATCCTGGGAATCCTCCCCCGACAGCCGCGTGTGGACCTTCCACCTCCGCAAGGGCCTGCGCTGGTCCGACGGCGCGCCGTTCACCACCGACGACATCATGTTCTGGTGGCGGCACGAGATCCAGTATTTCAAAACCGAGGACAAGAACTTCGGCGGCGATTACTACGGCTTCATGCGCAACGCCGGCAAAATCGGCGACATGGAGAAAGTCGACGACCTGACCATCCGCTTTGTCTTCCCCGATCCCAACACCGGATTCCTCGACAAGATTGCCGGCTCCTTCGACTACTTCCGCCCTGCGCACTACCTGGCGAAGTATCATCCTGAGATCGGCGACCAGAAGCTCATCGCCCGGACGATGGCCGAGATGAACCTCCCGAGCCCCACCGCCGTGTACGCGATGATGAAGAAGGCGCGCAATCCCGAGTGCCCGCGCATGTGGCCCTGGATCTACGCCGAGTACCGCAGCTCCGCCCCGCAGATTTTGGTGCGCAACCCGTACTACTTCGCCGTCGATCCCGAGGGCCGCCAGCTGCCCTACCTCGACCGCATGGTGATCGACGTGAAGAACAAGGCCATGCTCGTGGCCTCCGTCGCTGCGGGTGAGGTTTCGCTGCAGGAGCGCTTCGTGGACTTTGAGGATTACACGCTGCTCACGAGCGAGGCGCCGCGCCGCGACTTCCATGTGCTCCATTGGTACAGCTCCACGCGCACCATGATCCACATGAGCCCCAACCTCAACCGGCTCATCGACCCCAAGCGACCCTCGACCCGCTGGAAGCACGAACTGCTCAACGAAAAAACCTTCCGCCAAGCCCTCTCGCTCGGCATCCAGCGCCAGCAGATCATCGACGCCGTTTACAATGGCATGGGTGAGCCCGCGCAGGATTCGCCCGGCCCGGCGTCGCCCTATTTCAATGCGAAGCAGTACAAGGCGTTCACCGAATATGATCCCGTGCGTGCCAACGCCCTGCTCGACGCACTGAAGCTGAACAAGCGCGACCGCGAGGGCTACCGCACCTACCCCGACGGCACGCGCATGACGTGGTTCCTCAATCTCGCCGACGCCTTCCCGCCCGACTCCGCCCAGATGGTCGCCGACGACTGGAACAAGCTCGGCGTCCGCACCATCGTGCAGATCCACCCGCGCAATCTCTGGCAGATCGAACAGGTCGCGCTGGAGCAGGATTTCTCCGTGTGGACCGGTCTCGAGGAGTTCATGCCGATGCTCGATCCGCGCTATTACGTGGCGACCAACGCCGCCTCCTTCTTCGGACCGGCGTGGGGCCGCTGGTACAGCAAGGGCGGCACGAAGGGCGATCCCGCCGCCAACGCCCCCGGCCTCTATCCTCCGCCGCCGGGGCATCCGGCGCGCGTGGCGATGGATCTCTACGATCGAGCCCAGGTCGCGCCCACCGCCGAGGCCCGCGTCGCGCTTTTCAAGCAGATCCTCGATATCGCCGCCGACAATCTCTGGTCGATCAACGTCGCCACGCCGCCGCCCGCCCTCGCCGTGGTCAAGGACGGCTTCCGCAATGTGCCCGCCGTCGCCGTGCAGGGCTACTACTTCGCCACCCCGGGCAACCTCGGCCTCGAAACCTTCTACTGGGACCAGCCTTCCGACACGCCGGCGGTCATCGAGCAGATCACACGTTCGCTCACCACGCCTTCCACCCTGCCGCGCTCCTCGCCGCAGGCCACGGCGGAGTCGCCGCACGCGGGCTTCGCGGGGCGCCTGCTCAGCTGGGCCATCTGGACGGTCGTGGTCTGCGGCTTCGTTTTCCTCTGCCTGAAGCATCCCTTCATCTGGCGCCGCCTCCTCGTCCTCATCCCCACGATGATGGTCATCTCCGTCATCGTCTTCACCGTCGTGCGCCTGCCCCCCGGCGATTTCGCGACGTTCAAGTCCTTCGAGTTTTCCATGAACGGCGATCCCAACGCCGCCAGCCAGATAGAGGACCTCAAGAAGAACTACCATCTCGATGACCCCGCGTGGAAACAGTACTCCCGCTGGATCGGCCTGCTCTGGTTCACTTCGTTCGATCCCGCCGACTCCGGTCTCCTCCAGGGCAACCTCGGCCGCTCCATGGAGCGCAACCTGCCGGTGAAGGACGTGATCGGCGACGCGCTCGTGCTCACCGTCGTCGTCTCCGTGCTCACGATTCTCTTCACGTGGTGCGTGGCGTTGCCGATCGGCATCTACTCGGCCGCCAAGCCCTACACGCTGCCGGACTACCTGCTCACGCTCCTCGGCTTCGTGGGCATGTCGATCCCGCCCTTCCTCTTCGCCTTGGTGCTGATGTACATCAGCTCGGAGTTCTTCGGGCTCAGTGTGTCCGGCCTCTTCAGCCTGCGCTACGCCGCCGATCCCGTGTGGTCGTGGGGCAAGGTCCTCGACCTGCTCCAGCACGTCTGGGTGCCCATCGTGGTGCTCGGCGCCGGCAGCACCGCCATGATGATCCGCGTAATGCGCGCCAACCTCCTCGACGAGCTGAAGAAGCCCTACGTGGTCGCCGCCCGCGCCAAGGGCGTGCGCCCGCTCAAGCTGCTCCTCAAGTACCCCGTGCGCCTGTCACTCAATCCCTTTGTCTCCGGCCTTGCCGGCCTCTTCCCTCAGCTCATCTCCGGCGGCGCCATCGTCGCCCTCGTCCTCAGCCTGCCCATCGTCGGGCCCATGCTCATGATGGCGCTGCTCAACATGGACACCTATTTCGCCGCTTCCATGCTCATGATCCTGAGCCTGCTCGGCGCCGTCGGCACGCTCGTCAGCGACCTGCTGCTGCTGTGGCTCGACCCGCGCATCCGGCTCGGAGGAGGCGGACGATGAGCACCACCGCCGCCCCCGTGGAAAAACCCGTCGTCGCGCGCGCCGAGTCGGTGCGCTCGCCGTGGGAGCTGACCGTGCGCCGCTTCGCGCGGCACAAGCTCGGCATGGCGTCGTTCTTCATGCTCGGCGTGCTCTACCTCATGGCCGCGGCCTGCGAGTTCTTCGCACCCACCACCCGCGAGTGGAGTAATCTCCCCCACAGCTACTGCCCGCCCCAGCCCCTGCACTGGAACTTCGCCGACGGCCTGCACGTCGGCGCGATGCGGCGCTTCGACAATCCCGTGACCTTCGCCCGCACCTATGTGGAGGACCGGAGCGTGAAGATCCCCCTCGGCTTCTTCGTGCATGGCGAGCCCTACGATCTCTTTGGTTTCATCCCGATGGACCGGCACTTCCTCGGCGTGAACCGCGAGCGCCTTGCGGCCCTCGGCCGCGCCGACGATCCCGACGCCGTCTTCTATCTCCTCGGCGCCGACAAGTACGGCCGCGACGTCCTCTCGCGCCTCATGTACGGCGCGCGCATCAGCCTCTCCGTCGGCCTGATCTCCATTGTCGTCACCTTTATCCTCGGCGTCGTGCTCGGCGGCATCTCGGGTTACGCCGGCGGCCGCTGGGACAACCTTATCCAACGCCTCATCGAGGTGATCAACGCCCTGCCGCAGCTGCCGCTCTGGCTGGCCCTGGGCGCAGTGTTTCCCGCCGACTGGTCGCCGCTGGCCGTGTACTTCTGCGTCACCGTCGCCCTCAGTCTCTTCGGCTGGACCAGCCTCGCCCGCGTGGTGCGCGGCAAGATCCTCTCGCTCCGCGAGGAGGACTACGCCGTGGCCGCCCGCCTGCTCGGCGCCAGCCACTCGCGCGTGCTCTTCCGCCACCTGATGCCCGGCTTCACCAGCCACATCATCGTGACACTTACGTTGAGTGTGCCCGGCATGATCCTTGGTGAAACGGTGCTCAGCTTCCTCGGTCTGGGCCTGCGCCCGCCGATCGTGAGCTGGGGCGTGATGCTGCAGGACTGCCAGAATCTCCAGACCGTCGGCCACTACCCGTGGCTCCTCGCTCCGGTGCTCTTCATCATCCTCACGATCCTCTCCTTCAATTTCTCCGGCGACGCCATGCGCGACGCCGCCGATCCGTACAGCGACCGATAACCGCCGCGCGAGGGAACGTCCCCTCGGCATCGCCTGTCTGCGCGAAGAGCCGGGCCTGCCCGCATTTGACCTGCCCGGCGTTTACCGGTTTATTGACCCTTCGCCTTGGTACACGCCTTCCTCCATTTCCATCGTCGCTGTCTGTCCTCCGGGCCGGGCCTGCTCGTGTTTTTGGGGCTGATCCTACTGTGCTCCACCGGCTGCACCAGCCTGCCCACACTGGAAAAACGCACGGTCTCCACCGCGTTCACCGACACGGTCGACACGCGGCTCGGCCGCCAGCTCGCGCCGCTCGAGGCCGCCCACCCGGGTCTGTCGGGCCTCACGCCGCTGCTCGACGGCCACGATGCCTTTGCCGCGCGCATCGCCCTCGCCCGCTCCGCCCAGCGCTCGCTCGACGTGCAGTACTACATCTGGCGGCACGACCTCTCCGGCACGCTCCTCTTCGACGAGCTGCGCCGCGCCGCCGACCGCGGCGTCCGCGTGCGCCTGCTGCTCGACGACTACGGCACCGCGGGCAACGACGACTTTCTCGCCGCCCTCGATGCCCACCCGCTCATCGAGGTGCGGCTCTTCAACCCCTTTGCCCTGCGCCACACCCGCTGGCTCAATTTTCCCCTCGATTTCTCGCGGCTCAACCGCCGCATGCACAACAAGTCCTTCACCGCCGACAACCAGGCCACGATCATCGGCGGGCGGAACATCGGCGACGAATACTTCGAGGCCGGGCCCGACGTGCTTTTCATCGACCTCGACGCCCTCGCGATCGGTGCCGTCGTGCACGAGGTCTCGCGGGTCTTCGACGACTACTGGGCCTGCAGCTCCGCCTACCCGGTGCACCGCCTCCTCGGCCCGCCATCGCCCGGCGAGATAAGCCGCGTGCAGACCGAGGCCGACCGCCTGCGCAAATCGCCCCGCGCCCAGACGTACCTGCGGTCGGTGGACGCCCCCGGCTTCGTCGAAAAGATCACCTCCGGAGCGCTCGTGAGCGACTGGGCCAAGGTCACCGTGCTCGCCGACGATCCCGCCAAGGGCCTCGGCCGCGCCGCCGACTCCGGCCTGCTAACCACGCACTTGTGGGAGACCATCGGCCAGCCCGCCCATTCGCTCGACCTCGTGTCGCCTTATTTCGTGCCCACCCAATCCGGCGTCGCGAGCTTCGCCGCGATGGCCAAGCAGGGGGTCAAGGTCCGCGTGCTCACCAACGCCCTCGAGGCCACCGACGTCGCGGTGGTGCACTCCGGCTACGCCAAGCGCCGCCCGGCCCTGCTCGCCAGCGGGGTGGAGCTCTATGAAATCAAGAGCACGGCCAAGCGGCCGGTTAGGATCTTTCGCCGCGGCGGCCGCTCCCACTCCAGCCTCCACGCCAAGACGTTTGCCCTCGATGGCCGGCGCGTGTTCGTCGGCTCCTTCAACTTCGACCCGCGCTCGGCGCGCCTCAACACGGAGCTGGGCTTCATGATCGAGAGCCCGCTCCTGGCCCGCGAGATCAACGAGGCCTTCGACGAGCTCGTGCCGCAGCAGTCCTACCAGGTGCGCCTCGGCCCCTCGGGCCGGCTGCAATGGGTCACGCCGCGGGCCGATGGCTCCGAGGAGATGCTCGACCGCGAACCTGGGACCACGCCCTGGCAGCGCGGCGCGCTGTGGTTCCTCGCCCACCTGCCGATCGAGCCGCTATTGTAGCCGTATCGACCACGCCGTGACATCCGCGGTCGTTGTCAGGGAAATCTTGCTCGTCCCCACCGCGCCGTCCGGCCCCGGCACCGCGATGAAGATATGTCCGCTCTCGCCCGGCGGCCGGTGCAGTTTGCCCGAGAGCGTGTGTGTCTTCACCTCCCAGCGCACGTCCGACAGCTCGCGCCCGCCGCTCTGGTGAAAGCTCGTGCCCACGGGCCACGGGTGCGCGCGCGGCCGGCGCAGGATCAGCAGCTTCACCGCCGGGCCGTGAAATCCAATATCGAACAAAAACGAACAAAACGTCAGGATGGGGTCGCTGAAATCGCCCGGATGTCTATAACTATCAGCAGGTTGTGGTAAGCGCGGGATTTCGCCGAGGAATTGCCCCGACCAGAACTCATGCGCCCAGAGCCTCGGTTTCCCGGGGAAACCGAGCCGCTCAAACTCCACC
The DNA here is from genome assembly GCA_018239845.1 of Verrucomicrobiota bacterium. GTDB lineage: Bacteria > Verrucomicrobiota > Verrucomicrobiia > Opitutales > Opitutaceae > CAIRCN01. Next base: position 25,951 of record JAFEGO010000098.1, read on the forward strand.
TGGTAGCGGCGCGCGAGGTTTACGCCGGAGCCTTTTTCCACCGTCGGCTCATCCCAGTTGAAGACCGCCACGAGCGTCCACTCGTCCCAATCGGCCCGCACGGGCAGCACCCACACGCACGCGCCCTGCGGCTCGCCTTCCCTGGGCAGCTCATCCGGCTGGGCCTTGACCAACGTGAGGTAAGGCAGCGTGCCCGTACGGATCGGATGAAACAGGTCGATCGGTGTCGCCGGGGTGTCGTTGGGCGGCAGCGTCGCCAGCAGCACATTCCACCGGTCCTCCGGCAGCTTGGTCAAATCGTCGCCGAGGTCCACGTGGCCCGCGCCCATAAAAGTCGCCGTTGCACGGATACGTGCTTCCTCCAAGGTGCCGGGCAGACCGGTCACCAGGCATGAGGGCTGCAGGAGCGCCCAGCGCTGCTTGAAGAGGTGACACGCATACGAGGTGTACACGTCGCGCAGGTGCCGCCACCCGAGGCCCGTGTTGCCCGTGTCCATCACCGCGTAGCTGAGGCCCGCGATGCCCGCCGCCGCGAGGTCCGTGCCGGAGCAGTCGATCATCAGGGCTTTCTCGCCCTGCGAATCCAACGCCTCCTGCGCGATGCGAAACGCCGTGCGCACCGCCTCGCGCGCGCCGCCGCTGAGCCGGCGCGGATCGTGCCGGCCGCGCAGCTCCTTCGTCGTGACGACCCCCGCGAAATCCCATTTCACGAAACGCACGCCCTTGCGCGCGAGCGCGGTAAAATTTTCCCGCAGCCACGCCTGCGCGCCGGGGTGCGTGACATCCAGCGCATACACCGGACAGAACGGCGCCCAGAACCAGTTGTAGTTGTTGCGCGGCTGGCCGTCCGCTCCGCGCAGCAGCCACTCCGGATGCTCGCGTGCCACCGGATGCGTGTCCGCGATGCAGAGCACGCCCACCCAGACGCCGAGCTGAAATCCCTCGCGCCGCAGTTCGCCGCTGAGCCAGCCGAGCCCGCGGCCGAAGCGCTCGTTCTCTTCGAACGAGGTCGGCAGGTTGTCCTTCTCCCAACCGAGATCGAGCTGCACGATCCGCAGGCCGAGCCGGTCGAGGTGCCGCGCCCGCGCCGCGCGCGCCGTGGCGAGCACGCGCTCCTCGGTCACGCCCAGACGATACGGATACCAGCTGCACCAGTTCGCGAGCGGTTTCGGCGGCGCGGGGAAACGGTTAATCCGCTTGATGCGGTCGCCGTGTGCGCCGAGCAGCGCCAGCGGATCGCGTCCCGCCTCGAGGACAAAATCCCCGAGCGCCACCGTCTCGCCCGGCGCCACCGCCAGATCCCCGCCGTCGAAGCCGATGGTGAAAGAGCGAAACCGGGGCACCTTCTTCAGCGACGCTGTTTCCACCGGTGTCAGTGCGGCTCCGCCATCCACGTTGTCCGCGCCGCTGAGGCTGCGGCCCGCTGCGGCAAACATCCGCCCGGCGATCTTCGGCAGCCAGCGGTCCACCGTCTCAAAGCCGATCAGCAGTCCGGCCCGCGCCGCCGGGTTGTAAAACACCGTGTGCGTCTCGCTCACAAACGCCCCGGCCGTTCCGTCGAGGGCCTTGAGCCGGTCGCTGCCCGTCAGCATCTGCCGCGGCGTGCGCACGCGCGCGAGGTAAGCGCTCTGCTCCAAAATGCGCACGTCCGCCGCACTCGTTCCGAGCTCAAGCCGCGTCGCCGCGAAGAGCGTGACGTGGTTCAGCACGCAGCCCTGCGCACTGCCATTGCGCAGCCGGCTGGTCACGCGCAGCCGGCCTTTTGTCTCCGCGGTGATCTGCTGCGTCAGCTCCAACCCGCCCGCGCCGCGCCACGTGAGCTTCCCCTTGGTAAATTTCTCCGCGCGCAGCGTCACGCGCCGGCCATCGACCTGCAGCGACGGCTTGCCCGGCCCGAGCCCAAAGGGCCCGGCCGAGAAACTGAGGCGCCCGGCGCGAAGGTCCGCTTTCATGCGCAGACGCGCGCCAGCCTCAGAGCAGGACGACGCGGCCGCCGTTGTCCCGGCTTTCGTTGGCGGCCTCGATGAAGCGGATCAGCTCGATCGTCTCCTCGGCCTCCACCGGCGGCTGGCGCGTGGCGATGAACTGCATGATCGCCTCCGCGAGGCAGGTGAAGAAGCCCTTCGTCTCGGTCTGCACGTTCACGTGTGCGCTCTGCTTTTCGAAGTGCACGAGGCCGTGGTACTCGTAGTTGCCGGTGCGGTTGCAGTGCACCGTGCCGATGCGGCCGTCGCCCCAGGTGCCGGTGATGAGGTCGTAGTGCTCGTTGCTCGTGCAGGTCACGCTGCGGCAGCCGCGGCCCATCGTCGTGTAGAGCATCTCGATCGGGTGGATGCCGTACCAGAAGAAGCCGGGGTTCGTGACCTCCATCGCGGCGGGGCCGTGAAACTGCGCGCCGCGGACCAGCGGTTTGGTCTCGGGCGTCACCACGCGCGTGAGCGCGCCGGTGAAGCGCAGCGAGGATGAGGTGAAGATCGGGGTGTTGAGTTTCTTCGCGGTGTTGAAGATCGCGCGCGCGTCCACCGTGTGCAGCGCGAAGGGCTTGTCCACGAACACCGGTTTGCCGTTCGCCGCCGCCGCGATGCGCTGGAATTGCTCGAGGTGCACACGGCCGTCGAGCGTGGTGTGCAGAATCGCGTCGCTCGCCGCGACCACGGCCTCGATCGAGTCCATGATCTGCACGCCGAACTTCTCCTTCAGCTCCTTCGTGTAGCCCGGCACGCGGCTGATGCTCGACTCGAGGTCGTGCGAGCCGCCGGGGTAGGCCGCCACGACGCGCGCGCCGGGGAGTGCCTGTTTCGATGCGGGGTTGTTGAACGTGTCGCTGAAGACGAGGACGTGCGACGTGTCACAACCGATGATGCCTAGCTTGACGGGGTTGCTCATGGGGAGGGTGCGGCGGATAATTCCACGCCGCGCCCCGGGTGCAAGCCCGCCTGCCGTCATCGCATTCTGTATTTTCATCCGCGCGCCGGGCGTGCATTGTGCGCGATCATGCCGTCCTCCCCGTCTCCCGCCCTGCCCTGCGTCCGCGTGCTCGCGACCGGCGGCACCATTGCCGGCGCGCAGACCGGCGGCTCCCGCGGCTACCAGGCCGGCGCGTTTTCCATCGACGCCCTCGTCGCCGCCGTGCCGCAGCTCGCCACGCTCGCGCAGCTCGAGGTCGAGCAGGTCGCCGCCATCGGCAGCCAGGACATGGACGAGGCCGTCTGGCGCCGCCTCGCGGAGCGCACCGCCGCCGCCCTCGCCGACCCCGCCGTCCACGGCGTCGTGATCACGCACGGCACCGACACGATGGAGGAGACCGGCTATTTCCTGAATCTCGTCGTGCGCAGCGAGAAACCCGTCGTGCTTGTCGGCGCCATGCGCCCCGCCACCGAGATCAGCGCCGACGGCCCGATGAATCTCTACAACGCCGTGGCCGTCGCCGCGCACCCCGCCGCCCGCGCCCGCGGCGTGCTCATCGTCGCCAACGACGAGATCCACTTCGCCCGCGAGGTGGCCAAGACCAACACGACACAGCTCGGCACCTTCAAGAGCACGCAGCGCGGCCTCGCCGGGCTCGTCAATGCCGGCCGCCTCCACCTCTATGCACCGCCCGCGCGCCGCCACACCGCCGAGAGCGAGTTTATCCTCGGGCCGGATACGGTCCTCCCGCGCGTCAGCATCGTTTACGCCTACGCGGGCATGGGCCGCGAGCTCATCGATGCCGCCGTGCAATCCGGCGCGCACGGCCTCGTCGTCGCAGGCGTCGGCGATGGCAACCTGCCCGCCACCGCCCTCGCCGCCTGTGCCGACGCCGTGCGCCGCGGCGTCGCGGTCGTCCGCAGCTCGCGCACCGGCGGCGGCGTGGTCGAGCGCGACATCGAGATCGACGACGACCGGCTCGGCCTGATCGTCGCCGAGGAGCTCAACCCCCAGAAGGCCCGCGTGCTCCTCATGCTCGGCCTCACCCGCACCGCCGACCCGCGCGCGCTGCAGGAAATGTTCTTCTCCTACTGAGCCCGCCCGCGCCGCATGCACAACGCCGCCTTTCAACTGCCCGTCTGGTTCGACCTCGGCGCCACCTTCGCCTTCGCCCTCACCGGCGCCATCGCGGCCATCCACCGTGGCTACGACATCGTGGGCGTCTTCTTCCTCGCCCTGGCCTCCGGCCTCGGCGGCGGCCTGATCCGCGACGGCGTGTTCATTTCCGGCGGCGGCCCGACGCCCCTGCTCAGCGATCCGCGCTATATCGAGGTCGTCGTCGCCGCGACCGTGGCGGGCGCCTTGCTGGGCCGGCACATCAAGCGCTTCCACCGGGTGATCGCCGTGATCGATGCCCTCGGCCTTGGCGCCTACGCGGCCTTCGGCGTGCAAAAATCCCTGCATGCCGGCCTCGCCGTCCCCGCCGCGATCTTGGTCGGCGTGGTCAATGCCTCCGGCGGCGGCCTCCTCCGCGACGTGCTCACCGGGGAGGAGCCGCTGGTGTTCAAGCCCGGGCAGTTCTACGTGCTCGCCGCCGTGGTCGGCGCCGTGGCGTTTGTCTTCTTCACCGTGTCGCTCGAATTCGCGCCGACCCCCGCCGCCATCGCTTCGGTGGCGCTGACCTTCGTCTTCCGCATGCTCTCCATCGTCCTCAACTGGCGCACCGCGCCGGTCTCCGCGATCAACGGCTGACCGCGCGATGGCGGAATATTCGGGAGCATCCGTCGTATTGACGCAGCTAGGGCTTGCCATGCGCACCCGCGCCGTCGTCTTCTGAGGACGCGCGACCCCTTTCTGCGCTTTTGTTTTTTGCTTCGTCATCCCTCCCCACCCCATGGCCAAAGTAATCATCGATCAGCTCGTCAAAACGTATGCGGAAAAAGGCGGCCCCGGCGTAACCGCGGTCAAGGGCATCAACCTTGAGATCCATGACCGCGAGTTCATGGTGCTGGTCGGCCCCTCCGGTTGCGGCAAATCGACGACGCTGCGCATGATCGCGGGCCTCGAGGAAATCTCCGGCGGCACCATCGCCATCGACGGCAAGGTCGTGAACCACGTCCTCCCGAAAGACCGCGACATCGCGATGGTCTTCCAAAACTACGCGCTCTACCCGCACATGTCGGTGTACGACAACATGGCCTTCGGCCTGAAGCTGCGGAAGTTCCCCAAGGCCGAGATCGACCAGCGCGTCCGCGAGGCCTCCGCCATGCTCGGCCTCGATCCCTACCTCGACCGCAAGCCCAAGGCCCTCTCCGGCGGCCAGCGCCAGCGCGTCGCCGTCGGCCGCGCCATCGTGCGCAAGCCGAAGGTCTTCCTCTTCGACGAGCCCCTTTCCAACCTCGACGCCAAGATGCGCGTCTCCACGCGCACCGAGATTTCCAAGCTCCATGCGCGCCTCGGCGCCACGATGATCTACGTCACGCACGACCAGGTCGAGGCCATGACCATGGGCGACCGCATTTGCGTGATGAAAGACGGCCACATCCAGCAGGTCGCCGAGCCGCTGCAGCTCTACAACCACCCGGCCAACCTCTTCGTCGCGGGCTTCATCGGCTCCCCGCCGATGAATTTCTTCAAGGGCACGATCCAGCGCGCGGGCAACCACCTCGCGTTTGTGGAGACCAATCCCAACGGCACGCCGCTGCGCTTCAGCCTGACCGAGACCCTCTCGCGCCAGGCCGCCAATCACATCGACCAGCCCATCGTCTTCGGCATCCGCCCGGAAAACGTGCACGACACGCTGACCGTCACGAATCCCGATCCCGCCCGCACCGTCGAGGTGAAAGTCGAAGTCTCAGAGCCGATGGGTTCGGAGACGTACCTCTACCTCGACACCGGCGCGACATCCTTCATCGCCCGCGTGCGTCCCACCGACCGCTTCGATGTGAACAGCCGCGTGAAGGTCACCTTCGACCTCGACCACGCCCACCTCTTCGACGCCACCACCGAGATGAGCCTCGGTTGATTGGCGCGGCAGCGCCGTAGGGGCGTCGCTCGACGACGCCCGGTAACCGCGATCTGACGTTTGGCGCGGTCGGAGCCAACGGGCGTCGTCAAGCGACGCCCCTACATCGAGCACGCATGAAGGCCCTTCACCGGAGAAAGATTGCGGCCCTGGGACACCCGTAGCCACGCTGCGACTTATCTCAGATGAGATTCCGCCGCTCCAGCCACGGTAAATTTCTGATCGCGCTCCTGTTGCTCCTGCTGCCGCCGTCAGGCCGGGCGCAGACTGCACCGGGGATCGCGGAGCTCGGTCATCCGCTCATCCGCAACTTCACGCCGCGCGACTATCAGGCACACCCGCTCTGCCAGGCCGTGATCCAAGGGGCCGACGGCCTCATGTATTTCGCCAACAATACCGACGCCCTCGCCTACGACGGCGCCGCGTGGCGCGCGATCAAGCTGCCCGCCGACTCTTCCGGCATCCGCCGCTTTGCCCTCGCACCCGACGGCACGATCTACACCGGCGGCGGCTCCGTGCTCGGGTTTTTCCGGAAGAACAACGGCCTCCCGGAATATGTTTCGCTGATCGACCGGCTCCCGCCTGCCGAGCGCCGCTTCTCCGAGATCTACGATGTGGTCGCCAGCGGGGACGCCGTCTTTTTTGCCAATGAGGAGAAAATCTTCATCTGGCACGACGGCCGTTTCACCATCGTCCCCTGCGCGTCGCCCGCCAATTCCCGCGGAGCCCGGCTCCATCCCGTCAACGGCCTGATGTACGTGACGGTCCCCGGGCATCCGCTCAGCCGTCTCGTCCATGATCGCCTCGAGGTCGTGGCCGACGATCCGGTGTTTCGCGCCGACCAGGTCATCCTGATCGAGGCCGCACCCGGGGGCGCGCTGCGCCTGCTCACGGCCCAGCACGGATTTTTCCAATTCACCGGTGGCCGCGTGCAACCGTGGGCCACTCCGCTCGACCCTTCGCTCCAGGGCAAACAGCTCAACCGGGCGCAGCGGCTCGCCGATGGTTCCCTTGCGGTGGCGTTTGCCACGACGAGCGGCAGCGGCGGCCTGCTCTTCACGGCCGGCGGTCAGGTCCGGTGCCGGCTCGACGACTCCATCGGCCTGCTCAATCCCGCGATCCGCGATTTCGCCTCCGATCGCGAAGGCGGGCTGTGGCTCGGGCTGGAGTCCGGCGCCGCGCGGCTCGACTGGGCCTCGGGCGTCACGTTGTTCGATGCCACCAACGGCCTCAGCCAGGCCTTCGTGGTTGATACGGTCGTGCAGGACGGCGTGCGCTACGTCGCGACCATCGACGGCGTTTACCGGCTGCATCCCGCCGATGGCACCGGTCGCGCCGCGCGCTTCGAGCGGATTTTCAACCAGCCGGTGTATTCGCTGCTTGCGCACCAGGCCGGCCTGCTCGCCCGCGGCTACACGGAAATTTTTACCCTGACGCCGGAGGGATTTATCCCCGTCGCCAAATCCCCCATCGGCATGGGAGCGCTGGGGCAGTCGGAGCAGGATGCCAATCGCGTGTGGTTCACCTCCAGCCGCGGGGTGCATTCGCTTTACCACACATCCACGGGCTGGCGCGACGAAGGCGCCGTGTCCGGCTTCGAAGAATACGCCAACGGCCAGACGGAATACCCCGACGGCACGCTCGTGGTCACCACGCACAGCCACGGTACCTTCCGGCTCAAGTTCGACCACGCCGCCGGTTTCCCCCGCGGCCCCGCCCAGATCCTGCGCTACGACGCTGCGGCCCAGCGCTACGTGCCGCGCGATCCGGCCCAGCCGCTGCCCTCCGACGAGCACGCCGATCCGCAGCGGCCCAATCAGGATGTCCCGGGCAGCACGTGGGTGACCAACAACAGCCCGGAGTCCGCGAAACGCACGATCTCGCGCTGGTCGCCGGGCGGCGCGCCGCCCCAGCCGCTGCCCCATCTCGTGGCGGAGACCTCGGGAATGATGCACCGCATGCGCGAGGAGCCATCATCCGATGGCCCGATCCTGTGGGTTTGCGGGGCCAACGGCTTGGTCCGCACCGAACTCGCGCAGCTGGCGCATATCCGTCCGCCTTTGCAGGTGCTGCTGCGGGCCGATGGTTTGTCCGGCGACGCCCCGCGGCGGCCCGATGCGCCGGAATTGGTCTTCGAGTACGTGGCCCCGCGTTATCAGCCCGGCAGCGATGTCACCTACCAGACGCGCCTCACCGGCTATGAAACCGAGTGGTCGCCTTGGTCCGCCGACCGCAAGCGCAGTTTCACGCGCCTGTCCGCCGGGCAATACCGCTTCGAGGTGCGCGCCCGCGACACCGACGGCGCGGTCAGCCCGGTCGTGTCGCGCCGCTTTGTCTCGTTGCCCCCGTGGTGGCTCACGTGGTGGTTTCTCACGCTCGCCGGTCTGACCGGCGCGGGTCTCATCGCCGCCGTCACGCGCTGGCTCGCCACCCGCGCGCTCCGGCGCCGCATGGCCTTGCTCGAGGCCCAGTCCGCCATCGAGCGCGAACGCCTCCGCCTCGCCCGCGACTTGCACGACGAGGTCGGCTCGGGCCTGGGGCGCGTGATTCTTTTTGCCGGCGAAGCCGACCGCGTGAGCCAGGATCCCGCCCAGCTCGCCGCCGCGCTCCAGCGCGTGCGCGCCACCGCGCAGGACCTCGTGCAGCATGCGCGGCAGATCGTGTGGGCCGTCAGCCCGCAGCACGACACGCTCGCGAGCCTCGTCGAGCGCCTCGGTGATTACACGTTTGATACGCTGCGCGCCGCGGGCATCGCCTGCCGGCTCGACCTGCCCGCCGTCGCCGACCTGCCCGCGGTGACCATCGGCTCCGAAATGCGCCACAGCCTTTTCCTCGCCCTGAAGGAAGCCGTGCACAACTGCGTGAAATACTCCGCCGCGAAGGATGCCGCGCTCACGCTGCGCGTCGCCGGTGGTTTCTTGGAAATCATCCTGCAGGACCATGGCCGCGGCTTCGCTCCCGGCGAGTGCCAGGGCTCGGGCCACGGCCTCCGCAATCTCGCGTTGCGCGCGGAGGCGCTCGGCGGCACCGGCACAATCATCAGTCAACCGGGCCAGGGCACCACCGTGACCTTGCGCGTGCCAGTGGGACCAAACACATCCCCGCGTTCCTAATCGGGCGCGGAGATAACGCACCCAGCCTGCAACATCGGGTTGATTACCTAAATGGAGCCGAATGGCTCCCTAGGCCTGTTCGCGTCCTTCTGACATGATGACGGCGGCCAGCAGGTCGACACGCCGTCAACCTGTTGGGCCTAAATTGTTCGTCCCGCTCAACCATGATCGCAATCCCCACCCGTCTGCTCCGGCCCGCTTGGCGCGCCGTTTCCGCGTTAGCCGCCGCCGCGGCCTTCGCGTTGCCACCCTTGGTCCAGGCCGCCACGACTTTCGTGGATATTCCCGTACCGTCCGGAAGCTACATTCAACTCCAACAGATCAATGCCTCTGGACAGGTTTTGGGCTCTTGGAACTCAGGATACGATCCGGAAAGCCCGGTGTTTCTTTTCGATCCTACGACCCGCGCAATGCAGACGGTGCCCACGTTCGGCCTGGGTAATCTCGACCCCAGCGGCCTCAGCGCGAACGGCGTGGTTTGCGGGCGTTTTATCGCGAGCTACGATAGCAACGGTTACTACCTGCCTCATATCTATGCTTGGAGCGCCAGGACCGGCACGGGCCAGGACATCGGGTCGCTGGGCGGAACGTTTACCGACACCCAAGGTGTCTCGACGCCGATCAATGCCGCCGGTCAGATCGCGGTTCGCGCCCAGACGGCTAATGGTGAAACCCACGCCGCCTATTGGGACGCGGCGAGCGGCCTGATTGATATTGGTACGCTCGGCGGCAATGACAGTGCGCCGGTCGCCATCGGCCCGAATGGGCAAGTGGTGGGTGCGGGAAACCATGCCGATGGCAGCTACGCCCCGTTTATCTGGGACAAAGCGCATGGCCTGACGGAAATCCCGGTGGAGAACGGCAATCCACAATGGGTCACCGCGGATGGCACCGTGTGGGGCACCAGCAATAACAGCACGACTTTCCGCTGGGATGCGGTGCGCGGCACCCAGATTTTCCCCAATCCGGACACCAGTCCCTATCCCTCGTTTGCTTTTGTGCTGATCAAAGGCACCACGCCGGAGGGCCTGGCGGTCATTCAGTGCATCAACGCCCTTCTTGGCTATTCCGCCTTTGTTTTCGACCCGAACACGGGCAGCAGCCAGCAACTGATGTTGCCGGATACCTCGGGCAACAACACCCGGGTCGGCCCCCCGAATGCGGCCGGCCAGGTCGTCGGCAGCACCACGGCCGCCGATGGTACCACTCATGGCTTTGTGTGGGATGCCGCCCATGGCATCCAGGACTTGGGCTCCGGTTTGCCCGGTGATGTTGCCCTCTCGCTCGCTGGCATCACCGACGCCGGGCAAGCGGTGGGCACAGCCTACGATGCGGACGGCAACTCGCACCTCGTCCTGTGGGATGCGGTCAACGGCCTGCAGGATCTCGGCGTGCCGGCGACGGACGCTGCCAATGTCTCTGTCACCCTGGTCAGCAATGCCGGCTTCGCCGGTATCTACAACACGGCCGACGGAACCCAGCATGCGTTCTTCTCGCCCTTGGGCTCGGCTCAGTCACCGCGCGACACGCAGCCTCCCGTGCTCACCCTCCCGGGTAACCTCACGGTTTCCGCCACCGGCACCAGCGGCGCGACCGTCACCTATGCCGCCTCGGCCCTCGGCAACGTCGAAGGCACGCTCCCGGTCACGCTCACCCCGGCATCCGGCAGCAACTTCCCGTTTGGCACCACCATCGTCCGCGCGACTGTGACCGATGCCGCCGGGTTTACCGTCAACGGCTCGTTCACTGTCACCGTCGTCAACGGCGGCCCGGCCCTCACCGTCCCGGCCAATATCACCGCCGAGGCCACGGGCCCCAGCGGCGCCAGCGTGACATTCAGCGCCTCGGCCATCGATGTGATCACCGGCAAGTCCCGCCCCGTGAGCTTCAGCAAGGCCTCCGGCAGCAAGTTCCCGCTCGGCACCACCGTCGTCACCGTCTCGTCCACCGACAAGGCGGGCAAGACCGCCACCAAGACGTTCACCGTCACCGTCCGCGACACCACGGCCCCCACGCTTTCGCTGCCGGCCAACCGCACGGTCAAGGCCAAGGGTCCCGCTGGCTCTGTCGTGAACTTCACCGTCGGTGCGACCGACCTTGTGGACCGCAATGTGACGATCACCACCAGCCGAGCCTCCGGCAGCGTTTTCCCGCTCGGCACTACCACCGTCATCGTGACCGCCACCGATGATTCGGGCAATAGCACCTCGGGCTCCTTCACCATCACGGTGTCGGACCAGACGAAGCCCAAGTTCACCCAGCTCAGCGTCTCACCCAAGACCCTCACCGCGACCAACCAGCTGGTCGCCGTCACCGTCTCCGCCTCGGTCACCGACAAGGTCGATGCCGCGCCCACCGTGCGCATCATCTCCATCACCTGCGACGAGACGCTCGCCGCCGGTGATGCCGTGATCACCGGTGCGCTGACCGCGAACCTCCGTGCCTCGCGCGACAACAATGGCAATGGCCGCATCTACACGCTCACGGTGCAGGCCACCGATGCCTCGGGCAACACCCGCACCCGCACCGTCCACGTGCTCGTGCCGAAGAAGACGACCACGGCCTTCGAAGACTGCGACCGCGGCCGCCGCAACGAGCCGCAGCGCTGCAGCGACGAGGACCGCGACAACGATGCCCGCGACCGCGGCTGCGAAGACGACAACGACTGAGCCGCCCTCCGAACCAACTGCTCATTCAACCTCAGGAGCCCGCCTTCACCGGCGGGCTCTTTTTTTGGGCCATGCCTCCGCCTTTTCCCGCGATTTAAAACAGCACTGTCGAATAAAATACCCTCTCTGCACGCCCCGACCCATCAACCCATCTCAGGATTGCAGAGCTTTCCGTATCCAAGCACCTCGCATGGTGTGATACAAAATCACACTGATGCTATTTCGGTCCGTCCCATTATTGCCCTCGCTCCCCTGCATCCCCAGCGTCCCATGAGCCCGGCCGAGCGCCTGGCGCCGTGCGGGCGCGAGGGTCAGGGCTTGTAGCGGGTGACCTGCTGGGTGGTGGCGGAGATGGCGTTGGTGGTGCCGATGACGACGTCGTAGCCGCTGACCTTG
>JAFEGO010000099.1 GCA_018239845.1 Verrucomicrobiota bacterium
AAAGAACCTCAACCGCGAGGCTATCATTGTATCAAAGCGCCTCACACAGCACCAGCCGAAAGGCCTGAGCCAAGTCGAAGGGTCCGAAGGCTCTGGGTCGCATATCCCGAATATTGGTACGGGGGACGTCTTACCGCTCCCCGGTCAACCACACCGGCACGAGGCCTTCGGAAATCCTTTCACTCCGTTCACCTCCAGCTCATGCGCGGTTACAAAACCAATTCCTGCGGCCCGGGTACTGCGCTCGTCGGAAAATCCCGCTGCGCGTGAACCTCGGCCACGACCTTCTCCCCGTCTTCGAAGATCGTCTCCACTGGCTGCCGGAACAGCCGCGCCATCTTTAGGGCCAAGGGCAAGCTTGGGTCATATTTCTCGGTCTCGATCGCGTTGATCGTCTGCCGCGACACCTTGAGCTGGTCGGCGAGTTCGCTCTGTGACCAGTCGCGCGCGGCCCGCAGTTCACGCACGCGGTTCTTCATTTGTAACGGCGGTTCGCCACGCCCCAGCCTACCAGCCACAGCGCAAACAGCAGCATCAGCGCCTGGCCCAGCCCGAGACCATGCGCCAGACTGCCAAGCTCCATGCCCTGCGCGCCCAACGTGGCCAGCACCACCTGCGCGAAAAGCGTACCCAGCGCGGCAAACAACAGCGCCGCCATCTGTACGCATCGCTGCAACTCGTCGAGTCCCCGGATGAAGCGCGCACAGTCGCGCAGGTACATCAGGCCCGGGAGCAGCGGAGTCAGCGCAAAAAGGCCCCGCGAGCGCGGACTCCACTCCGGCTCATGCTTGAGCACGTACAGAGTGATGCCGTAGGTCACTGTGGCGGCAAACAGCCACGCATTCAACCGCAGGTCGGTCCGGCACGAATACTCCCCCGACCCCGGCGTCACCGATTCCATCGTGTTGGGCATTTCCATGCCCAGTTATGTAAAGTTTACTTTACTTATGTCAAGTTTACTTGTCATTCATGCCGTGCTCCACGCAATTGGAGCCGGTAAGCCGCGGGCGAGAGACCGGTGCGGCGCTTGAAGAGCTTCGAGAAATGAAACTCGTCGCAGAAGCCCAGCTCGGCGGCGATTTCCTTGAGCGGGGCGTCGTCCGCCCGAAGGCGCGTGGCGGCCCGGTCCATCCGCCGCGCCAGGCGGTACTGCGCCGGCGGCACACCCATCGCCGCACTGAACCTTTTGCGAAACTGTTCGTAGGTCATGCCGGCCTGGCGCGCGAGTTGGGTCCAGTCCGGTGCCTCGTCGGCCGACTCCAGGTGCGCACAGGCGGCCTTGAGCCACGGTTCCGCGCGGCTGGGGGCAAAGCCGCCCGCCCGCTCCGCGCGCATTTCCGCGAGCAGCGTGAGCAAGCGCGTGACCTCCACCAGCGAAGCCGCCGCCCCGCCTCCGCCCGTCAGCACGCCCGCAATCCGCTGCCGCCAGAAATCCACCGGCTCCACGTGCCACACCGGGTCCGCCGGATCAAGCAGGCCCGCCTGCCGCCACTGGTCGAAAACCGGCCCGTTGAAAACCAGCCAGATGTCGTCCCACGGCTCCCCGGCCCCGGGGTCGTAGAAATGCGCCACGTCCGGGAAGAGCAAAAACGCATCACCCGCCCCCAGCGTCCGCCGCAACCCGCGCGCGTCGCCAAACTCGCATTTTCCCGCGAGCACATACACCAGCGCAAAGCTCCCCAAAGTACGCATGCTCGTCCGCGCAATGCCCCGGTTGCCCCGCGACTGCCCGGCCAGCGTCACCGCTCCAGTGGGATTGGCGCCACCCGCCACGGGCAAAGCCTGCGTGATCCATTTTTTCGACATGGGGTTTCCATTTCCAAAAAACACATGCGAGCCCCCAGAACAACCATTCATTTCCACGCCTTGGCCTGCTATCTTTGCTTATCGCTTAAAGCTTACCGCCTACCGCTTCCCCATCATGCCCGTTACCCATCCCCTCTCCTCCTGCGGCCACGAACTGGATATGTCCGACGAGGCCTTCGGCACCGTCCGCAGTTCCGCCGACTGCCTTGGCGACGTGGCCGAGCTGCGTCGCCGCCTCGAGGACGATGGCTATCTCTACATCCCCGGTTTCTTCGACCTCGCACTGATCCACAACGCCCGCGCCTCCGTCTGCCAGCGGCTCGCCGCCGACGGCTGGCTCAATCCCGACTATCCGGTCATCGAGGCCGTGGGCCGGGACGACAAGGTTACCAACTACCGCGGTGACCTCGCGAAGAACAACGCCGAGATCGAGCGCGTCGTGTACGGCCCGGAGCTGCTCGGATTTTACGCCAATCTCTTCGGCGAGCCCGTCCGCCATTTCGACTACACGTGGTTTCGCGCGCTGAGCCGCGGCCAGGGCTCCACGCCCCACTGCGACCTCGTTTACATGGGTCGCGGCACGCACCAGCTCCTCACCTGCTGGATCCCCTACGGCGATACGCCGCTGGAGATGGGTGGCGTGATGCTCCTCGAGGGCTCGCACAAAAAATCCGACCGCATCAAGACCTACCTCGAGGTGGACGTGGACGCCTATTGCGAAAACCGCCCGAAGGAAGTCGAGAAGGTCATCACCAAGGGCGGCTGGAGCCATCCCGGTTTCCTGAGCAAGAATCCCGCGACCCTCCGCGAAAAACTCGGCGGCCGCTGGCTCAGCGCCGATTGGAAGGCCGGCGACTTCATCACCTTCGGCATGACGCTCGTGCACGGCGGCCTCGACAACCAGACCAACCGCATGCGCCTCTCCTCCGACACGCGCTACCAGCGCGCCAGCCAGCCCATCGACGAACGCTGGATCGGCGCCAACCCCATCGCCAACACCCTCGCCGGCAAACGTGGCCGGGTATGCTGATGGAGCTGTAAGGGGTAAGTTTTAAGTTGTAAGCTCGATCCCCACTGGGCGGCTCCGGCGCTTAAACCTTACAACTTACACCTTACCTCTCTCTTCGCGCTCGACAAACGTTCGCGGCTCCGTCTTCTTCTGCGCTCCTTCATGCTCCTCGCAGGCACATCGATCAACGCTTCCGTCCACGCCGTCTCCGTCGTGTCCGTACTCGTCGTCGTCGCCTCCGCCGTTACCGGCGCACCGCGAGGAGCTTGATCGTACCCAACGACTTTGCCCCTCCGGTGCCATACCGGAGGGGCTTTTTTTTGGCCTCACGGTAGCGGCACGGGAAGGGCGCTCAAACCCACGCCACCCATGCATCAGATCCAACCGTTCACCAACGCCCCGCGTCGCCTGACGCCGGAGCCCATCATGCCCGACGAGCAAGCCAGCTATCAGCTGGTCCAGGCCTGCGCCGGCGGCCGCCATTTCTTCTGGCTGCTCAATCCCGCGCTGGCTCCGCACGTCCCCGTGCACCAAGCCCCGCACGGCGACAGCGCGCACGATTTCCTCGTGCAGTGAAATACGACCAGGAATGCGGCGACGGTCCCATGCCTCGCCGCTCCTCCGACTCTCCAGCCGGAACTTGGCCAGGTATCAAGCCCGGCCGCGGCGCGACCGCCGCCATGCGGCGAAGGCCAGCGCGCCCGCCCCGGCGAGTACCGCCCAGGTGGCGGGCTCCGGCACTGGCGTCACGGTTGAGAGCGCGAAAGCGCTCACAAGGGAACCATCCTGAAAACCCGTGCCGCCGTAGCCGGCTGAGGCCGCGATCAGCATCGCGATCTCACCCGAGCCGTCCGATGTCACGGCAAAAGCCGTATCCCGTGCCTCCGTATTGGAGATATCGTAAAAGCTCACGAGCGTGCCGTTGATCACCAAGGCCACCTGGCGCGCATTCCAAAAGCCCGAAAAATACAGAACATCCAGCTGGTACGTCGTGTTCGCAGTCAGTCCGGTGAAGGTGTAGGCCAAGGGATGCAAGCCGGCACCATCCCAGGCGATCGTCTGGAAAACATGCCGCAGGTCATCGTCCGCCAGGGAATTTTGACCCGATTGAAACGGATCGAACTGCGCATCCGAGTTGTCGACGCCCGGTCCATAACCCATGTCGAGCGACGCAAACGATACGCCCTGCACCGTCACGGCCGAGCCGTTGACATTGTAGGCAAAGAGGACCTTGGCCGGGTCCAGCGCGAAACCTTCGCCGGGATCGCCGCCCGTCACCGCGACGGTCGTCTGGGCCCGAGCGGCCAACGCGAAGCCTAGCAGGCCTAGGATCAAGCTCAGCCGATACGTGCACCGTTGGATTGGCCTCATAAATCCGAGCAAAAAACATTCTCCATTCTCGGCAAGCCTCTTTGGTATCCACAGCGCGGTTTCGCTCCATGGGGGGTTTTACCTTGCCCCGCGCCGGTTAACCCGTTGCCCTCCCCGCCCCTCATTTCGGGAGGTTTACCCCGCGCGCACCCATGAGCACCTACGTTTACGGAATCGATTTCGGCACCAGCAACTCCTCCGTCACCATCTGGGATGTGGAGCGGCGCGCGCTCGTGCGCGACCCGCGTATCGCGGGGGTGGAATCGTCGTTCATGTACTTCCCGTACACGCTGCGCAAGGACCCGCCCCTCATCGGCAACGCCGCCAAGCTCCAGTACGTCGAGGACCGCATGCGCGGCCGCTTCTTCCAGGCGATCAAGACGATTTTGCCCAACCGCACGTTCACCGACACGATCGTCAACAACCAGCCGTTCACGCTGGAGGAGCTGATCGCGTTTTTCCTGCGTTATCTGAAGGCCAAGGCCGACGCCGTCACGCAGCAGGATGTGAAGCGCGTCGTCATGGGCCGCCCCGCGGTCTTCTCGACCGATCCGGAGGAGGATGCCATTGCCCAGGAGCGCCTGCTTGGGGCCGCGCGCCTCGCCGGTTTCACCGAGATTCATTTCCAATACGAGCCCATCGCCGCCGCGTTCGCGTATGAGTCGCGCATCGCGAAACCCGAGCGCGTGCTCGTCGGCGACTTCGGCGGCGGTACTTCCGACTTCACCATCGTGCAGCTCGATCCGAGCCGACAGGGCCTCACCGGTCGCGCTTCGGACATCCTCGCCACCGGCGGCCTTCCGGTCGCCGGCAACAAGTACGACTCCGCCACCATGTGGCACAAGGTCTCGCTCCGCTTCGGCCGTCTCGCCACCTACGAGAGCTGGGGCAAGCGTATCAGCGTACCGGATTCCCTCCACCGCCAGATCTGCCAGTGGGACCAGATTGTCTTCCTCCGCAATCCCAAGACCCTCGATCTCCTCTGGCGCCTCGCCCGCACGTCCGACGACCCCGCGGCCTTCGAGCGTTTCCAGGCCCTGATCAAGGAGAACCAGGGTTTCGCCCTCTTCCAGGTCATCGAAGGCGCCAAGATCGCGCTGACCGCCCGCGACGTGGCGCCGATCCGCTTTACGCATCCGCAGATCCCGATCGACGAGCAGCTCACGCTCGCCGAGTTCGACGCCAACTCGGCCGATCTCACCGGCTCGATCATCGGCTACCTCGACCGCTTCATGGCCGACGCCAAGCTCGCCCCGGCGGACATCGAGACCGTCTTCCTCACCGGCGGCACCTCGCTGATCCGCAGCCTGCGCCACGAATTCTTCACCCGCTTCGGCGCGGACAAGATCCGCGATGGAGGCGAGTTCACCAGTGTCGGCGACGGCCTCGCCCTCAGCGCCCCGCTCTTCTTTCCGGAACTTCACCCCCGCGGTTAGGACAAACCGTCGGTCTTCAGACTGGCCCGGAGCCTTGCCTCCCCACGTCATTTACCCAATCCTGTCCTTCTCATGAAACGCCGCCTGCTTCTCGCCCTGCTCGCCCTTCCGCTCGCGGCTTTTGCCGCCGAGCCCGCGCCCGCCGCCGCCCCGGCCGCTGCCCCGGCTCCCGCCGCTGCACCCGCCAAGCCCGCGAATCCCGCCATCGGCGATCTCCGCGCCCTCATCGAAAAGATCAATGCCAAGCGGCAGAGCGGCGCCTCCACGGCCGCCGACTTTGCCCCCGAGCTCGCTGAGTTCGACCAGATCATCGCCAAATATCCGGACGACAAGGAATCCTGCGCGACCATCGCGTTCATGCGCGCTTCCTTCTACGGGCAGGTGCTCGAGGATGAGACGAAGGCCCGCGAACTGCTCGCGGGAATCAAGCACGACTACCCCGGCACCAAGGTCATTCTGGCCGTCGATCACGCGCTGGAGAGCCTCGACGCCGCGGCCCAGGCCGCCGCCAAGGTCGCGGCCGCCAAGGCCACCCTGCTCAATCACGCCGCGCCTGAGATCCATTTCACCTGGTCCTCCAAGTCCGACCTCAAGACGCTCTCCGCGCTCAAGGGCCAGGTCGTCGTCCTCGATTTCTGGGCGACGTGGTGCGGCCCCTGCCTCCGCTCCTTCGACAAGGTCCGCGCCGAGGTCGCCCACTTCAAGGATTCGCCCGTGCGCTTCATCGGCGTCACGAGCCTCCAGGGTTTCGTGCAGAATCTCGAGCCGGGCCGCATCGACACCCAGGGCAATCCTGAGAAGGAATACGGCCTCATGCCCGCCTTCATGAAGGCGAAGAACATGACCTGGGACGTGGCCTTCAGCGAAGAGGAAGTCTTCAATCCCGCCTACGGCATCGAGGGCATCCCCTTCGTCGCGATCATCGCGCCCGACGGCACGGTACGCCATGCCGGCCTGAATCCGCTCGACCCTGAGGCCGACATCGGCGCCAAGGTCGAGGCGATCCTGAAGGAGTTCAAGCTCCCCGTCCCCGCCGCGAAGTCGTAAGGCCTAGCGCAGGCGTCTCGCCTGCCCTCGCTATCAATGCAGGCGGGACGCCTGCGTTACTCCAATCCGGTTGAGTGGCTGCGGCGTCCTCGCCGCAGTTTCCCCGATCGCTGCGGCGAGGACGCCGCAGCCACTTAGCCTCAGCTCTTCTCGTACTTCCAGTTGCGGGCCTTGCCCTCGGCGATCCACCCGATCGCGGTCGCGAGCCGCTTCGCCCGCGTCTCCGCGCGCTTGGCCTCGGTGATCCATTCGATGTAGTCCTTCCGCTTGGAGGGACTGAATTCCTTGAACACCGCCGCGGCCTGCCGGTTTTTCTTCAGCGCAGCCGCGAGATCCGCGGGTACTGCCAGGGGCTTCGGCTTCCCTTTGGTCACCGGCCGGGCCGGCACGCTGGATTCGCTCAGCTTTGCCGCCTGCCGGATGTAGCCCAGCATCACCTGGTCGCCGGGCAGATCCTTGAGGCTCGTGATGCGGCCGAGGATGCCCATCGCCTCGTCGGCCTTCGTGGCGCCACCCGCGACCAAGGTCTTCATGTCCTTGTGCCAGAAGCCAAACGCGCAGTGCGCCTTGAACGCCGCCATCATGCACAGAATCGTGTCGCCACGCGTGAAAAATGGCATGCCCCACTTGATGGTCTCGCCCGCGCCGGGACAGCCCCGGTGCACCAGCGCACGCAGGTGGGTCAGGATCGGCCGGGCAAAGGCGGCTGACTTCGCGATGTAGGCGTCGACGCGGGGATCCGTCTGCGGGCTCATGCGCGTTGATCGGATTTTTCACCCCGCGGGTCAACGACGCGAAAAAGCCGCTGTCCGGGCCATCCCAGACAGCGGCTCTGGCAATTACCACCTGCCGAACAAACCAAACTCAGAACTTGAAGGTCACCGAGCTCTGCACGCTCAGCGGGTCGCCGAAGCCGCGCGTACCGTCGAGGTAAACCTTGTCGAAGACGTTGTTCACCTTGACGCTGAACTCGGTCTCATGGCCGCTGATCTTCGTCGTGTAACCGAAGAGCAGGTCGAAGCGGGTGAAGCCCGGGGCCTTGAGCATCGGATACTCGGCACCGTTGGTCGTCGTCTCGCTGCGGATGATCGCGCCGCCGCCGATGCTGAAACCTTTCAGGAAACCGGAGGGAAACGTGTACTTGTTCCAGAGCGAGTAGGCCCGCTTCGGCACACCGGCGATCTGCGTGCCCACGAGCGCCGGGCGGTCCTCGACGTAGTAGGCGTCGATGAAGGCGGCGTTGGCCATGACCTGCCAGTCAGGCGTGACGGCATAGAAAAAATCCATGTCCACGCCGCGCGAGCGCTGCAGGCCCGACGCTTCCCACCGCTGGGGCAGCGTGTTGGGGATGCCGCGCGCGAGATTCGTCTTATCGATGGTGAACCAGCTGACCGTGGCGGAGAATTTCCCCGTGAGGTCGAACTTCAGGCCGGTCTCGAAGCCCTTGCCTTTCTCGGGCGGGAGGGTCGAGCCGTCGGGGTTCACGATCTCGTTCGCCACCAGCGATTCGCTGTAGTTGGCATAGACGGCGAAGCCGCGCTGCTTTTCAAACGGGGTGAACGACGCGCCGAGCATCGGGGTCGTGGCCGAGGCCTTCGAGTTGGTGTAGGTTGGGGCCGCCATGGCGTAGGGATCGGTCGGCGTGCCTGCACCGGCGCGGTAGGTCTGGTTGATCGTTATATCGTCGCGACGGATACCGCCGACAAGGCGCAGGCGGCGGTCCATGAGATAGGTGTGCAGGAGGAGGTACGGCGCGTTGTACGTCTGCGAGCGCACATACTGGTCGCTGATGTTCCAGGTGCCGTTGGTCACGCCCTGCATCACACCCTCGATGGTGTTGGCGAAGTTCAGCGCGGAGTAGCCCGCGCCCGTGCGGAAATTCACCACGGGCCAGTACTGGGACTTCAGCATGTAATCGCCCTGCTTCAGGTCGAAGCGGTAAAACTCCCAGCCCGCGATGATCTGCGTCTCAAACGAGTCGCGCTTGATGTTGTAGTTGACCGTGGCGGTGCCGTTGTGGGACTGGCGCTTCGGATTGCGGAAGAAGACCGGCAGCACGAGCTCGCCCGGCTGCGGATAGTTCGGCGCTGTCGTGGGCAGGCCGTTGTCATAGCCGTCGTTGCCGTTGATGCCGTAGGCCTCGCCGATGAGGTTGTTGTCGATGTAATTGTAGTGGAGGAAGACATTCAGGTCCTCGTTCACCTTGTGGGAGAAATCCATGTCGTAGCGCCAGACCTCGGAGTTGTGGCGGTCGCGCGGACCGGCAAACACGCTGGTCCAGCCGCGGGCCTCCTTCGTGAGGATGAAGCCGACGTCGTTATAGGTCCGGGTACCGTCGGGGTGAAACGTGGTCGCGCTGATCGGGTACGTGCCCATCGGACGGATGCTGGTGCGGTCGCCGCGGTCGTACTCGATACCGGCGAGGACATAGGTGTCCGGCGAGATGTGCCAGCGCGCCGTGCCGGCGAGGACGCCGCGCTTGGAGTGGTCGTTGGCGCCGAAGTTGGCCGACTTGTCCCAGGCGCCGACGAAGCGGTAGTTCAACAGCTTGCCGTCGCCGATGAGCGGGCCGCCGGAGTCGAGCTCCACGCGGTAGTGATCCCACGAACCGGCGGAAAATCGGATGCTGTCCTGGTGGTAGGACAGCGGCTTTTTCGTCTCGTAGTTCACCACGCCGCCCGGGCTTGAGCTGCCATAGAGCAGCGACGACGGGCCCTTGACGACCTCGATGCGCTCGATGGTCGCGGTGTCGGAGATGCTCTCGTCGCTGCCGTAGTTGCCGAGGCCGTTGCGCTTGACCGCGGCATTTTCAAAGCCGCGGACCGCGACGCGACCGGAGTACTGGCTCGTGTAGGAGACGGCCGAGGTGTAGTACAGCGCGGCGTTGATCTCGGAGACCTTCAGGTCGTCGAGCATGTCGCGCGTGATGATCTGGATGCTTTTGGACAGCTCGACGATCGGCGTGTTGAGGCGCGTGGCGCTCGAGGTGCTGGTGGCCTGGTAGCCGCGCACCTTGTTGTCGGACACCTCGAAGGCGGAGAGCACCACCGTCTCGTCGGCGGCGCTTTTGGCCGGGGAGGACGGGGCGGACCAGTTCGCCTGCTTGGGCTGCTCCTTCACCGGATCCGGCGGGGGCGACCGGCGCACGGAAATGGCGCCGCTGGTGTCATCCTGCACCGCCTGGATGCCCGTGCCCTGCAGCATCACGCCGAGCGCCTCCATGGGGGTGTACTCGCCCTGCACGGCGTTCGTGCGCACGCCGCGCACGACCTCCGCCGCAAACAGGATTTCCTTGCCCGACACTTCCGAGAACTGCCGGAAGGCCGCCGCCGCCTCGTCCGCGGGGATTTTGTAACTGCGCTTCGCTGTATCCGCGGCGCGGGCCGCAACAACCAACAGCGCGCTGCAAGCCAGCACGCGAAGAATCAGGCCAAGACCATGCCTGATGGGGTGGGTATGGGGTGGGGTCATAGGCGACCGGCTCGGCCGGTCGGATGCCAAGACGGGCCGTACGCGTTTTTCCGTAACGCCGCGCACAAATTTTTTCCGAAAATTTTTCCCGGTCGCTCAGTGCGCCGGGAAAAGAATCACGTCGCCGTTGCCCTGCCGGCGGCTGCGCACGTCGAGCGTGATCTCGAGCAGCCGCACGAAGCCCTCGCGGTTGTCGATGCGGAAGGTGCCGCCGATGCGCCGGTCGCCGAGCGCGGTCTGCCCGATCAGGATACGCGGGGCGCCGCTGTCGCCCGCGTGGCGGTTGAACTCCTCCACCGCTTCCCTCAGCGGTGTCTCGTAAAATTGAAGCCGCGGCGTCTGCCAGGAGAGCGCCTCGCGGATCTGCTCCGCCGTCACGCCCGCCAGCTGCGGATCCCCCGCGCCGTTGAGCGGCAGGATCGCGCGCTCGCCCGCGGCCAGAAGCGGCACGGGCTTCGTCGTATCCGTCGTCGGGGTCGAGAGCTTCACCTTGCCCTCGGTGACAAGCACCTCCACCGCCGCGGGGTCGAGCCGGACGTTGAAGACCGTGCCGACCGCGCGCACCTCCATGCCCGCGGCCTCGACGATGAACGGGCGGTTGGGGTCCTTCGCCACCGTGAAATACGCCTCGCCCCCAGTGAGGTGGATGCGGCGGAAGCCGGGGGAAAACTCCACGGTGAAGCGGCTGCCGTCCTTGAGCTCGACCACCGAGCCGTCGCTCAGCGCGTGGCGCTCGTTCACCCGCAGGTAGCTCTTCTCGGCCTTGGGCACGACGGGGGCGATGGACTGCTCCGGCCCGGTCCGCAGCATCACCATGATCACCGCCGCGGTCGCCACCAGCGTGCTGGCCGCGAGCAGCAGGCCGCCCCAGCTGCGCCGGCGCGGGCGCGGCGCGAAGAGGTCGGGGTTGGGCTCCGCCTGGAGTTCCGACTGCCATTCGCCGAGCTGCATGAGCCGGCCCAGCGTGGTCTCCTGGCGCGCGACGGCGGCGGCATGCCGCGGATCCTCACGCAGCCATTGCAGGTAGTCATCCTGCTCCTTGGCCGTGAGCGTGCGGTCGCGCCGCGCAAGCCAGCGGGCGGCGGCCGCCTCGATGGCGGGGGTGGTGCGGTGGGTGAATTCCTCCATGGCGTCTCCTCAGGGCAGCCCGTGCCGGGCGAAGAACTCCGTGCAGCGGCGGAGGCCCTTGGCGATTTGCTTCTCCACGGTGTTTTCCGAGATGCCGAGGCGCTCGGCGATCATGCGTTGCGAGAGACCGTACACCGTCCGCAGCGTAAACACCTGACGGCAGCGATCAGGCAGGTCCTGGATGGCCTGCTTCAAGAGGGCGAACTCCTGCTGTTTGCTGACGGTTTCCGCGACATCGGTTGTATCTCTCAGGACGGATACCTCGTTGATTTCCGTAATGGGCTCGAAGGTTACAATCTGCTGCCGGCGCAGGAAATCCAGCGCGAGGTTGCGCGCGGTGACAAAGAGCAGGGCCTTGGGTGACGCGATCTCCGTCTTCTCATGCAGCTGCCACACCCGCACAAACGCCTCCTGCACAATGTTATCCACGTC
This sequence comes from Verrucomicrobiota bacterium, assembly GCA_018239845.1. Classification (GTDB taxonomy): domain Bacteria; phylum Verrucomicrobiota; class Verrucomicrobiia; order Opitutales; family Opitutaceae; genus CAIRCN01. The sequence continues at coordinate 11,701 of JAFEGO010000099.1, forward strand.
GCACTGCGTCGGGAACCGGCTGCGGAGCCAGGCACGCAGCAGCGGCTCGTGCACCTGCAGGTGCTCGGCAAACCACTGGGCTTGCTCCGGCTCGGAAGACATGGGGTTGGGGTGGCGCAAATCGGCCGGGGTAGGCCTTGCGCCCCGCAACGTGTGCGCGCTTTCGCGCGCTTGTCCAACCGATTTATCACGCGCCGGGTGCCGTCCTCGTTTTTTACACAGGGCGCCGAAAATGCGCGCCACTGTGCTGGCCGGCCCCGCGCGGCCCTTGCGTGTCCGCGCGATTCGCGCACGTTGCTGACATGCCGTTTGTCTCCGTCAATCCCGCCACCGGTCGCCGCCTCGCCGTGCACCGCGCCCATTCGCGCGCCCGGGTGGCCGCCGCCGTGGACCGGGCGCAGGCCGCCTACCTCGACTGGCGCGGGCTCACCCTCGCCCGCCGCGCCCGCGTGATCCGCGCCATCGCGCGTCGCCTGCGCGCCGAGCAGGAGACCCTCGCCCAGCTCCTCACCGCCGAGGTGGGCAAGCCCATCGCGCAGGCCCGCGCCGAGGTCGGAAAAAGCGCGATGGTCTGCGACTACTACGCCCGCCACGCCGCGCGCTACCTCGCGCCCGAGCGGCCTCTCGGCGCGCCGCGCGGCACGCGCGTCGTCTGCGAGCCCCTCGGCCTGATCCTCGCGATCATGCCGTGGAACTTCCCTTTCTGGCAGGTCTTCCGCGCCGCCGCACCCGCCCTCATGGCCGGCAACGGCTTCCTCCTGAAGCCCGCGCCCAACACCGCCGGCTGCGCCCTCGCCATCGAAAAAATCTTTGCCGAGGCGGACGCCCCGCGCGGGCTGCTCACGGTCCTGCTCGCCGAGGTGGACGCCGTGCCCGGCCTCGTCGCCGACGCCCGCATCCGCGGCGTCACGCTCACCGGCAGCACGCGCGCGGGCCGGTCGGTCGCCGCCCTCGCCGGCGCCGCGATGAAGCCCGGCGTCTTCGAGCTCGGCGGCAGCGATCCGTATCTGGTCCTTCATGACGCCGATGTCGCCGAGGCCGCCCGCATCTGCGCGCACTCGCGCCTCATCAACAGCGGCCAGAGCTGCATCGGCGCCAAGCGCATGATCGTCGTCCGCTCCGTCCTGCGTGAGTTCGAGCGCGAGCTCACCGCGCGCTTCGCGGCGGCGCGCACCGGCGACCCCACCGACCTGGCCACGGGTGTCGGTCCGCTCGCCCGCGGCGATCTCCGCGACACCCTGCATGCCCAGGTCCGGCGCAGTGTCGCCCGCGGCGCGAAGCTGCTGCTCGGCGGCCGGCCCCTGCCCGGCCCCGGCAATTTCTACGCGCCCACTGTGCTCACCGGCGTGCGCCCCGGCATGCCCGCCTACGACGAGGAGCTTTTCGGACCCGTCGCAGCGATCATCCCCGTGCGCGACGAGGCCGAGGCCCTCGCCGTCGCCAACGACTCCAGCTACGGGCTCGGCGCCGCGATCTTCACGCGCGACCGCCGCCGCGCGCGCCGTCTCGCCGGGCAGATCGAGGCCGGGCTCGTCTTCGTCAACGACTTCGTGCGCTCCGCGCCCGCCCTGCCCTTCGGCGGCGTCAAGCAGAGCGGCCACGGCCGCGAGCTCGGCGCCGGCGGCATCCGCGCCTTTGTAAATCTCAAGACGCTCTCCGGCGCTTAAACCGGCGCACGCTCAGGGCACGTCGTAGATTTCCACCAGGGTTATGCCCGCCGCGCCGTTCATCCCCGCGGCGAGCGCCGTGTAGACCCCGGGATCCAACGTGGCCAGCACCACGGCATCCTTGCTCGCGGGCACGCTGAGCGGCGCGGCACCGACCGCCGTGCCGACCGCCGTGAGCTGCGGATCACCGCCCCAGTTATCGTTGGTCAGGATGACGCTGCTGACGCCCGCGACGGATTGGTAGATGTAAAGCATCGGATCGCTCAGGTTGCCATTGGCCACGGCAGCGGCGAAGGCCGGATCCGGTCCCACCGCGCGGATCAGCACGGTCTTCGCCGTCTGGCCGCTGATCACGAAGCCCGCGATCAGTGTGTCGCTCGCCCCCACATACCCGCGCGCAGAGATGTTGATGAGACGCGGCAGCGTGGCGGCAGGCTGACCGGCCGGCCGGGCGTCGTAAATTTCGGCGAGCACGGCACCGGTCGTGCCGTTCTTGCCGCTCACGATCACTGAATACACCCCGCCGGGGAAATCGCCGAGAAGCGCTGCATCCTTGCTCGTGTCGCTGGCCAGGGCAAACGCGCCCGTCGTCAGCGCCGCCTGCTTCAAGACATCCGTCCCGCCCCAGTCGTCGTTGCCGGTGCGGCTCGCCGTGGAATCGGCCGGGACAATCTCGATGACTGGGTCGGCCAGCGCGTCGGTCACATTGAACGGCGCCCCCATGATTGACGGCCCCACCCCGCGGATGAGCAGCGGGGTGCTGCCCGCCGCCCCGGCTCCACCGGTGACGAAGCCCATGATCAGCACCTTGTTGCCCGTGCCCGCGGTGCCGCGGATCGACAGGTTGATCAAGTGCCCCGGGTCCGTCGCGGGCAGAGCCACGAGGGTCGCCACGCTGCTGGTCACGCTGGCCCCTTCCTGGTTGCCCAAGGTCACGGTGTAGCCGGCGGTGCCCTGCACCCCGGTGAGCACCAGCCGCGCCGACGTCGCACCCGCCACCGGCACACCGTCCTTGTTCCATTGATACGTCAGACCCGTGCCGGTCGCCGATACGGCGAGCACCGCCGTCGCGCCCGCAGCCAGCGTGTGGCCCTGCGGCTGCCCGGTGATGACCAGCGGCGCCACCAGCCCGGTGCGCCGGGCGTCATGCCGGAACATCGGCCAGTAGCTGGCCAGCGGCGCCACGCCGCCGCGCAGTGCGTAGAAAAACCCGTCCACCGAGCCGGCGTAGATCGTGCCGTCGGGCGCGACCGCCGGCGAACAGTCCGCCGAGTCGGCCGTGCTCCCGAAGGCAAAGCTCCACTGCTCCGTGCCGTCCGCGCCGAGCGCGTGCAGCTTGTTGTCGTCCGCCGCGAAGAGGATCGAGCCGTCGGCCCGCACCGTCGCGGTCGTTGCCACCGGCCGTCCGATGTTTGTCCGCCACTTGAGCGTACCGCCGGGGTTTAACGCGTAAAAATAGCCGTCGTTCGAACCGACGTAAACCGTCCCGTCCGCGCCGAGCACCGGTGAGGACTCGATCGCGTCGCCCGTCGGATAGGACCACTTAAGCGCGCCACCGGGCCTGATCGCATAGAGCGATCCATCGCTGGAGCCGCAGTACACCGTGCCATCGGGCGCGATCGCGGGCGACGAGACCACGGCCGCACCCGTCAGCAGGCGCCACTTCTCCGTGCCGTCCGCATTCAACCCGTAGATATAGTTGTCCCAGGAGCCGTAATACACGCTGCCGTCCACCCCCACCGCCGGCGAAGAGTCCACCCAGTCGCCCGCAGGGCGCTGCCAACGCTCGACCCCGAGGGGCGAGACCGCGTGCAGCGTGAGGTCGCCCGAGCCCACATACACCGTCCCGTCCGGGCCGATCGCGGGCGAACTGTAAATGTAGGCCCCCGTTGCAAACTGCCACTTCACGGCGCCGGTCTCACCATTGATCGCGTATAGGTTGCCGTCCCAGGACCCCACATAGACTGTTCCGTCCGCCGCCACCGCCGGTGTGGACTCAACCCAATCGGTCGGCGCCTCGCAGGTCCACTTCACGGTGCCATCGGGGTTGAAGGCGATGACGCGCCCATTGCCCGCCGTGGTGGTGACTTTGACGCCGACGTAAACCACGCCATCCGGGCCGATGGCAGGAGACGACACGACCGACGACGTCGCTGTCGAATCCGTCTTCGAATACCAGTTCTGCGCCGGCGCGGCCGCATGCAACGGCAGTACCGCCAGCATCAGCAGCGCCGCGCCGATCGCCCGCGCCAAGGCTAGCGGGCGAAAGGATCGGGCGGGGACCGGGGGCGAGGACATGGGAACGCCACGTTGGCGATCCCGCCCGGCGGCTGGCAATCCCGCAGCGGCCTATGCCGTGCTTTCGCCCTCAGGCCGTCTTATACTGCAGCCGGAAACAGGTGCCTGACTCGTCGCTGCGCACCAACTCCAGCCGTCCGCCGGCCTGCTGGGCGAGCTGGTGGCTGAGGGCCAGTCCAAGACCGCTGCCTTCCGCCTTCGTGCTCTGGCACGGTTCAAACAGCCGGGCGCGCACCGCCGGCGGCAGGCCGGCCGCATGGTCTTCCACGCGAAATTCCACCGCGCCACCGGCCAAGGCGAGACCGGTCAGCTTCACCGTGCCACCACGCGGAGTCGCCTCGATGGCGTTTTGCAAAAGATTCTGCAGGATCAGCCCGGTCAGGTTGGCCCGGCGGCCGGGCATCGGCGCCTCGCCGATCACGCTGAGTGCCACACGCACCCCCGCCGCCTCCGCCGCTGCATCCACCTTGGCCGCGGTCAGTTCCACCAGTTCGCGGCTCGTCATCTCATAGTCCACTCCCGCCTCGTCGTCGCGCAGCACGCTGACGACGCCATCCACCATCCGGCGCAACCGCCGGGTCAGGTCGCTGGCCGCCCGCCACTCCTCCCCCGCCCCGCTCGGCATGCCACCGGGCGCGAGGTCCTTCATGAAAATCTCCAGGCCCGCCAGCGGGCTTTTCAACCCGTGGATGAGGTGGGCCGTCACCGTGCCAAGCGCCGAGGTCTTCGCCAGCAGGGTGAGTTCGCGGTTCGCCCGCTCCAGATCGGCCGTCCGCGCGCGCAATGCCGCATCCGCCGCCGCCAGCCGGCGGAAAGCCCAGGCCAGGGTCAGCGTGATGAGCAGCGCTCCTGTCAGCCAGGCCAGTCCCGCCTGCACCGCCAGCCGCCGGTCCAGCGCGGCGAACTCCGCCGCCAGCGCGCGGCCGTCGGTCCAGAACTGCGCCGCCCCCGCCGGCTTGCCTCCGCCCGTGCGCATCAAGGGTACCCATACTTCCAATACTGGTACGGCCGCCTCCGCCGCCGTCGCTGGCACCGGCAGCCCGGTCAGGGCCGTCAGCGTCTCGCGGGGGTGCAGGCGCGTCACAGCCCGTCCGGCCGACAGCTCCTGCCAGTCCGCCGTGGCCACCGGGTCCTCCGGCGCCATCCACGGCAGCGCGTCCGCAAATTTCCCCCGCGCGTCGAACACCCGCATCGCCAGCACGCCGCGCAGCCGCGAGGCCTGCAGGGCCGCGTTCGCCAGGGCGCCGGGCGCATCCTTCACGCCGAGTTCCGCCAGTGTCGCCTCGCTGTTCGTGAGCTGCAGCGAGGCCACCGCCGCGAGCGCGTCGCCTTCGTGCCGCAGGATTTCCCCGCGCAGGCCTTCGCGCAGCCGCCAGGTGACAAAGGCGATGCCCGCCGCGAGCACGATCAGCGTCACGGCCAGTACGGCGAAGCGCGCCTGGCGGGGCGTGGGCGGCTCGGTGGCCTGGGCGCGGTCGTTCATCGCGTCACTTCTCCCAGCTCCACTGGACCCCGAGCAAGCCCTCGTTCATCAGGTAGGCGGCGAGGGTGTAGTTCGAGCGGCTCCGCTCCCAGGTGTACTCGGCGTAGGCGGTCCAGCGCGCGCTGAGCTTCCGCTCCACGCGCAGCTCCGTCGCGTAGCTTTCCTTCAGCCGGGCCGGTGGCGCGGCGCCGAGCCCCACGGTCTGCACCTCGTACACGAGGCGTCTCGCGCTGGCTTCCAACCGCACCAGCCAGTCGCCCGCGGTCCACTCTGCGGTCTCCGCCAGCTTGTGCTCCCGGTAGTTGAAATACCCCGAGCCATTGTCCGCGTAGGTCAGCCGGCCCGCCCGCGTCACCAGCTTCCAGTGCTTCGCCCGGCCGGGCTTTGCCGTAAGACTGAGTTCCGTCTCCTCCTCGCCGATATGCAGGCGCGTGCCCGGCCGCGGCCGGCCGCCGGCGGAGTATTGCTGCCGGTGGTCGAAGGACCGTTCGCGCCAGATCTCCCCGAGGCTGGCTTCCAAGCGGTCCGCCGGCCGCCAACCCAGCCGGACCTCGCCTTCGTAGAGGTGATTGTTGTTGCTCCCGTCGCGGAAGGTCTCGCGCTTCGCCGTCCCCTTCGTCTCGAGCCAGCCTTGCGGCGCGAAGTCCCAGCGCAGCGCCGGACCCGCCGCCACGCCCGTCACCTGCAGCAGCGCCACGGTGCGAAGTATGTCCGTATCCGATACATCAAAGACCTCGTCGAGCCAGTAGCCCTGCCCCATGAGCGAGAACCTGAGCTTTTCCCCGATCCGGTAGCGCCACTCCGCCTGCGCCACCGCCTCCGTCTCGTGGTCCACCTCCAAGCCGCCCCGGTAGCGCGTGTCCTCGGCGTTGAGAAAAGCGTAGGCCTCCGTCCGCCCCTCCGGCAGACGCCACAGAAATGCCTCCACGCCCGCGCGCGCAAAGGCGCTGCCCTCCGGCGCGTACCGGCTCAGCAGGAGGTTATCCTTGTAGCCCGCGCCGCCGTGGAGGGTCACCGATCCCGACCACGCCGCGGGATTCGTCAGCATCGCCACGATATCCGGCGGCAGGTCCGGCGCAGCCGCGCCAGCGGTTTGCCCGTGCAGGACAGCCGTCCCAGCGACCGCTAGCAGTGCCAGCATCCAGCCGCGGGAAAAACAAAAAGGCAGCCGCACAACACCACGGCTGCCCTTCCTGACCGAAAGCTTGGCGCACTCAGCCACCGCCACCGCTCGTCGGCGCCGTCTTGCGCAGGTCGCGCAGCTTTTCGCGGATGTCCTTGGCGAGGGCCTTTTGCTGGGCGACGAGGTCCTTCGCATCCGCGCGCAGCTTGTCGATGATCGCCTGCCGCTGCTCGGGCGTCGCGGTCTTCAGCTGGTCGAGCACGGCCTTGCGGGCCGCGATGAGCGCATCGCGCTTGGCGCTGAAATTATCGATCGCCGCCTGGATGGCCGTCGGCACCTCCGTTTTAACCGGAGGCGTGAGCGGGGTGGCCGAGACGGTGGTGCTTTGGGCCGACAGCGCGGTCGTGCAGGCGGCCAGCCCGGCCGCCAGGAGCACATGCTTTAGAGTGAAAATTTTCATGGGACAGGGCTGCGGGATGAGACGGAATTTGGCCTGAATAATTGCACACTTCGAGCCAATCCTACTTAATTTTGTTTGTTATTAGTCACCAGTGGTTAAAGAAAGACCGAGCCACCCGTCTTCGCGACGATCAGTGGAGAATAACCCCCAACTCCGGCCTGAATCCGGGGAAATTTCCCCGTTTCAGGCTCGATCCACCAAAACCCATCACGCGCATTGCCCCGCCGCGTTTTTCCGCCTGCACTCCCACCACCCCATGAAAACGGTCCACGACCTCGCCCCCTTACCCTGGACACTGACCGGCTATGCGCCCGAAACCTGGCGCTTTCTCGCCGGCACCGATCTCGGCGCGCCCAGCGTCGCGGAAGTGACACCCGTGAAAGCCCGCGTGCCCGCCTCCGTGCAGCAGCTCCTGCTCGAGGGCGGTGTCATCCCCGACTGGAACCACGGCCTCAACAGCCGCGCCGTCGAGTGGGTCGAGCATCGCAACTGGGTCTTCTCCACCGTGGTGCCGCGCGCGTTGCTCGCCGCGGGCCCGGTGCGCCGCCTGCGCTGCGCCGGCCTCGATGCCGCCGGCTGGGTGTGCTGCAACAATCAGCTCGTCGGCCGCTTTGAGAACGGGTTCATCGAACATGTCTTCGATCTTTCCGCGATCCCGCTCGCCGACGAAAATCCGCTCCAGATCATCTTTGACCTGCCGCCGCGCTGGCTGGGCCAGTTTCACCACACCTCGCGCATCCGCGATTGGAAGGCGCGTTTCAACTACACGTGGGACTGGCAGCCGCGCCTGGTCCAGATCGGCATCTGGGACCGCGTCACGCTTGAGGTCACCGACGGCCGGGAGCTCGCCAACGTCCGCTGCCAGCTCGCGCCCGATGGCTTCACCGTCTTCGGCGACGCCCCCGCACGCGTCGAGGTACGCCTCGAGGATGGCGACCGCTGCCTAGTAAACACCACCGTCGAGCCCGCGCAACTCGCCGCCGGCGCGGCCTTCGCCAATCTGGCGGTCGAGCCGTGGTGGCCCAATCGCGAGGGCCCGCAGAAAACCTACCGCCTCTCCGTCCGCCTGCCCGGTGCGGACGAATGGGTCCGCATCGTCGGTTTCAAAAACGTGACGTGGCAGGCCTGCACCAATGCTCCCGCCGCCGCCGATCCGTGGATCTGCGTCGTCAACGGCCGGCCCCTCTTTCTCCAGGGCGTCAACTGGACGCCCATCCGCCCCAACTACGCCGACGTCATTGCCGCCGACTACGAGGTGCGCATCCGCACCTACGCGGAGATGGGCTGCAATGTCTTTCGCGTCTGGGGCGGCGCCTTTTTGGAGAAAGAGGTCTTCTACGATCTCTGCGACCGCTACGGGATTTTGATCTGGCAGGAGTTCCCCTTCTCCTCGTCCGGCATCGACAACTGGCCGCCGGAAGACCCGCAGGTCTTCGCGGAGACGCGCCCCATCGTCCGCTCCTACATCACGCGTCGCCAGCACCATGCCGCCCTGCTCTGCTGGTGCGGCGGCAACGAGCTCCAAGGCGCGATGGACGGCGGCAAATACGGCTCCGGCGTCCCCACGCCTGCCTCGCATCCGCTGCTCGCGATGATGGGCGAGGAGACCGCCGCGCTCGACCCCACCCGCCGCTACCTCCACACCTCGCCCGCCGGCCCGCGCGCGCAGGTCAACGAAAAGGAATATGGCCTCGGCCTGCACTGGGACATCCATGGCCCGTGGTGGCCCGCGTCGCAGACGTATTGGGATCGTGACGACTCGCTGTTCCGCTCCGAGGTCGGCGCCGCCGGGGCGAGCCCGCTCGACATCCTCCAGGAATTCTTCGGCGCGACCGACGGCCTGCTGCCGCTCGACGAGAGCAATCCGCTCTGGCGCCGCTTCGGTTTCTGGCTCCAGGCCGATGCCTTTCAAAAGGACCACGGCCGCCCGCCACGCGACCTTGCCGAATACGTGACGTGGAGCCAGCGCCTGCAAACCGCCGCCCTCGACCGCGCCGCGCGCACGACCAAGGCGCGCTTCCCCGGCATCGGCGGCTTCATCGTGTGGATGGGCCACGACCCCTTCCCCTGCCCGTGCAACACCGCCGTCCTCGACTTCCACGGCCGCATGAAGCCCGCCGCCCGCGTCCTGCAGGATATCTTCCTCGCGCCGCCCGGCCGGCCTTAAGCCGCGCCGGTTAGCCGCACCGGCCTAGCCTTTCACGCCCGACGCCGCCGCGCCTTCGACGAAGCGGCGCTGGACGATCGCAAAGAGCACGATCACGGGCAGGACCATCACGGTCGCGAGCGTCATCACGAGGTGCCACGGCACCTGGCCGGTGCCGCCGCCGGCGAGCTGCTCGGCCCGCGCGATGAAGTACAGCAGCCCCATCGGCAGCGTGTAGGTGCTCTCGTTGTGCAGGTAGATGAGCGGGTTGAAGAGATCGTTCCAGCTCCAGAGAAAGGTGAAGACCAGCACGGTCAGCACGGCCGGGCGGCTCATCGGCACGACCAGCTGCCACAGGATCGTCCACTCCGAGGCGCCGTCGAGTCGCGCCGCCTCGATGAAGCTGCGGGGGATGGTGCGGAAAAATTGCCGCAGGAGGAAGATCCCGAAGATGTTGCCGCCGAACCACGCCGGCAGCACCAGCGGCAGGTAGGTGTTGACCCAGTGCAGCGCGGCGTAGGCGTTGAATAACGGAATAACTGTGACCTGCGCCGGAAGCATGAGCGTGGCCAGCAGCGCGCCGAAGAGCAGCTCCTTGTGCCGGACGTCGTAGTACGCAAACGCGTAGGCCGCCGGGCAGCAGGTCAGCAGCGTCCCGCCGATCACCATCGCGGCGACGAAGGCGGAATTGAGGAAGAAGCGGTAAAAGGCGAAGCCTTCCCACACGGTGCGGTAGTTCGCCCACTGCGGCGACGCGGGCAGCCAGGGCCCGGGGGACTGGAGGATCTCGGGCTGGGTCTTGAGGCTCGTCAGGACCATCCAGGCGAGCGGCAACAGCATCACGGCGGCGCCGAGGACAAGCAGCACGACGACGAGAAGGTTGAGGGAGCGGCGGGGTTGGTCCATGGCGTTCAGTCCCCGTAGTGCACCCAGCGGCGGCTGAGGCGGAAGTTGAGCCAGGTGATGAGCATGATCACCGCGAAGAGCAGCCACGCCATCGCGCTCGCGAGGCCCATGTGGAAGTATGTGAAGGCCTGCTGATAGAGATTGAGCCCGTAAAACAGCGTCGCCCGCGCCGGCCCGCCGGGCGTCAGCCCCTGCGCCGCGCCGAAGGCATACGCGACGTCAAAGACCTTGAGCGCGCCGATCACCCCCATGACGACATTGAAGAAAAGCACAGGCGAGAGAAGCGGCAGCGTCACATGGCGGAAGCGCGCCCAAGCCCCCGCCCCGTCGATGTGCGCCGCCTCGTACAGTTCGCGCGGGATGTTTTGCAGGCCGCCGAGGAAAATCACCATCGGATACCCGAAGCCCCAAAGGCTGATCATGATCACGACCGGAAGCGCCCAGGCGGGCGAGCCGAGCCACGCCGGTCCTGTGAAGCCTGCGAGCGCGAGCACGCGGTTGAGCAGGCCGCCGTCGGACTGGAAGATATAGACGAACACCGCGACGCTCGCCGCCTGCGGCAGAATCGACGGCAGGAAATACACGCTGCGCCAGAAGCCGCGGCCGCGCACCGGCTGGTTGAGCAGCAGCGCCACGCCCAGCGCGGCGGCCAGCGAGAGCGGCAGCTGGACCGCGGCGAAGACCAGCGTGACCTTGATCGACGGCCAGAACGCCGGGTCGGAGAAAATCAGGTACGCGTAGTTGCGCAGCCCGGTGAAGTGCGGCGCGGAGACCACATCGTACTGGCAGAAGCTCAGCCAGAGCGAACGGAGCATGGGCCAGAGGCTGAAGAGCACGAAGCCCGCCAGCGCGGGGCCGGTGAAGAGCCAGAACCAAAGCTGCTCGGCACGGCGCGATTTCATGGCGGGGTGCGGCCGGCGAAGGTCGCGAGGTATTGGTTGACGGCGGCCGCGGCGCGGCGGCCCGCCTCCTCCGGGCCGAACTCGCCCATGACCATCCGGTCGATCTCGGGCTGCACCACCTGCAGCATGATCTCGATGAAGTCGGGGTGGCGCGGGATCGGCTCGGCGTATTTTAGCTGCGCATACACGGCGGCGAGGTGGCGTGGGCTCCCCTGCCGGAGCGGGTCGCGCAGCGTGGCTTCGGCGACCGAGCGCCGCACGGCAATGCCGCCGCGGTTGACGATGGCGGCGATGGCCGCGGGGCGCGTCAGGTACTTCATCAGCGCCCAGGTCTCCTCCCGGTGGCGGGTGATGTTGCTGAGGGCGTAGCCCGCGATGGCGACCTCACCGCCGCGACGTGTCGCCGGCCCCGCGGGCAGCAGCTGCACATCCCAGTCGAGCCCCGGCGTCTGGTTGTAGTTGAGCCAGTAGTTGACATGGCCGCCGACGAGCATGGCGACGCGCTGGTTGACGAAGCCGTTGACCGGCTCGTAGCCGCCCGGCGCGCTGATGCCGAAGCGGCTCGATTTCTCCAGATAGAACTTCAGCCCGGCGACGGCCGCGGCTGAGTCGAGCACACAGCGGCGACCGTCCGGGGAAAATACCGTGCCCCCCGCCTGCCGCACATAGATCAGCCACTCGCCCCACCAGCCTTCCATCCGCGAACAGCCCCACACGCCGGGATCCGTCGCGGTGGCGGGGCGGGTCAGCTTCTTCCCCGCCCGCACGAGGTCGTCCCAGGTCCAGTCCGCGGCGGGCTCGGGCAACCCGGCCTCGCGAAAGAGGCGGCGGTTGTAGTAAAGCAGGGCGACATTCACCGCCTCGGGCACCACATAGTAGCGCCCGTCGCGCTGCATGGCGGCGCGGATTTCCGGGAAATAATCGTCCAACCCGATCTCCGCGGCGTCGCGCTGCACGAGAGGCGTGAGGTCGCTCATGAACGGCAGCAGGTAGCTGATCCACACGTCGCCGGAGTAAAACATGTCCGGCGTCCGCCCCGCCGCCGCGAGGGTCTTGAACTTCATGTGGTACTCGCTCCCCGGCACCCAGATCATCCGCACCTCGATGTCCGGATGCTGCCGCTCGAACTCCGCCACCTCCTGCTCGTAAAAATCGCGCAGGGGCGAGATCGTGACGATCCACGTGATCACCTTGCGCCCGTTGTGCACCGCGGGCTCGCGATCCCGCCCCGCCCACCAGAAACCGGTGGCGGCCAGCGCGATGAGGGCGATCCACAGCGCGGGTTCGCGAAAACGGGAAAGCATGAGGGAGGGGGTAACCGCGGGGCAGGCCGCGGCGGGGTGAGGCCATTGGGCAGGGCCGGAGGCGGGTTGGCAATCCCGCAATATCGTTTCAACCCGGCTCTTACGCGACTCCGTCAGGCTTGCCCTCGCGGTCGGTCTTCAGCCGGTACCGCACCACGTCGCGCGATACGCCGAGCAGCCGCGCGGCTGCCGAGACGTTGCCCTCCGCCTGCTGCAGGGCGCGCGCGACGAGTTCGTCGATCGCGGACTCGAGCATGAATCCGCTTTCTGGAAACACAAAGCCCGGCCGCAGCCAGCGCAGCCCCTCCGCGCCCTCGCCGGCCTCCGCGCCGAGGTGCGCAAACTCCAACCCACGGTCGCTGCCGAAGACGATCGCCCGCTCGATCTCGTGCGCCAGCTCGCGGACGTTGCCGGGCCAGCGGTGCGCCCGCAGTCGCACCCGGCCCGCTTCAGGGATCGTCGCCAGCTTGAGGCCGTAGCGCCGCCCCACCCGCGCGAGCAGCGCCTCCGCCAGCGTCACGATGTCGTCACCCCGCTCGCGCAGCGGCGGCAGGCTCACGCGGAACAGGTCGAGCCGGTGCAGCAAGTCTTCGCGGAATTTCCCCGTCCGCACCAGTTCGCGCAGGTCCGTGTTCGTCGCCGCGATGATGCGCACGTCCACCGGGATCGTCTTCGTCGCGCCCACCCGACGCAGCGCGCCATCCTCCAGCACGGTGAGCAGTTTCGCCTGCAGCGGCAGGGCGAGGCTCGGCAATTCGTCGAGAAAGAGCGTGCCCCCATCCGCCGCCTCCAGCAGGCCGATGCGCGCGGTCTTGGCGTCGGTGAACGCCCCCCGCTCGTGGCCGAACAGCTCCGCCTCCGCGAGGGCCTCCGGCACCGCCGAGCAATTCAGCTCCACCAGCGGCCCGTCCGCCCGCGGGCCGTGCCGGTGGATCCAGCGCGCCACCGCGGTCTTGCCCGTGCCGGTCTCGCCTTCGATCAGCACAGGTGGCAACCGGGTGCCGAGGCGCTTGTCCGCCGAGGTGATCTTGGCCAGCTGCTCATGCAGAGGGGCCAGGCTGCGGCCGAAGAGAAACTCATCCTCCTGCCCGCGGCGAAACTCCTCTGCGCGCTGCTTTTGCTGCCCGCGCCGCGCCTGCGCAAATCGCACCGGCAGCTCCCCGGGGTCGAAGGGCTTCACGAGGTAGTCGGCCGCGCCGGCGCGCAGCGCCTCCACCGCGCCGGCCACCCCGCCCTCCGCCGTCATCACGATCACGCTCGTCGTCGCGGGCAGCGCGTGCTCCCGCAGCAGATCCGGCCCGCGGCCATCGGGCAGGTTCACGTCGATCAGGGCTGCGTCGAATCCGAGCACCGCCGCCGCGCGCCGCGCCTCGGCCAGCGTGCCCACCGCGGTCACCTCCGCGCCTTCCTTCTCCAGGTAGGCCGTCAGCCGCCGGCGCAGCAGCGCCTCGTCCTCGATCAGCAAAAAGCTCATTCCCGCGAGCGGCGATTTCATGTGGTCGGCGCACGCTACGCCGCCCGTTCGGGCGCACACCACCCTAATTTTTCCCGCGCTTGTCTCCCTGCGCCGGACCGCGCTTCCTGTTTCCCACCGATGTCGTCCCCGTCCGCTCCTCTCGCTCCCCTGCCCGGCTCACCCGATGCCGACACGGTGCTCGACCGTTTTCTCACCGTCCTCGGCGAGCGCGGTCTCGCCCTCTACCCGGAGCAGGAGGAGGCCATCCTCGAGCTTTTTGCCGGCCACAACGTTGTGCTCAACACGCCCACCGGCTCCGGCAAGTCCCTCGTCGCCGCGGCGTTTCACTTCCGTGCCCTCTGCGCCGGACAGCGCTCCGTTTATACGTGTCCGATCAAGGCGCTCGTTAACGAAAAGTTCCTCAGCCTCTGCCGCGACTTCGGTCCCGAAAACGTCGGCATGATGACCGGCGACGCCTCGGTCAACCCGTCGGCTCCCATCCTCTGCTGCACCGCCGAGATCCTCGCCAACATCGCCCTCCACCGCGGCGACCAGAGCGACATCCGCGTGGTCATCATGGACGAGTTTCACTACTACTCCGACGCTGAGCGTGGCTACGCGTGGCAGGTGCCGCTGCTCACCATGCCGCACGCGCGGTTCCTGCTGATGTCGGCGACGCTCGGCGCCACGGAGTTTTTCGAGAAAGAGCTGACTCGCCTCACCGGCGCCCCAAGCGTTACCGTGCGCAGCGACCGCCGGCCGGTGCCATTACAATTTGAATACAGCGAGACGCCGCTGACCGAGCGCGTTGCCCAGCTCCTCGAGGACAAGCGCGCCCCGGTCTATCTCGTTTACTTCACCCAGCGCTCCGCCAGCGAGGCCGCCCAGGCCCTGATGTCGCTCAACGTCTGCTCGAAGGAGGAAAAGGCCGCGCTCCAGACCGCGCTCGAAGGCGTGCGTTTCAACAGCCCCTACGGCAAGGAGGTCCGCCGCTGGCTCCGCCACGGTATCGGCGTCCACCACGCCGGCCTGCTTCCGAAGTATCGCATCCTCGTTGAGCAGCTCGCGCAGAAGGGGCTTTTAAAGCTCATCTGCGGCACCGACACCCTCGGCGTCGGCATCAACGTCCCCATCCGCACTGTCGTCTTCACCCAGCTTTGGAAATATGGCGGCGAGAAAGCCGCCGTCCTCGCCGTGCGCGATTTCCGCCAGATCGCCGGCCGCGCCGGCCGCAAGGGCTACGACGATGTCGGCTACGTCATCGCGCAGGCGCCCGAGTACATGATCGAAAACAAGCGCGCCGAGGCCAAGGCCGCCGGCGATCCGAAGAAGCAGAAGAAGCTCGTGAAGCAGCGCGCCCCCGAGGGCAGCATCGGCTGGGACATCAAGACCTTCGAGCGCCTCCAGACCGCCCCCGCCGAGCCGCTTGTCTCGCGCTTCGATGTCTCGCACGGCATGTTGCTCCTCATGCTCAGTCGCGACACCGATGGCTGCCGCGCGATGCGTCAGCTCATCGCCGATTGCCACGAGACGCCGCACAAGAAGCGCGCCCTCCGCAAACGCAGCTGGCAGCTCTTCCGCGCGCTGCTCGACCGCAAGATCGTCGAGTTCCTGCCGAAGGAAAATCGCGCGCTCGACGCCGCCAAGCTCCGCGTCAACCTCCAGCTCCAGGACGATTTCTCCCTCCATCAGGCGCTCTCGCTCTATCTCATCGATACGCTCCCGCTCCTCGACCGCACCTCGCCTGACTATCCGTTCGACGTCCTCACGCTTTGCGAGGCCATCGTCGAGGACCCCGAGCAGATCCTCCGCCGCCAGATCGACAAGCTGAAGGGCGAGAAAGTCATGGAGTTGAAAGAGGCCGGCGTCCCCTACGAGGAGCGCATGGAAAAGCTCGAGGCCATCGAGCACCCGAAGCCGCTCCGCGAATTTCTCTACGACACCTTCAACGCCTTCGCCGCTGCGCATCCGTGGATCCAGCAGGAAAACGTCCGGCCCAAGTCCATCGCACGCGAGATGTTTGAGCGCTACCTGTCCTTCGCCGACTACATCAAGGACTACGGCCTCGAGCGCTCCGAGGGCCTGCTCCTCCGCCATCTCTCCCAAGTCTGGAAGGTCCTCAGCCAGACCGTCCCCGCCGCCGCCAAGACCGAGGAGGTGATCGAGATGGAGGACTACTTCCGCGAACTCATCCGCGGCATCGACTCCAGCCTCCTCGAAGAATGGGAGCGGCTCAAAAACCCGGACTTCGTCGCCGCCGAAGATCCCACCCAACCCGCGCGTCCCGCGACCTTCGATCTCACGCGCGACCTCCCGTCTTTCCGCCGCCTCATCCGCACCGCGATCTTCGGTTTTCTCCAGGACGTCGCCGCCCGCGACTACGAAGCCGCCGTCGGGCGCCTCCGCGCCGCTCCCACCGAATCCGACGCCTTTTCCCCCGAGGCCCGCGCCCTCGAGTCCACCTTCGCGCCGTATTTCGAAACCCATGGTCGCTTCCGCCTCGACCCCGAGGGCCGCAGCGCGAAGCACACGCACTGGTCAGACGACACCGCAGCCGCGAACATCGCGCAGGTCCTGGTCGATGACGAGGAGCATAACGACTGGGAAGCCACCTTCACCGTCGATGTCGCCGCCTCCCGCGCCGAGAACCGCGCGGTCGTCCAATTCCTCGTTCTGACCCCGATCGGGGCAGTCTGAAATATCAGGGCTTATCGCGCCGTTTTCGGCGAATGCATTTGCTGTTCCACGGCGGAAGCGAATCTCATTGCTTCGCCCGCTTCGTCTGCCCCGCCCCTTTCCCCGCTTCCCCGCCCCTTCCCCGCTCCCCCGTCCATGACCCAGCCACGCACTGCCCTTATTGTGGGCGCCGGTACCGGCCTCGGCCGCGCCATCGCGCTCGCCTTCGCCGCCGCCGGCACCCGGATCGCCGTCGCCGACCTCAACGCTGACGCCGCGCAGGAGACGCTCGCGCTCTCCGGTAAAGCCGATGGCCTCTCGCTGCGCCTCGACATCGCACAGCCCGCCGATTGCGCCGCCGCCGTGACCGCGGTCACCGCCAAGTTCGGGCGGCTCGACATCCTCGTGAACTGCGCCGCGATCTGCTTCGTCGATCCGCTCATCGACCTCACGCCCGAGCGCTTCGACAAGGTCTTCGCGGTCAACTCCCGCGGCGCCTTCTTCCTCATGCAGGCCGCCGCCAAGACAATGATCGCCCAGAAATTCGGCCGCATCATCACCATCTCCACGCCCGCCTCGCATGTCGGCGTGCCGCTCTTCGCCACCTACGGCGCGAGCAAGGCCGCCGTGGACAGCCTCACCAAATCCGCTGCGCTCGCGTGGGCTCCGCATGGCATCACGGTCAACACCATCTCTCCGGGCCGCATGACTGGCGGCATGGTCGACGCCCTCGACCGCGACCTCGCCCGCCTCACCGGACAGAACCTTGAGGAGCTCGTCGCCTCCCGCACCAAGACTCTCCCCATGGGCCGCCGCGTCGATCCCGCCGAGGTCGCCCACGCCGCCCTCTGGCTCGCTTCTGACGCCGCCGCGTACGTCACGGGCGAGCGTTTCAACTTCACCGGCGGCCAGGAACTCCAATGAGCACCCTCACTTCCGCTCCCGACGTCGCGGCGATCCGCCAGCGCGCCCACACGATGCGCCGCCACGTCCTCCACATGGCCGAGATCGTCGGTCAAGGTTACGTCGGCCAGGGCCTCGGCATCGCCGATCTCCTCGCCGTGATGTATTTCAGCGAGCTCCGTTTCGATCCCGCCAACCTCAAGTGGGCCGACCGCGACCGCTTCACCCTCTCGATCGGCCACTACGCCATCGGCCTCTACGCCGCCCTCGCCGAGGCCGGCATCATCCCGCTCGGCGAACTCGACACCTACGGCGCCGATGGCTCGCGCCTCGAGATGTCCGCTCCGGAAACCACGCCCGGCGTCGAGCTCACCGGCGGCTCCCTCGGCCACGGTCTCACGCAGGCCGTCGGCATGGCTCTCGGTCTGCGCCTCGACGGCAAATCAGCCCGCGTCTTCAACCTCCTTTCCGACGGCGAGTGCCAGGAAGGCTCCACGTGGGAGGCCGCGATGGCCGGCGCGCACCACAAGCTCGATAACCTTTTCGCCTTCATCGACTGCAACAACCAGCAGGCCGACGGCGCTCCGTCGCGCGTCATGGGGATCGAGCCCATCGACAAGAAATGGGAGGCCTTCGGCTGGCACACCCAGCGCGTCAACGGCAACGACCCCGCCGCCATTCTTCATGCCCTCGCCGCCGCCAAGGCCGCGCCCGGCCGCCCCCACGCCATCGTGCTCGACACGCTGATGGGCCGCGGCGTCCCGCTATTCGAGCAGCGCGAGAAAAACCACTTTATCCGCGTGAGCCCCGAGGAATGGACCATTGCCCGCAGTCAGTTGGAGGAGGCCAAGTAATGAGCACCACCGCACCCGCCAAGGGCGTCACCGGCAGCATCCTCACATCCGCCACCGAGGGCTCGGCCAACACCGCCAACGCTCCCTTCGGTCACGCGCTCGTCCGCGCCGCGGAGAAAAACCCACGTATCGTCGGCCTCACCGCCGACCTCGGTAAATACACCGACATCCACGTCTTCGCGGAGAAATTTCCCACGCGCTTCTTCCAGATGGGCATGGCCGAGCAAAGCCTCGTCGGCTGCGCCTGCGGTCTCGCGCGCACGGGCTTCGTGCCGTTTGCCACGACCTACGCCGTCTTTGCCACGCGTCGCGCGTATGACTTCATCGCCATTGGCGCCGCTCTTGGTCGCGCCAACGTGAAGATCATCGCCGGCCTGCCCGGCCTCACCACCGGCTACGGCGGCACGCACCAAGGCATCGAGGACCTAGCGCTCATGCGCTCCGTCCCCAACCTCACAGTCATCGATCCGTGCGACGCCACCGAGGTCGCCCAAGCCACCACCGCCATCGCCGAGCACGACGGCCCGGTTTACATGCGCCTCCTGCGCGGCCAGGTCCCCGTCTTCCTCGACGAAAAGACCCATCGCTTCGAGATCGGCAAGGCCCGTCTCCTCCTCGATGGCGCCGATGTCGCCATCATCAGTACCGGCCTCATGACCGGTCGCGCCCTCGAAGCCGCCAAGGATCTCGCCGCCTCTGGCGTCCGTGCCGCGGTCCTGCACGTGGCCACGATCAAGCCTTTCGACACCGCCGCCGTCGGTGCGCTGCTCGCGCGCGTGCCCCGTGTTGTCACCGCCGAAAATCACGTCGTCACCGGTGGCCTCGGCTCCGCCGTCGCCGACCTCGCCGTCGCCGAGGGCCTGCCTATCAAGCTCCGCAAGGTCGGCATCCCCGACTGCTTCTGCGAGAGCGGCTCCCTGCCCTGGCTGGCCAAGCACTACAAGATGACCGCCGCCGACATCGCCACCTCCGCCCACGATGTCCTAAAGTAATTTTTTGCCCACGGAACACACGGAAGACACGGAATTCAGAATCTGCTTTGCGTGTCTTCCGTGTGTTCCATGGGCCACCCCATTCACCCCGCATGAAAATCACCCGCATCGAAACCTTCACCGTCGGAGCTGGCTGGAAAAATTGGCTCTTCGTCCACGTCCACACCGACTCCGGCCTGATCGGCCTCGGCGAAGGCACGCTCAACGGTTTCATCAAGACCACCGAGGCCGCCGTCCACGAGCTGGGCCACCTCGCAATCGGTCAGGACCCCACGCAGATCAGCCGGCTCGCGAAGCGCATGATGGACAGCGTGTCGCTCGACGGCGGACACATCCACCGCACCGCCGTCGCGGCCATCGAGGTCGCCTGCTGGGATATCCTCGGCCAGTCCCTCAACGCCCCGATCTGGCAGCTCCTCGGCGGCCGCCAGCGCGACACCGTGCTCGGCTACGCCAACGGCTGGTACCGCACCGAGCGCACGCCCGCGCACTTCGTCCGCGCCGCCGAAGCCGTCGTCGCCAAGGGCTTTCATGCGCTGAAGGTCGATCCCTTCGGCACCGCGCAGGGCTTCATCGACGAGGAGAATCTCCAGCTTTCCTACGACATCCTCGCCGCGCTGCGGAAGAAATTCCCCAAGCTCGAGATCCTGATCGATGTCCACGCGCGCTTTACCGAGGCCGACGCCCTGCGCGCCGCCCGCAAGCTCGCCCCGCTCGGCCTCTATTGGTGGGAGGAGCCCACCACCCGCGAGCGCGAGCAGCCCGCCAACGCCGTCGCCGCCCAGTGCCCCATCCGTGTCGCCACCGGCGAGATGTACGATACGATCGGCCAGTTCTATACCCTCGCCGCCGGCGGCAATGTAAACATCTTCCAACCCGAGCCCATGTCCCTCGGCGGCATCGGGCCGACGTTCGCCGTGGCCAATCTCGCCCTCGCCCACGGCAGCTACATCGCCCCGCACCAGAGCGGCGGCCCCGTCGCCACCGCCGTCTGCCTCCAGCTCGCCACCTGCGTACCCAATTTCCTGATTCAGGAGCACTTCGACCCGTTCAACGATCCCTGGACGCGCGACCTCGTCGACTGGGCCCCCACACTCGACAAATCCAACGGCCACCTTTCGCTCCCCACCGCGCCCGGCCTCGGCCTCAAGCTCAACCTCGACGTCGTCAAGGCTCACCCCTACGACCCCAAGGCTTACCTCAACGTCCACACCGAGGGCTGGGAAAAACGCCTCGGCGCCGACCGCAAGCCCGCCAAGTCCAAGAAGAAGTAGCTGGTCATGAAAATCACGCGCCTCGAAACGATTCGCTCCTCCGAGCATCCGAATCTCCTCTGGCTGCGGATTCACACCGACACCGGTCTCACCGGCCTCGGCGAGACCTTCTACATTCCCGGCGCCGTCGAGTCGGTCATCCACGACTTCGCCGCGCCGCTCCTCCTCGGCCAATCCGCCTACGACCGCGAGCGCCACTGGCAGGGCCTGTTTTCCTACGCCAATTTCTTCGGCTACGCCGGAGCCGAGATGCGCGCCGTCTCCGCCATCGACATCGCCCTCTGGGACCTCCTCGGCCGCAGCACCAACCTTCCCGTCCTCCAGCTCCTCGGCGGCCAGACACGCGACTCGATCCGCATCTACAACACCTGCGTCAACACCCCGCTCTACGCCGACCAGACCGGCTTCCTCGAAAAGCCCGCCGACCTCGCCCGCTCCCTCCTCGCGCAGGGCATCACCACGATGAAGGTCTGGCCGTGGGACCAGTTCGCCCCGCAGCTCAACGTCCGCGCCGTCACTGGTCCCGCCGGTTGGTCCGCCGTCGGCCCCGTCGGCCACGACCTATCCCCCGAGCAGCTCGCCCGCGGCCTCTGGACCGTGCAGGAAATCCGCAAGGCGGTCGGCGACAAGATGCAGATCGCCATCGAGGGCCACTCGCGCTGGGACCTCAATTGCGCCCTACGCATCGCCCGCGCCGTCGAGCCCTACGACATCCTGTGGATGGAAGACATCATCCAGCCCGAGAGCGCCGATGACCTCGCCCGCCTCGTCCGCGAGACCCGCGTGCCCCAGTCCGTCAGCGAACGCCTATTCACGCGTCACGCCTACCGCCGCATCCTCGATGCCGATGCCGCGCACATCATCATGCCCGACGTGATCTGGACCGGCGGCCTCAGCGAAGCCGTGAAGATCGCCACGCTCGCGGACACGCATCACCTCTCGATCGCGCCGCACGACTGCACGGGCCCGGTCAATCTTTTCGCCTGCCTCCACCTCTGCGCCGCGATGCCCAACGCCATGATCATGGAGACCGTCCGCGGTTTCTGCGAAGGCTACTACCGCGACGTCGTGACCAAGCCCGTCCCCATCCGCGAAGGCCGCGCCATCCTCACAGACTTCGGCCCCGGCCTCGGCATCGACCTACGCGAAGATTTCCTCTCCCGCCCCAGTATCACCCGTCGCATTTCCGAGTAGGGCGGGTCTCCGACCCGCCCTTCGCCTCCGCCCGCTTTCCGTTCTGCGTCACCCCAAACCCCGCGCAGATCGAAGATACCCCGCCATGCCCCTACCCCTCGCCCAACGTATCGCCTCCGCCCGCCCCGTCCCCGGCACCCTCGCCCTCTGGTGGCTCGGCGGTTCCGGCTTCATCATCAAAACTCCCGCCGGCCGCCAGGTCTGGATCGACCCTTATCTCTCCGACATCGTCCGCCCGATGTTCGGCATCGGCCGCGCCTTCCCGCCGCCAATCTCGGTCGAGGAAGCCGCGCCCGACATCGTGATCAGCTCCCACTGGCATGAGGACCACCTCGACCCCGAGGCCATCCCCGCCATCGCGCGTCGCCGGCCGACCGCGCATTTCATCATGTCGCCCGGTTGCATGGCCCACGCGCTGCCCCTCGGCGTCCCTCGCGCGCAGGTCACCACCCTCATCCCCGGCCAGACGCTCGATCTCGGCGACGACCTCAAGCTCACTGGCATCGTCGCCCGCCACGAGGCCGGCGTCCCCGGTTGGGAAGTCCCCGACGCCTTCGGCCCGCTCCTCGATTTCGCCGGCCTGCGCATCTACCACACCGGCGACACCGACTACGATTCGCGGATCCACCGTTTCCTCAAAGGTCAGTCGCTCGCCCTCGCCACCCTCTGCATCAACGGATCCGTCGGCAATATGAACACCCACGAGGCCGCCCTCCTCGCCTGGCAACTCGACGCCCGGTCTTTGATCCCCCACCACCACCACATCTGGGACCGCACCCCCGATAAGATTCCCCCTTACGAAACCCTCGACCCCCAGCAGTTCGCCGCCACCTACCGCAAGCTCGGCGGCACCGCCCAGGTCCACCCGCCCACCGTCGCCGCGGACCTCACCGTCACGCAGAACGGGCTCGCTTAAACTATTGTAGAAAAAACCAGAGAACCGATAGTTCCCTCAAACTATGACTGGCGCAGCCAAATGCCATCGTCCTCACGCCGCTGTAACCATTCTGCTGCTGATCACAGCCGTGATCTTTAGCTTCACCGGCTGCACTTCACCGACCTCCACTTTACAGCAACAAGGGACGACCGCGCCGATAGCTGTGGTGCTGACACCGCAGGAGGCCATCTTCGCCGCCGCCAACCGCCCAGCAGGGGTCAGCGGCCTATTCAGAATGACGGTTCTCGGCACCGGTCGGAAAGATGGCTATTTGTATTTGAATTCCGAATTCGACTATCGCGATCAGCGCTGCCTGACGCTTGAGCTGACCAACAACGTCGACCGCGACCTCAGGAACAAACTGGCCGGTGATCCCACCGTGTCTCTCCTGGGCAAGGAAGTGATCGTCGCAGGTAACGCCAGGCAGGTAAAGGTCTGGCTCTATTTCCAAGGGCTCAAATCCACGAAATATTACTATCAAACGCACATCCGGGTCAGCGATCTCTCCCAGCTCTTAATATTTTCTCCACGTCACACCTGATCGAGTGATAATCTTCCCAGCCAAACCGCTGCCGTCTGTATGAATCCCATCCGAGAACTCCGCCGCCTTGCCTCGCCCGCCCCCAAGCCCCAGTCTCTCGCTTGGGACGGCTCCACGCTTTGGATGGGCTCGCGCGAGACCTGGCAGATCCACGCCCTCAATCCCGCCGACCTGTCCGTCCGCTGGCAAACCAAGGCCCCCGGCACGCCCTACGGCATGGTCGCGGTCAACGGTGAGCTCCGCGTGCTCTGCAGCGAGACCGCCGAGGACCACCGCATCATCCGCCGCTGCGTGCCCCAACAGGGCTTCGACGCGTCGTTCGCCGTGCCCTGCCCCGACGACACCGGCTCCCAGCTCAGCTACGACGGCACCGCGCTCACCGTCAGCCAGTGGTATCCGAAAAAGCTCATCACCATCGACACCACCGGCCGCGCCACCCGCACCATCCACGTGCCGCACGGCATCTGTGGTCAGGTCAATGTCGGCGGTCTCATCTACCTCGTGACCACCGACGCCGAGGACACCACCGACTACTGGCTCACCCGCGTGGACCCGCGTCCCGCCAAGCCCGAGATCACCGACATCGCGCACATCCCCTTCCAAGCCCGCGCGCTCGCCCACGACGGGCAGAATTTCTGGACCAACCACCGTGAGCAAAACCAGATCGTCTCGTTCGCGATCTAGTTACTGCACCTCGATCATCGCCTTCAGCACCGCCGGATTTCCCGCGATGTCGCGCGGGAAAACCACCGGCGTCTCCGCCAGCGCGAACCGGTGCGTGATCCACGGTCGCGTGTCGATCTTACCCGCTTCCACCAGCGCGATGATCTCGCGAAACGTCCCCGGCGGAGCGTTGCGGCTCGCGCACAGCGTGATTTCCCGCCGGTGAAAATTAGGATCGTTGAAAGCGATGTCCGCCTGCACGAGTCCGACAAACACGATGCGCCCGCCATGCGCCACGATCTCGAAGGTGCCTGCCATCGACTTCGGGCTGCCCGTCGCATCCATCACAATCGTGGGCAGATCGCCGCCGCCAATCTGTTTGATGCGCTCCATGGCACCGTCGCCCGCCGTCACTGTGTGTTTTACCCCGAGTTGATCGCGGCAAAACGCCAGCCGCGTCTCGCTCACATCCATCACCGCCACGGTCGCCCCCGTCACCAGCGCAAACTGGATCACGCTCAATCCGATGGGCCCCGCGCCGATCACGAGCACAAAGTCCTCGCGCCGCATCTCCGCCCGCTCCACCGCATGAGCCCCGATGCCGAGCGTCTCCACCAGCGCCAGTTCCTCATAGCCGAGTTTTTTCGACCGGTGCAGCTTGCGCGCCGGCACCGCGAAAAGCGGGCGCATCCCGCCATTGGAATGGACTCCCATGACATTAAGCGTCGTGCAGCAGTTGGGTTTCCCACGGCGGCACGCGATGCAATGCCCGCAGTTGATGTACGGCTCGACCGAGCACCGGTCGCCCACCGCGAGCCCGTGCGGTTCGCTCCCCGCATCGATTACTTCCACGCCGAGCTCATGGCCCAAAATCCGCGGATAGCTAAAATACGGCTGCCGTCCCGCAAACGCATGCAGGTCCGTCCCGCACACGCCGATGCGATGCACCCGCACCAACGCCTCGCCCGGCTTCAGCACCGGCTCCGGCCCGTCCACCGCTATAAAATGTCCCGGTTTCTCAAGTACGATCTGGAGCATGGTAATTATAATAAGTGGCCCACGGAACACACGGAAGACACGGAATTCAGAATTTCCCTTCCGCGTCTTCCGTGTGTTCCGTGGGCAAAAAATATTTCATCTCGCACTTGTAAACCTCACCCCACGATCGCGTCTCTGTTCTCCGGCCGGCCTCGCGTGAAATTGTGATTTCGGATCGGCTTCAGCAGCTCAAGCACCTTCGCCATCAGCTCGTAGTCCACCGGCTCCTCCGCCCACGCGACATTGCGTCGGATATTCTCCGGGTTCGCGCTGCCCACGAGCGTCGTGGCGATGCCCGGGTGCGCCACGCAGAATTGCACCGCGAGTTTCACGATGTCGGCGCCCACGCTCCGGCAATACTCCACCGCCCGCCGCGCCCCTACCACCATCGCCGGCGTCGCTGGATGCCACGCCGGCACGCCCCGCTCCGTCAGCAGGCCCATACCGGTCGGCGAGGCGTTGATGAGCCCGACCTGTTTTTCCTTAAAATACGGCACGAGCCCGTCGAGCGCCGTGTCGTTCAGCTCATAGCGGCAAAACGACAGCGCCGTCTCCACCGTCCCCGGCGCCACGCGGTCGATCACCGCAGGAAAGATTTTCAGCGGCAGCCCCGTGATGCCAATGTGGCCGATTCGTCCCGCCGCTCGTAGCTTCACCAGCGCCGGCAGCGTCTCGTCCACGATCTGGTTGAGGTCGGCAAACTCGATATCATGGCACTGCAGCAAGTCGATGTGGTCCACCCCGAGCCGCGTGCAGCTTTCGTCGAGGCTGCGTACCGTGCGCACCGCGGAGAAATCAAACTCCCCCTCCCCGTACTGCCCGATCTTGGTCGCCAGCACGTAGCTCTCGCGCGGCACGCCTTTCAGCGCGCGCCCGAGCACGGTCTCCGCCTTGGTCGCGCCGTAGTAGGGCGACACATCGAGGAAATTCATTCCCAGCTCGAGCGCCACGCGCACGGTGCGGATCGCCTCGCCTTCGTCGACGTTGCGAAACACCCCGCCGAGCGACGAAGCGCCGAAGCTGAGCACGGGCACGCGCAGACCGGTCTGGCCAATTTGGCGGTAATGCATGGGGCGGGGTCGCCTGCGATCAGGCGGACCTAGTGCTCACTGATTCCCGCCCGAAAAGCAACTCACCGTCCTGTCCTCACATACAGTTGCCCCGCCGGTACCGTCCGCACCGTCCACTCCGGCGCCGCCAGCAGGCGCGCCAGTTTTGCCCCGTCGAAACGCTGCGAGGCCCGCCAGTCGGCGGTCACCAACACAGCGAGAGGCTTCGTCTCTGCGAGCACGCGCTCGATCGGCACGTCTTCCCCGCTCTGGTTGGAAACTCCGGTCAGTGCCTCGATGGCTTGGCAACGATCTTCACCGAGATACTGCGCATACGATATGGCCGCGACTCCGAGGAGCGCCTCACGTCCCGTCGTCGGCCAGATCTTTTCCAACTCCGCCACCGTTTCAGCCACCGGCCGCGGCCGGTCGCCCGGCTCAAATGGCTGCGGCGCGCGTATCAGCATCACCACCCCCAACGTCAATAAGCCCAGCGCCGCCACCCCCAACCCAGCCCGCCAGGCCACGGTCCCGCGCGTCGCCCGGCTCCACAGCAAAGCGACCGCGCCGAACACCCCGGGCACCAGCGCCAGCAGATAGGATTCCTTCGCCAGCACGATCAGTCCGGGTGCCACCGCCAGCAATGCGGATGCCGCCAGCACGGCGCTCGCGCTCCGCGAATCGCCTGGCCTTTCCCCTCCGCTTGCCGGAGTGCGCGCAGCCCGCCTCCCCGCCATGGCCAGCAACGCCGCCGCCAGGAGCGCCCATGCCGCCGGCCGGAGCCCGGGGGCGCAGCGCCACAGTGACGCCAGTTCGCCGCCGAAATGGGTCAGATTGTAGATCAAGTGATGCTTGACGCCGGCCGCGTTCACCCGCCACGCCGCGCTCAGCGAGTTTGCTCCGGGAAAATCGTGCCGGGTCACCATCTTGTAATCCAGCCAGGGATTGAGGCCCTTCACCTCACCGAGGCTGGCTGCCCGGGCCGCATAGTGCTGCTCAAAGGCAAACCACAGCCGCTCGTCACTGTGGCGCATGCTCAGGTCCGTGCGCAGCAGCACAAACACCACCCCTGCCCACACAGCCGCCGCCAGCACCGCCCAGCCCGGCCATCGGCCTCCCCGCCCCAGCCAATCGCGCCATGAGTATTTCTGCCGCCACGCGCGCCAGCCGTGCCACGCCAGCAGCGCCATCGCCGTGAACTGATATTCCTGGCGCACGCATGCGGCCAGCAAGGCAAAGCCCAACGCCGCCAGGGGCCAGCGGTCCGCCGTCAGCACCGCCGCCAGAAACCAAAGCCAGGCCGCCTGATAAACCAGGATCGGCCATTCGAGCTGAAAAGACGACATCGCCCACAGCAAAGCCGCCGCCGTCGCCGCCATCGGCGAACGCCACCACCGCGCCAGAATGAAATAGAGCAGTACCGTCGCCGTTAACGGCACGACGTAGTGCTGGGCGCAAACCATGGAGCCTACGTCGCCCAGCCAGCTGAGGCCGGCATACATCACCACGTAGAGCGGCGAGGTATTCAGCGCATCCAACGAGCCCCCGTGCGTCGCCCACGCGAGACCCCTCGCCGCATAGTTCGTTTCATCCCACAGCGGCCAGTCCATCACCCGGTGCAGCGGCCAGAGCAACCAAAGCTGGAGCGCCGCCACCAACACCGCACCGGTCAGCAAGCTCCCCGGCCCCATCATCAACCGCCCCGGGCCCGCCAGCCAGCCCCCGCGAGCCGGATCGGTGATCCATCCCCGCACAACGGCCAGACGCGCTTCCGCCGCCGGCAAAAAACGCCAGCCACGCAGGGCCTTCCGCCGGCGCAGCCATCCCCAGGCTCCTCCTGCTGCGAGCAGGAACAGCAGCTCGATCCAGGGTATCCGCGGACTCCCGACACGCAGGGGGCCGCCCAGGCCGAAGGTCAGCTGCGGATCGTTGGCCTCGGTCTCCGTCGTTCCCAACCAGCGGTCGCCTTCGCGCTGCCAGCCGGCGATCTGCTGCCGCGGCACGACCGCCGTCAGGGGAAATCTGGCGATCACGCGTCCCGATGCGCTCTCCAGCCGCGGTGCGCCGATTGTAAATTTTCCCACGGCGATCATCGGGTCGAAGCGCAATTCGCGCAGCGCAGCCCGTGGCACCGGAAAAGCCAGCTCGTGCAGCGCGGTCCCCCCGCCGGGCAGGGAGACCGAGGCGCAGTCCTCGGCGCGGATACCCTGCCCCTGGTCATAGAAAAGCTGCGCCGTCGCGGGGCGGTCCACCCAGAGTGGCACGATCAGCCGGTTCGGCCCGAGCCAGTCGCGCCAGGCATTGCACCCTCCCACGACAAGCGCCACGCCCGCCGCGAACACCGCGATGCAGGCCAGTCCATAGACAGTTCGAAGGATGCTGCGCGTCATGACGGAGTTCGGCAGCGAAATATTCCCATCGCCACCCTGTCAATGTCGCTGGCTCCGCCTGGTGGCGCGCCCCCTTGATCCCGGAGCCCCGAGCTCACCGGAAAAAGCCCAACGGCATGCGCCGGCTGCGTACATCGTAGAAGCGGCCGATGTTCGGCAGTACGGTCTGCAGGTCGGACCGGCTCACGCCCAGCCAGAGCGCCAGTTCGGCAAAATATTCGTCCACCGAGGTCGTCGGGATCAGCCGGCCGCGCCCGGTGTCGAGCTTGTTACCCAGCGAGATATCCTCCGGATAATCGCCGAAGAACCGCCCGCCCCGGTGGCCGCCGCCGAGGATGAACTGGTGGCCGCCCCAACCATGGTCGGACCCCTTGCCGTTGCTCGACAGCGTGCGGCCAAAGTCCGAGGCGCTGAACAGCAGCACGTCGTCCTGCAATCCGAGCTCGCCGAGCGCCTGCCAGAAGGCGGCGACAGACCTGCTCACATCCGCCAGCATGTGGTTCTGGCTGTTGAGCACTTCGTCGTGGTGATCCCAGCCGGCGCAGCGGATGAAGTATGTCTGCCGCTTCATGCCGAGCGACCCGCGCGCCGCCATGCTCTGCGCGACGCCGCGCAGGTTGCGGCCCATGACCGTATCCGGAAACGGCGTCTGCACCTTCGGCGTCGCCTGCCAGACGCGGTGGAAGATATCCGCCGAATCGATCGCCTGCCGGGTGAGATCTGCGTACGTCTGGCGGAGGAGACTCTGGTATTTTTGCTCGAGCAGGCTGTCCACCGCCTTGCGGAAAAAGGCGCGCGAAGGGTCGTTGTAGCCATTCAGCAGCGACACGCCGTCCGGATTGATCGAATAGGGAATGAGATCCTTCCCCGACTGGAAAATATTCGTCCCCGAGAGGGAGATATTCATCGAGATATCGTTCCGCTCGTTGACGGACCGGAGGATCTCCGCCGCACGGCCGGCCCAGCCGATGGTGCCCCGCGTCTCGGGCGTCGAGGTCTGCCAGTGCATGAACTGGTCGGCGTGCGAATACAGGCGGAGGGGCAGGCGGGCCGTGTAGTTGTTGATCTTGGCCAGATTGGTCGGCTCCGCCAAGGTGCCGACGTTGCAGAGGAAGGAGAGCTTGCCCGAGTTGTAGAGGTCGCGCACCTCGGGCATGGCCGGATGCACGCCGAACTTGCGCCCGTTGGCACGGCCCGCCGGATCCGTGATGCCGAGGAATTTCTCGCGCTCCAGCGCCAGGCTCCCGCGGGCCGTGCGGTAGCGCGCGTATTCCTTCTGCTCCAGTGGCGCGAGCATGTTGAAGGAGTCGTTGCCGCCGTCGAGAAACAGGCAGACGAGCGCGCGGTAGCGGCCGTCGGGCTGCACGGTCTCCGACGAGGCGCGCCCCGACATCGTCAGGTTCAGCAGGAGGGAATAGAGCGTCGTCGAGCCGACTTTCGCGCAGCCGATCTGCCGGAGCATCCGGCGCATCGCGGAGGGGTTTGGGTCGGAGGGTCGCATCGGGGCCGGTTACTGCGTCACCGCGCAGTCGGGCGCGAGGACGATGAGTTGCATGAGGGCCTGCACGCGCTGCTCGGCCGTGTACTCCGCCGGCATCTCGGCCCAGGCGGTGCGCAGGATGCGCTTGGTCTCCGCCCCGAGCAGGCCGCCCGTCAGCTTGGCATCCAGCAGCTCGATGAG
Source organism: Verrucomicrobiota bacterium (assembly GCA_018239845.1). Lineage (GTDB taxonomy): Bacteria > Verrucomicrobiota > Verrucomicrobiia > Opitutales > Opitutaceae > CAIRCN01. The sequence continues at coordinate 41,638 of JAFEGO010000099.1, forward strand.
CTCGTCCGGCCGGTCCGCCAGCTTGGTTTCCTCGCTGAGATCCAGCCGCAGGCGGTCCGGTCCGTCGCTGAAGTCGCCGAACCCCGTCGCCACCGTCCCGGTCAGGACGTTGGCCGAGGTGATCGCCGTGGTGGAGGTCATGATCTGGAATTCCGGCGCATAGAGCCCCGCCTCCGCGATCTTGCCCGGCTGCTGGTAGTCGGGTAGGAAGAAATTAAATACGCTCGGGGAGTTCATCACGATCTGGTTCATGGCGAGCAGCACCTCGTGATCGTGGCTCTTGTAGGTGCCGGCCTCGGAACGCGCCCGGAACGAGCGGGCCAGGGCGACGTAGCGCAGGTAGGGCTCGCGCAGCCGGCCGGAGAGCGGCCCGATCGGTGCCACCGTGCGGGCCTCGGGATCCAGCAGGATGGCTTTGATCACCGCGCGCATGTCGCCCCGCACCCCGCGGCCGTTGTCCGCAAAGGCCGCCGCCACGCGCGCGATATAGGCGGGCGTGGGGTTCGAGGACACGAGGCGCTGGATCAGCAGGCGCCCGAAGAACGGCCCCACATTGGGGTGCTCAAACAGGTTGGTGACGGCATCGTCGATGTCGTCCATGCCCTTGCGCCCCGGAGCCTGGTCGAAGGCCGGCAGGCGCTTGCCCCGCAGCAGGACCTTTTCGCCCCGGTCGTGCTGATCCTCCCACATTTCCATCGCGACGGAGTAGTTGAGGGGGGCGTTGAAAAAATCCTCCGGCTTTTTTGGGTCGGCCGTCGGGCCGCCGAACGACAGCCCGGTGAAGACGCGGGCAAACTCCATGATCTCCCGGTTGTCGTAGGTGGGGATCTCCCGCCCCTGCGCATCCAGCTTGTGGGTGCCGTCGGGATTCAGCTCCCACAGCCCGATGCTGAAGAGCTGCATGACTTCGCGGGCGTAGTTCTCGTCGGGAAACCGCTGTTGCGCCGGATCCGCCTTCCGGTTGCGCAGGTAGGTGAGATAGTAACCCATCAGCGGGTCCAACGTCACCGCGCGCAGGAGGTCGCGCCAGTTGCCAAAGGCCATCCGGCCCAGATCGTCGTAATACTCCGTGAATTCCCAAGCCACGAACTCGATGGCGACCTCCGAGATCACGAAGATTTCCGAGAGAGCCACGGCCAGGCGGTGCCGCAGGGCATCGGGCGCATTCAGCACCTGGCGCCACCACGCGTGGTGCACCTCAAAATGCAGGCCCGCCAGCCGCGCGACATGCACCTCATGGTGCGCTATGCTCGGCGGCAGCTCGAACTGCTCGTCGATCCACGCTTCGTAACCAATCTCCACTACGCGGGCGATTTCATCTGGCGTCGGGCCGAGGGTGGCCTGCAGGAGAAAACGGGCGGCTTCAGCCGGTGTTGGATGATGCGTCGACACAGGGTGGCCGCCAAAAGGCGCTATCAGGTATGATGAGTCAAGCGCGTTGCTGCACCCCGGATGATACGCGCAATTGGGATTGTTCGCCCCTTCCGGCCATGCCTATGTTTGTATCATGATTAACGTCACCACCCCGCCCCGTTGCATCCTGCAAACCGTCCTGTTCGCTGCTGCGCTCGCGCTCGCTCCGTTCGCTTCGGCGGCCGACAAGTCTCCGTCACCCATCCAGGAACGCGCCGACCGTTTCCTCGCGCTCGTCAACTCCTCCTACCAGGCGCTCACCACCGTCAGCAGCGAGGCCCAGTGGGCCGCCGCGACCGATGTGACGCCCGCGCATGACGCCGCCTCCGAGACCGCCGGCAAGGCTTACGCCGCCTTCAACGGCAATCCCGCCATCATCACCGAGGCCAAGGCCCTCCTCGCCCACCGCGCCGAGCTCAACGAACTCACCTGGCGCCAGCTCGACCGCGTCCTCCTCAACGCCGCCGAGGGCCCTATGACCAACCCGCAACTCGTCGCCGACCGCATCGCCGCCGAGACGCGCCAGGCCTCCACGCTCAACAGCTTCGAGTTCAAGCTCCACGGGAAGGTCGTCACCGCGAATGACATTGATAACCTCCTCGAGTCCTCGACCGATCTCGCCGAACGCCGCGCCGTCTGGGAAGCCTCCAAGGAGTCCGGCGTCGCCCTCAAGGCCGGCCTCGTGAAGCTCCGCGACCTCCGCAACGGCGTCGCCAAGGAGATGGGTTACCCCGATTACTTTTCCCTGCAGGTCGCCCGCTACGGCATGACGGCCGACGAGATGATCGCGCTCAACGACGACTTCATGCGCGTCCTCCGCCCGCTCTACCTCCAGCTCCACACGTGGGCCAAGTACAAGCTCGCCGAGAAGTACCACCAGCCCGTCCCCAAACTCATCCCCGCCCACTGGATCAACAACCGCTGGTCGCAGGAGTGGGACGGCCTCGCCGACGGCGCCGACCTCACCCCTTACTTCAAGGGCCGCACCGCCGAGTTCGTGATCAAGTCCGCCGAGCAGTTCTACACCGGCATCGGCTTCGCCCCGCTCCCCGCCACATTCTGGACCAAGTCGGATCTTTACCCCGTCCCCGCCGGCGACCCGCGCAAGAAAAACACCCACGCCTCCTGCTGGCACATCAACCTCGCCGACGACATCCGCTCCCTCCAGTCCATCGAGCCCAACCCGTGGTGGTTCTCCACCGCGCACCATGAGCTCGGCCACGGCTACTACTTCATGAGCTACTCGCGCCCGGACGTGCCCCCGCTCCTCCGCGACGGCGCCAACCCCGGTTTCCATGAAGGCTTCGGCGAACTCATCGCCCTCGCCTCCTCGCAGGCCCCCTACCTCAAGACCGTCGGCATCCTCCCTGCCGACTACAAGGCCGACGACACCGCCTTCCTCCTCAGCAACGCCCTCGGTGGCGGCATCCCCTTCATTTATTGGTCCTCCGGCGTCATGGCCCACTGGGAAGCCGACATCTACGCGAAGAACCTTCCCGCCTCCGAGTGGAACAAGCGCTGGTGGCAGTACGTCCGCGAGTTCCAGGGCGTCGAGCCCCCGTCCGCCCGCGGCGAGGAGTTCTGCGACGCCGCGACCAAGACCCACATCAACGACGCCCCCGCGTACTACCACAATTACGCCTTCGCCCAGGTCTTCAAGTATCAGTTGAATGATTACATCGCGCGGAAAATCCTCCACCAGCCCCCGCAGTCCTGCAACTACGCCAACAACAAGGCCGTCGGCGACTTCCTGAAATCCATCATGGAAAAGGGCGCGACCGAAGACTGGCGCAAGGTCCTCGAAGAAGCGACCGGCGAAAAATTCTCCACCCGCGCCATGCTCGACTACTACGCTCCCCTGATGAAGTGGCTCGAGGAGCAAAACAAGGGCCGGCCGATCGGGTGGGAGTAAGTTACGCCTCTGTTTTTCGCACTGATACCATTCGAATTCAGCTTCGACGTAAATCGCCTAAAAGATGTCTGAAAGCACAAAACTCGATTGGACTAATGGCGGCGAGAACATCCTTGCCGCAGAAAAACTGGCTGCGGTGCGAGAGCATCTAAGCAAGGTCGGAAATATTGCGGTCGCGCACTGGCATTATTGCGGAGCCCGTGCGCCGACACCTCTTGCCTTCGATGACTTTGACCTCTTCGAAGAATATTTAAAAAGAGATGTACGCCCCGGAGATGCGATCGACGTCTACTCTTTTCCACATGGGTCGAAGACGATCGCCATCGGCAAGTTTCCCGACAGCGAGGGACGAGTACCAATTGGCGGAGCTTACTGAAGAAACCGAAAGATGCTCAGGCTGCTGCTAACGCCGCCTTCCTTCCCCGCCCGATCGGCAGCACGCCCACGGCTGCGATCAGGCACAGCGCGCCGGCGCTCGTGAACGCGAGGGCGTAGCTGCCTGAGATCGTGCGCAGCGCGCCGGCCATGTAGGCGGCGAAGGCCGCGCCGAGCTGGTGCATCGCCACCACCCAGCCGAAGACGATGCTCGCCTTCTCGCGGCCGAAGACCTCGCCGCAGAGCCGTACCGTCGGCGGCACCGTCGCGATCCAGTCCAGGCCGTAAAACACCGCGAAGATCAGCAGCCACGTCGAGGGGCCGACCAGCGCCGACGGCAGGAAGAGCAGCGACAACCCGCGCAGCCCGTAGTAACCGAAGAGCAGATACCGGCAGTTGTAGCGGTCGGACAGCCAGCCCGACGCGGTCGTCCCCGCGAGGTCGAAGATCCCCATCAGCGCCAGCAGGCCCGCCGACTTCACCTCGGGGATGCCGCAGTCAATCGCCGCCGACACGAGGTGCGTGCCGATGAGTCCGTTCGTGCTCGCGCCGCAGACAAAAAACGAACCCGCCAGCAGCCAGAAATCGCGTACCTTCACCGCCTCGCCCAGCACGGTCAGCGCCCGGCGCGCCGGATTCACATCCGTCGTGGATGGCGCCTGCACCTTGTCGGGCGCACCGATCTCGCCATACGGCCGCACGCCGGCCTCCGCCGGCTGGTCCCGCATGAAAAGCCAGATCACCGGCAGCGCCAGCGCCGAGGCCACCGCCACGATCATCGGCGCGCTACGCCAACCGTCGCGCGTCACCGCCGCCGCAAACGAGGGCAAAAAGATCAGCTGGCCCGTCGCCGCGCTCGCCGTGAGCAGGCCCATCACGAGCCCGCGCCGTTCGGTGAACCAGCGGTTGGCCACCGCCGCTCCGAGCACCGTCGCCGCCATGCCCGAGCCCACGCCGACCACCACGCCCCACAGCAAGATGAACTGCCAGTAGTGCGTCGCCTGCGTCGACAGTCCGTAGCCGGTGCCGATCAGCGCCATCGCCAGCAGCATCGTGCGCCGCAAGCCGAGGCTTTGGTAAAGTGCCGCCGCGAAGGGCCCCACGAGTCCATAGAGAAAAATGTTCACCGAGACGATCGACGACACCTTGGCCCGGCTCCACTGAAACTCGTTGCCGATCGGCTGGAGCATCACGCTGGGCGCCGCGCGCGCACCCGCCGCCGCGAGCAAAGTCACAAACGTGACGCCCGCCACGATCCACGCGTAGTGCAGTTTCCCCGAAGATTTTGAACTCATGTGCTGGAGCCGCCACCATGGCCGACTCCCCGCCCCGCGCAAGTCACCCGCCGCTGTCCCGCCCCACAACCGCATCCACTGTATTCTCGCCCCGTTTCGAAAAACCCTGCATCGCTACCTCCATGTCCGCCCACCCCACCGCCCGCCCCACGCCCGGTTTCCTCACGCTCTCCACCGCCCGTGAAGTCGGCATCCTCCTCGCACTTTCGCTGCTCTTTCCATTCCTGATCCACCTGATCCCCGTGCCCGAAGATGCGCGCCTGGGTCAGCGCCTGCTCCCGATATTCTACGCCCCGCTCCTCGGCGTTCTTTGGGGCCGTTCACGCTCCGCCGCCGTCGTCGCGGTCCTCGCGCCGTGGCTCAACTGGCTTCTGACCCAACACCCTTCGCCCCCGAGCGCCACGCTCATGAGCGTCGAACTGCTCGCGTTCACCTTCACCGTCGCCACGCTCCGCGCCCGCGTCGGCCTACGCTGGTGGATCTCACTCCCCGCCTATGTCATCGGCCGCGCCGCCACGATCATCCTCGCCGCGCTCATCCCCGCTCTGATCCACCAGCGCTCCCTCCTCGACTGGGCCGCCACCTCCACCGTGCAAGCGTTCCCCGGTCTCGCCGTCCTCGTCCTCCTTACGCTCCTCGTCCAGCGCTTTTACCCGCCAACCCCGGCTTAAGCTGGATCGAGGTTGGATTCGCGCTCGTTAGCGTGATTCGCGGGTCAAAAACTTCAGCCCCACCCAGCCCGCGATTGCGCACCCCGCGATCGTCAGCGTCATGGGTCCCGCCGTGCCGTCGTGCCGCCAGCCCACGAGCGCACCCGCCGTGCAGCCGACGACATACTGCGACGCCCCCAGCACCGCAGACGCGCTGCCGGCCGATTTCGCATGCGGCTCCATCGCGAGCGCCGCGACATTCGGGAAAATCGACCCTACCGCCCCCAGCGTCACGAAGAGCAGCACCATCAGTGCGGGCAACCCGCCCCAGCCGGTCGCGCCCGCCACCGCCAGCGCCACCACTGTCACCGCCAGTAAGCCGTACGCGGCATTGAGCAGGGTCCGCAGCGAGTAGTGGTGCAGCAGCTTCCGGTTGAGCTGCGACGCCCCGATGATCGCCAGCGAGTTGAGTCCGAAGACGAAACCAAATTTCTGCGGCGACACCCCGTAATAGCCGGTGAAGACCGCCGACGCGCCCGTGATGTACGAAAACAGCACGCCCGACGCACACGCCGCCGCGATGGTGTAGCCCGCAAAGACCCGGTGCGTGAGCATCCGCCCGTAGCCGGTCAGCACCGCGCCCAGCCCGCCATGCGCGCGCCGGTCCGGCGGCAACGACTCCGGCAACGCAAACACCACGAGCGCCGCCACCAGCAGGCCGAAGCCCGTCAGCAGGCCAAAAATCCCGCGCCACCCGGTGAGCAACAGCATCTGCCCGCCGATAAGCGGCGCGAGGATCGGCGCCGCACCCATCACCAGCATCAGCTGCGCAAACAGGTGCGCCGCATCGCGCACCTCAAACCAGTCGCGCACCACCGCCCGCGCCACGACAAGGCCTGCCCCGCCGCCCAGCGCCATCACCACACGCCACCCCAGCAGCGCGCCGATGCTGTGCGCCAGCGCACAGCCCACCGCCGCCAGCGCGAAGATCAGCGCGCCCGCGATCAGCGGACCTCGCCGCCCCACGCGGTCCGACAGCGGACCGTAAAACGCCTGCGCCGCCGCCATGCCGAGCAGGAAGGCCGGCACGGTGAACTCCACCTCGCCAATCTCTACGCCCAGCTCGCGCGCGATCGCCGGAAAGGCCGGCAGGTACATGTCGATGGCCGCCGGCGCAAAGGCCGTCAGCGCACCGAGCAGCAGCACCAGCCGCGCCCGAGGGAGCGGCAGGGCCGGACGAGTTGCACCCGTCGTCACTTCTTGCTGCCGCCTGCGCTCGGCAGGTTGCGATCCAGCGCGAAGCTGCCGCCACCCGCGAAGAAGATCGTCACGTAGCTCGCGAGGTAAATGAAGGCCAGTTCACCCGAGCCCGCGCCGGACAGCGAGTGCTGGTGCGCGATAAAAAACGCCACGCCCATGTTGATCGCGAGCGCCAGCGCGGCGAAACGCGTCCACAAGCCCAGCACCAGCAACGCCGAGGCGACCACCTCCGCAAACACCACCAACGCGAGGCTCGGCGTCGCACCGATGCCGATGGGATTGCCGAACTTTTCCGCGTAGGCGCTGAAGTGCGTGAGCTTATCCCAACCGTGGTTGAGCAGCATCGTGAGCCCCAGCCAGAGGCGGAGGACGAGCAGCGCGAAATCAGTGCTTTGGGGGATGAAGTTTAATTGGAGGAATTTCATGGGTGTGTGTGGGGGGCTTAAAATGTTTGTGCGTCCGGGCCCGCCTGTCGAGCCGCCTCCCGCAATAACGCACGGTTCACCTTCCCGTGCTCATTGCGCGGCCAAGCCGCCATCGCGAGGTATTGCTTCGGCCGCGCCGCTGCCGGTAAACTCATCAACTGCGCGTCCACGCGCTCTCCGTCAAATGAGTGACCTGCCGGATAACAAGCCACCACGCGCTCGCCCCACTCTGCGTCGGGCACACCGATCACCGCCACATCCGCAAACGCTCCCGTCGCGCGCAGCGCCGTCTCGACCTCCGCGGGATTAACCTTTTCGCCCCCCGTGATGATCAGCGCATCGCGCCGCCCAAGGATTTGCCAATGACCGCGCGCATTGCACCGCGCCAGGTCCTCCGTCACAAAAATCCGCCGCGCGTCCCGCGCCGGATAATAGCCGCGAAACACCGATTCGCCCTCGATCCGCACCGTTCCCTCTGCCGTCAGCGCCAGTCGCGCGTGCGGTAGCGCACTCCCACTGTCGCGCGCACCATTGAGAAATTCCTCCGGCCGCAACGCCGTCACCATCGCCGCCGTCTCCGTCATGCCGTAGCTCAGTGACACGCGCAGTTCCGCCCGCGCCGCCGCCTCCGCCAGCTCCGGCCACACCGGCCCACCCCCGACAAAAATCACCTTAAACCTCCGCAGCCACTTCGCGGCTTCCGCCTGCGTCAGCAACCGCTGCAGCTGCGTCGGCACGAGCGAAATCACCCAGTCATCGCCCTCCCGTAGCGCAGGCGTCCCGCCTGCTTCGAGCCGCTTCCAATCCCACGCCACATGCAAGCCACCCGTCGCGGCGCAACGGACCCGCGACATGAACCCGCTCACGTGGTACGCGGGCAACACATCGACTGCATTGACGCGCTCGATCCCAAAGTGCGCGCAAAATCCCTGCACTGCCGCGCCCAGCGTGCGCTCATCGTGCCGCGCAAACTTCAGCGCCCCGCTCGTCCCGCCGCTCGCGATCATCAGCCAGCCATCGTCGCTCTTCTCGCCCCCACCCTGTCCCGCCACGCGCGCCCACTCCTCCGCCCCGCGTTTCGGGTCCCAGAGGAAAAATTCGCCGTCGCGCTCGATCGCACAGCCGGTGGCGCGGACCAGTGCGATCAGCTCAGCGCGTTCCACAAGGCCTCCGGGTTGATGCGCTCCACATCCTGCGCGTACAGAAACGGCCCGGTCGCCGGTCCGTCAAACCGCGCGTCCTGAAACAGCGGCCACACGCCAAAACCCAGCGCGCGCCGTTCGCCCGGCCACGCGAAGGCCGCCCGCAGCGCCGTCCGCGCCCCCAGCGCTGTCTCCAGCGCCGAGGAAAACACCACCGTCGCCTTGGCCGCCGCCAGCCGCGCGAGCGCCGCCGGCGGATCGGCGAGCAGCACGTGTTTCACCACAAACACCCCGCGCCACCCCGCACCCAGCCAGCGCTCGATGTCCTGCTCGCCCACCAGCGATTCGTCCAGGGCCAGCGGCGTCGGAAAATCCTCGGCCAGCCCGCGCAGCACATCGTCCGCCCCGCGCGTCCCGAAGCACGGCTGCTCCACAAATTCCACCGGCCGCTCCGTACAGCGCGCGAGCCATCGCTCCGCCGTGCGCCGGTCCCACGCGCCGTTGGCATCGAGCCGCAGCTTCGCGCCGTCCGGCAGCGCCGCGCACAGGTCATCGAGCATCGCCAGTTCATCGCCCGCATCCGCCACGCCGACCTTCCACTTAAACATGCGAAAGCCCAGCTCCGCCTTCCCGGCAACGAGTCCCAGCGCCGCGCGGCCGGCCGGCAGCAACGCCGCCACGCCGAGGTGCTCCGTTTTATTGTTCGCCTCGCGCACCTGAAATTCCGCCCGCGCCACGGCCAGCGCGTGCTTTAAACAGCCCACCTTCTCCGGCACCGCGGCCATCTGCTCTTCACTCACCTCACTCCCCAGCTCCCGCAGCACCGCCTCCGCCTCGTCCACCGTCTCCGTCCCAAACCACGGGATCGGCGCGGCTTCGCCAAATCCAACCGCACCTTTTTCATCCTCCAGCCGCACCATCAGCCCTTCGCGCTCCGCCCAGACGCCATGCGCCGTGCGCACCGCCGCGCGAAACGGCAGGCGGTATCGGCGATATTGCAGCAAAAACTTCATTCTCTTCTTCATCTACTCCAAACCGCATCCCGGCCGCGCGCAAACCAGACTTTCTGTTTGCACAATCCCGGCCTCCGCATATCCCGTTCATGGCAACACATGACGAAGGTTGCCACTCCCACCGCCAGCGCCGACGCTGAGTTTTATCTGCCGGCCGGCCCGTTCTTCCGCCAGAGCCTGCCCACGGCTCTCACGTTCGACGATGTGTCGCTCGCCACGTTGTACTCGGAGATCCTGCCGAAGGATGCCGACACCTCCACCGCCCTCAGCGATGCCCTGCGGCTCCAGATCCCGATCATCTCGTCCGACATGGACACCGTCACCGAGTCGCGCATGGCCATCGCCATGGCCCTCAACGGCGGCCTCGGCCTCATCCACTACAACATGGCGCCCAAGGACCAGGTGAAGGAGGTCGCCCGCGTGAAGCGTCACATCCACGGCCTCATCCAGGACCCCATCACCGTCACGCCCGGCCAGCTCATCGGCGAGGTCCTCGCCATGATCGAGGCCAAGCGCTTCACCTTCTCCACCTTCCCCGTCGTCGACGAGCAGGGCCGCCTCGCCGGCCTCCTCTCCGGCAACGTCGTCAAGGACCGCTACAAGGCCAAGCGCGTCGCCGAGGTCATGACGCCCCGGGCCAGCCTCATCACCGAGAAGGACACCGCCGTCGCCAAGGACCCGATCCACGCCGCCGACCTCTTCTTCTCCGCCAACGTCGGCATCAACAAGATGCTCGTGGTCGACGCCGCCGACCGCCTCCGCGGCCTCGTCACCAGCTCCGACGTCGAAAAGATCACCGCCGAGTCCAAGTCCCGCCGCAAGCCCGCGCGCGACGCCAATTTCCGCCTCGTCGTCGGCGCCGCCCTCTCCCCCGTCCGCAAGCCCGACGGCTCCCTCGACCGCGACCGCATCCTCGAGCACGTCAGCCACCTCGTGGCTGAGCACGTCGACTGCCTCGCCGTATCCACCGCCCATGGACACACCGCCGGCGTCGGCGAGGTGGTGAAACTCATCCGCGGCGCGCATCCCGGCCTCACCCTCGTCGCGGGCAATGTCACCAGCGCCTCCGGCGTGGAGTTCCTGGCCGACTGCGGCGCCAGCGCCATCAAGATCGGCCAGGGCCCCGGCTCCATCTGCACCACCCGCGTCGTCGCCGGCGTCGGCATCCCGCAGCTCACCGCCCTTTACGTCGCCAGCACCGCCGCCCAGGCCAAGGGCGTGCGCCTCATCGCCGACGGCGGCATCACGAAGTCCGGCGACATCGTGAAGGCCCTCACCCTCTCCGACGCCGTGATCCTCGGCGGTCTCCTCGCCGGCTGCCGCGAGGCCCCCGGCGAGATCATGGAGATCAGCGGCAAGGTCTATAAACAATACCGCGGCATGGGCTCCCTCTCCGCCATGAAGGACGGCAGCGCCGCCCGCTACGGCCACGACAAGAACGACCGCACCCGCAAGGTCGCCGCCGAGGGCATCGAGGCCCTCAAGGAAGTCTCCGGTTACGTCGACGATGTGCTGGGCAACTTGATCGGCGGCGTGCAGAGCGGAATGGGCTACCTCGGCGCCGCCACGCTCTCCGACCTCCGCCAGAAGGCCCGCTACATCCGCGTGAGCCCCGCCGGCCAGAAGGAAGCCGCCCCGCACGACGTCATCGAAGTCTCCACGCGGAAGAACTGATTCCGTTTCAAGTGTGATGCGCGTTGCCCCCCAACGCGCATCCAATGGCACCAATGCCGCCTCCACCGGTCATTGGACATTAGTCATTGGTCATTAGTCATTCCCCAAAAATCATGGTCCCTCTCCCTCCCGGTTGCCGCCAATGCCGTGCCCAGCTCCAGAAGATTGCCCGCCGCGTGATGACCGAGCGCGGCCTCGCGCCTGATTTCCCGCCGGCCGCCCTGACCGAGCTGGCGCAGATCCAGTCGGCCGCCGTCGCCACCGGGCCGCTCGCCCGCGATCTCCGCAACCTCCTCTGGTGCTCGATCGACAACGACGACTCCCTCGACCTCGACCAGCTCTCCGCCGCCGAGGCCCTGCCCGATGGCACGGTCAAGATCTACGTCGCCATCGCCGATGTCACCGCCCTCGTAAAAAAGGGCTCCGCCCTCGACGGCCACGCGCGCCAGAACACCACGTCCGTCTACACCGCCGCGCAGATCTTCCCGATGCTGCCGGAGAAGCTCTCCACCAACCTCACCTCGCTCAATGCCGGCGTGGATCGCGCCGCCGTCGTCTGCGAGATGGTCTTCTCCGCCAAGGCCGCGCTCCTCTCCGCCACGCACTACCCGGCCACCGTGCGCAACCAGGCCAAGCTCGCCTACAACAGCGTCGCCGCGTGGCTCGACGGCACCGCCGCCGCCCCCGCCGCCCTTGCGGCCGTGCCCGGCTTGGACGAAAACATCCGTCTCCAGTACCGCATCGCCAGCCAGCTCGCCGAGCTGCGCCACCAGCGTGGCGCGCTCTCGCTCGAGACGATCCAGGTCCACGCCGTCTTCCACGACACCGACCTCACCGACCTCGTCGCCGATTCGCCCAACGCCGCGAAGCGCCTCATCGAGGATCTCATGATCGCCGCCAACGGCGCCACCGCGCGCTTCCTCGCGGCGCGGAATTTCCCCTCGCTGCGCCGCATCGTGCGCACGCCCAAGTACTGGGACCGCATCGTCGAACTCGCTGCCCTGCATGGCGCGAATCTCCCGAAGGAGCCAGACGGCGTCGCCCTCGAGCAATTCCTCGTCGCCGCCCAGGCCGCGCACCCCGACACCTTCCCCGAGCTCTCCCTCAGCGTCATCAAGCTCATGGGCGCCGGCGAGTACGTGCTCGAGCTGCCCGGCCAGCCGTCCACCGGCCACTTCGGCCTCGCCGTCCGCGACTATGCGCACTCCACCGCGCCCAACCGCCGCTACCCCGACGTCATCACCCAGCGTCTCCTCAAGGCCGCGCTCGCCCACCAGCCGCCGCCCTACTCCAACGACGAGCTCGCCGTCCTCGCGAAGCAGTGCAGCGAGCAGGAGGACGCCGCCAAGAAGGCCGAGCGCCAGGTGGACAAGTCCGCCGCCGCGTTGCTGCTCTCCGACCGCATCGGCTTGAAATTCCCCGCCATCGTCACCGGTGCCTCCGACCAAGGCACGTGGGTCCGCCTCTCGCACCCGCCGGTCGAGGGCAAGTTGGACCAGCCGCTCCCGGGCCTCCGCGTCGGCGAGCGCCTGACCGTCCAGCTCGTCCGCACCGACGTGGACCGCGGCTTCATCGACTTCGTGCCGGCCAAGTAGCGCAGGTTTGAGGTCTCGCGACGCTCGCGACGAACGCGACGTTTCCGATCCATTCTTCGGCGCTGCGCTCTCCGCTGTCTTTCGTCGCGTCCGTCGCGGGCGTCGCGAGACCCCACGTCCCCACCGGCTCCGCTCATGACCCAATTCTTCCTTGCCCACCCCTCCCCGTTTCGCTCATTCCTGCGTGGCAACAGGGGTCTTCTTCCCGATGGCACCGGTTGCAGTGTTTTTCTTCCGCAACCATGTCACTCATTCCCTTTTCCAGTCAGCTCATCGCAGACGTCGGCATTTCGCTTGGCGACGAAGGCAAGGGCCGCCTGATCCCTGAAATCGCCGACGAACTCCGCGGCACCCGCGCACCCGTCACGGTCGTGCTCAAGGTCAACGGCGGCGCCAACTCCGGCCACACCGCCGGCGGCATCAAGCTCAACCTCCTCCCCGCCGGCGTGGTGGTGAAGGACGTGCGCTACCTCTGCATGGGCAGCGGCGTCGTCGCCGACCCCCGCAAGATCTGGTGGGAGGCCCGCCCCCTGGAGAAGAAGGGCTACGCCATCCTCTCGCGCCTCGTGATCGACGAGCGCACGATGATCTCCGACCTCACCCACCGGCTGCTCGACCTCGCCGAGGAAGACTACCGCGTGAAGGTGCTGCAGGAGGAGCCCCGCGGCTCGACCGGCCGTGGCATTTCCCCGGCCTACCGCGAGGAGACCGGCCACTGGCAGATGCACTTTTCGGATTTCCTCGCCGGCCCGAATTTCTTCGCCCGCAAGCTCGCCCAGCGCGCCGACCGCGCCCTGCGCCAGATCCAGCACGTCTGCCGCGTCGCCCCGGAGACCTACGCCGAGTTTTTCGACAAGCTTACCGCCGCCGAGCTGCGCGCCAATGCCGAAGCCATCGAGCTGGGCGTGTTCACCGCCGCCGACTTCGACTTCACGCAGTTCCGCGGCGAGGCCCCGTTCACGCTCAACCTCGAGCGCCTGACCCAGGCCTACTGGCAGGCCGGCACCGCCCTCGCCAAGAACATCGGCGAGGTCCGCGAGCTGGTCCTCCGCGAGCAGGCCGCCGGACACACCGTGCTCGGCGAATTCGGCCAGGCCTACTGGCTCGACAAGCGCCACGGCTTCTCCCCCACCGCCTCGCACACCTACACTCCGGAGTTTTTCCAGAGCGCCAACATCCCGGTCCAGCCCGTCCACACCTTCGGCGTGGCCAAGGCCTACGACACCAAGGTCGGCACGCACACCTTCCTCACGCAGATGGACGACGCGCACCCGCTCGCCATCAAGCTGAAGAAAATCGAGTTCGGCACCAGCACGGGCCGCCAGCGCATGGTCGGCTGGTACGACGCCGTGGAAAAGGGCGACGCCCTCCGCTACGGCGGCTTCCAGGACCTGATGCTCAACAAGTCCGACGCCCTCACCCACAGCGGTGAGTGGCAGGGCGACCTCAAGATCTGCATCGCCTACGAGGACGCTGCCGGCAAGCGCTACAACCACGTGCCGCGCAACGAGGCCTTGCGCAAGACGCTGCGCCCCGTGTACACCACGCACCCCGGCTGGTCCGAGGATATTTCCCAGATCCGCCGCTTCGCCGATCTGCCGAAGAACGCGCAGCGCTACGTGGCCGCGATGATGAAGAGCCTCCTGGATGTCGCCTACGCGGGCGAAAAGTGGCCCGCCGCGGACAAGCTCCCGAACCTCCGCTACCTCGGCGTCGGCCCCGAGCCCTCGCAGATCATCAAG
>JAFEGO010000009.1 GCA_018239845.1 Verrucomicrobiota bacterium
ATCCACCCCAACCCCACGTCTGATTTTTTTAATCCAATAACATGAGCACATCCAAACCCACCAACCTCGAAGCCAAGCTCCAGCAATTCGGCGGTAGCGCCGTCAAAATGCTGCGCGCCGCCCCCGTCGGCGGCTACCAATTCCCCGACAAGCCCGAGTACACCAACTGGCGCGACGAGCAGGCCGCCTGGCAGAACAGCGTCGTCCTCTTCGACCAGTCCTTCCACATGAAGGACATCTATTTCGAGGGACCGGATGTGAAGCGCCTCCTCTCCGACGTCGCGGTCAACACGATGAAGAACTTCGGCGCCAACAAGGCCAAGCAGATCGTGACCTGCAACCACGACGGCCACGTCATCGGTGACGCCATCCTCTTCGGCCACAGCGACACGAAGGTCAGCGTCGTCGGCCGTCCCTCCGTCCCGAACTGGATCGAGTTCAACGCCATCCAGGGCAAGTACGACGTGAAGGTCACGCGCGACGAGCGCACGGTCGCCAACGCCGGCCGCCGCATGATCTACCGCTACCAGATCCAGGGACCCAACGCCCTCGACCTCATCAAGGCCGTGCACGAGGGTCCGTTCCCGGAGATTCCCTTCTTCAACCTCGGCGACCTCAAGATCGCCGGCCGCAAGGTCCGCGCGCTCAACCACGCGATGTCCCGCATGGGCGGTCTCGAGATCCACGGCCCGGCGGAGGACGGCGAGGCCGTGCTCAACGCCCTGCTCGCCGCCGGCCCGAAGTTCGGCCTGCTCCGCGGCGGCAGCCGCTCGTACTCCACTGTCTCGCCCGAAAGCGGCTGGATTCCCTCGCCGATGCCCGCCATCTACACCGAGCAGCTCAAGGCCTACCGCGAGTGGCTCCCGGCCGACGGCTTCGAGGCCAACGCCTCGCTCGGCGGCAGCTTCAGCTCGCCCAACATCTCCGATTATTACCAGACCCCGTGGGATCTCGGCTACGGCCGCCACGTGAAGTTCGACCACGAGTTCATCGGCCGCGCCGCCCTCGAGAAGCTCGAGAAGGCCCCGCACCGCCGCAAGGTCTGGCTGCGCTGGAACTACGCCGACGCGGCGAAGATCAACACCAGCATGTTTGGCGACGGCGTGCGCTACAAGTACATGGAGATGCCCAACGCCTACTACGCGATCCTCCCCTTCGACAAGGTGCTCTCCGGCGGCCGCTTCTGCGGTCTCTCGACGTACACCGTCTACACGGTCAACGCCAAGGGCTGGTTCTCGCTCGCGATGGTCGACGAGAACATCGCCGACGGCGCCGAGGTTTCGCTCGTCTGGGGCGAGGAAAATGGAGGCTCGCAGCGTCCCATCGTCGAGCGCCATGCTCAGACCGAAGTCCGCGCCACGGTTTCCTACCAGCGCCTCAACGACCAATAAATGAGCACTCCCGCCGAACCCACCCGCCTGCGCCTCATCGCGCGCTGTCCCGACCGCACCGGGATCGTGGCCCGCGTGGCCACGTTCCTCGCGGACCGCGGCGCGTCGATCACCGAGGCCGCCCAATACAACGACCCCCGCAGCGACATGTTCTTCATGCGCTCGGAGTTTGTCGTCCCGGGCGGGGACGGCGCGCAGGCCCGCTTTGCGAAGGAGTTCGAGCCCATCGCGCAGGATCTCAAGATGGAGTGGCGCCTCGTCGATGCCAACCGCCGCCAGCGCGTGGTGCTGCTCGTCAGCAAGTTCGACCACTGCCTCGCGTACCTGCTGCACCGCCGCAAGGTGGGCGACATGGCCTTCGACGTGCCGTGCGTGATCTCCAATCACGACGACCTGCGCCCGCTCGTCGAGTGGTACGGCATCCCGTACCACCACGTGCCGGTGCCGGCCGACCCTGCGGGCAAGCAGGCCGCGCTGGAAAAGACGGCGCAGCTGATCGGCGAGGCGCAGCCCGACACGATCGTGCTCGCGCGCTACATGCAGATCTTCCCGCCCTGGCTCTGCGAGCGCTACCGCCACCGCGTGATCAACATCCACCACAGCTTCCTGCCGTCGTTTGTCGGGGCCAAGCCCTACCATCAGGCTGAGGAGCGCGGCGTGAAGCTGATCGGCGCGACGTGCCACTACGTGACCGAGGAGCTCGACGCCGGCCCGATCATCGAGCAGGACGTCGTGCGCATCCGGCACAGCGATACGATCAAGGACATGATGCGCCTCGGCAAGGACGTGGAGAATGCCGTGCTCTCGCGCGGCCTCCGCTACCACCTCGAGGACCGCGTCCTCGTGAGCGGGAACAAGACGATCCTGTTTTCGAACTGAGCTTCGGCTGTAAGCCAAAACAAAGGCCCCGCAAACACCGGGGCCTTTTTCTTTTCCGGTTTCAGCGGCCTATTGCTCGACCTTGTAGTTGAGCGTCAGCTCGTCGGCGGGCAGGCCGCGGATGCCCCAGTTGTGGCGGGGTGTCTCGGTGAGCGTGATCTCGAGGTCCTGGGGCGAGGCGAGGCCGAGTTCGCTGAACTTCGCAAACAAGGCCCGGATGAAACTCTTCTTGGTTTCGACCGTGCGGCCTTCAAACAGGCTCACCTCGATGATCGTGTAGCGCTCAGTGCGGTCGGCCGGATGGATGAAATCGGCGGGCTCCAGCGGGATGAAACGATGGAAGCGCTTGTCCGCCGGCAGGCCGAGCCCGGCCATCGCGCAGGCGTGGATGGCGTCGGAGATGGCCTGCCGATGGGCGCGCAGATGGGCCGCGTGGCCGTAGATCTTGATCTGCGCCATGGGGCGAAACGGCAGCCTTACGCCTTCGCTTCCGCGTACGCTTCCATGCCGATGCAGGAGCAGACGAGGTTGCGGTCGCCGTACACGTTGTCCACGCGGCCGACGCTGGGCCAGAACTTCGCGTGGCGCGTCCAGGGCGAGGGGAAGGCGGCGAGTTCGCGCGGGTAAGCGTGGGTCCACGTGTCGCTGCAGACGACCTTCGCGGTGTGCGGGGCGTGCTTCAGCGGGTTGTCGGCCTTGTCGGCTTCGTTGTTGGCCACGGCCTGCATCTCGCCGTGGATCGCGATGAGCGCGTCGCAGAAACGGTCGAGCTCGACCTTCTCCTCGCTCTCCGTCGGCTCGATCATGAAGGTGCCGGGCACGGGGAACGACATGGTCGGCGCGTGGTAGCCGTAGTCCATCAGGCGCTTTGCGGCGTCCTCGACCTCGATGCCGGATTTCTTCCAGCCCCGGAGATCGACGATGCACTCATGGGCGATGAGGCCGGCGTTGCCGCGGTAGAGCACGGGGAAAAACGCATCAAGGCGCTTCGCGACGTAGTTGGCCTTGAGGATCGCGGTCTTGGTTGCCTCGGTCAGGCCGTCGGGGCCCATCATGCGGATGTACATCCAGGAGATGACGAGGATCGACGCGCTACCGTAGGGGGCGGCGGATACGGCGCCGGAGGTTCTCGGCTTTTGATGATCGGTTTTCGACTGGAAGACGTGGCCGGGCAGGAAGGGCGCGAGGTGCGCCGCGACGCCGATGGGGCCCATGCCGGGGCCGCCGCCGCCGTGCGGGATACAGAAGGTCTTGTGGAGATTCAGGTGGCAGACGTCGGCGCCGATGTGGCCGGGGGAGGTGAGGCCGACCTGCGCGTTCATGTTGGCGCCGTCCATATAGACCTGGCCGCCGTTGGCGTGGATCGCGGCGCAGATGTCCTTGATCGAGGTCTCAAACACGCCGTGCGTGGACGGGTATGTGACCATGAGGCAAGAGAGGTCCTGGGCGTGCTGCGCGGCCTTGGCCTGCAGGTCGGCGACGTCGATGTTGCCGTTGGTGTCGCAGGCGACGGGCACGACCTTCATGCCGCACATCGCGGCGCTGGCGGGATTGGTGCCGTGCGCGCTGGTGGGGATGAGGCAGACGTTGCGGTGGTGATCGCCGCGCGACTCGTGGTAGGCGCGGATGACGAGGAGGCCGGCGTACTCACCCTGCGAGCCGGCGTTGGGCTGCAGCGAGACGGCGGCAAAGCCGGTGATCTCCGAGAGCCACGTCTCGAGGTCCTTGAAGAGCTTCTGGTAGCCGCGTGTCTGGGTGGACGGTGCAAACGGGTGCAGCCGGCCGAACTCCGGCCACGACACGGGAAACATCTCGCTCGTGGCGTTGAGCTTCATCGTGCACGAGCCGAGCGAGATCATCGAGTGGCAGAGGGAAAGGTCCTTCGCCTCGAGGCGCTTGATGTAGCGCAGCATCTCGTGCTCGGTGTGGTATTTGTTGAAGACCGACGCGGTGAGAAACGCCGACGTGCGCGCGAGCGGCGCGGAGAAATCGGCGCTGGCAACCGGCAGGTCGGTGGCGAGCGCGGCCGACTCGCTGAAGAAGGCGAGGATCGTGCGCACTTCCTCGACGGTGGAGGTCTCGTCGAGCGAGAGGGCGACGGTGTAGGCGTCGACGGAGCGGAGGTTGAACTTCTTCGCCTCGGCGGCGGCGTGGACGCGCTCGGCGGAGACATTACCGATGGTCAGCGTGTCGAAGACAGGCTCGGCATTCACCTTGGCGCCGATCTTCACGAGGCCCTCGGCGAGCAGGGCGGTGAGGAGCTTCACGCGGCGCGCGATGCGGCGGAGGCCCTCGGGGCCGTGGTAAACGGCGTACATGGAGGCCATCACGCCGAGCAGCACCTGCGCGGTGCAGATGTTGGACGTGGCCTTGTCGCGGCGGATGTGCTGCTCGCGCGTGCCGAGGGCGAGGCGCATGGCGGGGTCGCCCTGCGCGTCCTTCGAGACGCCGACGAGGCGGCCGGGCATCTGGCGCTTGAAGGCATCCTTCGTGGCGAGAAAGCCCGCGTGCGGTCCGCCGAAGCCGAGCGGCACGCCGAAGCGCTGGGCCGAGCCGACGGCGACGTCGGCGCCAAACTCGCCCGGCGCGCGCAGCAGCGTGAGCGCGAGCAGGTCGGTGGCGACGATGGTGAACGCGCCGGCGGCATGCGCGGCGGCGAAGAAGCTTTCGAAATCGTGGATCGAGCCCGTGGTGTCGGGGTACTGCACGAGCACGCCGAAGCACGCGGCGTCGGGCGTGAACGTGCGGTGGTCGCCGACCACCACCTTGATGCCGAGCGGCTGCGCGCGGGTTTTTACGATGTCGATGGTCTGCGGGTGGCAGGCGGCGGAGACGAAGAACGTGTTATGCTCGGTGGCACCGGGATGGAGGCGGTGGCACATCATCATGGCCTCGGCGGCGGCGGTGCCCTCGTCGAGCATGGAGGCGTTGGCGATCTCGAGGCCGGTGAGGTCGGTGACGAGCGTCTGGAAGTTGAGCAGCGCCTCGAGGCGGCCCTGCGAAATCTCGGCCTGGTAGGGCGTGTACGCGGTGTACCAGCCGGGGTTTTCCAAAATGGTGCGCTGGATGACGCCGGGCGTGGCGGTGTCGTAGTAGCCGAGGCCGATCACGCTGCGGAAGACCTTGTTGTCGCTCGCGATGGCGCGGAGTTCGGCGAGCGCGGCGGATTCGCCGAGAGCCGGGGGCAGGTTGAGCGGGCCGCGGCGGATGTGGGGCGGGACGGCGGCGCTGATGAGCGCGTCGAGCGACTCCTGGCCGAGCAACGCGAGCATGGCGGCGGTGTCGGCGGCATTGTCGCCGGTGTGGCGGCGGGCAAAGGTATCGGTGGGAGCGAGCAGATCGCGGACGTTGGACATGAGGCGCACGGTAGGTGCCGAAGACAGGCGCGCAACCGTCTTCTGGCTCAACCGGCGGGCCTGCCCAAGGTAGTATGATATAGCTAACCTGTGCAGAAGCGCGGGCAATAACCTGGGGTGATCACACCGGGCGCGCAGGGGGCTATTGCTTATTATAGCCGAACTATTTCGGCTGTAACGCAAAGGTCACATCAATAGGGCTTGTCATAATCGCGGGCACAAATCGTGCTCAGGGGACGATTTCCAAATCGCCGTTCTTTTTCATCTGCTCTCCCTTCGGTCCGCCGGGTGCCTGCCATGTGCCGCCGCCCGGTGTCGCCATGCAGGGTCAGCCCAACCTTCCACGTGCGAATGGCCGGATGCTTCCGCCAACGCCCAGTCCGGCCTCGTGCCGCCTGGGGTTGGGTGCGGGGTGGCTGTTCGTGGTGCCGGCCGTGTGCCGGACTGCTTCCCAACGCCATGTCTGCATCAACGTCTCGTATCCGCTCCTTCAATTCGCGCCTGCTCGGGCGCTGCCGGCTGCTGCTGGCGGGCCTCGGGCTGCTCTCGGCCGCCGCCGCGGCCCACGCCCAGAACACCTACACGGAATCCTTCAACTATGCCGACAACTCGGCGCTGGTCGGGCAGGGGGGGTGGCTCCAGATCGGCTCAACCACGGCGAATCCGCTGACCGTGGTGGGCGGCAAGGTCGCCTTTGCCACCAGCGGGCAGGACGCAGGCGCGCCCTTGGGCTTCTCGGCCACCACCGGCACGCTGTACGCGGGCTTTGATCTCAATCTTTCAGCGGCGGGGACCGGCGATTATTTCTTCGCCTTCAATACCGCGGCCAGCCTGACGAACTACACCGCGCGCTTCTTCGCCAAGTCTTCCGGCAGCGGGTATGTGCTCGGCATCCAGATGGGCGTGGCCGGCGCGACGCCGACCTATTCCACCACGGTGCTGGATTTCAATACCACTTACCGGATCGTCATCCGTTACAATTTCGTCGCCGGCACCCTGAATGATACGGCCACGTTCTACATCTCGCCGACCGACCCCAACGAGGCCAACGACACTTCGGCCATCGCCACCACGGCCTGGGCGGGCACGACCACGGAGAACACGCTCGCGGCGGTCACGCTGCGCCAGGGCACGGCCGGCTCTGCGCCCACCATCACCTCCTTCGCCAACCTCGTCGTCTCCGACTCCTTCATCGCTGCGGGCAAATTCGCCATCTCGGCGCCGAGCGTCACCTCGACCAGCCCCGTCAATACCGCGACCAATGTCGCGGTGAACGCGCCGATCACCGTCACCTTCAGCGAGCCGGTCAATGTCACCGGCAGCTGGTTCACCGTCATGAGCGCGGCCAACGGTGCCGTGGCGGCCACCGCCACCGGCGGGCCGACGACCTTCACGCTCACGCCCTCCGCTGATCTCGCCAAAGGCGACACGATCACGGTCACGGTGCTGGCCGCGGACGTGACCGACCAGGCTACGGGTACGACGCACCCGGTGGCGGACAAGATCTTCTCCTTCACCACGGTGCCGGCACCCGTCGCGCCGACCATCACGACGTCCCCGGCCGCGCAGACGAAGATCGAGGGCGCGACGGTGACCTTCACCGTCAGCGCGACCGGTACCGCCCCCTTCACCTACCAGTGGCGCAAGGACGGCAACGCCCTGAGCGACACCGGCATTGTCAGCGGCTCGAGCACCGACACGCTCACGCTCACCGGCGTCGCCCTCGGCGACAGCGGCAGCTACGACGTGGTTGTCACCAACGAAGTGACCAGCACGACCAGCGATCCGGCGGCCCTCACCGTCAATCCGACGCCGGCCTCGCCGACGATCACCACGCAGCCGGTGGCGCAGACGGCCAGCGCCGGCGGCACGGTCTCGTTCACGGTCGCGGCCACGGGCACCGCCCCGCTTGCCTACCAGTGGCGCAAGAATGGTGTGGCCCTCGCCGACGGCGGCAAGGTCGCGGGCTCTGCCACCGCCACGCTGACCCTCACCGGCGTCGATCAGACGGACACGGGCGGCTACGATGTCATCATCACCAATGGCACCAACCCCGCCGCGACCAGCGACTCCGCTGCGCTTACGATCGTGACCGCCACGGGGCTCGGGTACGGCGGCGGCGTTTACAAACAGAATTTCGACAGCCTGCCCTCGACCGGCACCTTCACGCTGACGAGCAGCGGCCCCCTGGCGTTTACCGATGCGCCGGTCAGTGCGGCGGGGCTCGCGGGTTGGAGTTTTGCGAAATATGCCGGCACCGGCACCGTCGCCCTCTTCCGCGTGGACACCGGTTCGGGCACCTCCGGAAGCATCTACTCCTACGGCTCGGCGAGCGCCAGCGACCGCGCGCTCGGCTCGCTGTCCAGCGGCTCGACGGTGCCGCGGTTCGGCCTGACGCTCGTCAACACGACGGGCCAGACGATCACGCAGTTCACGCTCAGCTACACCGGCGAGCAGTGGCGCCGCGGCAGCGGGGCGGCCAACAAGCTCACCTTTGAGGTGGCGGTCGGCGCCACCGACATCAACACCGGCA
Source organism: Verrucomicrobiota bacterium (assembly GCA_018239845.1). Classification (GTDB taxonomy): domain Bacteria; phylum Verrucomicrobiota; class Verrucomicrobiia; order Opitutales; family Opitutaceae; genus CAIRCN01. Next base: position 8,160 of record JAFEGO010000009.1, read on the forward strand.
ACTTCGTGGGCGCCACCTCGCTGAACTTCGTGGCCCCGGTCACGACCGGCACCAGCGTGGCGCTCGACGGCAATGCGACCGCCAACAAGACGCCGGTCGTGGGCACGGTGGATGGGATTTCCTGGGCCCCCGGCCAGACGCTCGTCCTGCGCTGGACCGATGTGGACGACACCGGCAGCGACGACGGCCTCGCCATCGACGACCTGTCGTTCGACACCTTTGTGCGCCCCGCCATCTCCTCGGTCACGCCGGTGAACGGCGCCGCGGGCGTGGACAAGGCCACCCCGATCACCATCACCTTTAACGCGCCGGTGAATCTGACCGGCTCGTGGTATTCCATCGTCGGCTCGGTCACGGGCGCGCATGTGGCAAACGTCTCCGGCGGCCCGACGACCTACACGCTGACGCCGACCGTGCCCTTTGCCGAGGAGGCGGTCACAGTGACGGTCGCCGCGGCCAGTGTGACGGACCAGGCGACCGGCGCCTACCATCTCTCCACGGATGCCGTCTCATCCTTCAGCACCGTGCCGGTGGCGCTGGTGCCCATCCATACGGTGCAGGGCTCGGCTGCGGCCAGCACCTACGCCGGCCAGACGATCGCCGTGCAGGGCGTGGTGGTGGCTTCGTTCCAAGGCGCGGGCAAGCTCGGCGGCTACTACGTCGAGGCGCCTGATGCCGAACAAGACAGCGACCCGGCGACCTCGGAGGGTATCTACGTCTTCGACAACACGAACAGCGTGACGGTCGGCGACTACGTCTCGGTCATCGGCACAGTCACGGAGTACGGCACGGCGCCCAACACCGCGACGGAGATCAGTCCGGTCCTCGGCTTCACGAAGGTCAGCAGCGGCAACCCGTTGCCGACCGCGGTGCAGGTCAGCCTGCCGTTCCCGAGCGCCGGTTACGCCGAGCGCTACGAAGGCATGCTGGTGACCTTCCCGCAGACGCTGACCGTCACGGATAATTACGACCTCGGCCAGTTTGGCGAACTCCTCCTCAGCAACGGCCGTCTCTCCACGCCGACCAACATCGTCGCCCCCGGCGCGGCGGCGCAGGCGCAGGAGGCGCTCAACCTGCTCAACCAGGTCATCCTCGATGACGGCTCGAGCGTCTCGTATCCCGATCCCACGCCCTTCCTCGACAGCTCCGATCCCGCCGTGGCCACGCGCCGCACCGGCAGCACGACCGCAGGCGTGACGGGTGTGCTCGACAACAAGTTCGGCGCCTACGTGGTCGAGCCGACCGCGGCGCCGGTCTTCGTCGATGCCAATCCCCGCGTCGATCCCCCGGCTTCGCTCGGCACGTTGCGCGTCTCCATCGGCAACGTGGAAAACCTCATGAACGGCGATGGCAACGGCGGCGGCTTCCCGACCTCGCGCGGCGCCACCACGTACGCCGAATACCAGAAGCAGTACCCCAAGGTCGCGGCCGCGATCCTGAAGATCGCGCCCGACATCATGGGCCTCACCGAGGTCGAAAACGACGGTTACTCCGGCACGAGCACGATCTCCCAGCTGGTCGCCGCCATCAATGCCGCGGCCCCCGCCGGCACGACTTACGCCTTCGTCGATGCCTCGGCGGTGGACATCGTCACCGACCAAATCCACTGCGCCTTCATCTACCGCACGGAGACGGTCGAGCAGGCGGGCACGGTTGCGATGTTGGACAGCAAGTACTTCAACAGCTTGGCGCGCAATCCGCTCGCACAGACCTTCCGCCAGAAATCGACCGGCGAGAAACTCACGGTCTGCATCAACCACTTCCGCGCCAAGGGCTCCGCCGCCGCCGGTCTCGACAATACCGTCAACACCGACTCCGGCGACGGCCAGGGCACCAACAATGCCCTCCGCGTGCAGGAGGCCAATGCGCTCACGCACTGGCTCTCTTTGAATCCGACGGGCGACGCCGATCCCGATGTGCTCATCATCGGCGACCTCAACTCGTACGCCATGGAAGACCCGATCACCGCGATCAAGGGCGCGGGCTTCACCAGCCTCACCGAGCGCTTCGAGGGCGAGGGCGGCTATTCTTACTCGTTCAACGGCGAGTTCGGCCACCTCGACCACGCGCTCGCCACGGCGCACCTCAATGCGCAGGTGGTCAGCGCCGCGACCTGGCATGTGAACTCCGACGAGCCGGTGTACTACGACTACAATGTCGAAAACAAGTCGGTCGCCCAGCAGGCGATCAACGCCGGCACGCCCTACCGCTACGCCGACCACGACCCGGTGATCATCGGCGTGGCCCTCGCCGCGGACCCCGTGGCCCCGACCGTCACCACGCCGCCCGCGACCCAGACCGTGACCGTGGGTGACACCGTGACCTTCTCGGTCGTCGCCACCGGCACCGCGCCGCTGACCTACGCCTGGCGCAAGGACGGCTCGCCGCTCCAGGACGGTGGAGTCGTCGCCGGCTCGGCCACCGCCACGCTGACCCTCACCGGCGTCACGACGGCCAATGCCGGCCTCTACGATGTCGTCGTCACCAATGCCGCGGACAGCACCAAGAGCGCGCCGGCCACCCTCACGGTGAAACAGAATCAGACGATCACGTTTGCGGCCCTCGCCGATGTCACGACCGCCACGACGACGGTGCCGCTGACGGCCACCGCGAGCAGCGGGCTGTCGGTCACCTTCACCCTCGTCTCCGGCCCGGCCACGCTCAGCGGCGGCACGCTGACGCTGACCGGCGGCGCCGGCACCGTGACGGTGAAAGCCTCGCAGGCGGGCAACGGCAGCTACAACGCCGCTGCTGATGTCACCCGCAGCTTCGCGGTGACGCTCGCGTCGGCCGGACCCAAGATCGTCAGCCAGCCGGCGAGCGTGACAGTCAACGCGGGCGCGACGGTGACCTTCACCGTCAGTGCGACCGGCGTGCCCGCGCCGACCTACCAGTGGCGCAAGAACGGCACGGCGATCAACGGGTCCACCGCCACGACGCTCACCCTCCAGAATGTGCAGGCCGCCGACGCCGGCAGCTACGACGTCATTGTCACCAACGCCAGCGGCAGTGTGCAGAGCCAGCCCGCGCGCCTCGTCCTCGTCACGGGCGACCAGGCCCCGGCGATCACCTCGCAGCCGGTGGACCAGACCGCGGTCCTCGGCCACAGCGTCACGTTTGCCGTGGTCGCGAATGGTGTGCCCGACGTGACCTACCAGTGGAGCAAGGGCGGCACGGCCATTCCGAATGCCACCGCCGCGACGCTCACGATCCCGGTCGTGCAGACGAACGACGCCGGCGGCTACTCCGTCGTGGTCACCAACCGCGCCGGCAGCGCCACCTCCCGTACCGCCACGCTCCGCGTCATCGCCAAGAGCTATGCCGGCACGTACTTCGGCCAGATCGGCAAGCTCGGCTTCTTCGCCATCTATATCCATGATGACAATACGGGCGTGTTCCTCGCCTTCCTCACCGACACGAAGGTCCCCATCGTGACGAAGAGCGTGACGGTGGATGATGCCGGCAAGTTCCACTTCGACGCCGACTCGGCGGCTTCGACCGTCATCCCGGCGGGTGACACGCGGCAGACGGCGGGTGCAACCGCGACCTTCACCTTCGACGGCATGATCGATGCGAACGGCCAGCTGACGGGCACCCTGAGCGGCGGCGCTACGGGCACGCTCACGGCGGCCGTTTCCACCGGCAGCAGCACGAGTGGCGTCGCGGGCTTCTATCAGGCGGCCTCCGCCGGTTCCACCGCCGTGTCGTACACGCTCGTGAGCCCCGATGGGCAGGTGCTCCTCCTGACGGTCTCCGACACCGGCGCCGACGCCGGCGTGGGCACGGTTAATGCCTCCGGCCAGATCACGGTCACGACGGCGGCCAACGCCACGGTCTCGGCCACGGTCACGGGCGGCACCGGTACGCTGACCGCGACGGTGACGCCGCTCGGCGGCCAGCCGATCAGCTTCGCGGGCGTGAGCGAGGCGAATGCGGCGGCGCAGCGCTTCGTGAACGCCTCGGTGCGCGGCGTTGCCGGCACGGGTGCCAATGTCCTGATCTCCGGCTTCGTGGTCACGGGCACCGACTCCAAGCCGATGCTGGTCCGCGCCGTGGGCCCGGGCCTGACGACGCTGGGCGTGTCGGGCGCGCTCGCCAAGCCGCGCCTGCAGATCTACTCCGGTTCGCAGGTCATCGCGAGCAACACGGGCTGGGGCACCGCCGCCAATGCCTCCGAGATCGCCGCGGTGGCCGCCTACATCGGCGCCACGCCGCTGGCGGCCAACAGCGCTGACTCGGCCGTGTACCTGACGCTGCCCCCGGGCGCCTACACGATGATCGCCAGCGGCTCTGACGGCGGCACCGGCGTGGTACTGCTCGAGACCTACGATCTGTCCACGGCCTCGACCACGCAGAAGCTGGTCAACGTCTCCGGCCGCGCTGCGATCGGCCAGGGCGACAACGTGGGCATCGCGGGCTTCGTGATCTCCGGCACGGTGCCGAAGCGCGTGCTGATCCGCGGCGTGGGCCCGAGCCTCACCGGCCAGGGCGTAACCGGTCCGCTGGCGCATCCCTTGGTGCTGGTTTACAAGAGCCGCACGGTCATCGCGCAAAACGCCGGCGTGCACACCGCCCCCGAGCTCGCGGCGATCAACGCGGCCGCCACCCAGGTGGGTGCCTTTGCTCTCACCGGCACCGGTGACGCGACGCTGCTGCTGACCCTCGATCCCGGCGCCTACACCGTCATGCTGGCTGACAGCACCGGCGGTACGGGCGTGGGCCTGATCGAAGTGTACGAAGCGCCCTGAGCGGGCTGAGCAGACACTGCTGCAAAAAAGGGCCGGGTCGCACTGCGATCCGGCCCTTTTGCTTTTATGCGCGGGATTGCGGGCGGACGCCGGAGCGTTTTGATCCGGGACCCATGACCCGCACCGAACGCGCCGCCTATATCGACCAGCGTCTGGCGGAGCTTTACCCGGAGACACCGGTGCCGCTCGATCACAAGGATGCGTTTACGTTGCTCGTCGCGGTGCTCCTCTCGGCGCAATGCACCGACAAGCGCGTGAACCTCGTGACGCCCGCGCTCTTCGCCCTGGCCGACACGCCGGAAAAGATGGCGCGCGTCCCCGTGGGAAAAATCCAGGCGATCATCCGCCCCTGCGGCCTCTCGCCGCAGAAGGCGAAGGCCATCGCCGGCCTCTCGCAGATCCTCGTGGAAAAGCACGGCGGCCAGGTGCCCCGGACCTTTGAGGAATTGGAAACGCTGCCCGGTGTGGGCCACAAGACGGCGAGTGTGGTGATGGCGCAGGCCTTCGGCGTGCCGGCCTTTCCGGTGGACACGCACATCCACCGCCTCGCCCAGCGCTGGGGGCTGACCAGCGGAAAAAACGTCGTGCAGACCGAGGCCGACCTGAAGCGCGTCTTCCCCGAGGAACACTGGAACGCGCTGCACCTGCGCATCATCTTCTACGGGCGCGAGCACTGCACGGCCTTCGCCTGCGACGGCACGGTCTGCGAGCTGTGCCGGACGACATACCCCAACCGCCGGAGGGCGGTGAAAACGAAGAAATAGGGCGGTACCGGACAGACTTCAAAGCCGGCCTAGGCGAATGCCCCAAGCATGCGGCCGGCGAAGTCTGCCGCAACCGGCAAGGAGGTGTCAGCGGAGCAATGTCAGTTATTTCACCACGAGCTCACCCTTCATCCCTACCAAAAAGTGAGCGGGAAACGAGCAGAGATAAGGGTAATGCCCGGGCACGGCGGGTATCGTAAATGTGATTTCGGCGGATTGTTTGGGTCCGAGCAGGGGCGTGGACGCCAGCACATCGTCGCTCCGCGATTTCGGCTGGTAGCCTTCTTCCGCCGCACTGCTGGCAGCGGCCGCATAGGCCGCGGGGTCCCGGCCGAGCTTGAGCAGAATCCAATTGTGACCCATTGCCGTCTTGGGCATCGTGCCTTCGTTGCGGAAAGTCAGGTGAACGATCTGACCGGGGTGGGCTTCAATGCGGGTGACACTGAATTTCATCAGATCATTGGCCGTGATCACAAGGTTGAGGTCGGGCCCAGGGTTGCCGGCGGCGACCAAGCGGCCGAGCGCCGCGACGGGGAGGATCAGCCAAATTGCTAGTTTTTTCATTTTCATGGGTGTAAGGGTTCAGGGCAGGGATGGCGCCGGATCAAAAGACGATCCAGGCTTCGAGATAGAGCGTGTTGTTGTCCCGGGCCTTGCGTCCTGAGCCGTCGTAGTCGGATGCGGCGCCGTTGAAATGACGGTAGGCCGTGTATTGGAGGGAAAACTTCACGTTGCTCTTCGGCCAGAAGGCCGGGCCGCCGCCCTTGTTGAAGGGCAGGTAGTTCGCCTGCAGCACGAAACCATCACTGCGTGGCGAGCCGGTCAGGCTGTCGCCGTAAAGCAGGTCATCGCGGCTGCCATCGATGGCGAAGTACTGCACGGCAAAGCCATAGGTCTTGTCGTAGAGATAGTCGGCGGTTGCTTTCGCATTCCACAGCGTATCCGAGGGGTTGCTGGCCAGTCCGAGCGGCTCGCTCGCCGTCCAGGTCTGGTGCTCGTGGATCCACGATAGGAGCACCGTGAAGTCGTTGGCGCCGATGGCGGTCTGATATTGGGAGTCGAAGCCGACATCCACGATGCGGTCCTTGCCTGCGCTGCGGTCCCGTCCCGGATAGGTATCGGCGGCGATTCCGAACGTGCCCACTTGCCAGGTGGAGTTGCCCAGCGCTTTCACCAAGGCTGCGCGCCAGTAGGGTGCCAGTCGTGCGACCTGGGTCTCGCCAGCCGGATCGACGCCCACGGATTTTTGGAACCGGGTGCCGAGGGTGTGGTAGCCGGCGACGTCGAAGTAAAGGGAGTTGTCAAACATGGCATACGCCCCCGCGCCGCCGATCTGCTGGGCCGCCCCGCCGTCGATGAACGTTGCGGCCGCCGGTCCCGGCGCCAGGCCGGATCCGGTGAAGGGAAAGCCCCAGGCCGGCGTGCTGTTCCACGGATCCTGCATCGTGGGATTGTTGTTCGCGTAAAATCCGTAGGTTGTGCTGTGGCCGGCCAGTGTCCCGGTGTCGGCGAACCGCAGCTCGGTATTGTCCCACGCCCACGCCTTGCCCACGCCGTCATAGGTGGCTTGAAGAAACACACCCAGTTTGTTGGCGAAACCCGCGCCTTCCATGGGCAGCAACTGGCCGGCGTAAAAGATACTCGCCTGCGTGAGGGCCCAGTTGTTGTTTTCGCCAAAGCCCGAGGCGGCACCGCCGGGCTGGCCCGCGGCGGTGTGGGTGAGGGACGGCTGTACCATGGCTGCGAGCGGGAACTCGAACGGCGTGGTGCGCAGGGTATATCCGGTGAGTTTGAACTGGCGCCCAAACTCGGTCAGGATCGGGTACTCCGTATGGCAGGCGATGCACTGCAGGTTTGTTTGCCGGGCAAAACTCGGCACTGCCCGGCACGGAGCAGGGAAGAGCCACAGGGTCGCAATCACGAATGCGGCAAGGGCTGAGGCGGAGCCAAGGCCGGGGGCCGACCTAGCTGAATGCGCAGGTGGCGGGGATCTCATGGCTATAACCTAGTGTATGCCCGCCCTCGCGTCCGCGCATCCCCTGCCAATGAGTGCGCACTTCTTATCCGTGCTCCAAGGCCCCCTGGGGCTTGAATCCCGCGTGTGGGCGCAGTGGTGGCAGGATGTGCAGCGGGCTGTGCCGGACGACATACCCCAACCGCCGGAGGGCCGTGAAAACGAAGAAATAGGGCGGTGCCGGGCGAATTTCGGGGGACGAGAAAACAGGATTGATTCGCCCGCGGCGGGTGTGCACGTTCACCCGCTCACGACGGACGCTTAGCTCAGTTGGTTAGAGCACGTGCTTCACACGCACGGGGTCACAGGTTCGAGTCCTGTAGCGTCCACCATCTAGCCCCATGGGTCGTCACCCCGGTTAACCGCGTGCAAGAGACCGTTTTTCCGCCGCAGGACCGTCCCCGGAAACCTTCCGCCTCGGCGGCCCTGCGTCGCCGACTGCGGAGCATCCTGGGCAGCCGCGTCGTCCTCGCCGTGGCGGTTTGTCTGTTCGCTGGCACCGGATGGTGGTGGTGGAAGCGGGATGATCCCAAGGTGTACTTTGCCCATGCGCTCGACCTCATGGAGCAGCATTCCATCCGCCGGCGCGTGATCGACTGGCCGGTATTTCGGGCGGCGGCCTGGCAACGGGTGAAAGGAGCCCGCACGCGCCGCGACACGCACGAGGCGCTCCGCGAGACATTGCGGGCGCTGGGTGATCATCACAGTTTCCTGCAATTACCGTCCGACGCGCCGGCCAAGGCGCAGGGCAGAGGCCAGCCGCAGCAACCTGTATCTTCCGCCAGTGGGCGGATGTTTGGCCGCATCGCGTACGTCTCGATCCCCGGCTACTCCAGCGGGACGGTCGGGCAGAACACCCTTTTTGCCACCAAGCTCCAGCGGATCGTGGCCGGGCTTGAGGCCCAGGATCCCGCCGGATGGATCGTTGATCTGCGGGAGAATCCCGGGGGCAACATGTGGCCGATGCTCGCGGGCATCGGGCCTGTCCTTGGCGAAGGTGACGTCGGCCGTTTTGTCGCCGAGGAGGGCGTCACGGTTTGGTCTTACCGCAACGGTGTCGCTTACGTGGGGGCCCGGGCCGCCGCTTGGGTTTCGGATCCGCCGCTGCGGTTGCGCCATCCATGGCCACCGGTCGCCGTGTTGACCGGGCCGCATACCGTCAGTTCGGGCGAAGCGGTGGCGATCGCTTTCCGGGGCCGGCCCGACACGCGTAGTTTTAGCGCTGGTACGCGTGGGCTTTCGACCGGCAATGTTCACTACATCCTGAGTGACGGTGCCTCCCTTTTACTCACCACCAGCACGGATGCGGACCGGCTGGGCCGGGTTTACGGTGATGTGATCCCGCCGGATGAGCCGGTGGCGGACGGACCGGAGGATCAGACGGGCGCCGACCCCGTGGTCGCCGCGGCGCTCAGCTGGCTGGCAACGCCGCGGCCCGCGGTGGGAGGGGAAACCAATTGACCCCGGGGGCGATCAGGACCAATCAGGTGTCCGGTCGTCGCTCACCTCCCGGTTCCGCCGGCAACGGCATGGCAAAGAGCGATTCTCCCGATCCCCTGACTTGAACCTAAAACAACCGGTTCGCGGGCCGGACGAACGGAACCACGCCCACGCCCTACGCGAACCGCTGTGAGGTTAAAATGTCACCGATCGAAAAACTGAAAGCCGAGGCGGTCGCGTTGCGCGCGGCCGAGAACGCCGCGGGCCGTCCGCTGAAACACTGCGAGGCGCTGGAGCGCGTCGCGAAGAAGCATGGTTACGCAAACTGGCGCGCGTGCCTGGCGGCGTTGGGGGCCGAGCCGGAGACGGCGGCGGCCGGCGCGCCGCCGGTTGAGCCCGCACCGCCCGCGGACGGCGCCGCGTCGGGGGAGTTTCGGCCCTCGCGGCTGGCGGAGGGCGATTTCGCGGTCGCGCGCGAGAGCGCCTTCACGCGCTGGATGTCGGCGGAGCTCAGGCAGGCGGCGGTGGATTTTTCGCGCAACCTGGGCCTGCTGCCCCTGTATGCGGAGACGTCCGAAAACGGCACGCGGTACCTGTTCTGGCAGGCCCCGGCGGGCGTCCGCTGCGAGGTGCGATCGGGTCGCGCGAAGGAGGATTTCCTCGAGCTCGACCGGAGGAATCGCGCGGCCGGCCGGCGGCTGGTCTCGCTGCACGTCGGCCCCGGGCAGCGCCACTCGGCGGTCTGGCTCTCGGCCGGGCACTGCGCGGCCGCGGCGGCGCACCTGCGGCGATTTGGTATAGAGTAAACGGATACGTAAATTGGGGCGCCCGTTCTTTTGTTCCAACCGGCCAGGCTGGCATGGGACAAGAGGGCGGTTATGTCCGATAGTGTTCGATTCCGAAAAAAGTTTACTGACAATAAACCGGCTTGAAAATTCGGCCGAGGGGCCGGACCCCTTCCTTCACTATGAAACTGACCGCCCGGACTAGCCTGATCAAACGCCTGCTCTGCGGCGCGGGCTGGCTGCTGGCCGGCGTGGCCGGCGCCACGGCGGGGAAGGCGGCGGAGTATGCGCCGACGGTGGAGCTGACGGCGCGGCCCGCCGGGGCGGCCCCGGCCGGCATGGTGTGGATCCCGGGCGGCGAGTTTTCCATGGGGGCCGCCGCGGCGACGCAGGAAGTCTGCGGCGGACTCGATACGGTCGATGACGCGCGGCCGGTCCACCGGGTGGCGGTCGATGGATTTTGGATGGACGCGACGGAGGTGACCAACGAGGCGTTTGCGAAGTTTGTCGCGGCGACAGGTTACGTGACGGTCGCGGAGCGCACGCCGCGGGCGGAGGATTTTCCGGGTGTGCCGAAGGAACTGCTGGTGCCGGGCGGGGCGGTGTTCACGCCGACGGACGGGCGCGTGCCGCTCGACAATGCCCTGCAGTGGTGGCGCTACGTACCGGGGGCGAACTGGCGTCATCCGGAGGGGCCGGCGAGCGATTTGCGCGGGAAGGAAAAACTGCCGGTTGTGCAGGTGGCCTACGAGGATGCGGCGGCCTACGCGCGCTGGGCGGGCAAGCGCCTGCCGACGGAGGCGGAGTGGGAGTTCGCCGCGCGGGGCGGCCTGACGGGCATGAACTACCCGTGGGGCAACGAGCTCAAGCCCGGCGGCAAGTGGGCGGCCAACATCTGGCAGGGCGACTTTCCCTGGCACAATGCGGCGGCGGACGGGTTCGTCGGCGCGGCGCCGGTGGGAAGTTTCAAAACCAATGGCTACGGTCTCCACGACATGGCGGGCAACGTCTGGGAGTGGTGCGCCGATTGGTACCGGCCCGACGAGTATGCGCGCGAGGTCGCGGCGGTGCCGGGTGTCGTCCGCAATCCCCACGGACCCGCGCGCGAGATGAGTTTTGATCCGCAGGAGCCGGGGCAGGCGAAGCGCGTGCAGCGGGGCGGCTCGTTTCTGTGCACCGCGCTGTATTGCTCGCGCTACGTGGTGGGCTCGCGCGGCAAGGGTGCACCCGATACGGGCAGCAACCACCTCGGGTTTCGCTGCGTGCAGGAAGCGCCGGCGCCGGGTAAGACGCCCTAACGCAGCTGGTTCGCGGGGAACCGGAGTTGCCAAGTCCGGGTCACAGGCCAACTTCCCTCCATGGCCTCTTCGCCTCAGCGCCCTTGGTTGACCCGTTGGCTGCCACTCGTCGTGGCTTTTCTCCTGCTCGGGGGAGGAGCGTTTTTGCTGCGTAAGAATCCGTCCCGCCCCGTCACCGCGACACCCGGGCCGGGCGGGGTGGTGACGACCCCGGCCGCTCCCGCGGTCGCTCCGGCGGCGGAGAAGACTTTGCCCCAAGCCGCGGGTCGCGCGCTGTTTGCCTTTGTGCCGGCGCCGGCGAATGCCCCGGCCATCGAGGCGCGCACGACCGCGCCGACCAAGGCGATTCACTACGTCGCGCTCAACCAAGCGTTGCTGGCGGGCAAGCGCTCGCCGTTCTGGCGCATGGGCGGGCAGGGGCGGGTTGATGTGCCGTTGCCCGACGGCGGCGTACTGCCGGTGGTGATCGAGCAGAGCACACTCTCCGGCCCCGACCGCTACACCAGCGTCGGCCACCTCGAGGGCATGCCCGGCAGCCGCGCGATCTTCGCCTACAACGCCGGCGTGCTGCAGGCGATGATCGAGGACAACCAGCTCAACCGCTACACGCTCCGCAGCGCTGCCGGCGGAGCCACGCAGTTTTTCCAGGTCGATCCCGCGCAGCTGCCCGGCTGCGGCGGCAGCCTCGCCCCTGTGCTCGATGGCGATGCGCTCACCGCGCTTGCTGCGGCCAAGGCCGCAAAAACCTCCGTCACTCCGCAGACCCAGGGCGCCGTAGCGGGCGACGTGTTCGCCTCGGCTCCTGTCACGGGAGCGATGGCCGGCGCCGCCGGCGTCGAGGTCCGCGTGCTGATGGCCTACACCTCGGCCGCCCGCCAGGCGGCGGGCAGCACCCAGGCCGCGCAGGCGATGATGGACCTCGGCATCGCCACGATGAACAGCGACCTCCAGCGCAGCAACTGCGCGGCCCGCGTAAAGCTCGTCGGCACGACCGAGACGACGCTCGCGGATGACGACAGCACCACCGCCTCTGCCAACTGGATCGCCAATTCCCTCACCGCTCTGCGCAAGACCAGCGATGGCAGCATGGACGAGATCCACGCGCTCCGCGACCAGCTCGGCGCCGACCTCGTATGTCTCGCGGTCAACCGCCAGGATGCCACGACCACGATCGGCATCGCCTACATCCTCCAAAAGCCCAATGACGCGACCAACCCGCTCTTCGCCTTCGCGACTGTGGGCTACAGCTACATCGCTTCCTCGCACGTCGTCTCGCACGAGCTGGGCCACACGCTTGGCTGCGCACACGCGCGCGGTGACAGCGGCACGACGGGCGCCAACGACGGCGCCTATTCCTATAGCTACGGCTACCGTTTCACCGGGAAAAACGGCCAGCAGTACCGCACGATCATGGCCTATGCGCCGGGCACGACCGTGGCGTATTACTCCAATCCCGATGTCACCGCGTCGGAGCCGGAGATCAATGTGCCGGTCGGCATCCCGGTCGGCCAGACGGGTGAGACGAGCAACGCCCTCACCATCGACCGCAACGCCTTTGAGGTCGCCAACTATCGCGCGCTCGCCGCGCCGACCTACACCGGCACGCTGGTCAACGTATCCACCCGCGCCTACGTCGGCACGGGCGACCAGACGCTGATCGCCGGCTTCGTGGTGCAGGGCACCGCGCCGCGCACGATGCTGCTGCGGGCCATCGGTCCGGGTCTCGCTTCCCTGGGTGTGAGCGGCACGCTCGGCGATCCGGTGATGACGGTTTACCGTATGGGCACCGGTGGCGCGGCCAACACCATCGTCGGCACCAACGACAACTGGGGCACCCAGGTCGCCCCCGCCAGCGCCACTGCCATCGTGGCGGCGACGAGTCAGGTGGGCGCCACCGCCCTGACGAGCGGCAGCCGTGATGCCGCCCTGCTCGCCACGCTCGATCCCGGGCTCTACACCGTGAATGTTTACGGCGCGAACAGCACGGTCGGCATCGGCCTGGTCGAGGCCTACGATGCGGAGGTCGGCAGCGCGAGCCCCACCCGGGTCGTCAACCTTTCGACCCGCGGCTACGCCGACTCGACCAAGCTGATGATCGGCGGCTTCGTGGTGGTGGGCGACGCCACGCAGACGAAGCGCATCCTCGTGCGCGCCCTCGGGCCTTCGCTGACGGACAAGGGCGTGAGCGGCGCCATGGCCGACCCGATCATCTCGCTTTACGATGCCCAGGGCAACCTGCTCCTGCAGAACGACGACTGGGATCCGCCGACCACGACCGTGGATGGCGAAGTCCTCACCACCCGCGGCCAGGCGGATACGGTGCGGGAGCAGCAGATCCAGGCCACCGGCTACGCGCCGGGCAAACCCGTCGAACCCGCCGTCTTGCTCGATCTGAAACCGGGTGCGTACACGGTGATTGTGCAGCCCTTCGAGTCGCTGCCCTCCCAGCCCGCCGAGCCGGGCGTGGCCATTGTCGAGGTGTATGAGATTTCCGGGCCCTGAGCGGCCCGTAAGGCTGATTGGCCAGCTTGGCGCACTTTGTGCCACCGGGCTGGCGCAGTCTGGCGCGCCCGGTCGCGTCCGCCACGGGCTTACGGGGCAAATTTGACAGATCCGGATTGGCGCAAACCTTGCGAAGAAGGAGCCATATGGATTTTGCCAAGCTCACCCAAATGTCGCGCCAGGCTGTCACTGACGCGCAAAACACCGCCCGTCGCCTCAATCACAACGAGGTGGATACGTGGCACCTGCTCTCCGCGCTCATCACCCAGGAAAACGGCGTCGTGCCCGGCCTGCTCGACAAGCTCGGTATCACGTCCGGAGCCGTGCAGCTCGCGGTTGACCGCGAACTGGAGCGCCTGCCCAAGGTCACCGGCAGCGTCGACACCTCCAAGGTTTACGTCACCCAAGCCGTCAACGACGTGCTCACCCGCGCCGAGTCCGAGGCCAAGTCGCTCAACGACGATTTCGTCTCCGTCGAGCACCTGCTGCTCGGCCTGATCGACGTCGCCAAGCCCGACGCCCTGAAGAAGCTCTTTAAGAGCTTCGACCTCGACCGCGCCAAGATTCTCAAGGTCCTCAAGGAGGTCCGCGGCAACCAGCGCGTGACGACCGACAACCCCGAGGCCACCTACGCCGCGCTCGAGAAGTATGGCGTCGATCTCGTGGCGCAGGCCCGCAAGGGCAAGATGGACCCCGTCATCGGTCGCGATGACGAGATCCGCCGCACCATCCGCATTCTTTCCCGCAAGACGAAGAACAACCCCGTGCTCATCGGCGAGCCCGGCGTCGGCAAGACCGCCATCGTCGAGGGCCTCGCCCAGCGCATCCTGCGCGGCGACGTGCCCGAGGGCCTCAAGGACCGCACGATCTTCGCCCTCGACATGGGCGCGCTCGTCGCCGGCGCCAAGTACCGCGGCGAATTCGAAGAGCGCCTCAAGGCCGTGCTCAATGAAGTGAAGCAGGGCGAGGGCCGCATCATTCTCTTCATCGACGAGCTCCACACCATCGTCGGCGCCGGCAAGACCGAGGGCGCGATGGACGCGGGCAATTTACTCAAGCCCATGCTCGCCCGCGGCGAGTTGCACTGTATCGGTGCGACCACGCTCGACGAGTACCGCCAGCACATCGAGAAGGACGCTGCCCTCGAGCGCCGCTTCCAGCCCGTGCTCGTGGACCAGCCCACGGTCGAGGACGCCATCTCGATTTTGCGCGGCCTGAAGGAGCGCTTCGAGCTGCACCACGGCGTGCGCATCCAGGACAACGCGCTCGTCAGCGCCGTCACGCTCTCCAACCGCTACATTTCCGACCGCTTCCTCCCCGACAAGGCCATCGACCTCGTCGACGAGGCCTGCGCCATGATCCGCACCGAGATGGACTCGATGCCGCAGGAGCTCGACGAGCTCACGCGCAAGGTCCTGCGCCTCGAGATCGAGGAGACCGCGCTCGCCAAGGAGAAGGACGACGCCAGCAAGCGCCGGCTCGAGTCCCTCCGGCAGGAACTCGCCGAGGCCCGTGAAAAGGCCAAGGGCATCCGCCTGCACTGGGAGAAGGAAAAGGCCGCCGTCCAGAAGACCCGCAAGCTCCGCGAGGAGATCGAGGCCACGCGCCTCGAAATGGAAAAGGCCGAGCGCGCCTACGACCTCAACAAGGTCGCCGAGCTGCGCCACGGCAAGCTCCCGCAGCTCGAAGCCGAGCTGAAGCGCCAGGAGAAGAAAGGCGCGGAGCAGACTACGCTGTTTAAGGAAGAGGTCTCTGAGGAGGAGATCGCCGAGGTCGTCGCCAAGTGGAGCGGCGTGCCCGTCACGCGCCTTGTCGAGGGTGAGAAGGAAAAACTGCTCCGCCTCGAGGAAGTTCTGCACGAGCGCGTCGTCGGCCAGAGCGAGGCCGTCTCTCTCGTCACCGAGGCCATCCTGCGCGCGCGCAGCGGCATCAAGGACCCGCGCCGGCCCGTCGGCAGCTTCCTGTTCCTCGGGCCGACGGGTGTCGGCAAGACCGAGCTCGCCAAGACCCTCGCCGAAACCCTCTTCGACACCGAGGCTGCGCTCGTGCGCATCGACATGTCCGAGTACATGGAGAAGCACAGCGTCGCGCGCCTGATCGGCGCGCCCCCCGGCTACGTCGGCTACGACGAGGGCGGCCAGCTCACCGAGGCCGTGCGCCGCAAGCCCTACGCCGTGATCCTCTTCGACGAGATCGAGAAGGCGCACCCGGATGTGTTCAACGTGCTCCTCCAGGTGCTCGATGACGGCCGCATCACCGATTCGCAGGGCCGCACCGTGGACTTCAAGAACACGGTCATCATCATGACGTCGAACCTCGGCTCGCGCTACCTCCTCGAGGGCGTGACTGGCGGTACGATCCCGGAGAGCGTGCGGGAGAGTGTGATGGCGGAACTGCGCAAGTCGTTCAGGCCGGAGTTCCTCAACCGCATCGACGAGACGATCCTCTTCAAACCGCTCACGCTGGAGGAAATCACGACCATCGTGGACCTCCTGCTGGCCGACCTGAACAAGCGTCTGGCCGACCGTCGCGTGACCGTGTCGCTCGACAAGAAGGCTCACGAGTGGGTCGCCGAGAAGGGCTACGATCCCGTCTTCGGCGCCCGTCCGCTGAAGCGCTTCCTGCAGCGGCACATCGAGACGAAGCTCGCCCGCGGCCTGATCGCTGGCGACATCGCCGAAGGCACCGAGGTGACTTTCACCATCAAGGACGACGCGCTGTCCATCAAGTAAGCGCCCGCGCGCTCAGTTAGACAGGCCGGTCGGTTAAAAGCCGACCGGCTTTCTATTTTTATCGCAGTGTTTTTTGCTCGGGCAGCAC